>NZ_JBIVLO010000011.1:0-252673 GCF_044751305.1 Streptomyces sp. NPDC088725
GGCTTGCCGTTCTGCCGCGCGTAGGCGCTGGAGGCGGTGTACGCCTTCATCTTGGACGTCCAGTCGTCCTTGATCTGCTGCTGCATCGACGTCCATCCGCTGACGTCGTACATGATGTAGAACTTCCGGCCGTTCGCCTCCGCCGCCTGACGCACCTTCTGCGTCATCGCGTCGCGGGTCGGGCCTTCGTCGCCGAACGGGTTGAAGCGCTGGAGGGCGGCGGTGTCGCAGTCGTTCTCCCGCATCCAGCGGAAGTGCGTGTCCACCGTCTGCTGATCCCAGGACGAGAACAGCGCGGCAGGCTGACCACTGCCGAGATCGCCGTACGCCGTGACATAGCTGTGGTCGTACTCACGCATGTCGGGCCACGAGACGAGCGTCGTGTTGTCGGGCGACGGGGGCTGGCCGGCGTTCTGGCTCCAGTGCCACCAGCTGTTGATGGGCGCGCCGTCGCCCTTGCAGGCGAACCAGCCCTGATAGCCCACGGTGATCTTGCCGACCACATCACCGGCGGGGCTCGCGGCGGGTCCGAAGGCGCTACGGCGTCTCGGCTCGGCCGCTCCGGCCTGCGAGGCAGCGGTGACACCGCCGATCGCGGCCGTGGCAGCCAGCGCGGAAGCGATGACCGAGCGTCGTGACATACTCATGGAGGATTTCCTCCCAGTAGTTATCTGCCAGAAATGCGCAAGGTCCTTGGGAATGGGGGGTTCAACAGGTGGCGGCAGTCCACCAGGCTCCCAAGAGCACGCCTGTGAAAGGTAGTCGGGGCGTGCGGCCGACCACAAGGCTGCGGACATGACGCATTCGGCCAAGAATTGAATCGGCGTGTCAGCTGATTTTCTTTACGCTTTCCCTTTCCGGAGAAATGCGAATTGCGGCGCGGATCTCGGAGGCGGACGCCGGGTCCTGCCCACCCTGCTGCCGGTCGGCGCGTGAGCCCCCGCGCGCTCCCCCAATGACTCCCCACGTGCCCCCTTTGACCACCAAGCGCCCCCTTGCGCCCGTATGTGCCCCGATTCCACGGGGCAGCTTCCCTCTCGACAGCGCTCGACGGGGGAGGTGCGAGGTGCATGGACCGGCAACGGCCGGCTGGCTGCTTGTCGCGCTCTGCGCGGCGGCCGGGAGCTACTGTCTGCTCCGGTGGCGTGGCGGGGCGGGCGGGCAGCGCGGTACGGCGGGGAGCGAGGCCCTGATGGGGTTCGGGATGGCTGCCATGGCCGTCCCCGCGGCGGTGCTGGAGCCGCCCCGGTGGGTGTGGCTCGGATACGCGGCGCTGTTCGGCGTCGCTGCGGTGTTCGCCGCGACAGCGGTGTTCGGTGTGACGGCGGTGTTCGGTGTCACGGCGCCGCGTCCGCCGGCTCCCGTCCGCGGGAGGGGCGGGAGGGATCGCGGGACCGCGCATCACCTGCACCACCTGCTGGGCATGCTCGCCATGGTCTACATGGCGGGTGCGATGGCCGCGGCGCCCGGCGGGGCGCACAGCATGCATTCCGGCGGTGGAGCGCCCCTGGCCACCGGCGCGCTGCTCGTCTACTTCGCCGGATACGTGCTGTGGGCGGGCGGGCGTCTGCTTCCCGTGCCCACGGCTGCGGGCAGCGGGGGCGGTGGGCTCACGGTGCCCTGGGGCGACCGGCCCGAGCTGGCGACGGCCTGCCGGCTCACCATGGGCATAGCCATGCTGGCGATGCTTCTCACGCTCTGAACCGACGCGGTGTCCGCGCCGGTGCCACGCGGTTCGCTCGCCACTCGCGCGCCACCCGCTCCGGTGGGCACACGTGGCGTAGCTCACTTGCCGTGCGGGTTCCTCCCCTTGGGAGGGCGCGCCTCATAGGCTGGTGACCATGATGGTCTCCCTGGCGCTGTTGCTGCTCGGTGTGGTGGCCGCTGTCGTCACACCGCGGTTGCTGGCGCGCGCCGAATGGCCGGAGCGGGAGCCCGTCGTGGCCCTCTGGGTATGGCAGTGCGTGGTGGCGGCCGTGCTGCTGAGTTTCGCGCTGTCCATGACCTTCAGCGCCGCCGCGGCCTGGACCGCCGTACGCGGGCATGTGTTCGCGCCCGCCCCGCACGGGGTGGTGGAGGCCTACGCCCTGGGTGCGCACCGCCCGTGGTCGGCCGTGCTGGCGGTGGTCCTGGCGAGCGGCGGTCTGTGGACGGCCACGATGCTCACGCGCGAGATTCACCGGGCCCGAAGGCGGCGCCGGCAGAGCCGCGACGACCTGCTCGTGCGTTCCCCCGTCCTGCCCGGCGAGGAACCGGGGGAGGCGCCGCTGGTCGTGCTGGAGGCGGACCGGCCCGACGCGTGGTGGCTGCCGGGCGCCGCGCCTCAACTGGTCATCACGACGGCGGCGCTGCGCCGGCTGAAGGGCCGTCAGCTCGATGCCGTGCTCGCCCATGAGCAGGGCCACGCGCGCGCCAGGCACGACTGGCTGCTGCACTGCTCGGGCGCGCTGGCGAACGGATTTCCGCAGGTGCCGGTGTTCGCCGCCTTCCGCGACGAGATGCACCGGCTGGTCGAGCTGGCCGCCGACGATGTCGCCTCGCGGCGCTTCGGACGGCGGACGATCGCGCTGGCCCTCGTCGAACTCAACGAGGAACGCGGGGTGTTCGGCCCCGGTCCGGCCCCGGACGCGCAGTTGCCGCAGCGGGTCAACCGGCTGCTCTCACCGGTTCCCCGGCTCACCGCGGGGCGCCGGTTGCGGCTGACCGCGGCGGCCGCACTGGTGCCGGTGGTTCCGCTGGTCGTCGCTCTGGTGCCGGGACTGCGTGCCCTCGGATAGCTTGCGGGGCGCCTCTTCGGTAAGGCTCACCCCATGCGTCCGCCCCCGATTCCTTCTCCGGCTTCCTTCCCGTCCCCCTCTGCTCCCCCGGCCCCGCCTGCGCGTCCCCCGCTCATCACGCCGCTCCGCGCGGCCGTCGCCTTCGCGCTCTGTTCGGCCCTGCTGACGGCGCTGGTGGTCGCCCAGTGGGATCCGCTGCTCTCCTTCGACCGTGCGGCCGCTGTCGGACTGCACCGGCGGGCGGTCGCCGATCCGGCCCTCACCCGGGCGGTCCGGGTGCTGAGCGACTGGATGTGGGATCCCCTGACGATGCGCGCCGTGACGGCGGTTGCCGTGATTCTGCTGTTTCTGCGCGGCGAGCGGCTGTTCGCACTCTGGGTCACGGTCACAAGCGCCTGCGGTACGGCCTGCCTGCAGATCCTCAAGGCAGCGGTGGACCGGGACCGGCCGCGCTGGCACGACCCGGTCGGCTCTGCCCATTTCTCGTCGTTCCCCTCAGGTCACGCGCTGACGGCCGCCGTGACGTGCGGGCTGCTGCTCTGGCTGCTGCGGCGCCGGACAACCGCCCGTTGGGTGTGGTGTACGGCGGTGGCGGCGGCGGCTCTGTCGGTCGTGGGGGTGGGCCTGACCAGGCTGTGGCTCGGAGTGCACTGGAGTTCGGACGTGCTGGCCGGCTGGTCGCTCGGCGGCTGCGTCGTCGCGCTGTCGCTCACCGCATATGACCGCCGCGTACACACTCCCGGCCTTGTCCAGGACACCGTCGCCCGGTAAGGATCGGGCTCATGACGTTCAAGGCTGTGCTCTTCGACTTCTCCGGAACCCTCTTCCGCATCGAATCCGCAGGATCCTGGCTACAGGCCGTACTCGACGAAGCGGGCCACAGCGTGCCCCCGGACGAGGTGCGGCGGTACGCGATGCGGCTGGCCGTCGCGGGAGCGCTGCCCGGCGGGCCTTCGCCGCAGCAGGTACCGCCGGATCTGGCGGACGTTTGGGCCGCACGCGACGCGAGCGCCCAGCAGCATCGCGCCGCTTACACCGGCCTCGCCAGGCAGGTGCCGCTGCCCCTCCCGACCCTGTACGACGCGCTCTACGAGCGCCATATGACACCGGCGGCATGGCGCCCGTACGCCGACGCGGCCGAGGTGCTCGGCGCTCTGCGGCGCGGCGGACTCGGTATCGCGGTGGTCAGCAACATCGGCTGGGATCTGCGGCCCGTCTTCCGCGCGCACGGCCTCGACGCGTTCGTGGACGCATACGTGCTGTCGTACGAGCACGGTATTCAGAAGCCCGACGCGCGGCTCTTTGAGACGGCCTGTGAGGAACTGGGGCAGGATCCGCACGATGTACTGATGGTCGGGGACGACCGCAGGGCCGACGGCGGTGCGGTCCAACTCGGCTGTACCGTGCACTTCGTGGACCACCTGCCGGTGGAGGAACGGCCGGCCGGATTGCGCCCCGTACTCGACCTGGCGGGCCAGGGTCCCCGGTCCTGAGCAACCTGCGAGAAATCCCGTCTGCCTTGGGCGATCCCCCGCGTCGCCCAAGGCAGGCGACAGCCCCGCCGACCAGGCAGGAAAGGCCCTGGCACGGAACACGCTGAGTATACTGGCTGAGAACCAGTCAACGCAGGAGTCCAGCATGTCCCCGCGAAGCGCGTCGGTCAATGAAGAACGTCGTCGACGTTCCCGGGAACGGCTGTTGCAGGCGACGGTGGACCTGGTCGCCGAGCGCGGCTACGAGGCCACGACGCTGACCGACATCGCCGACCGGGCCGGTTCCGCCCGCGGTCTCGTGTCGTACTACTTCCCGGGAAAGCGGCAGTTGTTCCAGTCGGCCGTGCACCGGCTGATGCACCAGACGCTGGAAGCCGCTCTGACGCGTGAACCGCGCACGGAGGACGGGCAGGAGTTGATGGCACGTGCGATCGACGCCGTCCTGGGGCTCGCGGCGGACAGTCCCGTCGTGATGCGCGCGCACATGGCCGGCGTGCTGCAGGCCGAGGGCTTCGTGCAGTGCCCCGAGCAGCAGCGGCTCAGCGTGCTGCTGAGCGAGACGGTGACACGGTACGGATCACCGGACGTGGAGGCCGACTATCCGCTGCTGCGCGCCTTGTTGATGGGCGCGGTCTTCGCGGTGCTGATGCCAGGCGCGCCGATGCCGGCGCGGCGGCTGCGGGCCGAGCTGTTCCAGCGCTACGGACTCGCGTGGGAGTACGGCGTTCCGCCGGACGGCGAGCCGTCCGGCGGAACGGGTCAGGAAGACAGCCCTCTTCAGTGGGCGAAGTCCTTGAAGTAGTCAGGCTGCGTCTGGACGTTGAGCGCGTCCATCCGCACCCGCTTCGCGGAGTCCGTCCTCGCGTCGTCGAGCTTCAGGACGTCGAAGCCCTTGGCGATGTCGTTCGAGTAGATGTAGCCGTTGTAGTAGTACGCCGACCACGAACCGCCGGTCTGCATCGTGTCGGTGGAGAGCGGACCGCGCTCGAAGTACGCGATCTCCTTCGGCTTCGCGGAGTTGGTGAAGTCCCAGACCGAGACGCCGCCCTGGTACCAGGCCTGGACCATGATGTCGCGGCCCTTGACCGGGATCAGCGAGCCGTTGTGCGCGACGCAGTTCTCGGTGTCCGCCTGGTAGCGGGGGATCTTGTAGTAGTTGCGGAAGACCAGCTTGCGGTGGTCGCCCTTGCCGACGATGTCGTAGATGCCGTCGGCGCCGCGGTTCGGGCCGATCTCCGCGTTGCAGGTCGCGGCGCCACCGCCGCCCAGCTCATCGGTGAAGACGACCTTGTCGGCGGTCTGGTTGAACGTCGCCGAGTGCCAGAAGGCGAAGTTGGTGTTGTCCTGGACCCGGTCGATGACCTTCGGGCGCTCCGGGTTCTTGATGTCGAACAGGATGCCGTCACCCATGCAGGCACCGGCGGCCAGGTCCTTGGAGGGCAGCACGGTGATGTCGTGGCAGCCCGTGGTCGCCGAGACGCCCGGGTTGGTGGGAGCGCCCGGGTTGCCGCCGTCCGGGAAGAGCACCGGGAAGTTCACGACCGCGGCCTTCTGAGGGGCCTTGCGCGGCACCTTGATGACGGAGATCCCGTCGTGCGGCGGCTGGCAGTCCGGGAAGGTCTCGCTGGGCGAGTACGACGAGACGTAGATGTACACGTCCTTGCGCTCCGGGACCAGCGTGTGCGTGTGCGAGCCGCACGCGGTCTCCACGGCGGCGACGTACTTCGGGTTCCGCTTGTCGCTGATGTCGAAGATCTTCATGCCCTCCCAGGAGGACTTCTCCGTCGCCGGCTGCGTGGTGCTGTTGCAGGAGTTGTCGCTGCGCGAGGAGTCGGTCGACAGGAAGAGCAGGTCACCGTCGACGGTGATGTCGTTCTGCGATCCGGGACAGAGCACCTGCGCAACCGTCTTCGGGGACTTCGGGTTGCTCAGATCGAAGATACGGAAACCGGAGTAGTTGCCCGCGAAGGCGTACTTGCCCTGGAAGGTCAGGTCCGAGTTGAGATCGGTGAGCGCGTCCTTGGGGACATTGGCCAGGTGCGTGATGTTGTCGCTGTGGACGATCTCGTCCACGCCGGGTATCTCGCCCTTTTTGATGGCCGCTGTCGCTTCGGCGGCCTGCCCCGCGGAGATCTGCCGGCGGGCCGCGGTGTCACCCGGGTCCGGCGTGGCGGAAGCGGGTCCGGCGGTCAGCAGCGTGACGAAGAGTCCGGTGGCGGCTGCCGCCACGCCCAGGCGTCTGCGCCGCACGCCGGTGATGCGCAACGAGGTCAAAGCGTCCTCCCTTGTTGTCCGTTCGCGATAGAACGGTTCGCTGACCTGGAAGTATGCTCCACCTCATGTACATCTCAACAGATGGCAACAGAGACGTAATGAAAGTGTTCGATCGCCCGAACGACGAAGCGTGTTAAGACGGTCCTGACCCACCCACCCGTCATGCACCTCTGGAGGCAACTGTGTTGATCCGCCGCGGGACCCCGCGCGCCCTCAGGGCCGTCGTCGCGACAGCGACGGTGGCCGCCGTACTCGCCCTGGGAGCCTGCGAGTCGGGAGACGCGGGTGCGGTGCGGACGACGAGCGGCGGCGTATCAGGCGTGGTGGCACCGGGTAAGCCGGGGGAACCCGCCCGTACGCTCTCGCCCGAGGAGGCCGTGAAGGCCGCCCCCGACAACACGCCCAATTCCGCTGACATCACCTACGCGCAGATGATGATCACGCATCACGGCCAGGCGCTGGAACTCACCGCGCTGGCCCCCGACCGGGCCGCTTCGGAGGCGGTGAAGCGGCTCGCCGAGCGCATCACCGCCACGCAGAAGCCGGAGATCGGGGCAATGGAAGCCTGGCTGAAAAGCAATGGCAGTCCCAAGAACCAGCAAGGTCATGACCACGGCATGATGCCCGGCATGGCCACGGCCGGCGAACTCGCGCACCTGCGCGCCGCGAAGGGCGCCGACTTCGACGCGCTCTTCCTCGAGCTGATGATCGCCCACCACCAGGGAGCGATCACGATGGCCACGGACGTGCTCTCCGAGGGCAACAACGTGCAGATCGAGGAGATGGCGACCGACGTCATCGCACAGCAGACCGCTGAGATGAGCCGCATGCGCTCGATGTGACGCGGGGCGAGCAGGGCGAGGCGGCATGGAAGGCGACGCGATACGACGCCCGGCGCGTCAGCGCCGCTGGTGACGGGGCGTCAGCAGCCCTTCGTCCCGGGCGCCCGCGATCAGTCTGAGCGCTCTGCGGCGGCTGAGGCCGGTGGCGGCCATCACGGCGAGAACCGGATCCCCGCCTTCCCGTTGCGCCGTGCGGTAGACATCCGCGGCGCCGCGCCGTCCCGCGGAACCGCGCGGCGCGGACGGGCGGGCCCGGTGCCTGCCGGGCAGCTCCGCTCCCCCGCCGGTCCGCGCCTCGCCACCGCCGGGCGTTCCGAAGCCGGTCGCTTCGTCGGCGGAGGCCGCCTCGCACAGGACCGGTGCGTCCGCCAGGGTCGGCTCCGGAGCCGATTCGGCCGGTTTCGCGGGCCCTGCGAGGTGCGTTTCGGCCGGTTCCGGCAGGTCCAGCAGCTCCGTCGGGACGAAAGGGACGACCGGAACGACCGGCTCCGCCAGCGCAACGGGAATGACCGGCTCCCCCCGCTCCGTTTCGAGTCCCCGGGGCGGCCCGATGAACGCCTGACAGGCATCCTCCAGCGCCTCCCGGATCACCTCGGCCAGAGCCGCGAGGCCGTCGAGGGCCAGGGGCGGGTCCGCCTGGGCGTCCTCGATGGCGATCCGCCCCTCACGGACCACCGCGAGTACGTCGAGCCTGGCGCCGTCGGCGAAGGTCAGCCGGACATCGAGCCAGGGCGGGCGCACCTCGCACCGCGTGACACCGTCCTGCTCCTCGCCCGCTCCCGTGACGGTGCCGTACCCCTGCACCTCCCACCTCGGCGGCGCGGGGGCGAGGGTCTCATCAGGGCTCTGGGCGGAGATCAGTTTATGTTCCGACACACTCTGAACTTAATAGGGCAATCCGCCCTCCCCTGCCGGGGCACGCACGGCCGTCACCGCACGGCACCCTGTCGGCGCATCCGGGTCCGCCCGAGCCGCGCCTCCTGCGCCGCGGCGGCACCCAGCACACCGTCGAGCAAGCCGGGGAAAAGGGCGTCCAGATCCGCCCTGCGCAGACCGTTCATCTTGGCCGTGCCCCGGTAGATCTGCCGGATCACACCGCTCTCGCGGAGCACCCGGAAGTGGTGCGTGAGCGTCGATTTCGTGATGGGCAGACCGAAGTGCGAACAGGTTAATTCTTGCTCGGCGAGGGCGAGATCGCGGACGACGCGCAGCCGCAGAGGATCGGAGAGCGCGTGCAGGACGCTCTCCAGCCGGATCTCGTCGCACAGCGGGTGAGCGAGTTCGCGAGTGCTGGGGGCGACGGACACGACGGCTCCACTTCATCGGGGCCCTCATTGTACGAGCGCCGCCGTAGTTTGACATGCGCCTTACTACGACGGGTACCGTACGAGTAGGCCTCGCGCCTGTTCGGCGCAGGTCACCGCCCTATGCCGCCTGAATTGGAGCCCCCGTGAGCGCACTGTTCGAGCCGTACACCCTGCGGTCGCTGACCATCCCCAACCGTGTCTGGTTGGCGCCGATGTGCCAGTACTCCGCGGACGCGACGGGTCCTGACGCCGGTGCGCCGAACGACTGGCACTTCTCCCACCTCGCCGCCCGTGCCACCGGTGGCACCGGGCTGATACTCACCGAGGCCACGTCCGTCAGCCCCGAGGGCCGGATCAGCCCGCAGGACCTCGGCATCTGGAACGACACCCAGGTCGAGGCCTTCCGCAGGATCACCGGCTTCCTCGCATCCCAGGGGACAATTAGCGGCATCCAACTGGCCCACGCCGGACGGAAGGCGTCGAACGGCAGGCCGTGGGAGGGCGGCGGCCCCGTCGCCTCCGAGAACGGCGGCTGGGACGTGGTGGCACCGAGCCCGCTGCCGTTCACGGAGGGCCACAAACTGCCCGCCGAACTGACGGTGGACGAGATCAAGGAGATCGTCGGACAGTTCGCGGCGGCGGCCCGGCGCGCGCTGGACGCCGGATTCCAGGTCGCCGAAGTGCACGGCGCGCACGGCTACTTGATCGCCCAGTTCCTCTCACCGCACAGCAACCACCGTACGGACGAGTACGGCGGCTCCTTCGAGAACCGTGCGAGGTTCGCCCTCGAGGTGGTTGACGCCGTGCGCGCGGTGTGGCCCGACGAACTCCCGGTCTTCTTCCGGGTTTCCGCCACCGACTGGCTCGACGAGGGCGGCTGGACCGCCGACGACACGGTACGCCTCGCGGACGAACTGCTCGCCCACGGTGTGGACTTGCTCGACGTGTCCACCGGCGGCAACGCGGCCGGCGTGCGCATCCCGCTCGGTCCCGGCTACCAGGTGCCCTTCGCGGCCCAGGTCAAGGCCGCGACGAAGCTCCCGGTGGCGGCCGTCGGTCTGATCACCGACCCTGTGCAGGCCGAGAAGATCCTCGCCAACGGCGAGGCCGACGCCGTACTGCTGGGCCGCGAACTGCTCCGCAACCCGTCCTGGGCGCGCCACGCCGCCGCGGAGCTGGGCGGCACCGTACACACCCCGCCGCAGTACCTCCGCGCCGTCTGATCCGCGCGGGCGCGTGACGCAGGAAAAGCCGTTGCCGGCGGATGGGCGCACTCTCGCCCATCCGCCACGGCAACGGCTCTCAGATGTCCGCGCGCGGTCGCTGATCGCCCGGCCCCGGCCGATGACGATCCGAACCGACAGCAGTCAGCCGTACACAAGCAAGTAGTCACACGTGCTCGTACCGTCGTGGAGCGAATTGTCGCTGTTGAGGACATAGAAAGTCCCTGCGAACCCGGCGGCTGTCATCTTCGGCACCACGATCAGTGTCTGGTTTGCCATGTCCAGCCCGGCCGGCATGACCACATACCGGTACAACAGCATGAAAAGGTTCTGCCCGAGGTTGGGCAGCCTGAGGAGCCGGTAGGTCCGATCTCCTGAACCCTGGGGGCCCGAGATCGATGCCTGGTAGGGCACGGCACCCCATTGTGCGGGTTGAGTGGCGATGCGGCCCATCGTGTCGAGTTCCTGCAGCCGTCTCTGCGTGCCCGGCCGGACTCCGGCCATGTGAATGTGCAGCTGGTTGAAGCGCCGGGCGTGCTGCGAGTTGATCCCCAGTCCGATATTAGGGTATTGCACAGGGACGCTTCCCCCGCTCCTCGCGTTCTCCCATGCGTCATTCCAGTAGTTCGCCGCGCCGGAGGTCACGAGAAACGGGCATTCGATACCCGTGATCCGGCAACTGGGAGCCAGGAGGTAATTGTGCCGGGTCTCGGGCTTGCCATGCAGCACCACATAATCCGGGCTTTTCTTCAGGCAGTTGGGCCTGGTCTGCGGGGGCGGCGGGGGCGTCCCGTGAGTGCAGTACTGGACGTCATTCCACAGCGGATCATTGTCGGTGGGACTGCCGCAGACGGACTGAAGCTGTGCAGGGGGACAGGGGCTCTGGCCTGCACCGGGAGGGGGAGTGGGGCATGAGCCGGCCGAGGGCTCTCCGTGCACCGGGCCGGCTGCCGCAGCCGCGCTGCCGATTGCTCCCGCACCGGCCAGGAGCGTCGCCGCGCCCACGGCTCCGGAGAACGCAACGAATTGACGCCGAGAAACCTCGTTCGAATTCTTGTGATCATCCATGCGTGATCTCCTCTGGTGATGACCGCTGCTTGGAATTACCGACCATGGGCGGGGTAGCGCGATCTCGCCCGGTTTCCACTCCTCACCGATTCGCACACAGGGTAGCGGTGGCTCGTAATTCGCCCTGTCGACTGGATGAGCGAGCGTCGCTTTTTCCACCATTGAGACCTGGTGGAAGCCGGCAGAGCACCGATGACATCCCGGTCGGCAGGGATGCCGACCGGGATGTCATCGCTCGGCCGGTCCACTCCCGCGGCTCACATCGAGAGCGATCCGCCGCACGGGGCGGTCCTCGACCGCACTGACGAGTGCGGACCGCTCGGCCTGTCGCGTGCGGTTCTCCCGATACCGGCGGGGCGTTCTCCACACAGCGGCCGGCCGGCACACGGGCGTACGGGCTCGGCGCCGAACGGGACGTTCAGCTCGGCACTCCGGCGCCGTGCTCACCGCGTCGAGCGACGGTTCCACGGACGCGGCGCTCGTCCTGCGCGCCCTCTGCGAGCGGGACGGTCACGCCTGGCCGCGCGCCGGCGCCGGGATCGTCGGGGACTCGCATCCGGCCCGGGAGTTCGAGGAGACCCGCGGGAAACCGTCCGGCCAGACCCTCACATGATCGGCGCCGACGACCGGGCGAACGGCCCGCAGGACGCGCCACCGGCCTCACCGGGCAGTACAGCTACGGCAGCCGCCACTCCACCGGCTGGGCTCCCTGGCCGATCAGCAGGTCGTTGGCTCTGCTGAAGGGCCGGGAGCCGAAGAAGCCGCGGTCGGCTGACATCGGAGAGGGGTGGGCGGACTCGATCGCCGGGTAGTCGCCGAGGAGCGGACGGGCGTTCCTGGCGTCGCGGCCCCAGAGGATGGAGACGAGTGGCTTGCCACGGGCGGCCAGCGCACGGATGGCCTGCTCCGTCACCTCTTCCCAGCCTTTGCCCCGGTGGGCGGCGGGCTTGCGGGGCGCTGTGGTGAGTGCTCTGTTCAGCAGGAGTACGCCCTGTCGCGTCCACGGCGTCAGATCACCGTTCGAAGGGCGCGGCAGCCCCAGGTCGCCGTGCAGCTCACGGAAGATGTTCTCCAGGCTGCCGGGCAGCTGCCGCACCTCGGGCGCCACCGAGAAACTCAGCCCGATGGCCATTCCCGGCGTGGGATAGGGATCCTGACCGACGATCAGGACACGCACCTCGTCGAAGGGCTGCTGGAAGGCGCGAAGGACGTTGGCGCCGGCCGGCAGATAGGTGCGGCCGGCCGCGACCTCCGCGCGCAGGAAGTCACCCATCGCGGCGATACGCCCGGCGACGGGGCTCAGCGCCTGCGCCCATCCCGGCTCAACGACTTCACTCAACGGTCTTGCTGTCACGGGACGTCACTCTACTTACCCGCGGCGCGGGTACCCAGGGCCGGTCCGGCGGCTCGGTGTTCCACGGGGAACGGGGGTACGCTGCCGCCGTCACTCCCCCTTCTTTTTCTTCCTGGAGACGGTTCATGAGGTCACGCGGGCACGTGCCGGTGAGCGACGGCGTCCGTCGCGTCCCGTGATCGCGTCGACCGGCTTCCGTCTCCCCGCCCGCCCGGGAACGCGGCCCACGGAACGGCGGCTCCCATGAGCTGGGTGCTGGGGGTGGACTCGGGCGGCTCCGGCCTGCGGATCGCGCTCGGCTTCACCGGGGCGCGCTCCGCCACGACAACCGCCACCGCGGCATCCCCCGACCCGGCGGGAATCCCGGCGGCGGACGTCACGACCGTCGCCGTCACGGCCTCCGACGAGCCCGTGCGCACCGGTCCTGCCGGTCTCGACACCGCGCATCTGCTCGCCCAACTGCTGCCCGCGGCACGCACGCTGCTCGCGCGGGCCGGCGGCGGACCGCTCTCGGCCGTCGCGATCGGCGCGGCCGGCATGGCGACGCTCGGCGACGGGCTCCGCGCCGAACTGCCCGCCGCGCTGGAACGCGCCCTGGGCGTCAGCCGGCTGGCGCTCGCCGCGGACGCGGTCACGGCGTACGCGGGAGCGCTCGGCCAGCGGCCGGGCGCGGTCGTCGCGGCGGGCACGGGCATGATCGCGCTGGGTACGGATCTGACGGGCTGGCACCGCGCGGACGGCTGGGGGCATCTGCTGGGCGACAGCGGCGGCGGTGCCTGGATCGGCCGGGCCGGCCTGGAGGCGGCCCTGCGCGCGTACGACGGGCGTCACGGAGGTTCACCCGCACTGCTGTCCAGAATGGAAGCGGTTTTCGGGGCGCCCTCCGGCCTGCCCGCGTCGCTCTATCCGCGCGCCGACCGGCCTGCCGTGCTCGCCTCGTTCGCTCCGGAAGTGGCCGCCTGCGCGGACGGCGATCCGGTCGCCGAGGGGATTCTCGCGACGGCCGCGCGGCATATCGCAGAGGCCGCCGCAGCAGCCTGCCCACCGGACGGCGACGCTCAAGTCGCTCTGACCGGTGGGCTGTTCAAACTCGGTGAACCGCTGCTCGCTCCCCTGCGCACCGAGCTGTCCCGGCTACTGCCACGCGTCAGGACCGTCACAGCGGCAGGCGATCCGCTCACGGGTTCACTGTTCGTCGCGGCGGCCCTCTCCACGAAATCCCTCCGACTGCCCCTCGATCCGCGCCTGTTGCACGTTCCGACACATAGGGACGGATGAGCAGAAAAACACCTATCGGATAGATAGGGACAAAGGGAGCGTGAATGGCCCCTCCCCGAACAGCCGCGCCCACAAAACCAGTAGCATGCGACGCCATGAGCACCCCCACTGGGCCCGCACCCGGCCTGCCAGTACGAATGCCGCGCCCCCGTCAGTCGGGGCGCCACCGCCGTCCCGAGCCTGTGGCGGCTCCAGAAGGCGCGCCCGCACTGGTTCTCGCCGTCCCCGGCACCCCCTCGGACGCTGTCCGCGGTCTCGCCGAAGAGGTCATGAGCATCGCGCGCTCCGAGCTGCCCGGGCTCGACGCCTCGATCGGCTATCTGGAGGGCGACGACGCCGAGTTCCCGACACTGCAGAACGTCCTGGCGGGAACTGCCGCGCTGCGTACGGAGCGCTACGAGCTGGCTGTGGCCTCCGGCCGCGAGGCCGCGGAGCCCCAGGGCCCGGTGGCCGTCGTGGTACCGCTGCTCGCGGGTCCCGACAACTCCCTGGTCGGCCGGATAGGTCAGGCCGTCACGGACAGTGGCTCGGAAGCGGAGCTGACGGACGTCCTCGGTCCGCACCCGCTGCTCGCCGAGGCGCTGCACGTACGTCTGTCGGAAGCCGGTCTCGCCCGCGCCGACCGCGCCAGGCTGTTCACGGTGGCCACGGCCGCCGACGGCATCATCCTGGCCACGGTGGGCGGCGAAGAGGCGCTCCAGACCGCCGGCATCACCGGGATGCTGCTGGCCGCGCGTCTCGCCGTACCGGTCATGGCCGCGGCGCTCGACGTCGAGGGTTCGGTCGCCGCGATCGCCGCGGAACTGCGCGGCTCCGGTTCCGCCCAGCTCGCGCTCGCGCCGTATCTGGTCGGCCCCGAGGCGCCCGAGGGGCTTCTCGACGCCGCTCTCAAGGAGGCCGACTGCGGGGCCGCCGAGCCGCTGGGTGCCTACCCGGCGATCGGCAAGCTCGTCCTGGCGAAGTACACGACGGCGCTGGGCATCGTGCCGGAGCCGCAGGGGACGCCGACGCACTGACACCGCTCGCGTACGGGAAGCACGTACGCGTGTACGCGTGGAAAAGGCCCGCACCGGATCACCTCACGAATCGATTCGGCGCGGGCCTTCCGCTGCGGGGAGCGGCCGGGCCCTGCGCGGGCCCTCAGGCCCCGTACGGCTCCGTGACGGCCTCCGGGGCACGGATGCCGGACGAGGGGGCCGCCGGCCGGCCGAAGATCACGCAGGAGGCCGCAGGGACCTCGATGGCCCCTGCCGGCGCCGGGATCCCCGTCCGCGGATCGATGTCGAACCACGTGACGTCACCGGAGTGCTCATTCGCGGCGTAGAGGCGCCGGCCCGCCGGGTCGAGCGCGAGGTCCCGGGGCCAGCGGCCGCCGCATCCGACCGTGGTGATCAGCTCGGCCTTCTCGCGTGTCCCGTCGAGAGAGAGCACGGAGATGCTGTCGTGCCCCCGGTTGGCCGTCCAGACGTACCGTCCGTCGTGCGAGACGACCACTTCGGAGGCGTAGCTGTCGGTCCCTGCGTCCGCCGGGAGTACGGGGGTCTCCGCGACCGCCTCCAGGACGCCCTGCCGTGCGTCCCACCGGCAGATCGTGAGCGTCGGTTCGAGTTCGTTCAGCACATAGGCGTGGCTGCCCGCCGGGTGGAACGCGAGGTGGCGCGGCCCCGAACCGGCGCGCAGTGCCGTCTCCGAGTGCGCCGTGAGCGTTCCTGACGCCGCGTCGAGGGCGCAGACCCGTACGGAGTCCGTCCCGAGGTCCACGCTGACGATCCACCGCCCGCTCGGGTCGGTCAGCACCTGGTGGGCGTGCGGCCCGCACTGCCGGTCGGGATGCGGACCCGAGCCCTGGTGCCGGAACACCCTGGCGGGGGCGTCGAGCCCGCCGTCGGAGCGCAGCGGCAGCGCTGTGACGCTGCCCGAGCCGTAGTTGGCCGTCAGCAGATGGCCGGAGGCGAGCGCCAGATGGGTGGGGCTCGACCCGGACACCGCCACGGGCCGCCCCATCAGCAGGAGGGCCTGGTCAGGAGCGCCGGGAGCCGGTATCCGGAAGGCGGCCGCGGCGCCCTCTTCCGTCTCCGAGACGGTGTAGAGGACGGAGCCGTCCGGTGCGAGTGCGAGATACGACGGATCGGCGACGACGTCGGTCGTGCCCTGTACCGTCAGCGCGCCGGTCTCGTCGTCCACCTCGGCGGCGATGATGCCGTGGCCCCCTGACGAGGTGAACGACCCGATGAACGCCTGTCCGTTGCCTCTGTCACGCACCATGCGTGTCCCCTCTGCCGCTTCTGAAACCGCTCCGGCGCAAGGCCGGCGCCGGCCACCGCCGGTCCGCGACGGCCGATCCGCCGCCGTGCGGCAGACGGTAGCAGGGGGACCGGTCCGGTTCCTCGGCTCTGACGTCCGGCCTCCGACTTGGCATGCTGGGAGATATGAGCACTTCGCACATCCAAGCGGTCATCTTCGATCTCGACGGAACGCTCGTTGACAGCGAACCGAACTACTACGAAGCCGGGCGCCGGCTTCTCGCCCATTACGGTGTCCAGGACTTCAGCTGGGAACACCACAGCCGCTTCATCGGGATCAGCACCCTGGAGACCCTGGAGGCGCTGCGCGCGGAGTACGCGATCGACGTACCGCTCGAGACCCTGCTCGCCGAGAAGAACCGGCTCTATCTGGAGCTGGTACGCGCCTCCACCGAGGTCTTCCCCGAGATGCGGACATTCGTGGAACAGCTGCACGGCTCGGGCGTACCGATGGCGGTCGCCTCCGGTTCATCCGGGGAGGCCATCGACGTGGCGCTGGAACGCACAGGTCTGGCGGCGTACTTCACGACGACCGTCTCCGCGGAGGAGGTACCCCGCGGCAAGCCGGAACCGGACGTCTTCCTGGAGGCCGCGCGCCGCCTCGGGGCCGATCCGGCGCGGTGCCTGGTCCTGGAGGACGCCGAGCCCGGCGTGGCGGCGGCGCACGCCGCCGGTATGCCCTGCATCGCGATTCCCTACGTACGGGGCACGGCCTCGCAGCCCGCCTACCGCACGGCCGGTCTGCTCTTTCCCGGCGGCCAGGCCGAGTTCACGGCGCGGGCCGCGCTCGACTGGATCTCCGGTACGCCTGAGCCGCGCCCCGGCGGCGTACGGGACTGACCTGGTGTCCCTCGGTCCGTGCCGACCGGGTCGCGGGCGTTGCGCCGTCCGGCCGAACCGGTGGCGGCCACCGGGATGCGGTCCCCGGCCGTGTCACTTCTCATGGGAGCAGATCGAACAGTCGCTTTCCGGGTTGCTCGGACCGAGAAGGAAGCCGCCGTGGACGACACCCTGCCCGCCCATGCCGGAGACCCGGAAACCCGCCCGCCCGGGGTCGTGACCGTCCGTCCGGCGCGGCTGGGACGGCGGCGGCAGCGGCGGTCCCGGCCGCACCGGCACGAACGGGACCGGCACGACCGCCAGGACCAGCACGACAGGCCGCCGGACACCGCCCCGCCCCAGTGGCACCGCGGGATGACGCTGCTCGCCACCATCAGTCTCTTCATCGGCACCCGGAAGGCCTGGTCACACGGCATCGTGGTCAACCCGCCCGTCGCGGGAGCCATTTCCGTCTGCTACGCGGGGATCCTGATCTGCGGAGTCCTCGCGCTGTCCGTACGCGGCCGCAGGGCCCTGGCCCGCGTGGACGCCGGCGTCCTGGCCGTGGCGATCGCGCTGCTGGTCCTCCACTACCGGCTGGACAGCAGTGCGGGCGACGAGGGCGTGTTCACCGCGCAGGCCGCGCGGGAGATCCTGCGGGGACACCCCGTCTACGGCCGGCCCTGGCCCTGGCTCTTCGAGGACACGGGCATCGGCATCACCAAGACCATGTCCGGCGGCGGCGACTTCACCTACGCGTATCCACCGCTCGCCGCGCTGCTCACCGCTCCGGTGAGCCTCTTCGTGCACTCCGCGTCCGCGGCCACGCTGGTGACCACCGCCGCCCTGCTGGTGGGCACGGTCGTGCTGTGGCGGCTTGTCCCCGCACCGTGGCGCCCGGCGGTCACCGCCGTCTGCCTGGGCTTCGGTCTGCTGCCCGGATACGCGCGTTCGGGCTATCCCGCTCTCGTCGCCTTCGCCCTCCTCGTACCGGTCGTGGTCAGGTGGCCGTCCACCGGCGCGGGCGGACGCCTCGGGCGGTACGGGGCGCTGCGGGCCGTCTGCCTCGGCGCGGCCTGCGCGTCCCAGCAACTCGCCTGGTTTCTGTTGCCGTTCCTGCTCGTCGGTATCCATGCCGTGCGGCGCGGCGAGCTGGGAGGCCGGGCGGCCCTCGGCGTCGTCGCCCGCTACTGCGGCCTCGCCGCGCTGGCCTGGGTGCTGATCAACGCGTACTTCGCCGTCCAGGACTTCGGGGCGTGGATGGCCGGGACGCTGCTGCCGATGACCCAGGGGGCGATCCTGCGCGGGCAGGGAGCGATCGGTATCTCGTACTACTTCACCGGCGGCAGCAGCCGGCTGGACTTCTACTCCTACTCCAGTGTCCTGCTGCTGTTCGGCCTGGTCGCCGCTCTGGCCCTGTTGGTACGGCGGCTGGGTCCCGCCCTCACCGTCCTGCCCTGGCTGCCCTTCTACCTCGCCACCCGTTCCCAGGACGGCTACTTCCTGCTGATGACACCGCTGTGGCTGGCTGCTGCCGCCACCGTGCCGGGATCAGCTCTGGCCAACGCGTGGCAGCCGGTGATACCCCGGCTGGCGGGCAGCCGCCGGGTCAGGGCCGCGCTGGCCCTCGGGCTGCTCGCCCCCGCCCTCGCGTGCGCCGGTGTGGCCGCCGCGAGCCCGCCGCCGCTGCGGATGAGCCTGACGCCCCGGTTGACCGACTGGCCGCGCCGGGGAATCACCTCGGTCGTGGTACGGGCGGTGAACACCACCGGCCACACGCTCGTCCCCCACTTCGCCTGCCGTGTCTCCGAAGGCGCGTCCGCCTGGTGGACCGTCGGCTCGGGGCCGGCGGCCCTCGCCCCGCACGCCTCGGCGGAGTACGTCGTGAAGCCGCCGGGTGACTTCCGCGGGTTGCCCGGCGGCAAGCATCCGCGCATCTACCTGATCGCGGTCACCGACAAGCCCATGACCATCACCTCGGTCCGCATCCCGCTCACGGGGAGCGGCCGGTGACAGGACCGGGCCGGTGAGACCGTACGCGTCGGCCGTGAGCCCTCACGCCGAGGTGGCGATCAGGGTCCACGGGACCGGCCGGCCGAGAGCCAGCCGGGGTTTGCGCGCGGCCCAGTGGCGGACGGATGCCGCCATGACGCCTCCCGGGTCAACGACGGGCCTGGTGGGTTCGAACGGTTCACTCATGCTGGTGTAACTCTGGAACATCGCGAGCAGCTTCACGGCCTGGTGCTGGAAGGGCGAGAGGTACTGCTCGGCGAGCGGCAGGAAGAAGCGGTTCCAGGTGTCGCCGGAGACGATCGGTGGTTTCTCGATCGGGGCCACGCCGTGCTCGGCCCTGCACTCGTTGAGGGTCCGGCAGATGATGTCGAGCAGCGTACCGAGCCGCAGGCTCTCCCGGCCCGCCGCGATCACTTCCGTACGCGGGGAGTCGGGCGGCGCGGACAGCACGGCGTCGGTGACGGCCGCGGCGACCTCGTCCACGGGGCTGATCTCGGCGTATCCCTCCGGGTCGCCGACCACGACCGCGGCCAGTCCGGAGACCAGAGCCTGGAGGATCGTGTAGGGGCCGGAGAAGCGGGAGATCTCACCGCCGCCCCGGCGGCCGACGATCAGCGGCGGTCTGACCAGTGTGAGAGGTCCGCGGTGTTCTTCGCGTACCACCTCCTCGCACACCGCTTTGGACCATTCGTAGCCGTTGCGGTAGCCCTCGAACTCGGCGCCTCTGAGGTCTTCGGGGTTGCGCACACCGCCGACGTACGCGGTCGATACATGCACGACGTGCGTATCGGGTCCCGCCAGGTCCAGTGCGGCCCGCAGCGGGCGGATGTTGGCGTCGACCGCGTCCTCGCGGCCGAGGGTCCAGCGCGTGGATGCCGCGGTGTGCACGATGATGTCCCAGGGTCCCGCCAGTTCGGCCGGGGGCGGCTCGGCGCCCATCTGCCAGCGTACGAGTGTGTCGCCGGCGGGCCGCCGGGCGGTCCTGACGACGGTGAGGTCGGCGGCTCGGCCGTCGGTGGCCAGCCGGTTGACGACTTCGGTGCCGACCACGCCGGTCGCGCCGGTTACCAGGGTTCGCATGGGAGTTCGTCTCTGGTCGGAGTGAGGACGAGACAGGCGTTCTGCCCGCCGAATCCGAAGGAGTTGGACAGCACATGGGTGTGTGCGACGGCACGCGGCTCGCCGATGACCGCGTCCACCAGCGCGGCTTCCGGCCCTCCGGCGAGGTTGGCGACCGGCGGCACCACTCCCCGGGCGGCGCAGACCAGGGCGAGCGCCGCCTCCAGGGCTCCTGAGCCGCCGACGAGGTGGCCGGTGACGCCCTTGACCGCGGTGACGGGGGGTGACTGGCCGCCGAAGCACCGGTCGATGGCCGTGGCCTCCGCGCGGTCGTTGAGCACGGTGGACGTCCCGTGCGCGTTGATGTGGCCGATGTCGGCGGGCGAGAGCCCCGCGTCGGCGACGGCGAGCGTCATGCACCGGCTCGCGGCCTCTCCGTCGGCGTGCGGGGCGACGATGTGGAAGGCGTCGCAGGTGGCGGCGTATCCGGTGACCTCTCCGTAGATCCTGGCGCCGCGGGCGCGGGCGGCGTCCATCCGTTCGAGGACCAGGACGGCCGCGCCCTCGCCCATCACGAAACCGTCCCGGTCCGCGTCGAAGGGGCGGCTGGCCAGTCCGGGGGCGCTGTGCCTGGTGGACAGGGCCCGCAGGCGGGCGAAGGACGACACGATGATCGTGGTGACGGGCGCGTCGACACCGCCGGCCACCGCCACGTCGAGTTCCCCGTGTCTGATCCTGCGGGCGGCTTCCCCGATGGCGGTGGTGCCGCTGGCGCAGGCCGTGGAGTACGTCATGCAGGTGCCCTGGAATCCGTACCGCATCGCGATGCGGCAGGCCGGTGAGTTGGCCATGGTGCGGGGGACGGTGTGCACCGGCATGCCCATCGGCTTCGCGCCGTGGTCCAGCGCCGTCGCCTCCATGCTCGGCAGGCCCCCGACCCCCGTGCCGATCTGCACGCCCACCCGGTCGGGCGGCAGGCCGTCCGGCAGCGCGGCCTCGCGCAGCGCGTCCACGGCCGCGCACAGCACCAGTTCGGTCGTACGGTCGATCTGGCGCGCCTCGCGGCGGCTGATGTAGGCGGTGGTGTCGAACGGCGGTACCAGGCAGGCGAATTGCACGGGAACACCCTGCTCTACCAGCCTCGGTACCACCGCCGCGGTGGATCTGGCCGCGAGCAGCGCCGCGTAGACCTCTTCGATCCCGTTGCCCGCGGGCGATTTCACGCCGATGCCCGTGACGACCACCCGCGGTTGTCCGCCGGGGCGGTGGTCCCCGGTCATACGCGCCCGCCCACACGCTGGTGGAGCAGGTCGATCGCCTGCCCGACATTGTGTGCCCCGGTCAGGTCCTCGATCTCGACCCGGAGGGCGAGGGCCCGCTCCAACCGGGCTCCGATTTCCATCAGTTCCAGACTGTCGATCCCGAAGTCGGCCAGCAGGCTGGTCTGTTCACGCACGTCGTCGATGTCCGTCCCGAGGACGTCCGAGACGGCGGTCCTGAGCACGAGAGCCAGTTCCTCGCGGGTGAGCATGTCGGCTGTTCCTTTCAGCGCGGGAAGAACGGTGTTCACACCGTGGCCTCGGCGTCGGAGGCTTCCGCGAGAGGGACGCTCCGCTCCGCCGACGCCATCGCGGAGCCGAGGATGCCGACCGCCTCCGCGATGTCCTGCTCGGTGCTGACAAGTGGGGGAAGCAGCCGTACGGTGGCCGGACTGCTCAGGCAGGGCGAGACCAGCAGCCCGGCCCCGGCCAGTTCCATCACGACGGCCCCGGCGGCGCCCGGTGTGGTGAAGTCGATCCCCCGGAGCAGTCCCCGTCCGCGCACTCCGCGGACCAGGCGCGGGTGCCGGCGTCGCAGGTCCTCCAGTGCGGCGCTCAGGATGGTGGCCAGTTCCTCTCCGTGCGCGGCCAGTTCTTCGATCGCTTCGAGCGCGGCGGGCAGCGCGGCGCAACTCAGGGGATGTCCGCCGAAGGTGGCGGAATGCAGGAAGGGATCGGCGGCCAGTGGGGCGTACATCGCCTCCGAACAGAGCACCGCCGAGAGGGGCATGACACCGCCGCCCAGTGGTTTGCCGACGAGCAGCGCGTCGATCGGCAGCCCCTGGGCGAGGGCGACCGAGCGCTCTCCGCACCGGTGCAGACCGCACTGGATCTCGTCGGCGATCACGAACGTGCCGTGCCTGGCGGCGTCTTCGCACCAGCGGGCGAGTACGTCGGGAGGCAGGGGGACGGCGCCGTTCTCCCCCTGCACCGGTTCGAAGACGAGGGCCGCCACCTCAGAGCCCTCGACTTCGCGGCGTACCGCGTCGGGGTCGGCCGGGTCCACATGGACCACGTCCACGGAACAGCCGAGCAGACCCACGCGGTAGAGCGGGCTGTGGGTCAGCGCCAGCGCGCCCAGGGATTTGCCGTGAAAACCGCCTCTCACCGCGACGATCCGTCCCCGGCCGGTGGCGACCCGGGCCAGTTTGACGGCCACCTCCACCGCGTCGGCGCCGTTCAGCCCGAAGTGGACTTTCGGCAGGACGTCGCCGAAGTAGCCGGCGAGACAGGCGGCGGCCCGCGCGGCGACCGGGTTGGCCAGACTCCGGGTGGAGGTCGGCAGTGTGTCGAGCTGCCGGCGGACGGCCGCCAGCACGGCGGGGTGGCGGTGGCCGAGCAGGGTGACGGCGTACGAGCCGAAGTCCAGCGCCGTCCGCCCGTCGGACAGCGTCACACGGCACCCTTCGGCGGACTGCTCCACCGCTCCGTGACCGGCGAACGAGCCGGTGAGCGCCAGCTTCGGGGAGAGGTGACGGCGGATGCGGTCGAATACCTCATGGGCCTGGTGCACGGCTCCGCCCTCCGTCTCCCCATGGATCCGGTGCGCTGCCTCGTTGGTCCGGTCGACTGCCTCGGGTGCGCTCACCGACGACGCCGACTGCTCAGCGGTCACGTTTCCTTCTCCCTGGTCGCGGGGCGGTACGGCCGCGACGGCGACCGCTGCCGGTGTGAAGTCGGGCGCGGGTCATGGCCCGCTCGGCCGGTCGTCGGCGGTCAGCAGCCGTTGTTCGAGGGCGGCGAGCATCTGGGCCGCGTTCTCTCTCAGCGCGTCCGCGGCAACGGAGTTGAGCATCTCCGCGAGGAGCGGGATGCCGATGTCGAACCGGACGTGCAGGCCGACGGTGCTGCATCCGTCGGGCGCGGGATCGACCGCCCAGTGACCCACGAAATCCCCCAGATCGCCGCTCACTTGGCGGAAGTCGAAGCGGCGCGCGACCGTGTCGATCACCTCGGCCTCCGTCCACCGGAGGACCGATCCCTTGAGGCGGACCGACCACGCGGTGGTGCGGTGCACTTCGTCCGTCCGGTCGATGATCGTGACCGAGTCGACGTTCTCCATGCAGCGCGCGTAGCTTTCCACGTCCACCACCGCGGCCCAGGCGGCCTCGGGCGGTACCGCGATGCGCAGCTCCACTTCAACGCGTGGCATGAGGGGGCCTTCCGTCGTCATGGCTTCGGGGTGAACCTTCCGCGCCCCGCACCGGAGCGTGCGAGCCGAGGGCCCTGGCCGTGGCGGCCGCCAGGGCGGGTGGCAGCAGCCGGCGCAGCACCGCGCGGGGCAGGGGGCTGAGGTGGGTCACCGCGTACGCCTGCTCGATCAGCTCGCATCCCAGCTCGGTCTTGGGTTCGTACGCGGTCTGGGCGAACCGGATGTGGTGGCAGCCCTCGGCGAGGGCCAGGCGGATCGCCGCGTAGTGCACGGTGTGGTAGAGCCGGGCGTCGTGGGCGAGTCGGTAGTCCAGACCGATCCGGGCTCCGACCGCTCCGGAGCCCGCGAAGAAACACAGCAGGAACGCCACCAGCCGTTCGCCCTCGAAGCAGGCCACAAGACGCCGGTCCAGGGTGGTGCTCTCGTGTACGGCGGCGAAGAAGGGTGCGTCGAGAACGTCGAGGGTCTGGTCGGCGCGGTCCATGACCTGCCGGTACAGGGTGAGCATCTCCGGCAGCAGGTGCGAGAAGTCGTGGACGACTTCGGTGCGCAGCCCGGGTAGTGCCTCGAACTTACGGATCTTGCTGCGGGCGTTGCGCCGGGGCTTCGCGGGCAGGGCAGCGAGGTAGTCCTCGAACGAGCCTCTTTCCAGGCGGAGTTCGGTGTCGGGCATGCTCGGTACGCGGAAGAACCCGAAGTGTCGCAGTGCGGTGTGCAGCGGGGCGAGGTCCCTGTCCGTGAAGTCCTTGAACACCACGGTGCCCAGCCGCTCCCGGCGCGCGAAGTCCAGCACGGCGCCGACCAGGAGGCGGCTGACGTCGTCCCGCAGAGGACTCGCGGTCAGGACATGCCCCTGCCCCAGGAGGTTCCCGCACAACAGTGTCGGCACGCGCAGGAGGCGGGGGAACAACCGGCGCACCGGTGTCAGGAATCGCCGCTCGCGCGCGCCCACGATGTGGTCGAGGCGCAACTCTCGGAAGAGGACCAGAGGGAGGACGGCCGCCACGTCCGGACCTCGGCGGACCACCAGGCAGGCGTATCCGTCGGGGCCGATGCTGCCGCGTTCCATCGCGGTGAAGAGGTCACGGGACCACATGGGGTCGTCGGCCGGAGCAAGATCCGTCCACACCGAACGCGGAAGGGAATCGACGCCCGGCAGCACCTCGACGTGGTATCCGGAGGCGGTGCCGGGCGTCTCCCCGCCGTGCTGCGGAGGCGGGACGGCACCGGATCGTTCCATAGCGGTCACCTGCTCACGGTCGGTGTCGGTGGTGCGGTGGGTGGTGGCGGGCCGCGGGTCGGTGGCGGGCACGGGACGCTCCCCTCAGCCGATGCGCAGCGGCAACCCGCCCAGGACGTCCCGCAGCGGGCGGGCCATCCTGGTGCGGGACGGCGGGTGGAAGGTGAGCCCCGCGGCGGCTGACGCCAGGTAGGAACCGTCGGGCGAGCCGATGAAGGCCATGCCGCCCAGCGCGGCGAGACACGTTCCGGTGGTGCGGGCGATGGCGTCCTGCGCCGCGTACCGGGCGGTGAGCGCGCTGACGAGGAGTGTGTCGGTCCACTCCTCGTCCTCCATGGCGCGGGCCACCGCCTCGACCGAGAGCATCGCCGCCTCCACGTCCACCATGAAGGGCGTCGGGTCGTCGTCGGCGCCGCCCGGCCGGTTCAGGGCGCGTTCGACGAGCGCGCTGGCCATCCCGAGGTAGCCCGCGGTCAGCAGGAGTTCGAACCAGAGGAACCCCGCCACGTTCAGGGAGTCGGGTACGCCGTCCGCGGTGACCTCGGTGACGAACACCATCTGGGGGTCCAGCTCCACGTCCGTGAGAACGACCTCGTCGCTCTCGGCGCCCGCCAGGATCGGTGTCCGCCAGAACCGCCGTACTTCGAGGCCGGGGGTGGCGGCCGGGATGATCGCGATGGCGAGCCGCTCCGCGCCCTGGTCGTCGGTGGTCACGACGGATGCCGTCAGCAGGTCCATCGAACGCGACAGGCTGCAGGGCTTCTTGCTGCCGTTCAGGACGTAACGGCCGTCGCGGCGCTCCGCGGTGATGTGCGGCCTGAGGATGTTCTGGCCGGTGTTGCCCTCCGCGAAGCCGGAGGCCAGCAGCAGCCGGTCCTTGGCGACGGCTTCCAGCAGCAGGCCCTCCAGGCCGGTCCCCTGCCGGGCGCTGTGCACCAGGCCGGCGACCGAGAAGTGGTGCATGGTCGTGGCCACCGCGAGCGACGGACAGCGGGCCCCGACCGCGCGCTGCACCCGTACCGCCTGGAGCGGGGTCGCGCCCGATCCTGCGTGCTCCGCCGGCACCAGTAATCCCGGTCCGCCCGCGCGGCGGAACGCCTGGACGGCCGGGCTCGGCGTGCTCTCCAACTCCTCCAGCGGGCAGAGGGAAAGCGCGCCGTCCAATCCGGGGAGGAGGGTTTCGAGGGCCGAGCGTTCTGCGTTCAGGAACATGGACATTCCCTTCCGGGAGCGGCGGGCTGTGCGCTCTCAGGTCGTGACCAGCGGCAGGTAGTCGAACGAACGGAGGCTGATGGAGGCGCGCCGCACGGGAGGCCCGGCCGGCGCGAGTTTCCTGAACCGGGAGAAGATCCGGCCGACCAGCACGGCGCCTTCCATGCGGGCCAGAGCGGCCCCGAGGCAGTAATGGGGTCCCGCGCTGAAGCTCAGGACCTTGCTGTCCCGGCGCAGGACCGAGAAGGTGTCGGGGTCGGTGTGCTGGTCGGGGTCGCGGTTGGCCGCCGCGAGCACCGTGGTGACGTTGCCGCCCTCGGGGATCGTCACACCGCCCACTTTCACGTCCCTGGCGGCGATGCGCTCCGTCATCTGGACCGGGGTGTCCCAGCGCAGGACCTCTTCGACGGCGGCGGGAACCAGTTCGGGCCTCTCCTGGACCAGCGCCAGTTGGCCGGGGTGGCTGAGCAGGGCGAACACCGCCAGACCGAGCAGGCTCGCCGTGGTCTCGAATCCGGCGACCAGCACCAGCACCAGCGTGTCGACCAGCTCGCGTTCGGTCAGCCGCCCGTCGCCCGCGTCCCGTACGGCGAGCAGCGTCGAGGTGAGGTCGTCGGCGGGACGCGAGCGCCGCCGGTCCACGAGGGCGGTGAAGTACTCACGCAGCGCCGCGACGGCCTCGTCGGCACGGCCCCAGTCCTCCGGCGTGCGTACCGGCTCCAGCAGCCGGCTCGCGTCCCGGCCGAGACCGTGGAACCGCTCGTGGTCCTCCGGTGATACGCCGATCAGCTCACCCATCACCGCGACCGGGAGCGGATAGCCCACCAGCTCCTGGAAGTCGGCCGCGCCGCCGTCCGCAGTCGCGTCGGCGAACCGGTCCAGCAGCGTGTCGGTGACGCCTTCGACGGACGTGCGCAGCGCGGCCGCTCTCCGGGCGCTGAATCCCCTGCCGACCAGGCGGCGCAGCCGTTCGTGCTCCGAGCCGTTGCGGCGGAGCATCGAGGAGTAGAAAAGGCCCGCGGCGGGATGTTCCCGCCACGCGGGCACCTCACGGGCACACCAGTCGAGATCGGGGACCAGGAAGTCGGGATCGACCAGAACGGCCTGGCAGTCGGCGAATCGAGTCAGGAAATAGGTGTCGAGACTGTCATTATAATAAACTGACCTCATTCGCCTGAGTTCCGCCAGCGAGGGGTAGGGATTTTCCCTGCCCTCCGGAGTGAAGATCGAAAATAATACCGCCTCTGGATCCATTCGGGCCGCCTCGACTTCCGTCGCGCCAGTTTTTCCCACCGAATTCCGCGTCGCGGGATATTGCGAGGCAGACATTCGGCGTGTCGGTTAGCTTTCGACCAACTGGAACTCTATCCGACGGGAGCCGCACACACCATGAAACACATATGTGCGAGACCGTGCTATTTAAATCCGTTTATGATTTCTTCTTTATTTGCCACCGATGCGCGGCCACTGGCAGCTTTTCAGCGCGATATGACAGCCCGCACGGTCTTCCCGGTCTTCCCGCCGGTGGCGGGGATGACCGAGACGGAACGGGCGAGGCGGCGCACGGTGGGCCAGCCGTACCCGCCGGTCCGACCGGTCAGATCGGGGACCCGCTCGCGGGGCGTCACGGGGCTGGAGTCCGACACCTCGACGGTGATACTGCCCGGACGCGCGCTCAACCACAGCGAGCACCCCGCCCCGCCCGCATGCCGTACCGCGTTGGCCACCAGCTCCGACACGACGACGACCACCGCGTCGGCCGGCGCGGCGTCGATTCCCGCCGCGAACCGCCCGAGGAACGCACGGGCGATCCCGCGGGCCTCTCCCACCGCCGACGGGGTGGAGTGGAAGAAGACGGGCATCCGCAGGTCGACGCCGGTCCGCTCACGTGTCGTATCCATCAGGTCACCGACCGTCCAATCTTCCGATTCCTTCCTCCTTGATACTTATGCCCGATATCGGGGGTGCTCAGCCCCGCCCCGGGCGCCCCATCCGGCGCCTCAGTCGGCGGGGGCGGTACCCGGTTCTGATCCGCCCCCGCCGGACGCTTCAGACGCTCTGCCGGCCGGCGCGGCGGCGGAAGGCCAGAACCGCGCCCGCTCCAGCGACCAGCACCACGCCCACGCCGATCCCGATCGGCAGCACCGGCGTACCGGACGTGTCACCGGCGAGCGCGCGCGCCCCGGCTTCGCCGGTCTGCGGCCGCGAGATCTCCATCGCGACGGGCGCCACGTCCTGGATACGGCCGACGGACTTGACCGAGCCGTCCTTGTTCAGCAGCACCTGGTCACCGTTGGGGTGAGCGAAGTCGAACATGTTCTCCAGCGAGCCGGCGCGGGTGTCGAAGGAGTGGTCCCCGATACGGGCGGTGTGCCAGTTGTCCTCGATGAACTTCAGGACGGAGGTCTGCTCGGTCCTGGTGTGGTCGATCATGTTGACCTTGCTGTACGGCGAGATCACCATCAGCGGCTGGCGGGTGCCCGGCCCGCACCGGTCCTGGTAACCGCCCGCGGCCGCGGGCCCGTTCTGGCAGGCCGGCGAGTCGACGGCCTTGCCACTGCTGTCCTTGGCCGTGTCCTTCGAGCCGTTGAGGGGCTTGGCGTACACATGGTCGTACCAACCGTCCGAGTCGTCGTAGGCGAGGACGATGGCGGTGTCCTTCCACTGGGGCGACTGCTGGATCTTGTTGATCTGGCCGGTCAGGAAGTCCTGTTCGTCGAGCGGGTCGGAGTAGCCCGCGTGCCCGTCCTGGTAGGCCGGGGCCTTCAGGAAGCTCACCGAGGGGAGCCGGCCGGCCTTGAGGGCCGCGTCGAAGTCCGTCAGGTCGTAGTTGTGGTTGGCCGGGCCCGGGTGGCCGATCTCGGCGACGGACTTCGGGGCCACGTGGTGCGGGTTGGCGGTCGAGCGGTAGTACTGGAACGGGCTGTGGTGCGGGCTGTAGTCCACGACCTGCGCGCCGCCCACGTTGGCGTGCGTGGTGCCGCCGCACTTGGCGAAGTGCCCCTGTTCGCCGTCCCACGGTGTGCTCGGCCGGAAGCCTCCCTGGAACCAGCCCCAGGTCACCTTCTTCTCGTTGAGCCGGTCACCGATGTTCTTGCCGCGCAGTTCGGCGAAGGAGTCCTTGCTGGTGTGGTCGTTGCCGGAACAGTCGTCGTAGGCGGGGTCGGGGTCGGTGATCATCGTGCCGACCCCGTCGGCGTCCGGCGAGGCGACGGCCGCCGGGTCGGGGGTGGCGGTCCGCTCCGGGTGTTCCGTGGACGAGGTGGGGTCGGTGGAGACCACGCCGTGCGTCTGGCCCGACACCAGCTCGATCACACCGGGCGTCGAGGGCCCGTAGACGGAGCCGAAGGAGTTGTCGTTGAGGGCGTAGTGCTGGGCGTAATTCCACTGCGCGGTAACGGTGTTGCCGTCGTAGTAGTCCATCCCCAGCCCCGGCTCGCCGAAGAGGCTGCCCGAGCACTTGCCGGAGTCGGTGTTCTCCACGAACTTGTCGGCCTTGCCGCCGTTGTACGCGTACTGCTCGGGCCCGTAGGAGTGGTTCTGGTCGCAGGTCATGGCCTGCTCGTGCGTCAGGCGCTTGGGCAGGTACTGGTTGGGGTTCTTCTTGAGCAGCCCGGCGGTGCGCAGGTTGTCCACGTCCCGGGGCGTGTGCGGGGACGGGGTGAACCGGGTGCCGTCGGTGTTCGCGGCCTGCGGGTAGGTCGCGAAGTAGTGGTCGAAAGAGATGTTCTCGTCGAAGATGACCACCAGGTGCTTGACGGGCGTGGCCGTGCCACCCCCGGATTCCGCGGTCGGGGCCGCGCCCCAGGACGGCGCTGCCCCGCCGAGAACGGTGAGCGCGGCGGCTCCCGCCAGCGCTCCCCAGCGGTGTACGCGTGTCCTGTTCCCTGCCCTGCTGCTTCCTGTGCTGCCCATACGGTTCTCCCCTTCGCTAGCGACCGAATGTGACCGGCGGTGCTTACCTGCCCTGGTCCAGCAGGCCCCGCCCCAGCCAGTCCGAGCCGTCCCTGACACCCGGCAGCACGTAGAAGTACCCGCCGCCGGTCGGGACGATGTAGTCGACCAGCGGCTCGCCCTCCAGCCGCTTCTGGACGGTTTCGAACTGCCGCGACAGATCCTGCTGGTAGCAGCAGAAGAGCAGCCCCATGTCGAGATTGCCGTTCGTGTCCACGCCCCGGTCGAAGTTGTACGAGCGGCGCAGCAGCCGCTGGTCCTCGGTCCCCGGGGTGCGCGGATCGGCCGTACGGATATGGCTGTCGAGGGGGATCACGTCCCCCTTGGGGTCGTGGGCGTAACGCGGTACGTCGCTCTCCAGGTCACCGTCGAGCGGCGCTCCCGTCTCGCGGTTGCGGCCGATCATCCGCTCCTGCTCGGTGAGCGAGACCCGGTCCCAGAACTCGACCAGCATCCTGATCACCCGTACCACCTGATAGCTTCCGCCGGCCGCCCAGCCGGGCTCCCCCGACGACGCTCCCGTCCACACCAGCTCGTCCATCCGGCGGGTGTCCCGGGCGTCCGGATTGGCGGTGCCGTCCTTGAAGCCCATGAGATTGCGGGCGGCTCCCGACGGGCGGGGCGGGTTGCTGAAGCCGTCGAGGCGCCAGCGGATCTGCATGGCGCCCCTGGTGTGCCGGGCGATGTCGCGCAGCGCGTGCAGCACCGTGTCCGTGCTGTCGGCGCAGAACTGAAGGCTCAGGTCACCGTGACACCAGGCGTCGTCCAGGTCGTCGTCCGGGAAGGCCGGCATGGCGCGCAGGTGGCGCGGGATGGCGCCGGTGAGGCCGAAGCGTTCGTCGAAGAGCGAGGCGCCGACAGCCGCGATGACGGAGAGGTCACCGGTCGGCACCCGGGGTCCGAGGATTCCGGAGTCGGTGGGCGGCGCGGTGATGCCCGCCGGCGGGGGTGTACCGCCCTGGACGAGGAACCGCGCGCGGTCGGTGACCGTACGCAGCAGCTCGGCCAGGCCCGCCCGGTCGGCCGCGGTGACGTCGAAGGAGACGAAGGCGGTGCTGCGCCGGGGCTCGGTGAGGATGCCCGCCTGGTGCGCGCCGTGGAAGGGCGGTGCGGCGCTCCCGTTCACCACCGGGGCGGCCGGACGGGCGGCGAGGTCCGCGCCGATCAGGCCCGCGCCCGCGACGGCTCCGCCGACGCCCGCGGCCGCGTGGCGCAGGAAGCCGCGCCGCCGCATGTCGTGTCCGTCGCCCGTCATGAGGCCCTCCGTACGTCGCAGAGGGCCGCGATGTCCGCCAGCCGTTCGACCAGGTCGCCCGCCGCCGCGTTCACCGACTCGCGGCTCGTACGGTCGAGTTCACCGAGGGGCGTCCAGTGTCCGTCGCGGTGCTGGCGGTCCAAAGCACTCTGGGTACGGTCGAGTTGACGCTCCAGGTCTCCCAGTCGCGGATAGCGGGTGACCAGCAGCGGGCGCAGCCGGGAGAGGACGACGCGGGTGCCGTCGAGGTTGGCGCGTGCGGTGGCGAGATTGCTGCCGCTGCCGTAGTCGGTGCGTCCGGTCAGCTCGAACTGCACGGTGTTCTCCAGGATTTCGTGCGCGCGCAGACCGAGGTCCTGCGGATCCATGCGCGCTTGCGTCCAGTCCGTACGCAACGTGCCGACGTCGTCGGCCAGTTGGTCTGCGACCGGGAGCAGCGCGGCCGTGGGCTCGTGGTGCCACAGGCCGTACTCGATGCGGTGGAAGCCGGTGAAGTCCTTGTCGTGGAGGCCGCCGGGCAGGCGGGTGGCGGTTCCGTTGACCGCCTGGTCCGCGTCGCCGAAGGCGCCGTACGCCGCGCCCATCCGCTCGTACACGAGGTGGGCGGGCAGCCAGGCCGCGCGGGCCCGTGCCGGGTCACCGTCCCTGATCGCCGCGCGGAGTCTCCCGGTGACCGCGACGAGGTCGTCCATCCGGTCGGCGACCCAGCGCTGATAGCTCAACGTCGGTGGAATCAGGTCGTGTTGGCTGACGGGTACGGCCGCGGGGCCGCCGTTTCCGCCCTGGCCGTCCGGCACTCGGACGGCGGGTCCCCTGACGGGCACGGCGTCGTCCGGATAACAGGCGAAGGCGTACGAGCCGCCCGCGAGGTCGACCCGCAGTGAGCGGGTGGTGCCGGGCCCGAGGCCTTCCAGCTCACCGTGCACGGCTCCGGTGCGTGTGTCCTTGAGATACACCTCGACCGGCGCTCCGGAGAGGTTGCGCACGTCGAAGACCTGTACACCGGCACGTGGATCGTCCCAGCCGTGTCCGCAGCTGCCGGACAGGATCTGGACGCCGGTGTGCGGCAGGCCGTCGGCGGACGGGCCGGTCCTGTGCCGGGTCCGGTCCGTGGAGCCCGCCGCCCACACCGCGCACACGACGGCCGCGACGACGAGCACCGCGCTCGCGGCGAGCAGTACGCGGCGAGGAAGGTGCGGGGTGCCCGGACCTGACAAACCGACCTCCAGACAACCACACGGCGGCACGAAGCGACGCTCATGCTAGTGCCCCTCCCGGCCGGGCAGGCGCCGTCGAGGCACACATCACGTCCGGAAAAACCGTCCCATCACATGACAACGCCCCGGCAAGTGGGAGGTCCGCCTGCCGGGGCGCCGCTGCGTCAAGCGCTCACGTGATCACACACTCACGAGAGCGTCGCGATCGCCTCGTTGAAGGTGCTCGACGGACGCATGACCGACGCCGCCTTGGCCGCGTCGGGCCGGTAGTACGAGCCGATGTCGGCCGGCGAACCCTGCACCGCGATCAGCTCGTCCACGATCGTCTGCTCCTGGTCGGAGAGCGTCTTGGCGAGCGCCGCGAAGGCCTCGGCGAGCTGCGCGTCCTCGGTCTGCCGTGCCAGTTCCTGGGCCCAGTAGAGCGCCAGGTAGAAGTGGCTGCCGCGGTTGTCGATGCCGCCGAGCTTGCGGCTCGGCGACTTGTCCTCGTTGAGGAACGTGCCGGTGGCGCGGTCGAGCGTGTCGGCGAGCACCTGGGCCCTCGCGTTGCCCGTCGTCTGCGCGAGGTGCTCGAAGCTGACCGCCAGCGCCAGGAACTCGCCCAGGCTGTCCCAGCGCAGGTAGTTCTCCTTGACGAGCTGCTGGACGTGCTTGGGCGCGGAGCCGCCCGCGCCGGTCTCGAACAGTCCGCCACCGTTGATCAGCGGGACGACCGAGAGCATCTTGGCGCTCGTGCCCAGCTCCAGGATCGGGAACAGGTCGGTCAGGTAGTCACGCAGCACGTTCCCGGTGACCGAGATGGTGTCCTCGCCCTTGCGGATGCGCTCGAGCGAGAACGCGATCGCCTCGGCGGGCGTCATGATCTCGATCCGCAGACCCTCGGTGTCGTGCTCGGGCAGGTACGCCTTGACCTTCTGGATGAGGTTCGCGTCGTGGGCGCGGTTCTCGTCCAGCCAGAACACGGCCGGGACGCCGGCCGCGCGGGCGCGGGTGACGGCGAGCTTGACCCAGTCGCGGATCGGCACGTCCTTGGTCTGGCACATGCGGAACACGTCACCGGCGCTCACGGCCTGTTCGAGCACCGCGTTGCCGTCGGCGTCGAGGACGCGCACCGTACCGGTCGCGGGGATCTCGAAGGTCTTGTCGTGGCTGCCGTACTCCTCGGCCGCCTGCGCCATGAGGCCGACGTTGGACACGGAGCCCATCGTCGCCGGGTCGTACGCGCCGTTCGCGCGGCAGTCGTCGATGACGACCTGGTAGATACCGGCGTAGCTGCTGTCCGGGATGACCGCGAGGGTGTCGGCCTCCTCGCCGTCCGGGCCCCACATGTGGCCGGAGGTGCGGATCATGGCCGGCATGGAGGCGTCGACGATGACGTCGCTCGGTACGTGCAGGTTGGTGATGCCCCGGTCGGAGTCGACCATGGCCAGCGCGGGGCCCTCGGCGAGTTCGGCCTCGAAGGACGCCTTGATCTGCGCGCCCTCGGACAGCGACTCCAGGCCCTTGAGGATGCCGCCGAGACCGTCGTTCGGGCTCAGGCCGGCCGCGGCGAGCGCCTCGCCGTGCGCGGCGAACGTCTTCGGGAAGAAGGCACGCACCACGTGGCCGAAGATGATCGGGTCGGAGACCTTCATCATCGTGGCCTTGAGGTGGACCGAGAACAGCACGCCCTCGGCCTTGGCGCGCGCGATCTGCGCCGTGAGGAACTCGCGCAGCGGCGCCACCCGGATCACGGACGCGTCCACGACCTCGTCCGCCAGGACGGGGACCGACTCGCGCAGGACGGTGGTGTTGCCGTCGTCGCCCGCGAGCTCGATACGGAGCGAGCCGGCCTGCGTGATGACCGCGGACTTCTCGGTGGAGCGGAAGTCGTCGGCGTCCATGTGCGAGACGTTCGTCTTGGAGTCGGCGCTCCAGACACCCATGCGGTGCGGGTGGGCCTTGGCGTAGTTCTTCACCGAGGCGGGCGCGCGGCGGTCCGAGTTGCCCTCGCGCAGCACCGGGTTGACGGCGCTGCCCTTGACCTTGTCGTACCGGGCGCGGACATCCCTGTCCTCGTCGGTCTTCGGGTCGTCCGGGTAGTCCGGCAGCGCGTAGCCCTGCTGCTGGAGCTCGGCGATGGCGGCCTTGAGCTGCGGGATCGACGCCGAGATGTTCGGCAGCTTGATGATGTTCGCGCCGGGGGTCTTGGCCAGCTCGCCGAGTTCGGCGAGTGCGTCGGCGACGCGCTGGCCCTCCTCGAGACGCTCGGGGAAGCCGGCGATGATCCGCCCCGACAGAGAGATGTCACGGCTCTCCACGGTGACCCCGGCCGTCGAGGCGTAGGCCTCGATCACGGGCAGGAACGAGTACGTCGCCAGCGCCGGCGCCTCGTCCGTGTGCGTATAGATGATGGTTGAGTCAGTCACCGGGTGCTCCGCTCCACGTCTGCAACAATTCTCGATATCAAGATATCCCGAGACCGGCCCTCTTCCGAAAGGGCCCCCGCTCTCGGTCGCGCGCCGTGCCCGGTCGAGCACCCGCCGAGTGCTACGCGCCGCCGGTCAGGGTGGTCAGCGCGCGCACGAGCGCGTCGGCGCCCGCTTCCGCCTTGCCGCGCGGGCAGCCCACGTTGAGGCGTACGAATCCCGCGCCGTCCGGTCCGTACGTCGTCCCCGGCATGATCGCGACCTTCTCCCGCTCGATGAGCAGCCGCTGGAGTTCGGCGTCGTCCGCGCCGAGCGGGCGCAGGTCGATCCAGGCGAGGTAGCCGGCTTCCGGCAGACCCACGTTCAGCTGCGGGAACGCGCTGTTCAGCCGGTCGGCGACCATGCGCAGGTTGCCGTCCAGATAGCCGCGCAACGCGTCGAGCCACGGCGCGCCCCGCCGGTACGCGGCGATGTGGCCGACGATCGACAGGACCGCCGGCGAGGACAGCCCGTCGGCCTCCTTGAGCTGCCGCAGATAGGCGTCGCGGCTCTCGTCGTCACCGATGAGGCCGTACGAGCCGGTCAGCGCCGGAATGTTGAACGCCTTGGACGCGGAGGTGACCACTGCCCAGCGCGCCGCGCCGCCCCGCTCCCGCGCCGCCTGCTCCTGGACGGCGCCGAAGCGCGACCAGGGCAGGTGGCGGTACGGATCGCGGGTCAGGTCGGCGTGGATCTCGTCGCTGATGACCGCCACTCCGTGGCGCGCGCACAGCTCCGCCATCCGCGTCAGCTCGTCCTCCGTCCAGACCCGGCCGGTCGGATTGTGCGGTGAGCAGAGCAGCAGGATCGAGGTGTCGGGCCGGGCGAGCAGCGCCTCCAGCTCGTCGGTGTCGTACGCCCACTGTCCGGCCGCGTCGCGTCGCAGCGGGCAGCCGCGCAGTTCCCTGCCGTGCGCGGCCAGGAGTTTGGCGAAGGCGTCGTAGGAGGGGGTGTGCACGACGACTCCGTCGCCCGGCCGCGACCAGAGACGGACCAGCTGGGAGATCTGGTAGATCACGGACGGCGCGTAGACGACCTGCTCCGGGTCGGTCTCCGTTCCGTACCGGGTGGCGAACCAGTGCGTGACAGCGGAGAGGAAGTCCTCGTGCCGCCAGCGGCTGTAGCCGAGGACACCGTGATCGAGCCGTCCGCGCAGGGCTTCGAGGACCGGCGGCGCGGTCTCGAAGTCCATGTCGGAGATGGTGAAGGGCAGCAGGTCGGGGGCGCCGAAGCGGTCCTCGATGTAGTCCCACTGCGTGCACCAGGTGCCGCGCCGGTCCACCGGCGTGTCGAAATCGGGCCCGGAATCGCTTGTGTGCACCGTGCGCTCCGTCAGCCGGTCGTGGGGGTGAGTTCGGAGATGGCGTCCTTCACGGACTGCACCTGCGGACCGATGATCACCTGGACGTTGTGCTGGTCGAGCTTGATGACACCGACCGCGCCGAGCTTCTTGAGCCGGGGTTCGTCCAGCAGGCCGGCGTCCTCGACGGACATCCGCAGGCGGGTGATGCAGTTGTCGAGCGCACGGATGTTTCCGGCCCCGCCGAGCGCTTCGAGGATCGCGACCGGGTCGTACTTGCCCGCGACCAGCACCGGCTTGGGCGCGGCGGCGTCCGGCTCCCGGGCGGCGCCGGCCGTGTCCTGGTCCGCGGCTCCCTGGCCTTCGGCGCTCTCGTCCGCGGCGCTCTGCCCCGCGGCACTGTCGGCGTCGGGGTCCTCGCGTCCCGGCGTCTTGAGGTTGAAGCGGGTGATCGCGAAGCGGAAGAGGAAGTAGTAGACCGCGAACCAGACGGCGGCGATGACCGGGATCAGGTACCACTTCGTGCTGGTGCCCTGAAGGACGCCGAAGACGAAGAGGTCGATGACGTTGCCGTCGGTGTTGCCGATGTACACGCCCAGCACGGCAGCGGTCAGGAAGCCGAGGCCGACGAGGACCGCGTGCAGGAGGTACAGCCACGGCGCGATGAAGAGGAACAGGAACTCCAGCGGCTCGGTGACACCGCCGACGACACACGCGACGACACCGGAGATCAGCAGCGCCTTGATCTCGGGACGCATCCGCCGGTTCGCGGTGTGGTACATCGCGAGCGCCGCGCCGGGGAGCCCGCCGAGGTAGGCGGCCATCTTGCCCTGGGACAGGAACTCGGTGGCGGTGTGTGCGGCGTTCGACGGGGTGGCGCAGGAGAGCTGGGCGTAGAAGAGGTTGAGCGCGCCGCTGACCTCCTTGCCGCAGACCACGCCGGAACCGCCCGCGTCGGTGAAGCGGAAGAGCGCGACGAGGATGTGGTGCAGGCCGATCGGGCGCAGCAGGACTTCACCCATGCCGAAGAAGAACGGGCCGAAGACGCCGGTGTGCGAGATGCCGGTGCCGATGTCGGCGATCCAGCCGTTCAGCGTGGGCCACACCAGGGGGACGAGCAGTCCGGCGAAGCTCATCACCAGCGCGGAGACGATGGGGACGAAGCGCAGTCCGCCGAAGAAGGCCAGCGCGTCCGGCATCTGCTGGGTGCGGTACCGGTTGTGCAGGACCGCGACGATGATGCCGACCGCGACCGCGCCGAGCAGCCCGGTGTCGATGGACTCGATGCCGAGTACCTGGGCCACGCCGTAATGCTCTTTGTCGGCATCCGAGGTGACGCCCTTGGCGGTGAGGAAGAAATTGACGGCGAGGTTCATCGCCGCGAAGCCGACGAAGCCCGAGAAAGCCGCAACTCCCTTGTCCTGGCGGGCGAGTCCGAGCGGAATCGCCATGGCGAAGAGGACCGGAAGGAAGGTGAAGGCGACCAGACCGGTGTTCGCCATCCAGGTGAACACGAGGTGGCAGACCTCGTTGTCGAGGAATGAGAGGTTCTGCACGACGGCGTCGCTGGAGAGCGAGGAGCCGAGCCCCAGCATGATTCCGCAGAAGGCCAGAAGGGCCACCGGCAGCATGAACGTCTTGCCCAGGCCCTGGAGGAATTCCCAGAGTGCGGCTTTGGTGTTCTTCAAAACAGTGGCTCTTTCGTACGGAGGTGGTGCGCCGCCGTTCGCCGCCGGTCACACCGTTTCTTACCCGGAACGTCATACGTGCCTCTGACGGCGAAAGCCAGACCAGGTCAGAAAGATCACAGCACCAAAAGCCCGTAAGTCTCCTTTTTCGGTCACAACTGGCCGTGTCCGGACACCGGATCGCCGCCGCATCGGCAGGACGAGCAGGTCAGGCGCGTCCGCCGGCCTTCGCCCCGGGCGGGGCCGCTCTCACTCCGACGAGCCGATGGCAGCCCCCTGAAGACGGCGGTAAATTACCGGACGGCGCTCTGCAGTTGTCCGCCGCGCACTCGCCGGCTGTCCCAAGGAGGGTTCTCCATGCGGGAAACGACATCAGACGGGCAGGACACCGCTGACCCGGACACGGGCACGGAAGCCGGGGTGATCGTGGTCGGGGCCGGACCCGCGGGCTCGTCCGCCGCCTTCCATCTGGCTCAAGCGGGCGTCGACGTACTGCTGTTGGAGAAAACGCACTTCCCCAGGGAAAAGGTGTGCGGAGACGGCCTGACCCCGCGCGCGGTGCACCAGCTGATCCGGATGGGCGTCGACATCACGGCCCCGGGCTGGATGCGTTCGAAGGGGATGCGATGGGTGGCCGGGAAGCACCAGGTCCACATCGACTGGCCGAGCCTGGGACGCTACCCGGACTTCGGTCTGGCGCGCGGCCGGGAGGACTTCGACGACATCCTGGCCCGCCACGCGGTCGCGGCCGGGGCCCGGCTGCGTACGGGCGTGAAGGTGACCGCGCCGGTGACCGACCGCGCCGGCCGTATCACCGGAGTCACGGCCGGGACCGACGGCAAGGAACCGCTGGAGTTCCGCGCGCCGGTCGTCATCGCCGCCGACGGCGCCTCCGCACGGCTCGCTCTCGCGATGGGGGTCCGGCGCGACGCGCGCAGGCAGATCGCGACGGCCGCACGCCGTTACTACCGCAGCCCCGAGCGTTCGCAGGAGGAGTACCTGGAGCTGTGGGCCGATCTCCGTTTCCCGGGGAGCGATCATTACCTGCCCGGCTACGGCTGGATCTTCCCGATGGGCGACGGCCGCGTCAACGTCGGCCTCGGCGCCCTGCCTCACCGGCGGCACGGGAAAGCGGAGCTGCGGGCGGCTCTGGACCAGTGGCTGGCCCGTACACCGCCCGAGTGGGGACTGCGCGAGGAGAACGCCGAGGGTCCGGTGCGCGGCGCGGCGCTGCCGCTGGGCTTCAACCGCCGTCCGCTGTACGCCAAGGGGCTCCTGCTGGTCGGTGACTCGGGAGGCATGATCAGCCCCTGGAACGGCGAGGGCATCGGCCAGGCCATGGAGGCCGGCGAGGTCGCGGCCGAGACGGCCGCGCTCGCGCTGGCCGCTCCGCGGGGGCCGCGGCGGGAGCGGGTGCTGCACAGCTACCCGGTGGAGATGAACCGCCGTTGGGGGAGCTACTACCGGCTCGGCAACGCGGCCGCCGACCTCGTCTTCAGCCGGTCGGGCTTCCAGCCGGTCCTCAACCGCTACGTGATGAACTCGCCTTTCCTGCTCAGCACACTGGCCCGGCTGCTCGCCAATCTCACGGACAATCCGTCGCACGACCTGATCGATCATCTGCTCAATACGGCCGTCCGCCTCGTCCCGGCGCCGCGCCGAAGCTGACAACCGCCGCCGGAGGGACAGGCGTTTCGGCCCGGTCCTCCGGCCGTTCTCGCACCGGACCGGCTGGTCAGGGCCGTACGGTCAGAGGCTCGCGTCCAGGGAGAGCTGGTGGACGCCGGGGAGATAGTCGTCCAGTTCTCCCGGGGTGAACCGGGCCATCCCGACGACATGCCAGAACTCGCCCGCCACATCTCCCTCGTACTTGTAGCCGCCCTCCGGCGTCAGGGCCGCCCAGCCGCCCGGTACTCCTATGAGCGTGGCGCGGAGCGTCGGCGTCCCGCTCCCGGTGTCCGCGTCCTCGCCCGCCGGGAGGCTCCAGAGCCTGACCGTGCCGTCCTCGCCGCCGCTGGCGAGCCGGGTGCCGTCCGGGCTGAAGGCGAGCGAGAAGATACGTCCGGTGTGACCCGTCAGCCGGGCTGTCAGGAGGCCGGTGTCCGCGTCCCAGAGGCAGATCGCGCGGTCGTCGCCGGCGGTCGCGAGAAGCGGACGGCTCGGGTGGGCCGCGGCGGTCCACAGCCGGCCGCGGTGTCCGCCGAGCACGTGGCGGGGCTCTCCGTCACGCCAGATGACGGCCGTGCCGTCCCAGGACGCGCTGCCGGTCCAGTCGCTGTCGGAGCCGAAGGTGACGGCGTACACCCGGTCGGTGTGTCCGACGCGTTCACTGACGAGGTGGCCGTCGTACGGGTTCCACAGGCGGACGCCGCCGTCGTCGCAGCCGGTCGCGAGCAGTTCGCCGTCGGCGCGGAAGGCGATGGAGCGCACGCGCCCCCGGTGACCGGTCAGGGTGGTCACATGGGCGCCCGTACTGCGCCACCACAGCCGGACGGTGTCGTCGTCGTTGGCCGTGGCGAGGAGTTCGCCGTCCACACTGAAGACCTCGGCCCACGTGTGGTCGGTCTCCACGTCGATCTCCCGCAGGTACTCGCCGGTCGTCGCGTTCCACAGATAGACGTCGCCGTCGTTGCTGGCCGTGCCGAGGACGGATCCCGCCGGGCTGAAGACGGCGGAGATCAACCGGTCGCCGCGGCCGGTGAGTTCGGCCGTGCGCCGGCCCGTACGCGCGTCCCACAGCCGGACGATCCCGTCGTTGCCGCAGGTGGCGAGGCGGCTGCCGTCGGCGTTGAAGGCGACGGTGTTGACCCGGCGGCCGTGGCCGCGCAGGATCCGCTTGCCCAGGCCGGCGGCCGCGTCCCAGATCCGCGCGCCGCCGTCGTTGCCGACGGTGACGAGCTGGCTGTCCAGCGGGCGGAAGCAGCAGGCCCAGGCAGAGCCGCGGTGCTCGTCGGGCTGCCGGTCCAGCAGGGTGACCGCGTGGTGGCTCCCGGCGGGCGCCACCCGCCACAGCCGGACCGTGCCGTCGCTGTCGCAGGCGGCGAGCAGCCGGCCTCCGTCGCCGAACATCACCTGGTAGACCGCGCCGGTGCAGCGCTCCAGCACTCCGGCCGGCGCGCCGACGACCGGGTCCCACAGCCGCACCTGGCCGCTGGTGTCACCGCTGACCAGCAGATTGCCGTCGGGGTGGAAGTCGAGGGTGTACACGCGTCCGGTGTGGCCGGTGAATTCGTGCAGCAGCCGCGCGTCCTGAGGACTCCAGACGCGGACCGTGCCGTTGCCCTCCGGACCGTGGTCACCGGTGACCAGCAGCGTGCCGTCGGGGCTGAACCGGGCGCGGTAGACGGCCCCTTCGTGGCCGTCGAGCGTGCCGGTGCACTGGCCCGTACGGGTGTCCCAGATCCGCAGGTCAGCCGCCGCGTCGCCGGTGACCAGGAGACGGCCGTCCGGGCTGAACACGGCCGCGTAGACGGGGGCGGTGTGACCGGGCAGCCGTTGCAGCGGTTCGCCCGTGGCCACGTCCCAGAGGGTCACCAGACCGTCGGAGTCGCCTGTGGCGACGAGGCTGCCCGTCCCGTCCAGGACGACCGGCCAGACCCCGCCGGGGTGCACGTCGAGACGGCGCAGGCAGCGGCCGGAGACGAGGTCCCACAGCCGTACGGTGCCGTCGGCCCCGCCCGTCGCGAGCACATTCGGGCGGAACTTGACCGCGTAGACACGCCCTTCGTGCCCGTGCAGCGTACGCAGCGCCTGTCCGCTGTCGGCGGCGCAGACCAGCACCCCGCCGTCCTCACTGCCGACCGCGAGCAGTTCGCCCTCCGGGCTGTACGAGACGGGCTCGGGCAGCCGGCTGGTCCGCATGTCGAAGCCGTACGGGACTCCGACGGCCGCCGGCCGGAAACCGGCCTCCACCGGCATGCCGGGCGCGAGGGCGGCGGTGGCCAGCTCCGGCGCCGAGCGCACCCGCGGATCGACGACCGGGTCGATGAGCGCGGCGCGGTGCCACCTGCTTCCGGTGACGCGGGCGCCGCGCAGATCGGCTCTGGTGAGCCTGGCCCTGCGCAGGTCCGCCCCGGTCAGGTCGGCGCCCTTCAGGTCGGCGTGGTCGAGGCGCGCGCCGGCCAGCTTGGCGTCCCTGAGGACGGCTCCCGACAGGTTGACGCCGATCAGTCGGGCGTCCGTGAGGTCGGCGCCGGTGAGGTCCACCCCGGAGAAGTCGCGTCCGGAAAGGTCCTCACCGGCCAGCCGGGCTCCGCGCAGGTCCGCGTCCGCGGGCACCCGCAGCCGGTCGAGGATCCGTACGGCGTTGGCGCGGGCGGCCTCGGTCGTGGCGGGGCCCGGACTGCCGAGGACGCGGCGGACCCACGCGGTGCACAGCTCGCGGTCGGCGAGGTCGCAGAAGAATTCGACCGCGAGTGGAGTGAGCGGACGCAGGGACAGCAAGCTGTCGTCCGCACGGGTCAGTTGGGCCGCCGACTCGCGCGCGATCAGCCATTCGACGACCGAGCCGTGGATGAACTGGAAGATCCCGTCGTCACTGCGCACCAGCAGCGTGCCCGCCCCGACCGCCTGCGCCTTCTCCTGGGTGGAGAGGGTGCTGCCCGCCAGTTCGCTCAGGGCGCCGGCCACCGTGTCGGTCAGCTCGTCGAGCCGCAGCCCGCTCTGGCCGCTCTCCCACAGCCGTCGCGCGAGAGCGGCCACCGCCGTCCAGAGGTGGTCGAGGCTCAGCCCCGGCGCGGCGCCGGGACCTCCCTGGCCACGGCGTTCCTCGTGGGTGAGCCAGGCGGTGAACACGTCCTCGTAGAGCCGGGCGGGGCTCAGGGCGCGGCCGGCTCCCGCGACGGCGCGCAGCTGGTCGTGGTCGAGGTCGGCGACGAAGCTGAGCAGCCGGGGGTTGCCGCAGAGCGCGAGCAGGTCGGGGATGTTCCGCAGCAACCGGAAGCGCCGGTCGGCCACTTCTTCGTCGGCGAAGCGGTTGACGAGGTAGGCGCGGATCTGGTCGGGGACGAACCCTTCCACGGAGAGCACCCGGCGCTGGGGCAGCAGACCGACGCGCTCGCCGAGCGCGGTGAGGACCTGGTCCTGGGACTTGAAGTGCTGGGTGCGGCTGCTCACCACGATCTTGGCGTGGTCGACGGCCGCGTTCAACAGCACTTGGAGGTGGTCGGCGGCGCGGTCGTAGCTGACCCGGTTGACCAGTTCGTCGAAGCCGTCGAAGAGCAGGACGACACGGCCCTGTCCGAGCATGTAGCGCAGCGCGCGCAGGTCGATGACGTCGACGCCGTGGCCCGCGAGGTGCGCGGCGACCAGCCCTTCGAGGCTGTGCGCACGGTCGAGGGTGTTGAGCGGGATGAGCAGCGGGGTGAGGTGCGGGAGCCGTTCGGGGATGCGGCGGGCCAGTTCGCGCAGCGCGAAGGTCTTGCCGTGTCCGAAGTCGCCGAGCAGCAGCACGAAACGGCCCTGGTCGGTCTCCAGGAGCCGGAGCATCGCCTCGACGAGATTCGCGCGTTCCCCGCCGTCCGGCCGTTCCGCGTCGCGGTATCGCTGGGAGAGGTAGAGGCCGGGCGCGTACCGGTCGTCGGCGCCGAGCCGCACGTTCTGCGCCTCGACGTATCCCCGCAGGTCCAGCAGCCCCTGGAATTGGAGGAAGCTGCGGACCCGGACGCCCCGGCGGCCGGCGCGCTCCCGCAGGGCGCTGTCCGGCGACGGGCCTCCGTAGACCAGTTCGGCCTCGCCGCCGACGTCTCCGGCGTGGGCCTGGGCGAGGAAGCGGTCGAGTTCGGCGTCCGTGGGAGTGCCGGGATGTACGGCGATCCGCTGCTGCCGTACGACTCCTTCCTCCCGCCAGGTTGCCATGATCTGGACCATGTCTCCGGGAGCGGTGCGCTGTACGTCGCGCAGCCGTACGCCTTCCTGGCGCGCCCGGCAGACTTCCTTGACGCGTTCGGCGAGGGAGTCGGCGGGGCCGGTCACGGGGCGGTTGTCCGCGGGCTCCGCGGTGGGCAGGGGCTCGGCGGATTCGCCGGGCGCGGAGAAGATCCGGTGGGCGCCCCGCCAGGCGACGGGGAACACCGAAGGCCGCGCGGCGCCCTCGCCCCGCCAGCGGGTGACGCCGTCGGCGCTGATCCGCAGCAGTTCGCACCGGGCCGGCGCCGCTGAGCCGAACAGCGGTAATTCTCCGGTCGAACAAGGCAGTTGGGCGTACGCGGGCGCCGCGGTCGTGGTGCGGGGGCCGCCGCTCGGGCCGTGCAGTACGAAGTGCAGCCGGGGTGCGACGAGCCGGGTGAAGGTGTCGGCGTCCCGCAGCGGTCCCGGCCCGCCGGGCGCGTCGCCGGGACGGCCGCGTCCGGTGAGCGGATGGCGGAGCGCGCCGATGCGCAGCCAGCCCTCGTCCTCGTACATGCGCAGCGCCTCCGCGAACCAGGCGGCCTGGTCGCGCCCCAGGTATCCGTACTGGTCCTCGGGGCGGTGGCTGCACGCCATGGACGAGTTGAACCCGGCCACCACGGTGTGCAGTTCGGGCACGGGGAAGAGCGTCCAGGGCTGGTCGCTCTCGAAGACCGTGTCGAGCCCCTGGTAGAGGCCGCGGAACAGCCGTGTGTAATGGCGCCACTTGGGCCAGTACGGCGGCTGGGGCGGGACCTCGTCGGCCTCGCACGTGTGGAAGTAGCCCAGGCAGGCCGCCTGGTTGACGTCCTGGTTGCCCGGAACGACGACGACCCGCTGCGGCGGGAGGTCGAGTTGGGAACGCAGGCCGGTGAGGAAGGAGAGCGCCTGGTCGCAGGCGCGGGGGCTGCCGGAGGCCGTGAGGTCACCGGTGACGACGAGCAGGTCGGGGGCCGGGGCTCCGGCGTCTTTCAGTTCGATGAGGTCACTGCGGATCTCCCGGCGCAGCGCGTCGGGTTCGCGGCCACGGCCGAAGTCGGGCCCCGCGAGGTGGAGCACGGTCATGTCGCCCTGCGGGCGCGCGCCTCCCGATGCCCGCGGGTATCGCGGCGCCGTGGAGGGCCGGCGGCGGCCCGGCCATCCGGTACGGCCGAGCCGGCGCTGCTGTTCGTCCGGAAACCCGTGCGGGGACGGGGATTCGCCGTGGACCGGCAGGGGCGCGCCGCCGGGGTAGCCGGGGCGGCGGCCGGGGCGGGCGTGGCCGTCGACGGCCTGCCCCACGCGGGTGAGCAGCAGGTCGCGCGCCGCGTCGGCGTCCGTGACTCCGACGAGGTCGACGTAGGTGATGGTGGCGAGCAGACCTTCGAGGGGGGTGTCCTCGACGCGCACCGTGAGCAGCTTGCGCTCCGGCTCCTCGGGCTCGGCGCGCAGCGCGGCCTGCCATTCCATCCGGCCGTACGTGGAGCGCCCGTAGTGCTGGGAGAGGACGGCGACGACGGCGGTGGACTCGCTGACACCGCGGTCCATGAAGTCGATGAAGTTGGTGCCCGCGACGAAGTCCCAGGCCTGGATCACCGTGCGGTAGCCGGCTTCTTCCAGGGTCCAGGCGATCCAGGAGGCCCATTGCTCGTCGGCCGGGGAGTAGCTGATGAAGAAATTCAAGTCGTCCGCACGGCCGCCGAGTTCCCCGTCTGTCCTCATGGCTCCATCGTAGGAGCGTTGTCCCTGACGGACACGGCAAACGGGCCCCTCACACCCCGCTGCCTCCCCGAGGCCGTGTGCGACCCTGTCAGGCGTGCGAATCCTCAAACGCCTGCATCCGCTGGACTGGCTGGCCGCCGGGCTGCTCCTGTGCGGGCTCGTCTTCCTGGCCACGGGCCTGCTGCCGACCCGTCCCGCCGGGGACGCGATGACGCGTATCGCGCCGCTGCTCGCCTTCCTCGCCACGGTGATCGTCATGGCCGAACTCACCGGGAAGGCCGAGGTGTTCGACGCGGTGGCCTCCTGGATCTCCCGTACGGCCAAGGGGAGCTACGCGCGTCTGTTCCTGCTGTGCGTGGCCTTCGCCTCCCTCACCTCCATCGCGCTGAATCTCGACACCACGGCGGTGCTGCTGACTCCGGTCATGCTGGCGCTGGCCACCCGGGTGGGGATCGCCGCCGTGCCGCTGGCCATGACGACCGTCTGGCTGGCCAACACGGCGAGTCTGCTGCTTCCCGTGTCCAACCTGACGAATCTGCTGGCCGCGAACCGGGTCGGCCTCTCCCCCAGCGGGATGGCCGCCACCATGTGGGCGCCCCAGCTGGCGGCCATTCTGGCGACGATGGCCTGTCTGTGGGGGTTCTACTGGCGCCGGGGCCGCCGGGGCGCCGACGTCTACGTCCCGCCGCCGCCGCTGAAGCCCGCCGACCCGGTGCTGTTCCGCATCTGCGCTCTCGCCTGCGCGGGCTTCCTGCTGGCGATCCTGGTCGCCGACGTACCTCTGTGGACGGCGTCGCTGACCACGATGCTGGTCGTCGTGGCGGCCTTCGCCCTGCGGGGCCGGTCCGCGGAGCTGCGGCTGTCGCTCGTCCCCTGGCGGCTGCTGGTGCTGGTGCCCGGCATGTTCCTGGTCGTGGAGACGGTGAACGCCCACGGCCTGCACGAGCTGCTCACGTCGGCGATGGGGCGGGACGGCGGCGCCGTCGGCATGCTCCGCTCGGCGGGGGTCGGTGCCGGGCTCTCCAACGTACTCAACAACCTGCCCGTGTACCTGGCCGGTGAGGCGGCCGTTCCCGCCGGGAACCGGGACCAGTTGCTGGCGCTGCTCATCGGCACCAACGCGGGCCCGCTGGTGACGCCCTGGGCCTCGCTGGCGACCCTGCTGTGGTTCGAACGCTGCCGGGGGCACGGTACGCGGATCCCGCTCGGACGCTTCATGCTCACCGGTCTGGTCCTGGCGGTGACGGCGACGCTGGGGGCCACGGGGGCCCTGATCCTTCTTCCGTAGGCCGGGCCGGGTCGGCGCGGAGAGGCGTGCGGTGGGCCGTGTCGCATGCGCCCGCGGGGGTTACGCCGTCCCCACGACGTCCAGCAGATACCCGAGGGTCTCGGCGCGCGCCGCGACGAAGCTGCGCCCCGTGTCCGGTCCGCCGAAGCTCACCCGGAAGGGGCCGCCGTCCAGCGTCCGGAACTCCACACCCGTCTCGGAGGCCAGCAGCGCGCCGGGCGGGAAGTCGATGCCTTCCGCGCGGTACCCGACGAAGCCGTCGATGGTGCCCCGCGCCAGCATCGTCCATCCCAGCAGCGGCGCCCACAGCTGAAGCACGCGCCGCGAACGCCTCTCCAGTGAGCGCCGCAGCTCCGCCGCGACCTCGTCGTCCCGGCTCACCGCGTGACCCTGTGTCCAGGCCACGACGGGACCGGCCTGCGGCACGGGCCCCGCGGGGCCGTGGAGCCTGCCCGACGCGCAGTACGCGCCCTGGCCGAGCGCGGCACGCCAGGTGGAGCCGGTGACGGGCTCGTGCACCACCCCGACCACGGGCGCGCCGTCGACACACAGCCCGATCCCCACCGCGTAGGCGGTCAGCCCGATCGCGACGTTGTTGCTGCCGTCCAGCGGGTCCACCAGCCACGTACGGTGACCCGCCGCGTCGAGGAGTCCGGCTTCCTCGGACAGGATCCGTTCGTGCGGGAAATGCGTCTGGAGCCGGGCGAGGATCAGCTTCTCCGCGGCCAGGTCGAGGTCCGTGACGACATCGCCGTCCCCGCCCTTCGTCCGCACCGCGTACGCGCCCTGGAAACGGGCCCGCAGCATCGCTCCCGCCTCCTCGGCCGCCTCGACGGCCACCTGCTGCTCACGGGCGTACGGCCGCGCGCCCGGGTCAGCCGCGCTGCTCGTCATGAACCCTCCTGAGGGCGGTACGGACGGTCCGTTCGGTGTGCTCCGCATCGCACAGCCTGCGCACCGTGCGGTGGCCGCCGCCGTGCAGCGGTCCGAGGGAGAGGTCGGTGCGGCCCGGCAGCGATCTGCCCAGGACCAGCGTCGCGGCGGGCTCGCCGCGGGCGACCACGGTGGCGTGGAACTCCCCGGCCCTGACCGAGTAGGTGTCGCCGCTGGAACTCGTGTGCACGGGCCCGGGTTCGGTACGCACCAGGCGGGAGGTGGGCCGCAGTTCGTCCACACCGGACTGTTCGCTGTGGACCTCGTAGACCCGGTGGGTCGGTTCCGGCGCCCGATCCCGCACGCACACAGGAAGGTTGATCACCTGTCCGTACAGGACCAGGCTGCGCAGTTCCCAACTGTGGGCGTGCATCGGGGCCGCGGTGGGTTCGGCGGGGACGCCGCTCTCGAAGAGGTGGACGCAGACGCCGCGTGTGCCGTCGCGTACCAGTGGCAGGCAGAGGAAGCCGAGCGGATGCCGCACGGCGCGTAACTCCCTTGTGCCGGAGGCGATGTCCGCCAGTGCCCCGGCGGCGCTGTCGCGGGCGGCGTCCGGTGTCGCGCCGGGCCGGAGCAGCCGGTCGAGCGAGTCGTAGTCCATGGGCCGCGCCCGGGGCGTCTCACCTCCGGTAGGGATCCTGAGCGTGCAGTGCCTTTTCTATAATCTCCCCGACATCTCCGTCGGTGAAGACCGCCGGGAGCGGAAGTTCCACGTCTCCGAAGACCGCGCGTACCTCGTCGACGGTGGGCTCGTCGCTCAGCGGCGTGATGTCGCGCAGATCGAGCCTGACCGCCTGCTCCCTGCTCTGGTGCAGTTCGGTGACGTAATAGTCGTAGAGCGGCTGGTCCCGAGAGACCAGGAGGTTGACGCGGCTGGGGTCGTCCTGGGTGATGATCAGGCATGTCTCGGACAGGTCGAAGCGGAGGGTCGGCACCGCGGAGGAGAGGTGCACACTGATCTCCAGGGTGTCCAGCCGCTGGCGGAACCAGCACGCGGCCAGCACGGTGGCGTACGCCTCCTTGCGGGTCCTGTCGGTGGTCCAGGCCTCGGCGGCGGCCGGGTTGCGCTGCGGAGCGAACGTCTGACGGAACCGCGCGTAGGCCGAACAGGCTTTTTCGTCACCGGGGTTGATGATGTCGACCTTGACGCTGAGCTGTGCGCGCTGCCGGGTGGCGGCCTCCACGCACCGGGGAAGTGTCACGGCGCGCAGGTAGGTTCCCGTACCGCCTTTGAAGAACCAGCGGTTCGTCTGCTGCCGCGCCCGCTCCAGCGCCTCGCCGACCTGGTCGCCCGAGAGGGAGCGGACCATGGCGAGATCCTCCAGGGCTCTGCGGGTCTCGGCGGATGCCTCGCGAAAGTCGGACTTGCGCCGGATCCGCTCGGTCATCGAGCCGACCGCCAGAGTGCCCAGCACCAGCAGCGTCGCGCCGGAGGAGACGTCGTCGCTGATGACATCGCCGAAGACGTCCAGGAAGCCGATGGTCAGCCCCAGCCCGACGGCGATGACCACGTCCAGGTTCTTGAGCACCCACGCGACGCCGTTCTCCAGGCGTCCTACCCGCTGCGCCATGTCTTCGCCTTCCCCCGTGAGACCTGAATGGTAGGGGGAGGCTCTGCCGCCCGCCAGGACGATCCCGGACACGGCGGACGCGGGCGCGCGGGTCCGGGGGCGCGCCGGTACTTCCGCGGACGCGGGCGCGCCGGCCCGTCGCCTCGGCGCACGCACGCGCCCCGGCCCCAGGAGGCGGATCTCCTGGGGCCGGGGCGGTGGGGTGGTGCGATCGGGGTCGGCGGACCGGTCAGTAGGGACCGTTCACGTTGTCGATCGAGCCGTACCTGTGGGCCGCGTAGTTGCAGGCGGCGGTGATGTTGGCGACCGGGTCGTAGCTGTCCATGGACGTACCGGGCACGTGGTAGGCCTGGAAGGTCGGGTCGATGACCTGGAGCAGACCCTTGGACGGCGTTCCGGCCACGGCGTTGGAGTCCCAGTTGTTGATGGCCATCGGGTTGCCCGAGGACTCGCGCATGACGTTGCGGTGGATCCCGTCGTAGGTGCCGGGGATGCCGTGCTCGGCCATGATGTCCAGCGACTCCTGGATCCAGCCGTCGAGGTTGTTCGCGTACGTCTTCGCGGTCGCCTGGATGGCGGGGGTGCTCGTACCGGCGGACGCGCTCGCGGGGGTGACCTGGACAGCCTCCGACGCGGCGGCAGGCTTGGCGGCGGACTTGGCCGCGGCCGGCACCTCGGCCTTCTCGCCGATGGTCAGCTTGAGGCCGGGGTGAATGAGCGACGGGTTGTCGCCGACGGCCTGCCGGTTGTCCTGGTAGAGCTGCTTCCAGCCGCCGCCCAGGGAATGGGCGCCCGCGATCCTGGAAAGGGAGTCACCCGCGACCACGGAGTAGGTGGTCGCAGAGGTCTCCGGCTGCGTCGCGGAGGTCTCCGGCTGAGTGGCTGCGGCGACACTCTGTACCGAAGGCGCCGCGTTGGCGGTCGTCGAGACCACCAGCGGAAGGGCGAGCGCGGCACCACCCGTGCCGACGGCGACGAGACGCCGGGCGATACGGCTGGTTCTGGAACGACGGTGCTTACCCTTTGTGGGCATGAAGAATTCCTCTCCGTCGCCTGCGAGGTGAGCTGTCGGGTTCGGGCTGGAGATGCCCGGCCGCAAGGAATGCGGCTTCACCCCGAGCCGATCCGGGTCTCGGATCGGCGACTTACCTGGGTCCCCCGCTCCTGCCGTACGTGAGTAGGTTCGGTTTCCGGATGACGGCAGGATTCGGCGCTTCATCCGGATTGACGAGAACGTAAGCGAAAGCGTCCGGAGAAAACAAGTTCCGAATTCTGATCTTTACGCCGTCCCTGAATGCTTCGGAGAAAGATCCGCTTACTCAACTTTCCCTCTCCGCCGGGGAAGTGGACGGACGCGACGAGAACCAGGGACACACCGTCGACGTGACGCACACCACGGCCGCAAGGGAACCATCCACGTCACAAGGCGCAATAAAGCCCAATAAATGACATGAAAGCCACGCGCAGGAACTTCGGGCGCAAGACACCCAAAACGCCCATAAGGGGTAGTGGGGTGGCAGTGGTCACCGGCACCTCACAACCGCCGGATACGGCAGTCAACCCAGCGCGGCAACGGTCCTGGCCATCCCCGGGGCTTTACGCCTCCGAGCAGCCCGAGGCCGACGGGCAGGGAGCATCGGCCGCCCTTCGGAGGCCATCACGTCGCGCTTTCGCACAGCGCGCTCGCACCGGTACTGCGAGGTCGGGCCGCGTGACGCATTCACTCGCACTCGGAAAGCTGACTCCAAAGGCTCGCCGCAAAACGAACACCATAAACAGAGCCACCGCAGGGAGCAGCGGAGCCGCGTCGCCCCGGTCACCGCCTTGGTGACCGCGCGCGCCTGGCGCGACCGCCGAGATCCGCCCAACCGGCCGGTGCGCGTCACCAGTTTCGCGGAATTCGAAGTCACTTCGGCGGTTCATCCCGCGATACGCCGTCAGTTATGCGGGGTATCAATTCCGCGGCATTGGCGGCGCCGTCGCGCAGAGCGTCCGGACAGCCGGAGCGGGAGCCGCCGAAGAACCTGTGTCACGCTCAACTCGACCGAACAGCACGGCGAGTGCCCCCATACCCGAGGTCCACGCCAAGGAGCCGGGCCGCTGGAGGATCCGGCCCGGCTGACGGACGCCGCCGGCCGACCGCTCCTACGCTCCCCTGGCGGGATCCGGGCCCATTTCGCGCCCGCCGGCCCGGGTAGACAGAGAGGGAACCGTGGCAGATCCACGTCGGAGGTTCACGCCGCCGGCCGCCCCTGCCGCGCGGAAGGGCAACAAGCCGAAGACTGCCGTCAGGGAGGCCGACGACACCAAGGACACGAAGAGGAAACCCGACACGCAAGCCGGGGCGGGCAGACGTCCGGCCCACACGACACACCATCGCGCTTACCCGTACACCCGCACACCGCATCCCGCGAAGGAGCACCCACGATGGCAACACCACTGTCCGCCTCCACACTGCTCACGGCCCTCCGCGACGAGGGCCTGCAGGTCGTCGAACACGGGAGCTGGCGCACGCACAACCGCAACTCCCAGGGAGCCTGGGGGCCGATGAACGGAGTGATGATCCATCACACCGTGACGTCAGGCACCGACAGCTCCGTGACCATGTGCTACGACGGCTACGACGGTTTACCGGGCCCGCTGTGCCACGGCGTGATCGCCAAGGACGGCACAATCCATCTGGTCGGCTGGGGCCGCGCCAATCACGCCGGCCTTGGCGACGGCGACGTCCTGCGCGCGGTGATCAGCGAAACCGCGCTGCCCGCCGTCGCCAAGGCCGACACCGACGGAAATTCCCGCTTCTATGGCTTCGAGTGCGTCAACCTCGGCGACGGCGAGGACCCGTGGCCGGCAGCCCAGTTGGAGGCGATCGAAAAGGCGGCCGCCGCGCTCTGCCGGGCGCATGGCTGGAGCAGCCGCTCCGTGATCGGCCACAAGGAGTGGCAGCCGGGCAAGATCGACCCGCGCGGGTTCACCATGGACGCGATGCGCGACCGGATCAGCGAGCGCCTGGCCGGCGAACCGGACGGTCCCCGGAACCCGCCGCAGCAGCCCCCGGCCACGTACGAACCGTTCCCCGGAGCGGCGTTCTTCACGGTGGGACGACACAGCGCCGTCGTGACGGCGATGGGCGAGCGGCTGGTGGCCGAAGGCTGCGGAAAGTACGCGGTGGGCCCCGGCCCTGACTGGTCGGAGGCCGACCGTACCTCGTACGCCGCCTGGCAGAAGAAGCTCGGCTACTCAGGGACGGACGCCGACGGCATCCCGGGCCGGGCCAGTTGGGACAGGCTCAAGGTGCCGGCCGTCTGACAGGGCGCTTCCCCACGAAACGCGGTGAAACGGAAGGGACTGGAGGCCCGATTTCGTTGATCGGCCTCGCACCGCGACAATCACCAAGGCGGCCCTCCCTCCGTCCTGCGGTACAACCAGCCTTGCCGCCTTCCGACTTGCCTGACGAGGAAGGTCGCGCGGCTGCGCGTTCAGGGCGCCCGGAGCGGACGCCGCGATGAGTGTGGAGCTGATCTCCCTCAGGGAGGGACGTAGAAGGAAGGAGCCGCCATGACCGCGCATGCGCATGGTGAGGTCGAGAAGTTCTTGCTGGGAGACACGTTCTCCTGCCTGGCAGGCCGTTCTGCCTGGCGCCAGGGCGGGATCATGCACCGCCATTACGACAGGCTGGGCGAAGCCGGGTCCGCCCGGCTCATGGCTCAAGACCTTGAGGCGTACGTACGGTCGGCGGACTGGGGCGCCCGGTCCTTCACCAGTTTCATCGCGACCTTCGCGGAACCGCGCGGTGTGGACGAGCTGGAGTTCGAGCGACTGCTCTGGCAGCAGCTGCAGTTGCTGCACGAGTACGACGCGGAGTCCCACCGCTGGGCCGAGGGATACTCCTCGGACGCCCGGTCCGGTGAGTTCGCCTTCAGCGTCGCCGGGCACCCGTTCTTCGTGATCGGCCTGCACGAGACACACGTCCGGCTCGGCAGGCGCCCTCCCTTCCCCATGCTCGCCTTCAACTCCCACGAACAGTTCGGCCACATCAAGGGCGCCGGGATGTGGGACCGGCTGGCGGAGAAGATACGCAAACAGGACATCAAGCTGCAGGGCAACATCAACCCCAACCTGCACGAGTACGAGCAACTGTCGGAAGCCCGCCGCTACTCGGGCCGCCCGAAGCCGGCGGAATGGCAGTGCCCCTTCGCCGCCCGCGAGACCGAGCGCGAACTGAGCACGTCCGCCAACTGAGCCACCCGAGGGTGTTGGGCCGTGTTTCAGAAGTCCCGTCCGCCCGTGGCGCCTTCGGAGATGACAACGCCACTTCTGAAACACGACCCGGACACCTCCTCAGGGTGTCAACCAAGGGTTGACGCCAGTTCAACCGTCAACCTACGGTTGCCTCATGACGAAGCCGACGCAGGTAAGCAATCCCGTCCGTCTTGACGACCTCATCCACGCGATCAAGCAGGTGGACGGCGACGCCCTCGATCAGCTCCAGAGCGCTGTCGCCGCCGCCGGCCACCTCGGTGAGGTGGCCGACCACCTCATCGGCCACTTCGTGGACCAGGCCCGCCGCTCAGGCGCCTCATGGACCGAGATCGGGACGTCCATGGGCGTCACGCGGCAGGCCGTCCAGAAGCGGTTCGTGACGAAGGACGAGCCGGCCCCCGACGCGAACCAGGACTTCAGCAGGTTCACTCCGCGAGCCAAGAACGTCGTCGTCACGTCCCAGAACAAGGCCCACGAAGGTGGTCACACACAGATCGGCACAGGCCATCTCGTGCTCGGACTGCTCGACGCCCCGGAAGGGCTGGCCGCCCAAGTGATCATCGCGCAGGGCGTGCAGCTGGAGACGGTCAGGGAGGCAGTGACCGATGCGCTGTCCGAGCCCTCCGGCGAGCCCGTACCCGACCTCGTCCCCTTCGACGCCCGGGCGAAGAAGGCCCTCGAACTTGCCTTCCGCGAGGCGCTGCGACTGGGCCACAACTACGTAGGAACGGAGCACCTGTTGCTGGCACTGCTGGAACAGGAAAACGGCGAGGGCGTGCTCAGCGGACTCGGACTCGACAAGACGAGCACGGACGAGCACCTGTCGGCCGCCCTGCGGGCGATCCGGGCGAAGCTCGAGGGGTGACAGGACGCACCGCCGGACCCATTGTCCGCCTCCCTCCGCGAAGTGTCACCGCCGCTGACGAGCGGACGCGACCTCGCCGGGCGGGCGACCGGGTGAGCCGCTGAGATGTCCGCACGGCGAGCGAGACGGCCGGTGCCGCCGGGGTCAGCTCGACTTCGGCGGCTTCCGCGCGTCGAAGGCGAAGAGGGTGTTCTTGTCCGCGGCCACGATCACCGCTCGCCCAGCGACGGTCACGCGCGGACTCGCGCCCTGCTCGCCCGTCAGACCGTCGGCCTGCGGGTCCGTTGCCCACAGGGGTTTGCCGTCGTTCGGCGACAGCGCGACCACCCGGCCGGTGGCCGAGCTGAAATACAGCGCGTCGGCTCCCGTCGCGGGACCCGACGCGCCCTCCACGCCCGTCTGCCGCGACCACTTCTTCCGGCCGGTCGCGGGGTCGAGCGCCGTGATGAGACCGGTCTGCCCACTCACGTAGACGACGCCGTCCGCCATCCCGGGCGTCCCCGCGTACGTCTCCGGCAGCCGCGAGTACGTGACCTTCCGCGATGCCGGGTCGAGCCGCGCCACCCCGTCGTAGCCGGCCAGTGCCGGTCCCTCCATGTGCACCCGCAGGAATACGAGCCTGCCGTCGGCGACGCCCATGGGCACGGCGGGCCCCTCGACCGCGATGGGCCCGCCCAGCACCCCCGAGGCGCGGTCGAGCGGGTGCAGGGCGGGATGGCGCACCTCCAGGGCATCCACCTCCACCGCCGTCGCGCACATCGCGTAGAGCTGTGCGCCCACCGGAACGGGGGCGCACAGCGTGCCCGCCGGGAACGGCGTCGTCCAGGCCACCTTTCCGCTGTGCGCGTCCCGGGCCTCGAAGCGGGAGTTGGAGGCGTCGACCGTCACGACGGCGGAGCCGGTCACCACGGCGTCCTGGGACCTACCCGTGACCGCCTGCGACTGCGCGCCTGACGGCACGGACCACAACTCCCGGCCGCTGTCCGCGTCGATGGCCACCACCTCGTCGGCGGGGCCCTGCGGGGCGTCCTCGGCGGCGAAACGGTAACCGAGCACCGTGTCGTCGGTCGCTCCCACCAGGTGCATGCCCTGGACGGGCACCCCCGGGCTCTTCTCCGTCCACACCCGCGAGCCGTCCGAGGCCCTGATTCGGGTCGCGACGACTCCGCCGCCCCCGCAGAACAGCGCGTCGCCGTGCGCGACGCAACGCAGTTCGTCGGGGATGTCCTCGCGGCCGCCCGGCACAGTCCGGTGCCACGGTGTGAAGCCGGCCGGAAGCACTCCACCCGGCGCCGCGACGCTGTCGCCCTTGTCGGCGCCGCTGTCGCCCCCGAAGCTGCCGGCCGTCAGCGCGGCGACTCCCCCGCCGATCGCCGCCACCGCGACCGCGACCGCGAGCACGGGCCGCCACCGGCGGCGCGGACGGCGGCCGACGGGGCTGTCGCTGCTCCCAGTGTCGGTGCTCCCCGTGCCGGGACCGGCCAGGGCGGAGGCCGGAGCGATCGGCGCCGGAGTGCCCCGCATCGCGAGGTCATGCTCGGTGATCATGTCGCGGGTGCGGCCCGCGCCGACCCCACTCGCGTCGGTTCCGCCGAGGTCGGCCGGCAGGTCCCGGAGCCGTACGAGGAGTTCGTCCGCCGAGGGGCGCCCCTCGGGCTCCTTGTCCAGGCACGACTCGACGACCGTACGCAAAGCCGCCGGGACGGCGCTCAGCGACGGCTCCTCGTGCACCACTTGATAGGCCGTCATGTACGGGCTGTCGGCGTCGAAGGGCCCGTGGCCGGTCGACGCGTACACCAGCAGTGTCCCCAGCGAGAAGACATCGGACCGCGGCCCCACGCCACGCGGCGCCTGCAACTGCTCCGGCGACATGAAGGGCGGCGTACCGATGACCCGCCCCGTCATCGTCAGCGTCTGCTGGTCCGCGGCGCGCGAAATGCCGAAGTCGATGACGCGCGGGCCCTCGGGCGAGAGCACGACGTTCGAGGGCTTCAGGTCACGGTGGACGACGCCCACCCGGTGGATGTCGCGCAGCGCCTCCGCCAGCCCGATGGCGAGTCTCCTCAGCTCCGCTCCGTTCAGCGGGCCGTTCGCCGCGATGCGCTGGGCGAGCGTGTCGCCCTCGATGTAGGTCGTCGCCATCCACGGCTGCTCGGCCTCGGGGGCGGCGTCGACCACGGCAGCGGTGAACGCGCCGCTCACCCGCCTTGCCGCCGCCACCTCCTGACGGAACCGGATACGGAATTCGTCGTCCCCCGCGAAGTGCTGGTGGATCAGTTTGACCGCGACAGGTCGCCCCGCGCTGGTACGGGCCAGGAAGACCGTGCCCATGCCTCCTGAACCGAGCCTCGCCTCAAGCGGATAACCGCCGATCTCGGTCGGATCACCTCCGCGCAGCGACACTCTTCCCGCCTCTCGTCCCCCGCGCATCTCTGCCGCCACGGGTCTGCGTACCTGTGCTGCACACAAACTAGCCGCAGGGCGGTACGGCAGAGAAAAAACGGGTGACGAACCGGCAGCCCGGCACTGCCGTGGCCGGGACACGTCGTGCGGTCCCTCTCTGTCAGCCTTGGGCGAGACATCCCGCTCTGTCGGGTTAGCCTGAGAGGGCGCAACAGGAGAATCACCCTCTTATAACCAGCACCGAACCGGCACGGTCCGGCCCGGCTTCGCGGCCGAAGTGCCGCACTTTCACCCCGGAGTACAAGCTGCGGATCGTCGCGGAGTACGACATGGCGCCCCGAACGCTTCGGCCGCTGTCCCAGACCACCCGAGATACCCCAGACAACCTGGATCAACGACCCGGCCACAGTCCCCACACCACCAACCTCATAGCCTCACGACCGTCTCGAGGACTTGAAATCTTCCGTCTTGCGTCGCCAGATTTCGGATAACGAGGAAGGCATTCACCGCAAGGTACTTCGCGCCTCCTGGTGTGCCATCTATATCGGGGGGCTGCGGTCACCGTCGCGCCTCAGGGGTGGCTTGTCAGGGGCTGGCGGTTTGATGTCGGGGATCCGCTCGGTCTGCCTTGTCCCCTCATTCGCTGCCCACCACCGCGTCCCCGTCGAACCTCAGCGACGTGATCCGCTGCTCGCCGACCCACTCCCGGAGGGTGTCCAGTGCCGCGGGCTCAAGTTTCGTGGTGAAGAGGATGGCCAGATGCTCTCTGGCTCGTGAGCATGCCACGTAAAAGAGGTTGCGCGCCCTGATGAACCCCTCCAGATCCTTGCCCATCAGTTCGTCGCGCCGGGAGAAGTTGGCCAGCATCTCGGGGATCTGGAAGCGGGAGTGTCCCTTACTAACCACGGCGAGGACCCGGTCGAACTCCAGCCCCTTGACTCCGTGTTGTGTGGCGAAAGGCGTACCGCCGCCGAGGTGCTCGTTCAACGCGAGCAACTCCGCGTACGGCACCTGGCGCAGTTGTTGGTACTCCTTCGACGGAGCCGCCGCCCGGGCTTCGGCCTTGCCGTCACTCACAGCCTGCGGGTCAGAGTCGGATGGTGATACAGCCTTCCGATGGCGCTCGCGCACCTTCCCCAGGCCGTCGAAGAGCTGTTGCTCAAGACAGAGATCGAGGACATCGCCGACCGTGCCAGTCTCCCGGGCCTGCCCTAGTTTCGTCAGGAACGCCATCCATTCCTGCTTGTCGGCCGACGAGTTGACGGGTGGACGGCCACGGGGGTCGAGTGCGTCGAACATCGCGCCGTAGCGCTTGTTCCGGTGGTGAAGCAGTGCCGGTTCCAGCGTGTCCATGAAGAAGGCCATTGCATGGTCCTCCTTCCTCACGTAGGAATTGCTGCGCCGAAAGGCCCCGTGGAGCTTCTGGTATCCCAGTTCGCCGGCGATCGTCTCGTGCGTGAGCATGAGGATCTTGGTGCTGGGCTCCTCCGCCATCACCTGGGCATCGCGACCGGATGCCCTGGTGCTCCAGAACCGGTCGCGGACGTCGTCCAGTACCCATTTCCGAGCCGCGTGGGCCGCGTCCCAGCCGAGCTGCCCCTTCTGGTGGTGAGTGAGCCTTGTCCCGGCCCATTCGTTGGTGTGATAGACGGCGACAGTGCCCTCGCCAGCTCCTGACGCCGTGGTCTGCGTCAGTTCGGGACGCATCGTGTTCAGGAGGTTCACGACGGCGCGTTGTGAGCGTCGATTGCGCACTCTGAAGACCGGTGTCGGGCGGACGTCCTGGAGCGCCCCGCAAGCGTTGTCGTAAATCTGCTGCCAGTGGTCCCCGAAAAAGCCGCAGAGGGGGCCACGCTCGGTGGCCTCATCGCCCGGCGTGCCCAGCATGGCCTCCGCCAGACCGGCGGGAGTGTCCTGGTACTCGTCCACGAAGATGATCGGGAACCGGTCGGCAGCCAGGGCCCGGAACTTGGGAAGGCCGAAGAGCACCCTCGCGAGGACGGGCAGATCGTTGTGCCCCAGGTGCACGCGACGGGTATCGTGGTCCACTTTCTGGAAGCCGGTGCTGTACTCGACGGTGTAGCCGTCCAGCGAGGTGTGGCCCTCCATCTTCGACAGCATGATGTCCAGCTCGACGATGTGGCGCAACAGGTGCTTACGGAAAGGGGAGAGCAGCTGCCACAGGAAGCCATGGATGGTTTCAGCGAACACGTGCGGGCTGCGGTCGGTACGACTGATGATCTCGTCGCGGGCCACATTGGTGTAGGTGATGCAGGCGACGCGCTGATGGCGCCGCGGGAGGTAGCGGACGCGATCGGCCAGGATGCTCTGAAGCGCCTCGATCAGTGAGCTGGTCTTGCCCGCACCGGCGCCGGCCTCCACCTTGAAGTGACGGCCTCCCTGGAGAGCCGTCAGGATCGTGCGCGTGACGTCTTCCGCATCGGTCGTCACTGGACGTCCGCCTTCGTAGCCGTCCCGTCCTGTGCCATGAGCCACTCGAGGCCACGTCTGATGTACCTCGGAACCTGCCAGTCGTGGCCCCCGAGGACGTGGTCGAGGGCGAAGTCGACCTTGCTGCCCCCGGTCTCCACGCTGCTACGGGCCTGTTGCTCCAGTTCCGCGGCCGGAGCGTCACCCATGGGGATACCGAACAGGGCCCGGTTTGCCAGCGCGAACGCGTCTTCGAAAGTGCGGCCGCACGGACCGCCTGGCTCCTCCGGCACCTGGTAGGCGAGGCACATGCTGCCGCCGATGATCGGCAGATCCGTCTCGGCCCGCTGCAGCAGCCCGGCCACCGTGGTGTCCGCCATCTCGGGGGACCACGCCCTGATGGACTGGTTGGATGTGCGCCCGGACTCGGACACCAGGCATTTGCGGCTCTTGGGCACCTTGCCGTCTACGGGATCGAGGTCCGTGATGATCAAGGCCGGGATCCCGAGAAACCTCAGCAGCGGATAGAACTTGTGGGCATACGCCCCGCCGACCTCCATAAAGGTCACGTACTGGTGCTGGGATGTCTCTCCGGGCCTCCTCGCCGCCAGCTTCTCCTCCGCAGCTGGAACGAAGACACGCTCGCTGGCGCCTTCGACGAGGATGGCCTTATCCGCGAAGTAGAGGTCGGCCCGGGTGAGAGTCAGGTACTTGCGGAGGAACCTCTCGTCGCCAGCTACCTGGGAAAGGTCCTTAATAACGGTGCGGGCTGGCCCCGGCTTGTCTCCGCTCTCCACGGTGTTCTCCTCCTTCCGGAAGTATCGGATGTCGGAGAAGTGACCCCGGTTGGCCACGTGTGCCGAGTGGGTGGTCACCACGAACTGAGCGTTCCACCGAGGGCTGCTGTGGCCTGCGGTGCTGCTTTCCTCGACCGCTCCCGCCTGCCCGGGCATGTTCGCTCTCATCTGCGCATCGATTCGAGGGAACAGACAGACAGAGTCCGTGAGTCGCTGAATGAACGCCTCCTGCATCTGAGGATGCAGATGGGCCTCTGGTTCTTCCAGGAAAACGAGATGGATACCCGACTCCGGAGAGATCGCCGTGTGGTCGCGGTAGCAGGCGAAGAGCCTGAGCAGAATCATCACCAGGTTCCGCGTACCGAGGCCGCTGTACGACTCCGGGAACCGCACTCCGGCCACCCCCGGGTAGTGAATACGTGCGAAGTTCCTGAGCAGCCTCTTGGAGTCCAGCCGGGCAGCCGTGACGAACTCCTGGTTGCCCAGACCTGGATAGCCGAAGGCCTTCAACGTCGGCGCCACCTGTTCGCGGACCTTCTGGAGGCTGCTGTCGAGACTGCCGGAGGTGGTCACGAGCGTCTTATCGATGCTCGCGGCGAGCTCCTCCAGCCACGTCGCATTGTGACTCTTCTCTGCGGCGGCCAGCAGTTGTTCGAAGACTGCTCCGATCGGCGCGACATGCCCCTCGCCCTCGTCGTCCAGCCCTCGCTGCGCCTCGACGAAGTCCACCCTCACCAGGGTGCGCACGTCCGCGAGGTCAACCGTTCGGACGTTCCCCTCGTCGGTCGGGTCGACCGCCACCACCGACATCTCGAAGTGCTTCGGAATGCCTCTGCCCAGCAACTCAAGCGTGGCCGCGGCATCCGGTCCCACCGGCACACCGTCGAAGAACTCCTTCAAGGCACCGTCCCTCAACGCATAGACAAACCTGATCACCACCTCGGAACAGTCGGGATCAAGGTCCACCACGAAGGGAGCCAGGGGTCCGTACTGGCCGCAATCCTTGTCATAGGAGATACGGAGAGTGAGGGTGACTGCTGGAACTGTGTCACGCGCTTGCTCCGCCTCACCCGAGGCGAAGAGGCGATGAGCGGCAAGGAACTCCTCGTAGCAGTCAGCGGAGAAGTCCTCAATGCGCAGCGCGGCCTTCTTCCTCGCCACGAAGAATTCGAACAGCTTCGCCAGCGAGGTCTTTCCCGTGTTGTTGCGGCCGACACACAGCGTCACCTTTTCGGTGAAGGAGAGTTCGGTTCTACGGAGCAACCGGAAGTTGCAGATGACTGCCTTGGTGAGTCGGGGCGGGCGTGGTTCGGCGGAGCCGTGTCGCGGGCCCGGAATGGCATGCGGCTCACTGGGCTGGGTCATCGCGGCTCCTTGCTGCGCTCGTACACACCCCGAGCATCGGGGAAAAGCGCGCATCAACGGAGCCACAAGCCCCATGAGATGCCGTCACCCCCTCAGGATCTGAAGCCGCATCTTTTCACGATAATTCCTTCAATGCACAACGGTCAGATTTGATTTAAATTCGGTCATTTATCGATCTAAATTCACTCTCAAATATTTGACATACGGCGCCCATACGGCCACCACCTCACAGGCCGACGGACCGGGTGAGGGATGACCATGTACGAGTCGCACGGCGTGACCGGTACTCAGCTGCGGCCTTGCGGCAGAAGCGGTGAAGGGGCCCTGTACCAGGCCCAATGGCAACCCATGTTTAGTTGCGTCGGATCCTTGAGGCCTGGTTCGGCACTGCGACCTTTTCGTCATCGAAGAGGCTGCGGGGAAGGAGCGAGAGGACGGACGCCGTGCAGGGACGTCGTCATACGCCGACGCCACGGCGGCACCCACCAGCAGGTCCGTCGCCAAACGGGACCCCCGCGCTCCGCCGGCCACCGGCACTTACCCTGACTCACCTGGAAGGCCAGGAGCAGCCACTGACGTTTTCTCAACGGTGGTTACTTCCAGATTCCGTTGAGGACAAGGGCGGAGCGGGCGATGTCCCTGATCCGGTTGGGGCTAAGCGTGATGTGCTTGAGTGGGCCCCTCTCATCGCGCAGCCAGGGGCAACTCCGGACACTTGATGGGGTCCGTGGCGCCTGAGACCTCCCAGCCGTCGGCCCAGCCGATGATGTGCGCGCCCACGGACGCAGCGGCGGTAAGCGCGTTCTCCCCTGGCGCTCGGGGGATGATGTAGCCAGCTTCACGCGCGACAACCGCCGCACTCCGAGCAGGCATTTGCTGCATCCGTCATAGGGACGCTCGATCATGTGTGGGGCTGGACCGTGCAAGATGCTCTCCGTTCGCGCACGCATGGTACGGAGAATCGGCGGCACGCCCCAGCTGAACGATCTTGGTCAGCCCAGGAAGCTCAGCCGCACCTGGCGGTTCGGGTTGTCCGTGTTCGTGTCCACGAGGCAGACCGACTGCCACGTGCCCAGTTCCAGCCGGCCCCCGATGACCGGCAGGGTGGCGTGCGGGGGCACCAGGGCCGGGAGGACGTGGTCCCTGCCGTGGCCCTTGCTGCCGTGGGCGTGCTGCCAGCGGTTGTCGGCGGGCAGCAGCGTGTGGAGCGCGGCGAGGAGATCGTCGTCGCTGCCCGCGCCTGTCTCGATCACGGCGATCCCGGCGGTCGCGTGGGGCACGAAGACGTTCAGCAGGCCGTCGCGGCCCGCCGCGCTCTCCCGGAGGAAATCCTCGCAGGCGCGTGTCAGGTCGGTCACGGCCTCCTCGGCGCCGGTGCTGATGTTGAGGATCCTGGTAGTGAATGCGTCAGCCATACGATCATTCTCGCGCCCGGCGCGCGAGGTCGCTCGTCCGCGTGCCGAGACGCCATTGACCGGATCCGGACCGCGCTGATCGCGCTGGGGGCCGCCTTGCGCCTCCGTCTCGACGTGTACGCGGCCTCCGTGGTGTGGACGAACAACTCGCCTAAACCGGAGGCACGTTGGGACTCGGCCGGGGGGCCGGTGCGGCACGTCGGACTGCCGGGAGCGCAGCCCGGCGCGATGACCGGGCTGCGGCACTCGCTCGCCGCCGCCCGCGCTCGGCCGGAGCAGGCCGCGCGCGGGCTGCTCGCCGGCGATGGAGAGCGGCCCGGTCCCGGCGGAGCCACGTCAGGGGAAGGCGACGCACCGCTGCTCTTCGCCGGAGGCCGCTGACCCGGCCGGGCCGCTTCGCCGACCTGGCCGGGCTCCGCCGCTGACCGGCCGGGCTCCATGGAGGCGAGCGGGAAGATCCGCGCACCCGTCCCTGTTGGTAGAAACGTGAACGACTTCGGGGTACAGGACGTGGACGTGGTGGTCATAGGCGCCGGGCAGGCAGGTCTGTCCAGCGCCTACCACCTGCGGCGCTCGGGGTTCGAACCCGATAGCGATTTCGTGGTGCTCGACCACGCGCCGCGGCCCGGCGGTGCCTGGCAGTTCCGCTGGCCGTCGCTGACGTACGGCAAGGTCCACGGCATGCACGCGCTGCCCGGCATGGAGCTGGTCGGCACGGACGCCGACGCGGCACGGCCCTCGTCCGAGGTGATCGGCGCGTACTTCACGGCGTACGAGGAACGCTTCGGCCTGCGCGTCCGCCGACCGGTGGATGTCCGTACGGTCCGCGAGGGCGTGGGCGGGCGGCTGCTGGTCGAGACGTCGGAGGGGACCTGGTCGGCGCGGGCCCTGATCAACGCTACGGGCACCTGGGACCGCCCCTTCTGGCCCCGCTACCCGGGCCAGGAGACCTTCCGCGGGCGGCAGTTGCACACCGTGGACTATCCGGGGCCCGAGGAGTTCGCCGGGCTGCGGGTGATCGTGGTCGGCGGCGGCGCGTCCGGCACCCAGCACCTGATGGAGATCGCGGAGGTGGCGGCGGACACGGCATGGGTCACGCGAAGGCCGCCCGTCTACCACGAGGGACCGTTCAGCGAGGAGGACGGGCGGGCGTCCGTCGCGCTCGTGGAGGAACGCGTACGCAAGGGGCTGCCGCCGCAGAGCGTGGTCTCGGTGACCGGGCTGCCGGTGACCGAGGCGATCGCGCGGGCACGTGCCTCGGGGGTGCTCGACCGGCTGCCGATGTTCGACCGGATCACTCCCGAGGGCGCGGTCTGGGACGACGGCCGGACGGTGCGGGCCGACGTCATTCTCTGGGCCACCGGCTTCCGTCCCGCCGTCGAGCACCTGGCGCCGCTGCGGCTGCGGGAGCCCGGCGGCGGAATCCGGATCGAGGGGACGCACGCGGCACGGGACGAACGCGTCCACCTGGTGGGGTACGGGCCTTCGGCCTCGACCATCGGCGCCAACCGGGCCGGGCGCGCGGCGGTACGGGACATCAGGCGGCTGCTGGAACGCGAGCCCGCGGCGGCCTGACGGGCCGGACCGGCCCGAGGCCGGTGCACACGGTCAGCGGCGCGCTCGGCCCCGGCCGCTCCCGCCTCTTCGCTTCTCGTTGAACTCCCGCACGTTCCTCTGCTGTTCGGCGTACGTGGTCGCGAAACGGGTGTCGCCGGGTGCCACCGTGACGAAGTAGAGCCAGCCGCCGGACGGCGCTTCCGTCACCGCGTTCATCGCCTCGTCCCCCGGGTTCCCGATCGGCGTGGGCGGCAGCCCCTTGTGCAGGTAGGTGTTGAACGGACTGTCGGTCTTCAGGTCCTCCGGTGCGGTGTCCAGCGTGGAACGGTTCAGCGCGTAGTTGAGCGTCGAGTCCATCTGGAGCGCCATCTTCCGGGAGAGCCGGTTGAGGATGACCCTGGCCACCTTGCCCATGTCGGCCTTCGTATCCGCCTCCGCCTGCGCGATGCTGGCGATGGTCACCGCCTCGTAGACGGTGACACCGTTACGCCGGGCGGCGGCGCCGATGCGGCCGGTCCCGAAGCGCTGGTTCGCGGTGTCGACCATGTATCTGAGCAGCCCGCCCGGGGTCGTGCGCGCGACCACCGGATAGGTGGCGGGGAACAGATAGCCCTCGGGGTTGCCCCGCGCGTCCTCCGGCAGCGCGAGCCCGGCTCCCGCGACCGCCTTGCGCGTGGTACCCGGCGCGACGGACAGCGCGTTGTCGACCGATGCGTACACCTGCGAGGCGCGCCGGCCCTCGGGGACTACGAGAGGCGTGGACTGCTCCATGGTGCCGCGACCGCGCATCAGCAGGACGGGTACGAGCACCGCGGCCGCCACCACGAGCACGGCGGCCACCACCAGGACCACGCGGCCACGCCGGGTCAGACGGGGGCTGCGACCGGGTCTCGCCCGCCCCGGCTCGTTCGTCATGCGGGCACGTCGTTCGTCATGCGGGCACGCTAACCCGGAGTGGCCACCGATTCCGGCACCTGAAGGGCGGCGACACGGGCACGGCGCGAACATAGGATCGGATGTTCGTCAGAACGTGTGATCACACTGGATTTCATCCTCTTCTCCCACTGCGGCGACTGATTCTTGTGGTGCGCGGGAGACGGGCTGCAGACCTCGACCGCGCAGTCCCATCCGTGGCAGTCCCACACATGCATGACGCATCAAGGAGAAAATCGCTCATGAACATCCTCACCAACGTGCTCGCCGGTCTCGTCCACCTCGTGGGCTGGCTCGTCTGACACGTCCCGCACTGAAAGCGGTGCCGCTGCTTCCCGTCCCAGGAAGCGGCGGCACTGCCGCGTCTCAGGGGGCGGCGGGCGCCAGCGCGCCGGCCTCCGTACCACCGGACCCGCTTGCCGAACCGGCCCCGGAAACCGCCCCGGAACCGGAGGTCTCCCCAGGATCTCCGGACATCACCGGCTCGGCCGGCCTGCTGTCCCTGCGGATCAGCGCGGCATAGCGCCCGTCCCGCGCCAGCAGTTCCTCATGGGTACCGCGCTCGGCCGTCCGCCCCCCGTCGAGGACGACGATCTGGTCCGCGTCCCTGATCGTGGAGAGCCGGTGCGCGATGGTGATCGTGGTGCGCCCCTCGGACAGGGCGTCGATGGCCTGCTGTACGGCGTGTTCGGTACGGGTGTCGAGGGCGCTGGTCGCCTCGTCGAGAATCAGGACCGGCGGATCACGCAGAATCGTGCGGGCGATCGCGAGCCGCTGCTTCTCGCCGCCGGAGAAACGGTAGCCGCGCTCACCGACGAGGGTGTCGTAGCCGTCGGGCAGCGAGACGATGTGGTCGTGGATCTGCGCCGCCCTCGCGGCCGTCTCCAACTCCTCGTCCGTGGCCTCCGGCTTGGCGAACCGCAGGTTCTCCGCGACCGAGGCGTGGAACAGATAGGTCTCCTGGGACACGACCCCGACGGCCCGTGCGAGGGTGTCGAATTCCAGGTCGCGTACGTCGACCCCGTCGAGCATGACCCGCCCGCCCGTCACGTCGTACAGCCGGGGCACCAGGTAGCTGAGCGTCGACTTGCCCGAGCCCGTGGGACCGACGACGGCGAGGCTGCTGCCCGCCGGGACCGTGAGGTCGATGCCGTCGAGAGTCGCGCCGCCCTTGTCGTCATAGCTGAAGCCGACCCCCTCGAAACGCACTTCACCGTCGACCTTGTCGAGCCTGACGGGGTGGTCCGCCTCGGTGATGTCCACTGGCAGATCGAGGTATTCGAAGATGCGCTGGAAGAGCGCGAGCGACGTCTGCATCTGCACGCCGGTGGCGAGCAGGCTCACGGCGGGCCGGAACAGGCCCTGCTGGAGCGAGACGAAGGCGACGAGCGTACCGATCGAGACGGCGAGGCCCTGGGTCTGGAGCGCCAGGCCCGCGACCCAGTAGATGACGGCCGGCATGGCGGCCATCACGATCCCGATGGTCGACATGCGCCAGCGGCCCGCCATGTTGGAGCGCACCTCGAGGTCGACCAGTTGCTCGGACTCGTCGGCGAAGGACTTGGTGAGCGAATCGGCCCGCCCCATCGTGCGCCCGAGGAGGATGCCGCTGACCGACAGCGATTCGGTGACCGTGGCGGCCATGGTGGCCATCAGCCGCTGGCGCTCGGTGGTGATCTTCTTTCGCTCGCTGCCGACCCGGCGGCTGATCCACACGAAGACCGGGAGCAGCAGCATCGAGACGATGGTGAGCCGCCAGTCCAGCGCGACCATCGCGACGACGGTGGCGATGACGGACGTGAGGTTGGAGACCAGCGACGTCGCGGTGGACGTCACCGTGGCCTGCATGCCGCCGATGTCGTTGGCGATCCTGGACTGGACCTCACCGGTCCTGGTCCTGGTGAAGAAGGCGAGCGGCATGCGCTGCAACTGCGTGTAGACGGCCGTGCGCAGGTCGTGCATGACACGCTGGCCGACTGTCGTGGAGATCAGGGTCTGGAGCACGCCGAAGACGCTGTTGACGATCGCGGTCAGGATCATGCCGAGCGCGAGCAGGCTGAGCAGCCCCGTGCGGCCCTGCGGGATCGCGGTGTCCAGGATCTCGCGGAGCAGGAACGGCGAGGCGACCGAGACCAGCGACGAGGCGCCGACGAGCAGGCCGACGACGGCGAGCCGGCCGCGGTAGGGGCGGAAGAGACCGAAGATGCGCCGCAGTTCGGGCGGCGACTCCGGCTGCTGCGCCTTCCCGCCGGGGCGAGGCGCGGGTGTCCAGGTGGACAGTTCGGATTTCATGGGCTCCTTCAGGAGGAAATACGGCGGCGACAGGGGCGACTTTGAGAGCCTAGCTCACAGTTACCTATGTACACAATGAACAAGATCCTGATAATGTTCCGGCATGAACAACCCCGACGCGGACGGCATGCTGGCCGAGCAGCTGCTGCGGCTCACCCGACGGATCAACCGCATCCAGACGCGCCACCTGGAGCCGATCGGCATCACCCCGGCGCAGGCCAGGCTGCTGCGCGCGCTCTCCCTCTACGAGCAGCCGCCGCGCATGGCCGATCTGGCCAAGCGCCTCGAAGTGGTGCCGCGCGCCGTGACGACCCTGGTCGACGGCCTGGAGGCCAGTGAGTGGGTCCGCCGCGTACCCGATCCGACCAACCGCAGGGTGATCCGGATCGAGCTGACCGACACCGGCAGGGACACCCTCACCTCACTGCGCGCAGCGCGCCGGTCGGCCGCGGAGAGCGTCCTCGCCCCCCTGACGGCCGAGCAGCGCGACGTACTGGGCGGCCTGTTGTCCGCGCTGGTCGACGGAGGCCCGCACCACCGTCACCCTTGCTGAAGGACGCCGCCACCGCCGCTGGCGGACCCCGTCACCGTCCCTGACCGACTCCGCGCCCCCACTGGCTCAATCGGAGCGCCACCGGCGAAAAGCGATTGCCCCTGACAGTCGAAAAGGCGAACCTTGCACGGTTTGGGCCACTCGACCAGTCATGGGACCTCATGAAGATTCGCGATCTTCCGTACGCCGATCCAGGAACCCCCGATGTCAGGTCGGGCCCGCGCTTTCTGCTGTGGCTCGGGCTCGGCCAGCTGGGCGGCCAGCTCAAGGCGCTGGCGTGGGGCCTGCTGCACCACCTGGGCGTCGCGGGGCTGCCGCTCGGAGCCGGGCTCGCCGTACAGGCGGTGGTCGACGGCTCCGGCAGGCGGCTCGCGCTCAGCGGCGGGCTCATCGCCCTCTTCGGTGTCGCGATCGCCGTCGGCGACACGATGCTGCACCGCACCGCCATCACCAACTGGATCACCGCCGCCGCCCGGCTCCAGCAACTGCTGGTCCGCAAGGCCGCGGAGCTGGGCTCGACCCTGACCCGCCGCGTCGCCGCGGGCGAGGTCGTCGCGGTCTCCACCGGCGACGTCGAGAAGATCGGCTGGTTCGTGGAGGCGGTCTCCCGCTTCCTGGCCGCCGCCGTCACCATCGTCCTGATCTGCGTGGGACTCGTCCTCTACCTGCCCGAGCTGGGCTGGCTCGTGGCCGCCGGCGTGCCGGTCCTCGCCCTCGCCATGCTGCCTCTGCTCCCCGTCGCCACTCAACGCGCCGACGTACAGCGGGAGAAGGCGGGCAGGGCGACGGAACTGGCCTCGGACACCGTCGCCGGGCTCCGGGTCCTGCGGGGCATCGGCGGCGAGGAACTGTTCCTCGGCCGGTACCGCGCCGCCTCGCAGGAGGTACGTCAGGCGGCGGTCCACAGCGCCCGTATGTGGTCGCTGATCTCGGCCGGCCAGGTCCTGCTTCCCGGCATCATGCTGATCTCGGTGGTCTGGTACGGCGCCCACCTCGCGCTGGACGGACGTATCGGCGTGGGCGCGCTGGTGACTGTCTACAGCACGGTGACGCTGATGCTGTTCCCGCTGGGGCGGTTCGAGGAGATCGCCATGGCGTACTCCTTCTCCCGTCCCTCCGCGAAACGCGCGGCGCGCGTGCTGGCGCTGCGGCGCACGTCGTACGACAGCGCGGCCGGCGGACCCGGCGGTACGACCGGCGCCGACGAGACCACGGCGCGTCCCGCCGGCGATCTGCACGACCCGGTGACCGGACTGCTCGCCCCGGCGGGACAGCTGACCGCCGTGGTGTGCGGCGACCCGGACGCGGCCGGCCGGCTCGCCGAGCGACTGGGCGGGCACCCGGCCGGCGAGGAGACGGCAGGCGGCGCGTCCGTGCTGCTCGGCGGGGTGGCGCTGGACGATCTGCCGCTGAGCACCGCGCGTGCTCGCGTGCTCGTCCAGGACAAGGATCCGGTCCTGCTCTCGGGGACGCTGGCGGAGCTGCTCGACGTACCGGGCTCGGGCTCCGTCCGCATCCGCGAGGCGCTGGCCGCCGCGCGGTGCGGCGACGTACTGGACGCGCTCGCGCAGGCGTCACCGGGCGGCAGCGGGGACCCGATGGGCGCGCGGATCACCGAGCGCGGCCGCTCGCTCTCCGGCGGGCAGCGCCAGCGTCTCGCACTGGCCCGCTCGCTGGTGACCGATCCGGAGGTGCTGGTGCTCGACGAGCCGACGTCCGCCGTGGACTCGCACACGGAGGCCCGGATCGCGGTGGGCCTGAAGAAGCTGCGGGCGGGGCGTACGACCGTGGTGTTCTCCTCCTCCCCGCTGCTGCTCGACGCCGCGGACCGCGTGGTGCTCGTCCACGAGGGCGCGGTCGCGGCCGTGAGCGCGCACCGCGAACTGGTGCGCGCGGACCGCCGCTACCGGGAGGTCGTCACGCGCGAGACCGAGCAGGAACAGGTCATGGAGCCGCGGGGACAGATCCTGGAGACGGAACTGGCGCCGACACGCGAAGAGATCGGGGAGACAGCATGATCGGCCTGGCACCACCGGACCACGACGCGGCGGCCCCGCGCTCGGCGACGACCCTGCCCGTCGGGACACCGGCGACGGTACGGGCCTACGTGGGCGGGCTGCTGCGGCGGCACCGTACCGCGTTCGTCCTGCTGGTCACCGTCAACGCCGTCTCCGTGATCGCGTCGATGGCGGGCCCGTATCTCCTCGGCGACATCGTCGACGACCTGTCGGAAGGGGTGCGCGAACTGCCGCTGGGGCGCACCGCCTGGGTGTTCGCGGTCGCGCTGGTCCTCCAGACGGTGTGCACCCGGACGGTACGGCTGCACGGCGCGATGCTCGGCGAGCGGATGCTCGCGGATCTGCGCGAGGACTTCCTCGTCAGGGCCGTCGGGCTGCCGCCCGGTGTGCTCGAACGGGCCGGGACGGGGGACCTGCTGTCCCGGATCACCACCGACATCGACCGGCTGGCGAACGCCATGCGCGAGGCGGTGCCGCAGCTCGCGATCGGCGTCGTCTGGGTGATCGTGCTGCTGGGCGCGCTCACCGTCACCGCGCCGCCGCTGGCGCTCGCGGTCCTCATCGCGCTGCCGCTGCTGATCACCGGCTGCCGCTGGTACTTCAAGCGGGCGCCCTCGGCGTACCGCGCGGAGGAGGCGGGTTACGCGGCTGTCGCCTCCGCGCTCGCCGAGACGGTCGACGCCGGGCGCACCGTCGAGGCGCACCGCCTCGGCGGGCGCAGGGTGGCGCTGTCGGAGGAACGTATCCGCCAGTGGTCGGCGTGGGAACGGTACACACTCTTCCTCCGGTCGGTGCTGTTCCCGGTCGTCAACCTCACGCACACGACGATCTTCCTCGCCGTGCTGGTCATCGGCGGGGTCTTCGTCCTCCAGGGCTGGATCGGCATCGGGCAGCTGACCACGGGCGCGCTCCTCGCCCAGATGCTGGTGGACCCGGTCGGCCTGATCCTGCGCTGGTACGACGAACTCCAGGTCGCGCAGGTGTCGATCGCCCGCCTCGTCGGCGTGCGCGAGATCGAGCCGGAAGCGGGCGACGAGACGGTGGTGCCGGACGGAAGGACCGTCGGCGCGGACGAGGTCAGCTTCGGCTACCGGGAGGGCGTCGACGTCCTCCACCAGGTCTCGCTGGACGTCCCGCCGGGCACCCGGCTCGCGCTGGTCGGCCCGTCGGGCGCCGGCAAGTCGACGCTGGGACGGCTGCTCGCCGGGCTGTACGGCCCCCGCACGGGCAGCGTCACCCTGGGCGGCGCGGAGCTGTCCCGGATGCCGGCGGAGCGAGTGCGGCAGCATGTTGCCCTGGTCAACCAGGAGCATCACGTCTTCGTCGGCTCGCTGCGCGACAATCTGCTGCTGGCCCGTACGGGCGCGGCGGACACGGAGCTGTGGGCGGCGCTCACGGCGGTCGACGCGGACGGCTGGGCGCGCGCCTTCGACAACGGCCTGGACACGGAAGTCGGTTCCGGGGGCACGGCCCTGACCCCGGCCCAGGCTCAGCAGATCGCGCTGGCCAGGCTGGTGCTCGCGGACCCGCACACCCTGGTCCTGGACGAGGCGACGTCCCTGCTCGACCCGCGCGCGGCCAGGCACCTGGAGCGCTCGCTGGCCCGGGTGCTCGACGGCCGTACGGTCGTGGCGATCGCGCACCGGCTGCACACCGCGCACGACGCGGATGTGATCGCGGTGGTGGAGCGCGGCCGGATCACCGAGCTGGGCAGCCACCACGACCTGGTCACGGCGGACGGCGCGTACGCGGCGCTGTGGCGTTCCTGGCACGACTGAGCCGGCGCGGCGCCGGCCCCTATATGCGCTGGGGGGCAGGTGTGGCGGTCATGGTCTGCCTTCCTCTGTCGGGAACGGCTTGAGTGTGGCAGCCACCACTGACATCGGGAGGGTCGGCCGAGACCGATCGGGACGCGGCCCGCCCGTAGGCTGCCTCCGTGCCTCTTCGCCCAGCCCGCGCCGCTGTCGCCGTCATGGTCGTACTCGCGGCCCTTGCCACCGCGTGTTCCGCCGCCGGATCGCGGCCTGCGCCCGGACCCGCCGGCAGCGGTTCCGGTGGTCCGGCGAAGGTACGGGTGCCGGCCGCGAACGTCGGTTTCGACTACCAGCTCGGCGGCGCGTACCCGCCCTCAGAGACTGTCCGGGCCGTGTCCCGCGACCGCGGCGAAAAGCCCGTCGGCGGGCTCTACAACATCTGCTACGTCAACGCCTTCCAGACGCAGCCCGGTGAAGCCGTCACCTGGTGGCGCAAACACCACCCGGACCTGCTCCTGCGGAACGATGACGGAGACCTGATCGTCGACGAGGACTGGGACGAGCCGCTGCTCGACATCTCCACCCCGGCGAAACGCCAGGCCCTGATGGATGTCGTCGGTCCCTGGATCGACGGCTGCGCCACCGCGGGCTACGACGCGGTGGAACCGGACAACCTCGACTCCTACGAGCGGTCCGGCGGCAGGCTCACCCGCCGGCACGCGGCCGCCTTCGCCCGGCTCCTGGCCGCCCGCGCGCACCGGCGGCACCTGGCCATCGCTCAGAAGAACACCGCCGGTCTGCTGCCGCAGCACGGGGACATCGGCTTCGACTTCGCCGTGGTCGAGGAATGCGGACGCTACGACGAGTGCGGTGAGTTCAGCGACGCCTACGACGCCAGGATCTTCGACGTCGAGTACGTGAAGAAGGATTTCACCGCCGCCTGTCGGGCCTGGGGAGCAGAGCTGTCCCTGACCCTGCGCGACCGCGAGGTCGGCCCCGCCGGCACGGACGGGCACGTCCACCAGTCCTGCTGAGCGAGCCGGATCTGCGGCGCGCGACCGCTGTGGGGGTGCCGGGACCACCGGTACCCCCGCGCCGGCTCAGACCCAGCCCATCGCCACCACTCCGCACAGGCCACCGACCACCATGAACGCCGGCATCAGCACCTTGTTCTCCACCCAGGCGCCCGCCTTGAACCGCATCACCTTCGGCGTGCCCAGGGCGTACCACCGCTTGTGGCCCACCGGTATGGGCCACAGGATCGGGCAGCCCGAGACCGTGATGGCGTCACCGATGTCGTGGACCAGCGCGCCGAGGATGATCGGCAGGCCGAGCCACATGTACTCCTGGCCCGGCCCGGTGAAGAGCCAGTCCGCGCCGTTGCCCGGCTGGTCCAGGGTGTTCGCCAGGCTCCAGGCGCTCGTCGCGCCGAGCAGCCAGACCAGGATGTCGCTGGAGACCCGCGCGGCCCGCCAGAGCAGGCCCTCCACCGCGAGCACCATGTGCACGAAGAGGATGAACAGCACCGCCCAGCGCCCGCCGAAGATCGCCATCGCCGAAGCGCCCGCGCCCACGAGGACAGCCCAGAGCCAGGTGTGGGTCAGGGTGCGGTGACCGCCTTTCCTGCTGGCGGAGTCGCCCTTCATCCGGGTCGCCTTGTACGTGGCGTGCGACAGCTTGTCGACGATCTCGCACATTCTCTTCGACACAGGACCGAACGCCCGCGAGATCGTCGCGGCCTTGTGGTCGAGGTCGGGGGCGAGCGCGGCGCCGGCGCAGATCAGCGCGCCGACGACCAGTACGGGCCACGGCATCGGATAGCCGGTTGCGGAGGCCACGGCTCCTGCCCCCAGCCAGGCCGCCGCCCCTGACAAAGAGTGTGCCGGTCCCATCATGGTCGTATCCGCCCCATTGCTGTTGTGTACAGGCTCAGTTGACACGCCAGCGTATCCCTCATGATCTTCGGTCCCACATCCGGTTCCCCTCCGGGGGCAGAAGGCAGGCAAGATGGGGTGGTGACCCTTATCGATCAGCTGCCGCCGGACGCCGACCCCGACACCCTCTTCGAGGCTTTCTCCACCTGGGCCGAGGGCCAGGGCATCACGCTCTATCCGGCCCAGGAGGAGGCTCTGATCGAGGTGGTGTCCGGGGCGAACGTGATCGTGTCCACGCCCACAGGATCCGGGAAGAGCCTGATCGCGGCCGGCGCGCACTTCGCCGCGCTCGCCCAGGACAAGGTCACCTTCTACACCGCGCCGATCAAGGCGCTGGTCTCCGAGAAGTTCTTCGACCTGTGCAAGCTCTTCGGCACCGAGAACGTCGGCATGCTCACCGGCGACGCCTCCGTCAACGCGGACGCGCCGGTGATCTGCTGCACCGCCGAGGTACTCGCCTCCATCGCCCTGCGCGACGGGAAGTACGCCGACATCGGCCAGGTCGTCATGGACGAGTTCCACTTCTACGCGGAGCCGGACCGCGGCTGGGCGTGGCAGATCCCGATCCTGGAGCTGCCGCAGGCCCAGTTCATCCTGATGTCGGCGACGCTCGGGGACGTGTCCCGCTTCGAGGAGGACCTGACCCGCCGCACGGGCAGGCCCACCTCCGTCGTACGGTCCGCGACCCGCCCGGTCCCGCTGTTCTACGAGTACCGCCTCACGCCGATCACCGAGACGCTGACCGAGCTGCTGGAGACCAGGCAGTCGCCGGTCTACATCGTGCACTTCACGCAGGCCGCCGCCGTGGAGCGGGCGCAGTCGCTGATGAGCATCAACATGTGCACGCGCGAGGAGAAGGACAAGATCGCCGATCTCATCGGCAACTTCCGCTTCACCACCAAGTTCGGCCGCAATCTCTCGCGTTACGTGCGCCACGGCATCGGCGTGCACCACGCGGGCATGCTGCCGAAGTACCGGCGGCTGGTCGAGAAGCTGGCCCAGGCAGGCCTGTTGAAGGTCATCTGCGGTACGGACACCCTCGGGGTCGGGGTCAACGTCCCCATCCGCACGGTGCTGTTCACCGCGCTCACCAAGTACGACGGCACGCGTGTACGCACGCTGCGCGCACGGGAGTTCCACCAGATCGCCGGCCGGGCCGGGCGCGCCGGATTCGACACCACGGGGCTGGTCGTGGCACAGGCGCCGGAGCATGTGGTCGAGAACGAGAAGGCGCTCGCCAAGGCCGGCGACGATCCCAAGAAGCGCCGCAAGGTGGTGCGCAAGAAGGCGCCCGAGGGGTTCGTGGCCTGGTCGGAGACGACCTTCGACAAGCTCATCGGTTCCGACCCCGAGCCGCTGACCTCCCGGTTCCGGGTCTCGCACACCATGCTGCTCGCCGTCATCGCCCGTCCCGGCAACGCGTTCGAGGCGATGCGGCATCTGCTGGAGGACAACCACGAGCCGCGCAGGCAGCAGCTGCGGCACATCCGGCGGGCCATCGCCATCTACCGTTCGCTGCTGGACGGCGGAGTGGTCGAGCGGCTGGAGACTCCGGACGCGGAGGGCCGTATCGTCCGGCTCACCGTGGACCTGCAGCAGAACTTCGCGCTGAACCAGCCGCTTTCGACGTTCGCCCTGGCCTCGTTCGAACTGCTGGACCCCGAATCCCCTTCGTACGCTCTGGACATGGTCTCGGTCGTGGAGTCCACGCTGGACGACCCGCGCCAGATCCTCGCCGCCCAGCAGAACAAGGCGCGCGGCGAGGCGGTCGGGGCGATGAAGGCGGACGGTATCGAGTACGAGGAGCGGATGGAGCGGCTTCAGGAGGTCACGTACCCGAAGCCCCTCGAAGAGCTGCTGGTCCACGCCTACAACACGTACCGCACGAGCCACCCGTGGGTCGGCGACCATCCCGTGTCGCCCAAGTCCGTGATCCGGGACATGTACGAACGGGCTCTGACGTTCACGGAGTTCACGTCCCACTACGAGCTGGCCCGCACCGAGGGCATCGTGCTGCGGTATCTGGCGGGCGCCTACAAGGCGCTCGAACACACCATCCCCGACGACCTGAAGTCGGAGGATCTGGAGGATCTGACGGCCTGGCTCGGCGAGATGGTCCGGCAGGTCGACTCCAGCCTTCTCGACGAGTGGGAGCAGCTGGCCAACCCCGAGGTGGAGACGGCCGAACAGGCGCAGGAGAAGGCCGATCAGGTCAGGCCGGTCACGGGCAACGCCCGCGCCTTCCGCGTCCTCGTGCGCAACGCGATGTTCCGCCGCGTGGAGCTGGCCGCCCTCGACAAGGTCGGCGAACTGGGCGAGATGGACGGCGAGTCGGGCTGGGACGCGGACCGGTGGGGCGAGGCGATGGACGCGTACTGGGACGAGTACGAGGACATGAGCACGGGCCCCGACGCGCGCGGCCCGAAGCTGCTCGCCATCGAGGAGGACCCCGAACACGGCCTGTGGCGCGTACGGCAGACGTTCGCCGACCCGAACGGCGACCACGACTGGGGCATCAGCGCGGAGGTCGACCTCGCGGCCTCCGACGAGGAGGGCCTTGCCGTCCTCCGTGTCACCGCCGTGGGCCAGCTCTAGGTCGTGTCTTCAAAGTGGCGTCGTCCGCCCGGAGGGCGGGGCCTCCGGCCAGACGCCACTTTGAAGACACGGCCTGGACCCGCCACCACACCGGAGGAAACCGCACCATGACAAATCCCGCCGAGCGGCTTGTCGATCTGCTCGATCTGGAGCGGATCGAGGTCGACATCTTCCGCGGCCGCAGCCCCGACGAATCCCTGCAACGGGTCTTCGGCGGGCAGGTGGCCGGGCAGGCGCTGGTCGCGGCTGGACGTACCACCGACGGGGACCGTCCCGTCAACTCGCTGCACGCGTACTTCCTGCGGCCCGGCACGCCCGGTGTCCCGATCGTCTATCAGGTCGAACGCGTCAGGGACGGACGGTCGTTCACGACCCGCCGGGTCACCGCCGTCCAGCAGGGCCGCACGATCTTCAATCTGACGGCCTCCTTCCACCTGCCGGAACCGGGCGGCTTCGAGCACCAGTTGCCGCCGCGCCTCGACTTCCCCGATCCGGAGACCCTGCCGTCGGTGTCCGACGAGGTACGCGAGCATCTCGGCGAGCTGCCGACGGCGCTGGAGCGGATGGCCCGCAGGCAGCCTTTCGACATCAGGTACGTCGACCGGCTGCGCTGGACGCGGGAGGAGATCAAGGACACCGACGCGCGCAGCGCGGTGTGGATGCGCGCGGTGGGCCCGCTGGGCGATGATCCACTGGTGCACACCTGCGCGTTGACCTACGCGAGCGACATGACGCTGCTGGACGCGGTACGGATTCCGGTGGAGCCGCTGTGGGGGCCGCGGGGCTTCGACATGGCGTCGCTGGACCACGCGATGTGGTTCCACCGCCCGTTCCGCACGGACGAGTGGTTTCTGTACGACCAGGAGTCCCCGATCGCCACGGGCGGCCGGGGGCTGGCCCGCGGCCGGATCTACGACCGGGAGGGCCGGCTGCTGGTCTCCGTCGTGCAGGAGGGGCTGTTCCGGCCGCACACCGCCGTGCAGACCGCCGCACCGTCCACCGCGCGGTAGGCACATCAGCCGTACCGGTGGTGGCGGCGCTCCGCCGCCGGGTATATCACCGACAGAGAACGCCCGTACCAAGGAGACATCGATGAGCCTGTACGACATCCCGCTGCACACTCTCTCCGGCGAGCCCACCTCCCTGGCCGCCTACGAGGGCAAGGCCGTCCTCGTGGTGAACGTCGCGTCGAAGTGCGGCCTCACACCGCAGTACGCGGGTCTGGAGCGGCTCCAGCAGCAGTACGGCGAGCGGGGCTTCACCGTTCTCGGCGTACCGAGCAACCAGTTCGCGGGCCAGGAGCCGGGCACCGCCGAGGAGATCCAGACGTTCTGCTCGGCGACGTACGGCGTCAGCTTCCCGCTGCTGGCGAAGACGGATGTGAACGGGGAGACCCGGCACCCGCTGTACGCGGAGCTGACGAAGACCGCCGACGCCGAGGGCGCCGCCGGCGATGTCGGCTGGAACTTCGAGAAGTTCCTGATCTCCCCGAAGGGTGAGGTCGTCGCCCGGATCCGGCCCGGCACGGAGCCCGAGGCCCCCGAGGTCGTCGCGGCCATCGAGGCGCAGCTCCCGGCCTGACCTGCCGAAGGCTCTGCCCCCGGTCCGCGCGGGGACCGGGGGCGGAGCCGTACCGGGATCCAGGGTCTGTCTGTACAAATCCCGCCTGGCTCGCGACGCCTGGCACGCACACTCGCCGCGTGGTCGGAGTCGCCCGAGTGCGTCCAGTACGCGGGCGATCCTCCGCCTTGCGATGCACGCACCAGACGCCGCGAGCCCCACCCTTCGGGGGACGGCGCTATGTGCCGGACAGGCCCTAGCGGATCGGCATTCCCGACAGCGTGCGGGCGATCACCAGGCGCTGGATCTCGCTCGTCCCTTCGAAGATCGTGTAGATCGCGGCGTCCCGGTGCATGCGCTCCACCGGGTATTCGCGGGTGAACCCGTTGCCGCCCAGAATCTGTACGGCCTGCGCGGTGACCTTCTTCGCGGTCTCGCTCGCGTACAGCTTCGACATGGAGCCCTCGGCGGAGGTGAACGGCTTGCCCGTGGCCGCCATCCAGGAGGCCCGCCAGACCAGCAGCCGTGCGGCGTCGATGTGGGTGCGCATGTCGGCGAGCTGGAAGGCGACGCCCTGGTTGTCGATGATCGGCCGGCCGAACTGGCTGCGGGTCCTGGCGTAGTCGAGAGCGACCTCGTAGGCGGCGCGCGCGGTGCCCACCGCCATCGCGCCGACGGCCGGGCGTGACGCCTCGAAGGTGGCCATGGCCGCGTTCTTCACGCGCTCGCCGCCGGGCGACGCGGCCCGCTCGCGGGCCCTGGCCAGCCGCTCGTCCAGCTTCTCCTTGCCGCCGAGCAGGCAGTCGCCGGGGACACGGACGTCTTCGAGGACGACCTCGGCGGTGTGGGAGGCGCGGATGCCGTGCTTCCTGAACTTCTGTCCCTGGGACAGCCCCGGGGTGGCGGGCGGGACGATGAAGGACGCGTGGCCCTTCGTGCCCAGCTCCGGGTCGACGACGGCGACCACGACATGGACGTTGGCGATGCCGCCGTTGGTCGCCCAGGTCTTGGTGCCGTTGAGCACCCACTCGTCCTTCGCCTCGTCGTACACGGCGCGGGTGCGCATGGCGGAGACGTCGGAGCCCGCGTCGGGTTCCGAGGAGCAGAACGCGGCGAGCTTCACGTCGTTCGCGTCGCCGTACATCTGCGGCACCCAGGTGCCGATCTGTTCGTCGGTACCGTTGGCGAGGACGCCGACGGCGGCCAGCCCCGTACCGACGATCGACAGGCCGATTCCGGCGTCGCCCCAGAACAGCTCCTCCATCACCACAGGGAGGCCGAGGCCCGTGGGGTCGAAGTACTGCTGGGCGTAGAAGTCGAGGGAGTAGACACCGATCTTGGCGGCCTCCTGGATCACCGGCCAGGGTGTCTCCTCGCGCTCGTCCCACTCGGCGGCCGCCGGTCGGACGACGTCCGCGGCGAAGCCGTGAAGCCAGTCACGGACCTGCTTCTGGTCATCGTTGAGTTCGAGCGTGAACTCGGCCATGTTGCCCTCCAGCTGCGGTGACTTCATCCGTCTGCACATGCGTTACTTACGGTAACAGCAGTCTGTTACTCGCAAGTAGCCGGTGTCAACCGATCACGGTCCGGTCCGCGTCGCGGGCGGACAGGGTGTTACGTTGCCAAGGCGTCACGGACATCGCAGGGCGGGGAGAGCACGATGAGCACCACACAGCAGGCCGAGCAGCAGCGGTCGACGAAGGAGAGACGGCGACAGCTCCTGGAGGCCGCGGACCGGGTGGTGCTCAGGGACGGTCCCGGGGCGTCCATGAACGCCATCGCCGCCGAGGCCGGCATCACCAAGCCGATCCTCTACCGGCATTTCGGCGACAAGGGCGGCCTGTACCGCGCGCTCGCCAAGCGCCACACCGACGGGCTGCTGCTGGCCCTGCGTGCCGCGCTCGACGCGCCCGCCGACCGCCGCCGGCGGGTCGAGGCGACCCTCGACACCTATCTCGCCGCGATCGAGGCGCGTCCGCAGGTCTACCGCTTCCTGATGCATCCGGAGGACACCCTGCCCGAGCAGGGCTTCGACATGGGCCGCCACTCGGCGCCGCTGCTGCGGCGTCTCGGCGAGGAACTGGCCAAGGTCATTGAAGAACGGGTCGAACTCGGCCCGGAAAGCGCGCAGTTGGCGCGGGTCTGGGGCCATGGCATCGTCGGCATGATGCACGCGGCAGGTGACTGGTGGCTCGGCGAACGCCCTTGTTCACGCGAGCAGTTGGTACGCAGTCTGGCAGACCTGCTGTGGGGAAGGCTGGCCGAGGCGGGCAACCGCCCGGACGGCCCGGGGTTCTGAGCCGCCCGCCTCCCGGGGATCACGGTCCCGCACACGCCTGAGCCGCCGTTACGCGGGCCCGGAGGCTCAGCTCCCGCTCCCGGAGCTCAGCTCCGGCTCCAGGGGGCGCGGTGCGCCGTACGGAGTGTCCTCGCCCGGCGCCACCCGGTCAGCCGGTCGGGGTAGACGGTCCCTTCGAGATGGTCGCACTCGTGCTGCAGACAGCGCGCGAAGAACCCGGAGCCCTCGATCCGTACCGGCTCACCTTCCACCGTCACGCCCTCCACCACGGCGTGGTCGTACCGCTCCGTCCCCGCCTCGATGCCCGGCAGCGAGAGGCAGCCCTCCGGGCCGCGCAGGACGAGGCCGTCCGCCGCGGTCAGCCGGGGGTTGACGAGGTGTCCGAGATGGCGGACGTCCTCGTCGTCGGGGCAGTCGTAGACGAACACCCGCAGAGGAACACCGATCTGGTTCGCCGCCAGTCCCACACCGCGTGCCGCGTACATCGTCGCGAACAGGTCGTCGACCAGGGCGGCCAGTTCGGGACCGAAGCGGGTCACGGGTTCGCACGGGGCGTGGAGCACCGGATCGCCGAGCATCCTCATGGCTCGTACTCGCCCGGCGGCGCCGGGGATCGGACGTTTTCGCATGACGGTCAGGGTACGGTCCTCGGTGACCTCTGCCTTCTGCCGGTGCCACGGTTCGGGCCCCTGGCCGGATCTCGATAGGCTGACCCACGGACCGATGCGAGGAGGACCAAGGACGATGTCAGGCAACACGGACCCGCTGTCGCCGCGGGCCAAGCTGGCCGTGACGGCGGGCAAGGCGGCTGCGGCGGTGTCGCGCGCGGCCGGCCGCGGCAGCGGCTCGGTGATCGGCGGGAAGGTGGCGCTCAGACTCGACCCCGATTTGCTGGGGCGGCTGGCGCAACACCTCGATGTCATTCTCGTGTCGGCGACGAACGGCAAGACCACGACCACCCGGCTGATCGCCGAGGCACTGGGCGCGGCGGGACCTGTGGTCTCCAACGCCCTGGGCGCCAATATGCCGGCCGGCATCACGTCGGCGCTGGCGGGCGGCTCCGAGGCCAGGTACGGCGTGATCGAGGTGGACGAGAAGTACCTCGCCGGAGTGGCACGCGACACGACGCCGAAGGCGATCGCGCTGCTCAACCTCTCCCGCGACCAGCTCGACCGCGCCGCGGAGACCCGCATGCTCGCCGAGAAGTGGCGGGAGGGACTTGCCGGTACGAAGGCGGTCGTCATCGCCAACGCGGACGACCCGCTGATCGTCTGGGCGGCCTCCTCCTCCCCCAATGTGGTGTGGGTGGCCGCGGGCCAGGAGTGGAAGGACGACGCCTGGTCGTGCCCGTCCTGCGGCGGTGTGATGCAGCGCCCCGGCGACGACTGGTTCTGCGGCGAGTGCGGATTCCGCAGACCCGCTCCGAGCTGGGCGCTGCACGGCGACCACGTACTCGACCCGCACGGCTCGGCCTGGCCGATCCATCTGCAGCTGCCGGGCCGCGCCAACAAGGCGAACGCCGCGACGTCCGCCGCGGTCGCCGCGACGTTCGGGGTGCCGCCGCAGGTGGCCCTGGAGCGGATGTACCGGGTGCAGGCCGTGGCGGGACGGTACGACGTGGTGTCGTTCCTCGGCCGCGATCTGCGACTGCTGCTGGCGAAGAACCCGGCGGGCTGGCTGGAGACGTTCTCCCTGATCGACGGGCCGCCGACGCCCGTCATCCTCGCCGTCAACGCCCGTGGCGCGGACGGGACGGACACGTCGTGGCTGTGGGACGTCGACTACACGCGGCTCGCCGGTCACCCGATCTTCGTCATCGGTGACAGGAAGATGGACCTCGCCGTGCGTCTCGAAGTGGCGGGCCTCGACTTCCGGGTCTGCGAGACCGCCGACGAGGCCGTACAGATGGCACCGCCCGGACGGATCGAGGCGATCGCCAACTACACCTCGTTCCAGGACCTGCGCCGCCGCGTGGGCAATTGAGACACCACGATGGACCCCTTGAAGCCGGCCCTCATGAAGGACGAGCGAGCATGAGTAACAACAGCCTGCGCCTGGTGTGGATCTACCCGGACCTGCTGAGCACGTACGGGGACCAGGGCAACGCCCTGGTGGTGGAGCGCCGGGCCCGGCAGCGCCGCCTGAATGTGACCCGGGTGGACGTGCGCAGCGACCAGCCCGTGCCCACCTCCGGCGACATCTATCTGATCGGCGGCGGCGAGGACAGGCCGCAGCGGCTGGCCGCGGAGCGGCTGCGCCGTGACGGCGGGCTCAGCAGGGCCGTCTCCAACGGCGCCATCGTGTTCTCGGTGTGCGCCGGCTACCAGATCCTCGGCCACGAGTTCGTGAACGACCTCGGCGAGCGCGAGGCGGGGCTCGGACTGCTCGACGTGGTCTCGACCCGGGGCGAGGGCGAGCGGTGCGTCGGTGACGTACTGGGCGACATCGACCCGCGTCTCGGCCTGCCGCCGCTGACCGGGTTCGAGAACCACCAGGGCATCACACACCTGGGCCCCGCTGCCCGGCCGTTCGCGCGGGTCTCGCTGGGCCGGGGCAACGGCACCGGGGACGGCACGGAGGGCGCGTACAACGACACCGTCTTCGGTACGTACATGCACGGTCCCGTCATGGCCCGTAACCCGCACATCGCGGACCTGCTCCTGAAGCTGGCCCTCGATGTCAACGCGCTGCCGCCCACCGACGACCGGTGGTACGACGCGCTGCGGAACGAGCGCATCACGGCGGCGACGCAGCCCGCGTAAGCACCGCAGGGGGCCTGTCCAGCAGTCGGACGCCGGGTTCGGCCCCCCGCCGGTGCGCCGGTAGGCTGACGGTGATCGGGTCCGGACAAAGCGGTCCGGACGTCGGCCCACTTTTTGCGAAGGTAGTCCGGGCAATGCGAATTGGTGTGCTCACCTCAGGCGGCGACTGTCCCGGCCTCAACGCCGTGATCAGGTCGGTCGTCCACCGCGCGGTCGTCGACCACGGCGACGAGGTGATCGGCTTCCACGACGGCTGGAAGGGCCTCCTGGAATGCGACTACCGCAAGCTCGATCTTGAGGCGGTCGGTGGCATCCTCGCCCTCGGCGGGACCATCCTCGGCTCCTCCCGTGTCCAGCCCGCACACCTGCGTGACGGGGTGGAGCGAGCCAGGGGCCATGTGGCCGACCTCGGTCTCGACGCGATCATCCCGATCGGCGGGGAGGGCACCCTCAAGGCCGCCAGCCTGCTCTCCGAGGCCGGGCTGCCGATCGTCGGTGTGCCGAAGACCATCGACAACGACATCGCGTCGACCGATGTGACCTTCGGTTTCGACACGGCCGTCGGTGTCGCCACCGACGCGCTGGACCGGCTGAAGACCACCGCCGAATCCCACCAGCGTGTGCTGATCGTCGAGGTCATGGGCCGCAACACGGGCTGGATCGCCCTGCACTCCGGCATGGCGGCGGGCGCCCACGCCATCGTCGTACCCGAGCGGCCCTTCGACATCGGCGAGCTGGCCACGCTGGTCGGCAAGCGGTTCTCGGCGGGCAAGCGGTTCGCCATCGTGGTCGTCGCGGAGGGCGCGAAACCGCGTGAGGGCTCGATGGAGTTCGACGTCGGCGCCAAGGACATCTACGGCCACGAGCGCTTCGCGGGGGTCGCCAGGCAGCTCTCCATCGAGCTGGAGGAGCGGCTGGGCAAGGAAGCGCGACCGGTGATACTCGGCCACGTGCAGCGCGGCGGCACCCCGACGGCGTACGACCGCGTCCTCGCGACCCGCTTCGGCTGGCACGCCGTGGAGGCGGTGCACCGCGAGGAGTTCGGCATGCTGACGGCGCTGCGCGGTACGGACATCGTGATGGTGCCGCTGGCGGAAGCGGTGCAGACGCTCAAGACGGTGCCCGCGGAGCGGTACGCCGAGGCGGAGTGCGTGCTCTGACCGCCTGAGAACGCCCCACGGAACCGCCCCCGGTCGCAGCCGCGACCGGGGGCGGTTCTACTCTGGTGCGGACAAGCGGTACGAATCCACAGCGGTACGAACCAGACAAGCGGTACGCGCCACACGCGGTATGCCCACACGCGGTACGCGGCACGAGTGGCACGCGGCAGGACGGCCCCACAGGAGAGCGCGAATGGATCACGGCGGGCACGGCATGACGATGGATCTGCCGCCGTTCACGCTGGGGCGCGGTCTCCAGTACTCCCCCGACTACTTCTTCCTGATCGGCTGTCTGCTGGGGCTCGCCCTGTACGGCTGGGGTGTGCTGCGACTGCGCCGGCGCGGGGACAGCTGGTCCCCGGGGCGTACCGTCTCCTTCGCCCTCGGTGTGCTGACGATCGCCGTGACGATGTGTACGAAGCTGAACGACTACGGCATGGTCATGTTCAGCGTGCACATGGTCCAGCACATGATCATCAGCATGGTCTCGCCGATCCTGCTGCTGCTCGGCGCTCCGGTGACGCTGGCACTGCGCGCACTGCCGGTGGCGAGCCGGCGGGGCCGCAAGGGTCCGCGCGAACTGCTGCTCGTGCTGCTGCACAGCCGGTTCGTGCAGGCCGTCTCGCACCCCGCCTTCACCATCCCGCTCTTCATCGCGAGCCTGTACGGGCTCTATTTCACACCGCTTTTCGACTTCCTCATGGGCTCGAGGGCCGGGCACATCACGATGATGGTGCACTTCCTGGCGGTCGGTCTGGTCTTCTTCTGGCCGATCATGGGGGTGGACCCGGGGCCGAACAGGCCCGGTTATGTGATGCGGATGCTGGAGCTGTTCGCCGGGATGCCGTTCCATGCCTTCTTCGGTATCGCGCTGATGATGGCGAGCGAGCCGATGGTCGACGCGTACCTCGACCCTCCGGCGTCGCTGGGCATCGACGCGCTCACCGACCAGAGCGCGGCGGGCGGCATCGCGTGGGCCTTCAGCGAGATCCCGTCCGTACTGGTCCTGATCGCCCTGGTCTACCAGTGGTACCGCTCGGAACAGCGCCAGGCGCGGCGCTCCGACCGGGCCGCCGACCGGGACGGTGACAAGGAACTGGCGGCGTACAACGCGTATCTCGCTTCGCTCCAGACCCGCGGGCAGTAGCGCGAACCCCCCTTCACGGGCGACTATGGCGTCCACGGTCTTGGCCGGGAGGAGACGCATATGTCCGGATCCGCGAAGACGATGGGTGTGGTCACGGTAGGTGCGCTGGTCGTGGTGACCGCGTACACCGCAGCGCTCGGAAGCAATGGATGGCTCTGGTTCGGCTGGGTGGTGCTGGGCCTGGTCACCCTCGGGCTCGTGGTCGCACGCGGCCACTGACAGCGCCGATCACGCGAGAGGGCCGGGACGCTCCGTGCATCCCGGCTCTCTCGTGCTCTCACGACCCGGCCGACGTTCACGCAACCCTTCGGTTGCACCGGGGACCTCATAGTGCAACCCTTGAGTTGCACAAGCTGATCGTGTTGATCGAGTGGAGGAGGTTCCTCTCATGTCCGGTACCGATGACCGCGTCGAGCGGGAGATCAGCATCGCCGCTCCCGTGGAGCGGGTGTGGTCCGTCCTCACCGAGCCCGAGCACGTCGGCCGGTGGTTCGGAATGGGCGCACCGACACCGATCGACCTGCGTCCCGGCGGCATCATGCGCCTGGACCACGGCAAGGGCCACGACTTCCCGACGACGATCGTGACGGTCGACCCGCCGCACTGCTTCTCGTACCGCTGGGCGAGCGGCTACCCCGGAGTGGTGGCGGACGAGGGCAACTCCACCCTGGTCGAGTTCACGCTCGTCCCCGAGGGGGACGGCACCCGGCTGCGGGTGGTGGAGTCCGGCTTCGCCGATCTCGTCGTCCCGGAGGCCACGAGGCACGACGCCTCCAGGGAGAGTCACACGACGGGCTGGGCGACCATGACCGAGCGGCTTCAGCAGTACGCCGAGCAGCCCGTCGCATGAGCCGCACACCGCGCACCGGTCCGGACGCGGACCCCGGCGAGGCTCCCCGCCCCGGGGAGCCTCAGGAGCCGGTGACCGAAGTCCTGGCCGCGCTGGCGGATCCGACCCGCCGCCGGATACTCGACGCCCTCGCCGCGCGCGGCGAGGCGACGGCCACCGTCCTGGCGACGGAGCTGCCTGTCAGCCGGCAGGCGATCGTCAAGCATCTCGCGGTCCTGGACAGAGCCGGGCTGGTCACGGGGCGCCGGGAGGGGCGCGAGGCGCGGTACGCGGTCGCTCCCGCGCGGCTCGGCGCCACCGCCCGGTGGCTAGACCGCAAGGCCGCGGAGTGGGACGTACGGCTCGCGGCGATCAAACGTCTGGCGGAGGCCGCGGAAGCCGCCACCGGTGCGGACGCCCGGGAGGCCGCCGGTGGCGGACGTACGGACGGACCCCGGCTCGCGTAGAGCCGGGGCCCGTCCGCGCGGGCCGCGTGATCAGTACCCGCACTCCTAGTGGTCGGCCCGGTGGCCGTCGTGCAGGTGCGTCGCGCCCTTCCCGTTCGGGCCCTGGTTCTGCTTGGCGTTCGGCGTACCGCCACCGCTCTGGAGCGAGTTGAGGATCGCCATGCCCTGGCCGACCAGACTCGCAGCCATCTCGTTCACCCCGTCCGTGCCGTTGAGGACGGTCACGTTCGCCCCGGCGATGCCGCGGGACGCCGCTTCCGTCAGCGCCGGAAGGTTCTCGACGATGCGGTTGGCCGCGATCAGTTCCTGGTTGCCGTCCTTCAGCGACGCCGCCCGGACCGAGTTCGCGTCCGCCTGTGCCTGGGCGAGCGTGCGCTCGGCGTACGCGGAGCCGTCCGCCTCGAACTTCGCCTGGTCACGGGCGGCCTCGGCGAGGGTGCGCTGCCGGTACGCCTCGGCGTCGGCCGGGCGCCTGACCTCGGCTTCGAGCCGCTGGGCGGCCAGTTGGGCCTCTCGCTGGGCCAGCGCGGTCTGTTCCTCGATGACTTCCTGGGAGGCCCTGGCCTGCGCGAGCGGTCCCGCCTGTGCGGCACGGGCGTTGGACTGTTCCGTCTCCGCCAGGAAGCCGGCCCGCTTGATCGCGGTGTCCCGCTCGTACTCGAACTTCAGCGCCGCCGCCTGCTGTTCGCGCTCGGTCGCCTCCTGGTCCGCCTTGGCCTGGGCGATCCGCGCCTGGGACGCGACCGCCGCAGCGTGCGGCGCGGCCAGGTTGTTGATGTAGCCGGTGGCGTCGTTGATCTCCTGGATCTGGAGGGCGTCCACGACGATGCCCAGCTTCTCCATCTCGCTGTGGCTGCCCGCCTTCACCTCCTGGGCGACCCGGTCACGCTCGCGGATGATCTGTTCCACGGTAAGGCCGCCGATGATGGAGCGCAGGTGACCGGCGAAGATCCGGCCCACCAGCTCCTGCATCCGGTCCTGTTCCGCCAGGAACCTGCGGGCCGCGTTGGCGATCGACACGGCGTCGTCGCCGACCTTGAAGACCGTCACCGCGCGTACGTTCAGGCGAATGCCCTGCTGGGTGACGCAGTCCTCGATGATTTCCGCCTCCCGCAACGCCAGCGACAGCATGCGGGCTTTCTGCTTGATGGGCAGAACGAAACTCCCGTGTCCGGTGACGATCCGGAACTGGGTGTCCTGCGCCTGACGTTTGGAGCCGGAGATGAGCATTGCCTCGTTGGGCGCGGGTACATGCCAGAACAGCATGAGCACTCCTGTCGCACTGCGTGGTCACGATGGCTCTTCGGGTTCCGGAGAAGGTTCGAAGAGAATTCGGAACGAATGAGGGTTCATGAAGGAAAGGGCTCCACGATCACCGACCGAGCGGAAATGCTCTCGGTGACGATCACCCGTATGTGTCTGCCGATGGGGCTTTCCGACCAGGCCGCGTAGGCCTCGGAACCACCCCGTACGGCCACCAGTACCTCGCCGGGACCGTCCGCCGGGATCGGCACCGTGACCCGGCCGATCGCGCCGACCGGGCTCTGCCCGGAGTCATCTGCCGCGCACATACGTCGTTGCCCCGCCCGTTCCCTTCAGGACCGCCTGCCGGACCGTCATGGGGTGACCACGCCTTCTGGAGGGCCGCGCCTCCGACCTCGTCCACCACCGAGGACGCCCTCGGCGAACCGGCCGACGGCGACATGCCCTCGATTCCTTCACACTACTCCGCGAGGTGTCAGGAGGGCGTCACTCTGAGCAAGGCCGACGGCGTGTACACGGCCGGGATCCGGCCGTGCGCGTCCTCACAGCCGGCCGGCCTCCACGATCCGGCGCAGGAACTGCCTCGTACGGTCCTCCTGCGGCTCTCCGAAGACCCGCTGCGGTGTGCCGCGCTCCAGCACGACGCCACCGTCCAGGAAGCACACCTGGTCGGCGACCTCCCTGGCGAATCCCATCTCGTGCGTGGCGAGCACCATCGTCATGCCCTCGTCCTTGAGGTCCCGTACGACCGAAAGCACCTCGCCGACCAGCTCCGGGTCGAGCGCGGCGGTGATCTCGTCGAGGAGCAGCAGCCTGGGCCGTACGGCGAGGGCGCGGACGATGGCGGCGCGCTGCTGCTGACCGCCGCTGAGCCGGTCCGGGTACTCCCCCGCCTTGTCGCCGAGACCGAGGCGGACGAGCAGTTCCCTGGCCCGGTCCTCCGCCTCCTCGCGCGGGACCCCGAGGACGCGGCGGGGCGCCAGGGTGATGTTCTGCAGGACCGTCATGTGCGGGAAGAGGTTGTACGCCTGGAACACCACGCCGATCCTGCGCCGTACGGCGTCGTGGTCGGCCCGGGGGTCGGTGATCTCCTCGCCGTCGAGGAAGATCGCCCCGTCGTCGATCTCCTCCAGCAGGTTGGCGCAGCGCAGCAGCGTCGACTTGCCGGATCCGGAGGCACCGATCAGCGCGGTCACGGTGTGCTGGGGCACGTCGAGGGAGACGTCGCGCAGGATGACGCGGTCACGGCCGAAGGTCTTGCGCACGGACTCCAGACGCAGCACGGGACCGGCCGACGGTCCGGGTGTCGCTTCGGCGGTCATACGGTTCCTCCCTGGGCGCGCCTGCGGTCCATCCTGGCCGTGACCCAGTCGGTGAAGCGGGTCATGGGGATCGTCAGGGCCACGAAGACGAGGCCCGCGACAACGTACGGCGTGTAGTTGAAGTCTTTCCCGGCGATGATCTGGGCCGCGTAGACGGCGTCGACCGCGCCGGCGATCGAGACCAGCCCGGTGTCCTTCTGGAGCGACACGAGGTCGTTGAGCAGGGGCGGCACCACGCGTCGTACGGCCTGCGGGAGGACCACGTAGCGCAGGGTCCTGGCGCTGGACAGCCCGAGCGAGCGTGCCGCGGCGCGCTGCGAGGGGTGGACGGATTCGATGCCGGCCCTGAAGACCTCCGCGACGTAGGCGGAGTACGTGAGGACGAGCGCGGTGCCGCCGAGCGTCACGGGGTCGGTGGTGACGCCCTGGAGCCGCAGCGCGGGTACGCCGAAGACGACGATCAGCAGGCAGATGATCAGCGGCAGGCCCCGGAAGAAGTCGGTGTACGCGGTGGCCAGCGCGCGGACCGGGAAGAAGACCGGGCCGCGCAGCGTGCGGGCGACCGCGAGCAGCAGGCCGAGCACGAGTACGCACACGCCGCAGACGGCGAGCAGCCGCAGGTTGAGCAGGAGCCCGTCGAGGACGTCGGGCAGCGCGATGCGGGCGTATTTCGCGCTGAAGAACGTCTCGCGGGTGCGCTGCCAGCCGGGCGAGCCGGTGATGACGAGGTAGAGGACCGTGCCGGTGACCAGGGTGGAGAGCGCGGCGACGGCGCTGGCCCGGCGCGCGCGGGCACGTTTGTAGCGCTCGCGCTCCAGCCGGCGTTCGGAGGGCCTGTAGTGGTCGGAGGCCGCGTCCTGGTGCGCGGCCTCCGCCGTCTCCTGGGCACCGGTCACTTGAGCACCGGCGCGTTCACGGCGTCGGACAGCCACTGCTTCTCCAGGGCGGCGAGCGTGCCGTCGGCGCGCAGGCCGTCGACGGCACGGGTCACGCAGGAGGTGAGTGCGCTGCCCTTGTCCAGGACGAGTCCGAACTGCTCGGTGGGCCCGCTGGACGTGGCGAACTGGCCGACGACCTTCGCCTCCGGGACCTCGGCGGAGGTGATGTAGAAGCCGGTGGGCAGGTCGACGACGATCGCGTCGACCTGGCCGTTGCGCAGAGCGGACTTGGCGAAGTCGTTCTTCTGGAACACGGCGGGCCGCTGCTTGGGCTTGATGATGTCGTTGATGGTGTCGAGGCTGGTGGTGCTCACCTGCGCGCCGAGTTTGGCGCCCCTGAGATCGGCGACGGTGGTGGCCTTGGCGTACGGGGAGGTCTTGAGCGCGACGACGGCCTGGCGGACGTCGTAGTAGCCGGAGGAGAAGTCGACGGCCTTCTTGCGGTCGTCGCTGACGCTGACTTGGTTGATGTCGAAGTCGAAGTTCTTGGCGCCCGGGGCGAAGGAGTTGTTGAACGGGACGGTCTGCCAGACGACTTGGTCCTTCTCGTAGCCGAGCGCCTTGGCGACGGAGTACGCGACGGCGGACTCGAATCCCTTGCCGCTCGCCGGGGCGTCGTCGAGGAACCACGGGGCGTAGGCCGGCTTGTCCGTACCGACCGTCAGCTTGCCCTCGGCGGCCGTGGCCAGCGTGCCCTTGTCACAGGAGGACGCGGCGGAGGACGGCGCGCCGGCGGAGGCGCCGGCGGATGTCGACGCCTCCTGCGGGGCGCAGCCGGTGGCTGCGACGGCTATGACAAAGAGGGCGGGGAAGCCGATTCCGGCGCTGAGCTGCATGGCGGGAGAATCGCACTGTGCGGGGGTGTTTGTCGAGATCAGCGCGTTGCGAACGTATGAATTCGGCAGATCTGGGTCGGCATTGGTGTGGTGTTCCGGGGTGCCGTGGGGTCTCGGGCGGGCATTCAGACGACGTCGCGTGCCCGCGGGTAGTGGCAGGCCGCGACCTGGTCGGTGCCGTACGGGAGGAGCGCGGGCCTTCGCGTCTCGCAGGGCGTGCGGTCGTCGGCGGTCAGGCCCGCGAAGACCGGGCAGCGGCCCCGGAAGCGGCAGCCCTCCTCGCGGACGGTCGGGCTCGGCGGGTCACCGGCCAGCAGGATCCGCTCCCTGCGGCGCTCCTTGGCGGGGTCGGGCAGCGGGACGGCCGACAGCAGCGCTTGGGTGTACGGGTGCCTCGGCCGCGCGAAGACCTCGCCGACCGCTCCGGCCTCGACCGTACGGCCCAGGTACATGACACTCACCCGGTCCGCGATGTGCCGTACGACGGACAGGTCGTGGGAGACGAAGAGGTAGGCCAGGCCCAGTTCCGCCTTGAGCTGGTGGAGCAGGTTCAGCACACCGGCCTGGATGGAGACGTCGAGCGCCGAGACCGGCTCGTCGAGGACGAGCAGCCGGGGGTCGACCGACAGCGCCCGTGCGATGCCGATCCGCTGACGCTGCCCGCCGGAGAACTCGTGCGGGAAGCGTGCGGCGTGGGACGGCTCAAGGCCGACCTGGCGCAGCAGTCCGGGTACGCGGCGGGCGGCACACGCCCGGTCCGCGCCCTGCGCGCGCAGCGGCTCCGTGATGATGTCGGCCACCGGCATACGCGGGTCGAGGCTGGCCATCGGGTCCTGGAAGACGATCTGGATCCGAGATCTGAGCTGCCGGGTCTGTTCACGCGTCAGGTGGTCCGTGGAGCGGCCCAGCACGTCGATCGTGCCGTGTTCCGGCCGCCCGAGGGCCAGGATCTCGAACAGGGTGGTGGACTTCCCGGAGCCCGATTCTCCGACCAGGCCCAGGGTTTCGCCCTGGCGGATGTCCAGGTCCACTCCGTCCACGGCATGGACGGTGCCGGTGCGGCGTTTGAAGACGGAGCCCCGGTAGAGCGGGAACGTCTTGGCCAACTGCCTTACGCGGAGTACGGGTTCGCCCATTGTGTGACCGGCGGGGCGGGCCGGGACCGGAGGGACGGGGAACACGTCGGTGGGTCCGAGGCCGCGTTCGGCTATCTCGTCCGCCCTGACGCACGCGGCGCGGTGGGACGTACCGGTCAGTTCCGGTTCCGCGGCCCGGCACACGTCGTCGGCCAGCGGGCAGCGCGGTGCGAAGGGGCAGCCGGCCGGCAGCGCGCCGGGGGCGGGCGGTGTGCCGGGGATGGGAACGAGCGCCGCGGGGGCGCGGTCCGTTTCGTCCAGCCTCGGTACGGCGCCGGTCAGGCCGAGTGTGTACGGCATCCGCGGTCCGGCGAACAGTTCGTCCACGGGGGCGCTTTCGACGATGCGGCCCGCGTACATGACGGCGACCCGGTCCGCGCTGCCCGCGATGACTCCGAGGTCGTGGCTGACCAGCACCATGGCCGCGCCGGTCTCGCGCCGTGCGGTGCGCAGGACGTCGAGTACCTGCGCCTGGATGGTGACGTCGAGCGCCGTGGTGGGTTCGTCGGCGAGGATGATGTCGGGGTCGTTGGCGACGGCCATGGCGATCATGGCCCGCTGGCGCATGCCGCCGGAGAACTCGTGCGGGAAGGCAGCCGCCCTGAGGCGTGGTTCCGGGATACCGACGAGGTCGAGGAGTTCGACAGCGCGCGCCGCCGCCTTTTCTCTGGAGATGTCCTGGTGGGCGCGGACCGCTTCGACTATCTGGTCCCCGATCCGGTAGACGGGGGTGAAGGCGGAGAGGGGGTCCTGGAAAACCATGGCGATCCGGGCCCCGCGTGTGGAGTTGAGCGTCGACTCGGGCGCACCGATCAGCTCCGTACCGTCCAGCCGTACCGAGCCGCGCACCGCCGCCGTACGCGGCAGCAGGCCGAGGACGGCGAGTGCGGTGACGGACTTGCCGGAGCCCGACTCCCCTACGATGCCCAGGACTTCGCCGCGCGCCAGCTCGAAATCGACGCCTCGTACGGCCGGGGTGTCCGCGAAGTCGACGGTGAGGCCGCGTACTTCGAGAATGGCGGTCATGACCGGGCCTTTCGGGACGTCGGGTCGAACGCGTCACGCAGTCCGTCCCCGATGAGGTTGACCGCGAGCACGAAGACCACCAGCAGTCCGGCCGCGAAGAAGAACATCCAGGGGTAGGTGACGGCTGCGCCCGTGCTGTCGGCGATGAGGGTGCCGAGCGAGACGTCGGGCGACTGGACGCCGAAGCCGAAGTAGGACAGGGCTGTTTCGCTCATCACGGCGCCGCCGACCGCGAGGGTCGCGTCGATGATCAGGAAGGAGGCGACGTTCGGCAGGATGTGCCGGACGATGACCCGCAGCGGCCGCACTCCCATGTACCGGGCCGCGCGCACGAATTCACGCTCCCGCAGCGAGACCGTCATGGACCGGACGACCCGCGCGGTGATCATCCAGGCGAAGAGGCCCAGCAGTCCGGCGAACGCGAGCCAGCCGCCTCCTTTGAGCCGGGGCGCGAGGATCGCGATGACCAGGAAGCCGGGGAAGACGAGCAGCAGGTCGACGGCGAACATGAGTCCGTGGTCGGCCCAGCCGCCGAAGTAGCCCGCGCACGCGCCGACCACGGCGGCGACGAGCGTCGCGCCGATGCCGACCAACAGGCCGATCAGCAGGGATTTCTGGAGGCCGCGCACGGTCTGCGCGAAGACGTCCTGGCCGATGCGGTTGGTGCCGAACCAGTGCTCGGCCGAGGGGGCGGAGCGCAGCGCGGTGTAGTCGATGTCGGCGTAGCTCCAGTGGGTGAGGAGGGGGCCGGCGAAGGCGAGGACGAAGAGCAGGACCACCACCAGCAGGCCGGCGAGCGCGGTCTTCCTCGCGAGAAAGCGGCGCAGCACCACCCGCGCGCGGCCGGCGGGCGGTTCGGCCGGATCGTGATGGTCGGCGGCGTCCGCGGCCGCCGCGACGGATTCAGCTGTCATGCGTCGGTCTCCTTCAGGTGCGGACGCGCGGGTCGAGGGCCGCGTGCAGGATGTCGGCGAGGAAGCCGGAGAGCAGAACGACCACGGCGGCGAAGGTGGAGACGGCGACGACGGAGTTCACGTCGTTCTTGCCGATGGAGTCGACCAGCCACTCGCCCATGCCGTGCCAGCCGAAGATGATCTCGGTGAAGGTGGCACCGGTGAACAGGGCGAGGAATCCGTAGGAGAAGTACGTCGACATCGGGATGAGCGCGGTGCGCAGGCCGTGTCTGAGCAGTGCGGTCCGGCGGCTGAGGCCCTTGGCGCGTGCGGTGCGCAGGTAGTCGGCGCCCAGTACGTCGAGCATGGTGTTGCGCTGGTAGCGGCTGTAGGCGGCGGCGGTGACCAGCCCGATGGAGAGCGTCGGGAGCAGCAGGTGCACACCCCGGTCGCGCAGTTCGGCCCAGAGACCGGCATGCAGGTCAGGGTCCTTCTCGCCGGTGAACTGGATCAGATCGGTGCCGAGGACCGCGTTCAGCTTGATGGCACCGATCTTGAGCAGCACGGCGAGCAGGAAGGTCGGCGTGGAGAGCAGCAGGAACGACACCAGGGTCACGGTCCGGTCGGAGAACCGGTATTGGCGTACGGCGGTCCAGGCTCCGGCAAGGATGCCGACGACGGTGCCGAGCACGGTACCGGCGAGCAGCAGCCGCGTACTGACGCCGAGCCTGCGTCCCAGTTCGGCGGTCACGGACGTGTCGTCGATGGTGCGGCCGAGGTCTCCGTGGACCGCGCCGGTGAACCAGCGCCAGAGGCGATCGGCGAGCGGGGTGTGGTCGTTGAGGCCGAGCGTACTGAGCTGGGCGTCGATCATGGCGGGCGGCGGCGGGGGAATGCGGTCCTGGAAGTAGGCGCGCGGATCGAGCGCGACGGCGGCGAGGAGGTAGGAGAGACAGATGGCGACCACCAGCAGTACCGCGTAGTAGCCGAGTCTCCTGGCCAGGTAGGCCGTCACATGCGTGTCCTCTCCGCTGGGGTACGCGTTCGATCTTCGTAGCCGTACATTGCGGCCCTGTGAAGAGCGCATGTCAACCCCCGGAATCGCTTACGCGTCCTCCTCGCGCGATCTACCATCCCGATCGCGGCGCAGTACGGCCGTCGTACCGGCTCCCCCACCCCGCACGCCCCCGGAGGAACGTTCATGCCCAGACCCCTGAGGTCCACCGCCCTCACCGCCGCCGTAGCGGCCGCTCTGGCGCTGGCAGGCTGCGGTTCTTCCGGTGACGGGAAGGACGCTCCGAAGAAGGGGGCGGCTCCGGCGGCGGGCTCGCAGGACGTCAACGCGCAGCCGGTGTCCAAGCTGCGCCGGGGCGGGACGCTGAAACTCGCCACCCAGCAGTGGATCCACCAGTACAACTCCTACCAGGTGGACGGCGCCAACGGGGACGCCTCGGCGATTCTGGAGCAGGTCGAGCCGGTGCTGATGCCGAAGGACGCCAAGGGCGTCCCGCACCCCGACCCGAACTACCTGCTCTCCGCCGAGGTCACCTCGACCAGTCCTCAGGTGGTGACGTACAAGCTCAACCCGAAGGCGAAGTGGTCGAACGGAAAGCCTTTGAGCTACCGGGATTTCGCGGCGCTCGGCAAGGCCCTGGACGGCAGCGACGACCGGTACCTGGTCTCCGACGGCAGCGGATACGACCAGATCGGGAAGATCGAGCGGGGCTCGGACGACCAGGAGGTGAACGTCACCTTCCGCACGCCGTACGCGGACTGGCAGCGGCTGTTCCGCACGCTGCTGCCCGCCGACGAGATCAACACCCCGGACAGGTTCAACAAGGGCTGGATCGAGAAGATCCCGGTCACCGCGGGCGCCTGGCGGATCACGTCCTTCGACAAGACCGCGCAGACGGTGTCGACGGCTCCCGACCCCAAGTGGTGGGGTCCCAAGCCCCTTCTGGACTCGATCACCTGGCGCGCGCTGGACCTGCCGGCACAGACCGAGGCGTATCTCAACAAGGAGATCGACTCGGCGCCCGCGATCCTGCCGGAGGACTACAAGCGGCTGGTCGAGGCTCCCGGTACGGACATCAGGCGCGGCGCACGGTGGGACGAGGTCCACATCACGCTCGGTACCCGGGGCCCGCTCAAGGACCTGAAGGTGCGCCAGGCGGTGGACCTCGCGACCGACCGCAAGGGCATCGTCGCGGCTTTCGCCAAGGATCTGGCCTTTCCCCTGGCCACGCTCGACAACCATTTCTTCATGCCCAACCAGGCGGGCTACGAGAACACCGCAGGAAAATGGGGCACATTCGACCTGGACGGCGCCAAGAAGCTGCTGGACGAAGCGGGTTGGAAGGACAACGGACCCGGCAAGCCGCGCACGAAGGGCGGCCTGCAGCTGAAGCTGGAATATCTGATCAGCGCCGGCTCCAGCTCCGCGCAGGTGGACCAGGCCCAGATCGTCCAGCAGCAGCTGGGAGAGGCCGGTTTCGCCGTACGGATCCAGAAGGTCCCGGCCGCCGACTTCTTCGACAAGTTCGTCAACCGCGGCAGCTTCGATCTGGTCAGCTTCCGCAACGTCGACTTCCCCTTCCACTCCCAGCTGTTCTCGACCTTCCAACAGCCCAGGGGCAAGCAGCTGTTCCAGAACTTCGGCGGCGTCAGCTCGCCGGAGATCGACGCGCTGCTGACCGAGGCGGCGCGGACCACGGACGTCGCGAAGTCGAACGGCCTCTACAACCGGGCGGACCGGCTGATCTGGGCCGAGGGGCACTCCATCGAGCTGTACCAGCGGCCGCAGATCAGCGCCGTACGCAGCGGACTGGCCAACTTCGGTGCCACCGGTCTCGGGGACTGGAACGTCCTCACCATGGGATGGCTGAAGTAGCGCTCACAGGACGAGGTCGGCCAGCCGGTCGACCTCGTCGAGCCGCGCCACGGTCGGGGTGAACGTCAGCTCGTTCATGCCGATCGCGGCGAACTCCGCCACGATCCCCCGGATGCGCTCCGGCGTACGGACGACGCCCTCGGCGATCGCGTTCCCGTGGTCTCCGGCGTAGGCGTAGTACGAGCGGATGTTCGCGTCGGACTCGGCCTCCCGGCGGGGGTCGGCGCAGAAGTACGCGAGGCCCAGCAGCCGCGGATCTCCCTCGCGGCCCGCCGCCCGCCAGGCGTCCAGGATCTCGCCCACCATCGGCTCGGCGCGCCGGGGGCCGCCGCCGGCCCCGGTCCAGCCCGCGCCCCAGCGCGCGGTACGGCGTACGGCGCGCTTCCCGTGGCCGCCGATGAGCACCGGAACGGTGTTCCCGGGCGGAGCGACGGCGCGCCGCTCGCCGGGCAAGTCGCCTTCCTCCACCGCCTCGCCCTGCCACGCCCGGTGCAGGTACTCCAGCTGCCGGTCGAAGGCGGCGCCCCGGTCGGCGAAGTCGCGTTCGGAGGCGCGGTAGTCGGACTCCCGGGCGCCGACACCCAGGCCCAGGGTCAGCCGGTCACCGCTCAGCTGCGCGACGGTGGCGCTGATCTTCGCCAGCACGGCGTCCGGATAGGTCGGGCCGAGCACGGCGTTGGTCAGCAGGCCGAGACGTGAGGTGGCGGCGCCCACGGCGGCCAGCGCGGTGAGCGAGTCGTACGACGGATAGGGAACGCGGCCGATCGTGGAGACGAAGGCGAATCCGCGCTCCTCCGCCCGCCGTGCCCAGTCCAGGACCAGCGGTCCCGTCGTGCCCTGGGTGGTGTTCGGGATGGCGATACCGATGCGCATTCCGTCGTTCCTTCCTTCGTGGTCCGTCCAGCCTCCGCCGCTTCGCCCTGCCCCGCATCCGGGGAGGGAAACCGGCCCCGGGGTGTCCGGGGGCCGTCAGGAGGGCCCGGGGCCTGGCCGCTTCGCCGACCGCCGTCACACATACGGCGCGGCCTCCCGGGTACCCGTTCGGCCCGGGACAACGCGGTCCCGAGCCGGAACGGCAGAGTGAGGAGCACTCCCGGTGTTCTACTACGTGCTCAAATTCGTCCTGCTGGGGCCCGTGCTGCGCCTGTTGTTCCGGCCCAGAATCGAGGGTCTTGAGCATGTTCCGGCCGAGGGCGGAGCGATCGTCGCGGGCAACCACCTGTCGTTCTCCGACCACTTCCTGATGCCCGCGATCCTCAAACGGCGCATCACGTTCCTCGCGAAGGCGGAGTACTTCACCGGGCGCGGCCCCAAGGGACGGCTGACCGCTTTCTTCTTCCGGGGCGCCGGTCAGATACCGGTGGACAGGTCGGGCAAGGAGGCCGGGAAGGCCGCGATCCGGGAAGGGCTCGGAGTGCTGGGCAAGGACGAGCTGCTGGGGATCTATCCGGAGGGCACCCGGTCGCTCGACGGCCGCCTCTACAAGGGCAAGGTCGGGGTCGCGGTGATGGCGATCACCGCGGGCGTGCCCGTGGTGCCGTGCGCCATGGTCGGGACCTTCGAGATCCAGCCTCCCGGGCAGAAGGTCCCGCGCATCAAGCGGGTGACCATCCGCTTCGGCGAACCGCTGGACTTCTCGCGCTACGCGGGCCTGGAGAACGAGAAGGCGGCCGTGCGCGCGGTCACCGACGAGATCATGTACGAGATCCTGGCGCTGTCCGGGCAGGAGTACGTCGACCGGTACGCGGCCGACGTGAAGGCGGAGCAAGAGACGGACCGGGCCAAGGCCGGGCGGGTGAAGGACCGGCCGGCGAAGAAGTTCCCCCGCCCGCGGCGCTGAGAGCGGATCCGCGAGCGGCGAACACCGCTGGGAGCGCCGGTACCCCTGCCTTAGCGTCCCTCGTATGAGCAGAGGCAGCGCGGTAGTAGTGGGTGCGACAGGACAGATCGGGCGGGCCGCCGTACGGGCGCTCGCCGAGGACGGCTGGGAGGTGCGCGCGTTCTCGCGCGGTGGTGGCAGGGACGAGCGCTGGCCGGAGGGCGTGAAGGCGGTGGCTCTTGACCGGGACGACGACGGCGCGTTCGCCGCGGCGCTCGGTGACGGCTGCGATGTGCTGGTCGACATGGTGGCCTACGGGGCCCCGCACGCACGGCAGTTGACCCGTCTCGCGGACCGGATCGGTTCGGCGGTGGTGATCTCCAGCGGCGCGATCTACGAGGACGGCCAGGGCCGCAGCTTCGACACCCAGGGCGATCCGGACGGCCTTCCGCGCTACCCGGTGCCGATCCTGGAGAGCCAGCCGACCGTGGCCCCCGGTGGCACCACGTACGGAACGCGGAAGGTGGAGCTGGAACGGGATCTGGTCGCGGCGGGCGAGGCCCTGCCGACCACACTGCTGCGTGCGGGCGCGATTCACGGCCCGCACTCCCGCGCACCGCGAGAACTGATCTTCGTCAAGAGGGTGTTGGACGGCCGCCGACGGCGGGTGCTCGCGTACAGCGGCAAGAGCCGCTTCCATCCCGTCCATACGTCGAATGTCGCGGAGCTGATCAGGCTGGCGGCGCTGCGGCCGGGCTCCCGGGTCCTCAACGCCGCCGATCCCGAGGCTCCGACCACGGCGGAGATCGGCGAGGCGATCGACGCGGTGATGGGCACGGAGACTGAAACAGTCCTGGTGGACGGGCCCCCGCCGGTGGGCATCGTGGGCTCCACTCCCTGGGGGGCGGACAACCCCATTGTCTACTCCATGTCCGCAGCCGAAAGGGAGTTGGGCTACCGGCCGGTCACCGGCTACGCCGAGTCCCTGCCGGAGACGGTCGCCTGGCTGTCCGAGCAGCTCGCGGAGCGCGCCTGGGAGGACGCCTTCCCCGCGTTGGCGGCCCAGTTCGCCGGGTACGGGGATCCCTTCGGCTATGCGGACGAGGACGCCTGGCTGGCGGGGCGGCGGGGCTGAGCGGAGACGAGGGGGCGGACCGCCTGAGCGGACCGCCCCCGTGGTGCCTCACGCGATGCGGAACCGGTTACGGCGTGGGTGTGGCGTGCGGGCCGCAGGTGGCGTCCTTGCGGTCCAGCGCGCCGGTGAGCAGGTAGGCCTTCACCTTGTCGTTGATACACGGGTTCACCAGGTTGGTGATGCCGTGCGAGCCGGCGTCCTGCTCGGTGATCAGGCGCGAGCCCTTGAACCGCTTGTGCAGTTCGACGGCGCCCTCGTACGGGGTGGCCGCGTCCCGCGTGGACTGCGCGATGAGCACCGGCGGCAGCCCCTTGCCCGTCGTGACCTCGACCGGGGTCTGCTGCTTGGCTCCCCAAGTGGCGCACGGCAGGTTCATCCAGGCGTTGCCCCAGGTGAGGAACGGGTAGTCCCGGTTGAGGCGGGTGTTGTCGCGGTCCCACTTCTGCCAGCTGGCGGGCCAGGCGGCGTCGGCGCACTCGACGGCGGTGTAGACCGCGTTGCCGTTCTCCGCGGAGATGTTGCCCGCCGTGTCGGACAGGTCGGGGGCCGCCGCGTCGACGAGCGCCTGCGTGTCTCCCGCGGCGTAACTGCTCCAGACGTCGGCGACGGGCACCCAGCTGGAGTCGTAGTACGCGGCGCTCTGGAACAGGGCGTCCAGCTCGGCCGGTCCGACCAGCCCGCCGAACGGCGCCTTCTTGGCCGCGGCACGGAGTGTGTCGTAGTTCTTCTGGACGCGGTCGGCGGTGGTCCCGAGGTGGAAGGCCGCGTCGTTGCGCGCGACCCACTTCTTCCAGTCGAGGAACCGGCCCTCGAAGGCGATGTCCTGGCCGAGGTTGTTCTCGTACCAGATCTTGTCCTTCGACGGGTTGACCACGCTGTCCACGACCATGCGCCGCACGTGCGACGGGAAGAGCGTGCCGTAGACGGCGCCGAGATACGTACCGTAGGAGACGCCCAGGTAGTTGAGCTTCTTCTCACCGAGCCCGGCCCGGATGACATCGAGGTCACGCGCGGTGTTGGGCGTCGTCATGTGCGGCAGCATCCAGCCGCTGCGCTCCTTGCAGCCGTCCGCGTACTCGGCCGCCAGCTTGCGCTGGACGCGCTTGTCGGCCTCGCTGTGCGGGACCGGGTCGAGCTTCGGTGCCTTCACGAACTCCTGGGGATCGACGCAGGAGATGGGGGCTGAGTGGCCGACCCCGCGCGGGTCGAAGCCGACGAAGTCGTATGCCTTCGCGGCGTCGGCCCAGATGGCGTTCTTGTTGACGACCCGGTTGGGGAACGCCATGCCGGAGCCGCCGGGGCCGCCGGGGTTGTAGACCAGGGCTCCCTGACGCTCCTGCTTGGTACCGGTGTTGGCGACCCGGTCGACGGCGAGCTTGATCTGCTTGCCGTCCGGCTTCGTGTAGTCGAGCGGGACGCTGACCCAGCCGCACTGGACGGGCTTCGTGAAACCCCAGTCCGCCGGGCAGTCCTGCCAGTCGACGCCCTTCTCCGCGGCCCGCTGGGCGGCGATCTCGACGCCGTGCGCGGCGGAGTCGCCGTGATTCCGGTGGCGTCCTTCGGCGGTCGCCGACGGAGCGGCCGTCGCGACCGCTATGAGCGCGCCGGCCAGCAGCGTGCAGGCCGAGCCGAGCAGTGCTGTGCGTCTCACGTGTGCCTCCCCCTGAAGTGGTGCGCTGCCCGGGGCAGCGCGGTGTCTGGTGCGTGTCTGGTGCGTTGGTGGTGCTGCGCTGGTGGTGCTTCCGGGGATCCTTTCGCCTGTGAGGTTCCTGCGAACAGGCTGTGCGGGCTTATCTTTATCGAACCGATAGCCGGGCACGCCGTGCCGGTCAGCGGTATCGCGGCCGTGCGCCAGTGCCGCTCCGGGCCGGGAGACGGTGTCGGTGGGGCCGGAGCCGGTGTCACCACCAGGCGTCGAGCAGCACCTCGTCCAGGGTCCGCCGAAGTTCCCGTGCGTCGTGGGCGACGGCCGTGACCAGTACGCCGGGTCCCGCGAGCGGGGTCAGTACCGCGTTCTCGCCGAGCGACCTCGGCTTGGCCGGCTCCTTCTCGAATTCCGGCCCGGCGATGAGCAGTTGGCCCACCGCTCGGTGTCCGCCGAGTACCGCGCCGCCGTCCCAGCCGCCCGGGGCGCCCGGCCCGAAGCTCAGCTCCTGGTCGAACAGCGGGCGGTCCGCGCGACGAACGGTGAGTCTGGTGGTGAGGGTGCCGGGCCGTTCGCCGTGACGGCCGAGGATCTGCTCCTCGCGCAGGACCAGGCGCCCGGTTGCGGCCAGTTCGACACGGGTGCGCATCCTCAGATCGCTGCCGTTCGCCGAAATCAGCTGCTGGGGAAGCCAGTTCAGCTCGGCGTTCTCACCTACGGCCAACCGGACTTCGTAGCAGGCGTGTTCGGGCTGGCTCGCGTCAACGCCTCCCGCGGCGCGGCCGGGCAGCGCAACCGTCGCCGCCGCCGCGTCCACCGTGAGCGCGGCACCGTCCCGTACCTCCGCCTCGATCGCGAGCCGGTCGCCGCCGAGCGGCGCGCTCATCGCACCGACGACGGTGACACGGCTGCCCGGTCCCGTGGCGCGGGTCCTGCGCACCGCGAGCGGCCCCTCGCCCGTCAGTACGGGCAGGCCCTCGCGCGTGGCGACGATGCGGGCGGTGGCGTGGACGCTCATGCGGTCCAGTCGGCGAGCAGCCCGCGCACCCACGCGACCACCGGCTCGACGCCGTTCTCCGCCTTCAACGAGGTCAAGACGACGGGGAGTTCACCGCGCTGCTCCTTGGCGTCGCGGGCCATCCTGCCGAGGTCCGAGCCGACGTACGGTGCGAGGTCGGTCTTGTTGATGACGAGGAGGTCGGCGGTGGTCACGCCGGGTCCTCCCTTGCGGGGGATGTCGTCGCCGCCCGCCACGTCGATGACGAAGATCTGCGCGTCCACCAGGCCTTTCGAGAAGGTCGCGGTGAGATTGTCACCACCGGACTCGACGAGGATCAGGTCCAGCGGCCCGACGGCGTCCTCCAGGTCCTCCACGGCTTCGAGGTTGGCGGAGATGTCGTCGCGGATCGCGGTGTGCGGGCAGGCCCCCGTCTCGACCGCCTGGATCCGCTCGGGCGGCAGAACGGCGTTGCGCAGCAGGAACTCCGCGTCCTCGCGGGTGTAGATGTCGTTGGTCACGACGGCGAGCGACAACTGATCGCGCAGGATGCGGCAGAGCGCGGCGACGGTGGCGGTCTTGCCTGAGCCGACGGGCCCGCCGAGTCCGATGCGCAGCGCGCGCCTGACACCGTCGGGGCGCAGCGCGTCGGCGCTGACGGCGGCCGGCCCTGTGTGGGGGTGATCGAGGTGCATGGATGCGGCTCCTGTCGGGGAGAGGCGAAGGCCGGGAAGGGGCGACGACCGGGAAGAGAAGCTTCAGGAGGCGAACAGCCTTACCGGCCAGGCCGCGTGGGCTTCCGCCGTGATGTCGAGGAGGGGTGCTGAGGCGGCGGGCAGCGCGTCGATGCCGTCGTACGCCGCGAGGGCGGCGCGCTCGGCGACGCGGTCGAGGTCGGGCGCGAGGCGGGCGAGTACGGCGGTGGCCTCGAAGGGATCGAGGCTCAGCAGCCGTACGGCGGCGGTGGCGGGGCCGCTGACCGTTTCGTATGCCGCGCAGTACGCGGCGTCCACCGGGGTGAGCCCGGCGGCACGCGCCACGAGACCGAGCACGACCGGCTGGTGCGCGCCACGTGGCCGGGCCGCGGCGAGCGCGTCGAGTTCCGGGCTCGGCCAGGTGGCGCGGGCCGCCCTGGTCAGCTGGCGGCCGAGCTTGCGCGCGGTCGCCCGCAGCGCCGGTGAGGGTGTGCGGGCGTCGGCCTCCTCGTCAAGGGCCTGCGGGTCAAGGCCCTGGGCCGCCGCGGCGGCGAGCGCCGCCGCGGTCAGGCCCGTGGTGTGCAGCCGGCCCCGGCAGAAGGCCGCCAGGGTCTGCGCGTCCTTGATCCGCCCGGCCCTGACGGCCGGTTCCGCGCCGCCGGAGTGCGCGTGTCCGCCGGCCGGGAACCGCCCGTCTGCCAGGACGAGAAGCGCCGCGCGGCTCATCAGAAGAGGAAGTAACGCTGGGCCAACGGGAGTTCGGCGGCCGGTGCGGGTTCGACCGCATCGCCGTCGATGGTCACCGTGAAGGTGTCGGCGTCGACCTCGACACGTGGCAGCGCGTCGTTCTCCCGCATATCGGCCTTGGTGATCCGCCGGGTGTCACTGATCGGCACGAACTTCTTGGCCAGGCCGAGGCGTTCTGGCAGACCGTCCTCGATCGCCGCGCCCGCGACGAAGTTGAACGAGCCCGTGGCGGCGGCCCGGCCCAGCGCGCCGAACATCGGGCGGGGCAGCACCGGTTGCGGGGTCGGGATGGAGGCGTTGGCATCGCCCATCTGCGCGTAGGCGATCTGGCCACCCTTGATGACGAGTTGCGGTTTGACGCCGAAGAACGCCGGATCCCAGAGCACCAGATCGGCGAGCTTGCCGCTCTCGACCGAGCCGATCTCCGTGTCGAGCCCCTGCGCCACAGCGGGGTTGATGGTGTATTTGGCCACGTAGCGACGCGCGCGGTGGTTGTCCGCGCGGCCGTCGCCCGGCAGTGCGCCGCGGCGCTTCTTCATCACGTGCGCGGTCTGCCAGGTGCGCATGATCACCTCGCCGACACGTCCCATGGCCTGGGCGTCCGAGGAGATGATCGAGATGGCGCCGAGGTCGTGCAGGATGTCCTCGGCCGCGATGGTGGAGGGGCGGATCCGGGACTCCGCGAAGGCCAGGTCCTCCGGCACGCCCGGGTTCAGGTGGTGGCAGACCATCAGCATGTCGAGGTGTTCCTCGATGGTGTTGACGGTGTGCGGCCGGGTCGGGTTGGTCGAACTGGGCAGTACGTGGGGCTCGGAGACGACCGTGATGATGTCGGGAGCGTGCCCGCCGCCGGCGCCTTCGGTGTGGTAGGCGTGGATGGTGCGCCCGGCGATGGCCGCGAGGGTGTCCCCGACGAAGCCGGCCTCGTTCAAGGTGTCGGTGTGGATGGCGAGTTGGACGCCGGTCTCCTCGCAGACACTGAGGCAGGCGTCGATGACGGCGGGGGTCGCTCCCCAGTCCTCGTGGATCTTGAAGCCGAGTGCGCCGCCGCGCAGTTGGGCGTGCATGGCGTCACGCGACATCGTGTTGCCCTTGCCGAGCAGCCCGATGTTGACGGGGAAGGTCTCCAGCGCCTCGAACATCCGGGCGAGGTGCCAGGATCCCGGGGTGACGGTGGTGGCCTTCGTGCCCTCGGCGGGTCCCGTGCCGCCGCCGACGAGGGTGGTGACGCCGGTCGCGAGCGCCTGGTCGACGATGGTCGGCGAGATGAAGTGGACGTGCGCGTCGATGGCGCCCGCGGTGACGATCTTCCCGTTGCCCGCGATGACTTCGGTCTCAGGACCGATGACGAGATCGGGGTGGATGCCGTCCATGGTGTCCGGGTTGCCGGCCTTGCCGATGCCGGTGATCCGGCCGTCCCTGATGCCGATGTCGGCCTTGACGATGCCCCAGTGGTCGATGATCAGGGCGCCGGTGATCACCGTGTCGGGCGCGCCCTGCGCCCGCGTCGTACGGGACTGGCCCATCGACTCGCGGATCACCTTGCCACCGCCGAACACCGCTTCGTCACCGGCGCGGCCGGGACCCCCGCAGCGGTCCTCCTCGATCTCGACCAGCAGATCGGTGTCGGCGAGACGGATACGGTCACCTGTCGTGGGGCCGAAGAGATCGGCGTACACGGGGCGCGACAGCTCAGTCATCGAGGGGACCTCCGGTCTCGGCCCGCAGCCCGGGCACGACGCGCAGTCCGGCGAGCGGGACGAGCGCGACGTCGACGGGGATGCCGGGTTCGAAGCGGACGGCGGTACCCGCCGCGATGTGCAGCCGCTTGCCGCGGGCGGCGGCGCGGTCGAAGTCGAGGCCTGGGTTGGCCTCGGCGAAGTGGTAGTGCGAACCGACCTGGACGGGCCGGTCGGCGGTGTTGAGGACGGTGAGCGCGGTGACCTCGCGCCCCTCGTTCAGGGCGACGGGCCCGTCCCCGTACAGGATCTCTCCGGGAATCATCGGCGGCGCTCCCCCTCAGACGATCGGGTCGTGGACGGTGACGAGCTTCGTGCCGTCCGGGAAGGTCGCCTCCACCTGTACGTCGTGGATCATCTCGGGGATGCCTTCCATGACGTCGTCGCGGGTGAGCACCTTGCGTCCCGATGCCATGAGTTCGGCGACGGTACGGCCGTCCCTCGCGCCTTCGAGGAGGTGGGAGGTGATCAGCGCGACGGCCTCGGGGTGGTTCAGCAGCAGCCCGCGTGCCCTGCGCCTCTCCGCCACGTCCGCGGCCACATGGATGAGCAGGCGTTCCTGCTCGTGCGGGGTCAGTTGCACGCTTCCACCTCACAGTCCGGAGTCCGGCGGCGGCCGGGCTCCGAGGGTACTGGTGGGCCCCGCGTCCGTCCGGCCGCCTTCAACTCACTGGTGACCTGAGGTTCCGATCCCCCGCGGTCAGGGTTGCACGGTAAGGCGGAAGTTTTTCCGGCGCGTTAACTGATCTCCCGATCGGCGGCCGGCTTGCGTACGCGGGAGGACAAACCGCGCTGCCCTCGGCATACCGGCCGGGAAGCGGGTCGTATACGGAGGCGGCGGCGCTCGGTACGGGCCTCAGCGTCCGTGGCCCGGCGGCCGTTCGCCGCTCTCCGGGCCACGGCCCTCCGTGCGGTGTTCCGCCGCGTGTTCGGCCGCGATGCCGAAGCGCCGCCGTTCGCCGGGAGCGGACGACAGGGAGCCGATCGCGGAGACGGAGCTGATCACCCGCTCTTCCTCCGCCTCCTGCTCCTTTTCGAGTCGTTCCAGGTCAGCGGCAGAAACCAGCGCGACAAGCGGCTTGCCGTGCCGGGTCACGACCACCCGTTCGCCGCCGTAGACGACGCGGTTGATCAGGTCGGCGAGTTCTGCCCGGGCTTGCGTCACCGGAATCTCGTAAGCCATGCTCCCCATGTTACGTGCTGTACGTCCTGTACATTTTTTACATCCGAGCCTGCGCCGAGGAGAACCGTCGTCATGATCAGCCCCTCCGCCCGCTACGTACTGCCCGAGTTCAACGAGCGCACCACTTACGGGAATCGCACGCTCGACCCGTACTCCAAGCTCTTCGGCGAGCGGATCGTCTTCCTCGGCACCGCTGTGGACGAGACCGCCGCCAACGACGTGATCGCGCAGTTCCTGCACCTGGAGTACGACGCCCCCGACCAGGACATCTGCCTCTACATCAACTCCCCCGGCGGCTCGATCAGCGCCATGACCGCCATCTACGACGCGATGCAGCTCGTCACCTGCGACGTGGAGACCACCTGCCTCGGCCAGGCCGCCTCGACCGCCGCCCTGCTGCTGGCCGCCGGCACCCCCGGCAAGCGGATGGCGCTGCCCGGAGCCCGCCTGGTCCTCCAGCAGCCCGCCGTCACGGATCCCGTTCGGGGCCAGCTGTCCGATCTGGCCATCCACGCCGACGAGTTGGTCCGGCAGCGGACCCGGCTGGCCCGCCTGCTGGTGCACCACACGGGCCAGAGCGCCGAGCGGATCGACCAGGACATCGACCGGGACAAGGTGTTCGACGCGCCCGGCGCCAAGGCGTACGGCCTGGTCGACCATGTGGTCCAGAACCGCAGGACCTCTCTTGACCCGTCCGGCACCTCCGACGGGCGGTGAACCCCCGATGCTGCCGCCCGAACTGCCGCCACTGCCCGCGCTGACCCGGGCCGAGGGCGCCTTCATCGACAGCTATCTCCTGGTGGTCGATCTGCTGGGCCGGATGAATCCGGCCCATGGCGCGGACACGTACAGCGCGCTGCGCGCCGCGCAGGCCCTGCCGGCACGGGCGGCGGAGCTGCTGGACGCCCTCACGACCATGCACGCGCGCGGCGAGACGGACCTGCACGCGTCGACGCTGACCCGCGCGCTGCGGATGCTCGACGGGGAGCGGCGGGCGAGCCGGGTCACGCTGCCGCCCCAGCCGCCGGGATGAGCGCGGGCCGGCGGGGAGGAGCCGGTCCTGGTGGAGGTGAGCGGCCCTCAGCTACGCGCGGGACAAGCCGCGTTCCCGTTCGGACGCGCCCGTACGGGAACGCCGCCCCTCGTTCGGCGTACGCGCCGCCGGCGGGCGTCCGCGGCTTCGAGTTGCGCGAAGCGATCTGGTACGTGATGCGCGCGGCCGTCCCGCCGCAGGTGGGGCCCTCGCCACGATGTGGATATATCGACACATAAGGGACTTAAACCCCCATACGGTCCAAGAGTGATGTAATTCACATATCGTCGTTTCGACTCGGAAATCCGCACCCGCCACGTCAAGATCCCTGGGACGACAAGCCCCCGCCACCGCGGCGAGGCGGTCCGGGCGGACGCCGAGTCCTGCCGCCGCTCCGGATGACTGGTCGACAGGAGTGGATCGGCAGGAGTGGAGGACCCGAGCAGTACGGGTCGGCCCGGAAACGGGCTGTCCCTCGGGGTGAAGCCGCGTTCGCGCGGCCGGGCGACTTCGCCAGTCCGAACCCGACAGGTCATCCTTCACAGGCGGCTGACGAAGGGTTGCGCATGACTGCGCAGACACATGTCCCGTCTTTGTCCTTCAGAGTCGGCGCCGTATCGGCCATGACGCTCGTCGCGGTCAGCGGTACCACGCTGGCGCCGGGCGTCACCTCCGAGGCGTACGCCGCCACGCACGCGGTCAAGGCGCTGCAGATCGCCGCGTCGAAGAAAGGATCGCCGTACAGCTGGGGAGCCACGGGCCCGAGGCGGTTCGACTGCTCGGGGCTGACGGTCTACTCGTACAAGAAGGCCGGCAAGAAGCTCCCCCGCACGACACAGCAGCAGTACAACAAGACCCGCCATATCTCCGCCTCCAAGCGGAAGAAGGGCGACCTGGTGTTCTTCCACTGGGGCAACAACGTCTACCACGTCGGGATCTACGCGGGCAGCGGGAAGATCTGGCACTCGCCCAAGACCGGCGCCGTGGTGCGTCTCGAACGGATCTGGTCCAAGAGCGTGTGGTACGGGCGGGTGCGCTGAGCGGCCGGTGCGCCGGCCGCGGGGGGCCGCCGCCCCTCCGTCGGCCCGGTCCCCGTGCGGGCCTGTCCGTGCGGGCCTGTTCAGACCGGACTTTTCATGCGGCGGGCCGTCTCGTAGGCGCGGGTCAGCTCTGCACACGCGCCGTCCAGGGCAGGGCGATCCAGACCGTCTTGCCGCCTTCCGGAGTCGGCGTGACGGACATGCTGCCGCCGTTCTCGGCGGCCAGCCAGCGGATGATGACCATGCCGCGGCCGTTGTCCTGCTGCACGGCCGCGGGCAGCCGCCGCGGCCAGCGCGGATGACTGTCGGTCACGCCGATCCGCAGCTGTTCGTCCAGCTCCAGTTCGAGTCGCACGGTGAACGTGGGCGACTGGCCGAAGGTGTGCTGGACGGCGTTGGTGGCCAGCTCGGAGACGATCAGCCGTACCGTTTCGGCGGTGTCTCCTTCCGCCGGCATCCCCCATTCGGAGAGGTGTTCGGCGACGAATCTGCGCGCCGCGGAAACCGAGGCCGGAGCACTCGGCAGGATGACGGATGCTTCTTGGTGATCTGCCATGACAACGCGGTCCCTTTCCCGCCGGACCTCGGTCCGGCACAGAGCGGATGACTGCGCGGACGGCCTCGGACTGTGCCTCGCGACAGCGTGCCACTCATGGTGCCGCTGATAGCGCCGATCCACCGAGATATGCATATATCTGTCGCTCAAAGCGGTGAACTCTGCGCGGCGCGCCCTCATCCGGGCGGCGGAAAGATACCTTCTCCGCCGCGGCGCCCCCTGGCGTCCGGTCACGGCCCAGGCGAAAGGGAACACTCATGCCTCAAGGTCCCGCGGTACGCAGACGCCGGCTCGGCGAGGAATTGCGGGGACTGCGCCAGAGCGCGGGACTCACCAGCGGGGAGACCGCGCGGCTGCTCGGCTGGAACCAGTCGAAGGTGAGCAGGATCGAGACGGGAGTCAGCGGGGTGAAGGACGGCGATCTCACCCGGCTGCTGGACGCGTTGGGCGTCCATGATCCGCAACTGCGCACGTTATTAGCCACATTGGCGGGCGCGGCGGACGGCGGCCCGGGATGGTGGGAGGCTTACGGGGGCGTGATTCCGCCGCAGTACCGGGACTTCATCAGCCTGGAGTCCCAGGCCCGTACGGCGCGCACACTGGAGACCTCGGTGGTGCCCGGGCTCCTCCAGACGCCGGGGTACGCACGGGCCGTGACACGCGCCGCCCTGGACGGTCCGCCGGCCTCGACGGTCGATTCCCTGGTGGAAGTACGGCTCGCCCGCCAGGAAGTTCTGCGCACTCCGGTGCCCCTGAAGCTGCACGCGGTGCTTGACGAGTCCGTCCTGCGCCGCGAGGTGGGCGGGCCCGAGGTGATGCGGGATCAGTTACGGAGATTGCAGGCGCTGGCTCCGCTGCCGCACATCCTGCTGCAAGTGATGCCGTTCGCCGTCGGTGAATACGCCGGGCTCACCGGGCCTTTTATGATCTTTACCTTTCCGAATATCAATGACCTGGATTTGGTCGTCCTTGACCACTTGACGAGTAGCCTTTACCTGGAGGGGAAAGAAGACCTCGAGGCGTACAGCGCTGCTTTCCGCAGGATGCAGGCGCGCGCCCTTTCGCCCGAGGACTCTTTGGATCTCATCGCCGGGATCGGTGACGGCGTGTAGGGAGCATCATGACCGCTTACCTCGCACATCCCCCTGCCCAGACGACCCAGACGGCACCCCCCACACCCTCGACCACCTCAGCCCTTCTCACCTGGCGGCGCAGCAGCTACAGCGTGGGAATGAACAACTGCGTGGAGACGGCCCGCACCGGCGCGGACGTCCTCGCCGTACGTGATTCCAAGAACGTGGCGCTGCCGCAGCTGCGTTTCACCCCGACGGCGTGGACGTCCTTCGTGTCCGGTGTCGTGCCGGGGCTCATATCCGGCCCGGCAGAGGAGGACATCACCGCCTGACGCCGGGCATGAGCAGAGCGCCGTGACGCCGCCTCAGCCGGCCGGCGCCGTCGCGACCACCGTACGCACCGCCGCGCCGATCTGCTGATCCGTCAGGTCGGCGCGCGCGGTGAGCCTGATCCGGGAGATGCCGTCCGGCACCGAAGGCGGCCGGAAACAGCCCACCGCGAGCCCCGCCGCACGGCAGTCCGCGGCCCAGCGCACCGCCGCTTCCGGTGACGGCGCCTGTACGGACACGACAGCGGCGTCGGGCCGCACGGCGGTCAGGCCCTCCTCGGTCAGCCGCCGGTGCAGCGTCCTCGCGACCGTCCCGGCCCGCTCCGCGAGGCACGGGTCTCCGCGCAGCAGCCGCAGGCTCGCCAGGGCCGCCCCGACGGCCGCAGGCGCGAGTCCGGTGTCGAAGATGAACGTCCGCGCGGTGTTGACGAGATGGTCGATCACCCGTGCGGATCCGAGGATCGCCCCGCCCTGGCTGCCCAGGGACTTGGACAGGGTGACGGTCGCCACCACCCCGGACGCGCCCGCGATCCCCGCGGCGTCCGGCGCGCCGCGGCCGCCCGCGCCCAGTACGCCGAGGCCGTGCGCGTCGTCGACGAGCAGCGCCGCGTTCCTGGTACGGCAGATCTCGGCCAGTTCGCGCAGCGGAGCCGCGTCGCCGTCCACGGAGAACACCGCGTCGCTCACCACCAGGGCGCGGCGGCCGGGGTGCGCCTCAAGTGTCTTGCGTACGGCCGCGGTCGACGCGTGCGGTACGACGGCGGTCTCGGCGCGCGAGAGCCGGCAGCCGTCGATGATCGAGGCGTGGTTGCCCGCGTCGGACACGATGAGCGAGCCGGGAGCCGTCAGCGCGGTGAGGGCGGCGAGGTTGGCCGCGTAGCCGGAGGACAGCACGAGCGCGGCCTCGAAGCCGCAGAATTCGGCCAGTTCACGCTCCAGTTCCGCGTGCAGCTCCGTGCTGCCCGTGACCAGCCGCGAGCCGGTGGAGCCGGCACCCCAGCGGCGCGCGGCCCCGGCGGCGGCCCCGGTGATCACGGGGTGGCGGGCGAGCCCCAGATAGTCGTTGCTCGCGAGATCCAGGACCGCGGAGTCCGCGGGGCGCGGGCGGAGCGTGCGTACGAGACCCGACGCGGCGCGCCCGCGCGCTTCCCCGTCGGTCCAGTCGAAGGGATCCTGCTCCATGGTCCGGTCCTTTTGTAGGCTGCGCACAGACCCTATCGGCGGCCCGACCAGGTCAGGATGTGGTCATACACACAGTTCGTTTCTTCGGTGTTGTGGGATTCCTCCCTGGCTTCGAGCCGCGCGCGTACGCGAAGATCGGCCCCATGGATCTGCTGAAGACACTGGTGGAGAAGGGGCTGCGGCGCGAGCTGCCGACCCGCGAAGAGGCACTCGCGGTGCTCGCGACCTCCGACGAGGAGCTGCTCGATGTGGTGGCCGCGGCCGGGAAGGTGCGCCGCCAGTGGTTCGGGCGGCGGGTGAAGCTCAACTATCTGGTCAACCTCAAGTCCGGTCTGTGCCCGGAGGACTGCTCGTACTGCTCGCAGCGGCTCGGCTCCACGGCGGAGATCCTCAAGTACACCTGGCTGAAGCCCGATGAGGCGTCGAAGGCCGCCGCCGCCGGAGTGGCGGGCGGCGCGAAGCGGGTCTGCCTGGTCGCGAGCGGGCGGGGCCCCACGGACCGGGACGTCGACCGCGTCTCGCAGACGATCGAGGCCATCAAGGAGCAGAACGAGGGCGTCGAGGTCTGCGCCTGTCTCGGCCTGCTGTCGGACGGCCAGGCGGACCGGCTCCGGTCGGCCGGCGCCGACGCGTACAACCACAACCTGAACACGTCCGAGGCGACGTACGGCGACATCACCACCACCCACACCTTCGCGGACCGCGTGGAGACGGTGCAGCAGGCGCAGGCGGCCGGTCTGTCCGCGTGCTCCGGGCTGATCGCGGGCATGGGCGAGAGCGACGCCGATCTGGTGGACGTGGTCTTCTCGCTGCGCGACCTGGACCCGGACTCGGTGCCGGTCAACTTCCTGATCCCGTTCGAGGGCACCCCGCTCGCCAAGGAGTGGAACCTCACCCCGCAGCGCTGCCTGCGCATCCTGGCGATGGTGCGGTTCGTCTGCCCCGACGTCGAGGTCAGGCTCGCGGGCGGCCGCGAGGTGCACCTGCGTTCGATGCAGCCGCTGGCGCTGCACCTGGTCAACTCGATCTTCCTGGGCGACTACCTCACGAGCGAGGGCCAGGAGGGCAAGGCGGACCTGGACATGATCGCCGACGCGGGCTTCGAGGTGGAGGGCGCGGACACGACGACGCTGCCCGAGCACCGCGCGGGCGGCGGCTGCGGTCCGTGCGGGGAGCAGAGCGAGGGAGGCACCGGCTGCGGGGGAGCCGTTCCGGCCACTTCCGACGGCGCTGCCGTCGCCGCTCCCGCCGAGGCGACCTCGTCCCCGCGCACGGATCTGGTGTCCGTTCGCCGTCGCGGAGCCGGTACGGATCTCGCGCCCAATGCCTGATTCCGCCACGCCCGAGCCCCTGACGCCCGGTTTCTCAACGCCCTTGACCGCGAACGCCGTTACCGCGACGGCCGGGCTGCTGGAGCTCGACCGGGCCCACGTCTGGCATCCGTACGGCCCCATGCCGGGCCGGGTGGACCCGCTGGTCGTGGAGTCCGCGTCGGGGGTTCGGCTGCGCCTCGCCGAAGCGGCCCACGGGCAGCGCGAGTTGGTCGACGGCATGGCGTCCTGGTGGTCGGCGATCCACGGCTACAACCACCCCGTGCTCAACGAGGCGGCACGCGGACAGCTGGACCGGATGAGCCATGTGATGTTCGGCGGGCTCACCCATGAGCCCGCCGTCCGGCTCGCGGCCAGGCTGGTCGGCATCACGCCCGAGCCGCTGCGCCATGTCTTCCTCGCCGACTCGGGCTCGGTGTCGGTCGAGGTCGCGGTCAAGATGTGCCTCCAGTACTGGCGTTCGCTCGGCAGGCCCGCCAAACAGCGGCTGCTGACCTGGCGCGGCGGTTACCACGGCGACACCTGGCAGCCGATGTCGGTGTGCGACCCCGAGGGCGGCATGCACGAGCTGTGGCAGGGCATCCTGCCGCGCCAGATCTTCGCGGACGCCCCGCCCACCGAGTACGACGAGACGTACGCGGACGGGCTGCGCGCGCTGATCGCCCGGCACGCGGACGAACTCGCCGCGGTGATCGTCGAGCCGGTGGTGCAGGGCGCGGGCGGGATGCGCTTCCACTCCCCCGCCTATCTGCGGGTGCTGCGCGAGGCGTGCGACGAGCACGGCGTCCTGCTGATCCTGGACGAGATCGCGACCGGGTTCGGCCGTACGGGCACGCTCTTCGCCGCCGGACAGGCCGGGATCTCACCCGATGTGATGTGTGTCGGCAAGGCGCTGACCGGCGGTTACCTCACGATGGCGGCGACGCTCTGCACGTCCCGGGTCGCCGAGGGGATCTCGCGCGGCGAGGTGCCCGTACTGGCGCACGGACCGACCTTCATGGGCAATCCGCTGGCGTCCGCCGTGGCCCTCGCCTCGATCGACCTGCTGCTCGACCAGGACTGGGAGGGCGAGGTCAAGCGGATCGGAACGGGGCTGCGCGACGGGCTCGCGGAGTTCGAGGGGCTGCCGGGGGTACGGGACGTACGGGTGCTCGGTGCCATCGGTGTCGTACAGCTCGACCACGAGGTGGACATGGCGGCCGCAACCCGGGCCGCGGTGCGCGAGGGTGTGTGGCTGCGGCCGTTCCGCGATCTCGTGTACACCATGCCGCCGTATGTGACCGGCGACGAGGACATCGCCACGATCTGCCGCGCGGTGGGCGCGGTCGCACGGGAAGGCTGACATGACGGTACTGATCGTCACCGGCACGGGGACCGAGATCGGCAAGACCGTCGTCACGGCGGCGGTCGCCGCCGCCGCGCTCGCGCGCGGACGTACGGTCGCGGTGCTCAAGCCCGCGCAGACCGGGCTCGGCCCCGGGGAGCCGGGCGACGCGGCGGAGGCGGCCCGGCTGGCCGGGCAGGTCACCGCCGTCGAACTGGCCCGGTTCCCCGAGCCGTTGGCCCCGGCGACCGCCGCACGGCGGGCCGGCCTCACGCCGGTGACGCCCGGCGAGGTCGCGGAGGCGGCGGAGAAACTGGCCACCGAGCACGATCTCGTGCTGGTCGAGGGCGCGGGCGGACTGCTCGTACGGTTCGACGGCGCGGGCGGCACGCTGGCGGACGCGGCGCGGCTGCTGCGGGCTCCCGTCCTGGTGGTAGCGCCCGCCGGGCTCGGCACGCTCAACGCGACGGCGCTGACCTGCGAGGCCCTGCGGGCGCGGGAGCTGGATCCGCTCGGGGTGGTGGTCGGCAGCTGGCCCGCGGCACCGGACCTGGCCGCTCGGTGCAACCTCGTGGATCTCCCGGAGGCGGCGGGGGCGCCACTGCTCGGCGCGCTGCCGCAGGGGATCGGCGCGCTGGCACCGGAGAGGTTCCGCGCGGGCGTGGCCGACTGGCTGGCGCCGGAGCTGGACGGCCACTGGGACGCGGCGGGGTTCGGCGCGGAGTTCGACGCGGGGTGAAGCGCGGAGTCCGGCGGGGGCCGGCACGGGGGCCCGCGCACGCTCGGGCGGGGACACCGCTCCGGCCGCGCGCCGCCGGACAGGACCTAGGCTGACCGTCATGCGCGCACACATCGACGAGATCGTCTTCGACTGCGCAGACCCGGGGACGCTGGCCCGGTTCTGGTCAACCCTCCTCGGCGGCAGTCCGGTGGAACGCGACCCCGACTGGTCGTACATCGACCCGCCGGGGTTCGCCCGGATCGCGTTCCAGCGCGTTCCCGAGGGCAAGACCGCCAAGAACCGGCTCCATCTCGACCTGGACGCGGGCGACATCGGGACGGCGACGGCAGAGGCGGTACGCCTCGGGGCGTCCCGGGTGGGCGGGATCGTCAGCCAGAAGGCCGGGGACTTCCAGGTCCTGCTGGACCCCGAGGGCAACGAGTTCTGCTTCGTCCAGCCGGCCCCGCCGGACGGCCAGGACTGAACTCCGGCCCCTCCCGGACGCGGTCTCGCGGGACATGCGCGTGATTCGGCCGCTGCCGCGTGGTCGGTGAGTGACGTGGAGTGAGATGGGTAACCACTCCGGCATGGATGATCTTCGGATTCGGGCCGCGTCGCCGGCCGACCTCGATGCCGTGCTCGCCTTCTGGAAGACCGCCGCGGAAGGCACGAGCATCAGTGACGACCGCGCCGGGGTCGAGCGGCTGGTGGATCATGATCCCGGCGCGCTGATCCTCGCGGAGTCGGACAGTGGGCTCACGGGCACGGTCATCGCGGGCTTCGACGGCTGGCGCTGCCACCTCTACCGGCTCGCGGTCCACCCCGACCACCGGCGCCAGGGCGTCGGCCGGGCACTGCTCGCCGCCGCCGAGGAGCGCTTCGTACGGCTGGGCGGGCGGCGCGCCGACGCCATGATCCTCAACCGCAACGAGCAGGCCCACCACGCCTGGCACGCGGCCGGGTACGCGCCGCAGCAGCAGTGGAGCCGCTGGGTGAGGCCGCTGGAGAGCTGAGGTCGCCCACACGGGGCGGCTTTGCCGGTCCTTTACTATAGGGGGATTATCAGCCTTCGACCGAAAGGTGTGAGAGTCCGCCCATGGGCGAACCTCCCAGTAGTGAGCACCGTGGTGTACGACATCGCGCGGTCCTTCTTCCCCTGACCGATCATGGGACGGAGGTGAACCGATGACCGAAGTGCTCCTGCTCGTCGTGGCGGTACTGCTCTCGTTCGCCTGCGGTGCCTTCGTCGCGGCGGAATTCTCCCTCACCACCGTGGAGCGCGGCAGTCTCGAACAGGCCGCCGAGCGTGGCGAGCGGGGCGCCGCGAGCGCCCTGAAGGCCGTACGCAGCCTCACCTACCAACTCTCCGGCGCACAGCTCGGCATCACGGTGACCAACCTGATCGTGGGAATGCTCTCCGAGCCGTCCATCTCGAAGCTGCTGCGCGGGCCGATCGAGGACATCGGCCTGTCCTCGTCCGTGGCGTCCTCCGTCGCCCTGGTGATCGGTACGGCGCTGTCGACCGTGGTCCTGATGGTCGTCGGTGAGCTGGTCCCGAAGAACTGGGCTATCTCCTCGCCGCTGGCCGTCGCGAAGGTGGTGGCCACCCCGCAGCGGTACTTCACCGCGGCTTTCCGGCCCTTCATCAGTCATCTCAACAACACCGCGAACCGCATCGTGCGCGCGTTCGGTCTGGAGCCGACCGAGGAGCTGGCCTCGGCCCGCAGCCCGCAGGAGCTGGTCGCGCTGGCCAGGCACTCCGCCAAGGAGGGTGCGCTGGAGGCGGACACCGCCGAGCTGTTCGTACGGACACTGAGTCTCTCGGCGCTGACGGCGGAGAACGTGATGACCCCCCGGGTGCAGGTGATGGCCCTCGACGCGCAGGCAACCGCCGAGGACGTCGCCAACGCGACCCGGGCCTCCGGTCTCTCCCGCTTCCCCGTCTACCGGGGCAGCCTGGACACCGTCGTCGGCATCGCGCACATCAAGGACGTGCTCGCGGTCCCGGCGGAGCGCAGGTCCAGGTATCCGGTGACCGGGCTGCTGCGCGAGCCGCTGCTCGTGCCGGAGACCCTGACGGTCGACAAGCTCCTCGACCGCCTCTCCGGGCGCTCCGCCGCCGAGGTCTCGACCATGGCCGTCGTGATCGACGAGTACGGCGGTACGGCCGGTGTCGTCACGCTGGAGGACATCGTCGAGGAGGTCGTCGGCGAGGTACGCGACGAACACGACCCGCACGAGACCCCCGACCTGGCCCCGATGGGCGAGGACGTGGACGGCCGCGCGCTCTGGTCGGCGGACGGCGCCGCGCGCACCGACCGGCTCCAGAGGATCGGACTGCGGATCCCTGACGGCCCGTACGAGACGCTGGCCGGGCTCGTCGCCGCCGAGCTGGGCCGTATCCCGGCCGAGGGCGACCGCCTCGACCTGGCCGGCTGGCAACTGGACGTGGTGGACGCCTCCGGCAGGCGCGCCGCGCGCCTGCTGCTGCACGCGCCGCGTACGAGCGACACGGACGACAACACGACGGAGGCCGGACGATGACCGCGATCCAGCTTCTCATCGCGCTGCTGACGCTGGTCGTCAACGCCTTCTTCGTGGCTTCCGAGTTCGCGCTGATCTCGGTGCGCCGCAGCCAGATCGAAACGCAGGCGGAGGAGGGTGACCGGCGGGCGCGCAGCGTCATCTGGGGCCTGGAGCACGTGTCGGCGCTGCTGGCCGCGGCGCAGCTGGGCATCACGCTCTGCACGCTGGTGCTCGGCATCGTCGCCGAGCCCGCCATCGTCCACCTGCTGGAGCCGTTGTTCGACGCCGTCGGGGTGTCGCACGGCCTCGTCCATCCGATCTCGTTCGTCATCTCGCTGGCCCTGGCGACGTATCTGCACATGCTGCTGGGCGAGATGGTGCCGAAGAACATCTCGCTGGCCGGGCCCGTCCGGGTCGCGCTGGCGCTCGGTCCGCCGCTGGTGGCCCTGGCCCGCGCGCTGCGGCCGGTGATCTTCACCGTCAACGCCTTCGCGAACGCGCTGCTGAAGCTGTTGCGGGTGGAGGCGAAGAGCGAGGTGGCGGCCACCTTCTCCGACGACGAGCTGGCCAGGCTCGTCACGGACGCGGGCCACGCGGGGCTGCTCGACGACCGGGCGACCGAGCGGCTGCACGACGCGCTGGAGCTGGGCCGCCGTCCGGTACGTGATGTGGTGATGCCGCTGGAGCGCGTGGTCTCCACGCAGCTCGGGATCACGCCGGAGGAGCTGGAGCGGCTTTCCGCGCAGTCCGGTTTCTCCCGCTTCCCGGTGGTGGACTCCTCGCGTCGCATCCTCGGTTACCTGCATGTGAAGGACGCGCTGGACGCGACACCGCGCGAGCTGCCGTTCCCGGTGTCGGGGATGCGCCCGATCGCGCGGGTACGGGACGCGACGCCGATGGACGACGTCCTGACGGCCATGCGCCGCAGCCGTACGCATCTGGCGGCGGTGCTGGACGAGGACGGCAAGCTGGAGGGTCTCGTCACCATGGAGGACGTGCTGCGCGAGCTGGTGGGGCGGCACGCGTAAACGCCTCTCGGACCGGTCGGCCCGGGGTCTCTCGGACGGGAGTCCGAGAGACCCCTACCGCACGGTACGATCGCTTCCGCCATGGAGATGAATGCTCGTTACACCAGTTTCGTCGCGGTCGGTGACTCCTTCACGGAGGGCATGTCCGACCTGCTGCCCGACGGCTCGTACCGCGGCTGGGCCGATCTGCTCGCCGCGCGTCTCGCCGCCCGTAACCCCGGTTTCCGGTACGCGAACCTCGCCGTACGCGGCAAGCTGATCGGCCAGATCCTCGAGGAGCAGGTGGACATCGCGGCGGCGATGTCGGCCGACGTCGTGACGCTGGTGGGCGGTCTCAACGACACCCTGCGGCCCACGGTCGACCTCGGCAGGGTGCGCGGGCTGCTCGAAGAGGCCGTGGAGAAGCTGGCCCCGTCCTGCGGGCAGCTGGTGCTGATGCGCAGCCCGGGCCGCGACGGACCCGTGATGGAACGTATCCGCCCGCGCATGGAGGAGCTTTTCACCTTCATCGACGAGCTGGCGGAACGGCACGGTGCCCTGGTCGTGGACCTGTACGGGACCCCGGCGCTCGGCGATCAGCGGATGTGGGACGTGGACCGGCTGCATCTGACCGCCGAGGGACACCGCCGGGTCGCCGAGGCCGTGTGGCAGGCGCTGGGCCACGAGGCGGAGGACGACTGGCGTACGGCGCTGCCGCCGGCCGCGCCCGTGCGGTGGATGCTGCGGCGGAGCAGCGATGTGCGCTTCGCGCGGCAGCACCTGGGGCCGTGGGTCATGAGGCGGCTGACCGGACGGTCGACGGGCGACGGCCGGATGCCGAAGAGGCCCGAGCTGCTGCCGTACGAACCGCCGGCGCCCAGGTAGGACCGTACGGGCTCCTGGAGACGGCGTGCGGCCCCTTGCGGCGAGCCGCAAAGAAGGGCGCGGCGCCGACCTGCGTGAATGCCCAGTAGAATCGGGCCACGTGACTGCCGTGTCTGCGAAGCCTCGCATCCCCAATGTCCTTGCCGGCCGCTACGCCTCGGCGCAGCTGGCTGTGCTGTGGTCCCCCGAGCAGAAGGTGAAGCTGGAGCGTCAGCTGTGGCTCGCCGTGCTGCGGGCGCAGCGGGACCTCGGGATCGAGGTCCCGGAAACCGCGATCGCCGACTACGAGCGCGTGCTCGACCAGGTGGACCTGGCGTCGATCGCCGAGCGTGAGAAGGTCACGCGGCACGACGTGAAGGCACGGATCGAGGAGTTCAACGCCCTCGCCGGCCACGAGCAGGTGCACAAGGGCATGACGTCCCGCGACCTGACGGAGAACGTCGAGCAGCTTCAGATCAGGCTCTCGCTGGAATTGATGCAGGCCCGTACGGTCGCGGTGCTGGCCCGGCTCGGAAAGCTCGCGGGCGAGTACGGCGAGCTGGTGATGGCGGGCCGCTCGCACAACGTCGCCGCGCAGGCGACCACCCTGGGCAAGCGGTTCGCGACGGCGGCCGACGAGCTGCTGGTGGCGTACGGACGGCTGGAGGACCTGCTGGGCCGCTACCCGCTGCGCGGGATCAAGGGCCCGGTCGGCACGGCGCAGGACATGCTCGACCTGCTGGGCGGGGACACCGCGAAGCTGGCGGACCTCGAGCAGCGGATCGCGGCCCATCTGGGCTTCGCGCACGCCTTCACCTCGGTCGGCCAGGTGTACCCGCGCTCGCTCGACTACGACGTGGTGACGGCGCTCGTCCAGCTCGCCGCGGCTCCGTCGTCGGTGGCGAAGACGATCCGGCTGATGGCCGGGCACGAACTGGTCACCGAGGGCTTCAAGCCCGGCCAGGTCGGCTCGTCCGCGATGCCGCACAAGATGAACACCCGCTCGTGCGAGCGCGTCAACGGCCTGATGGTTATCCTGCGCGGCTACGCGTCGATGACGGGCGAGCTGGCGGGCGACCAGTGGAACGAGGGCGACGTCTCGTGCTCGGTGGTACGCCGGGTGGCGCTGCCCGACGCGTTCTTCGCGTTCGACGGACTGCTGGAGACGTTCCTGACGGTGCTGGACGAGTTCGGCGCGTTCCCGGCTGTCGTGGCGCGTGAGCTGGACCGTTACCTGCCCTTCCTCGCGACGACGAAGGTGCTGATGGGCGCGGTACGCGCGGGAGTCGGCCGGGAGGCCGCCCACGAGGTCATCAAGGAGCACGCGGTGGCCTCGGCTCTGGCGATGCGCGAGCAGGGCGCGGAGCGCAACGAACTGCTCGACCGGCTCGCGGCCGACGAGCGGATGCCGCTGGACCGCGGCCAGTTGGACGCGCTGATGGCCGACAAGCTGTCCTTCACCGGTGCGGCGGGTGACCAGATCACGGCGGTGGTCTCCCGGATCGAGGAGATCCTGAAGCAGCACCCCGACGCCGCCGGATACACCCCGGGCTCCATTCTCTGAGATGCGTCCCGAGGAGCTTGAGGCCGCCCGCGACCGCGTCATTCCCGACGTGGTCGCGGACGGTCTGCGCGTACTGTTCTGCGGGATCAATCCGGGGCTGATGTCGGCGGCCACCGGCCACCACTTCGCACGCCCCGGCAACCGCTTCTGGCCGGTGCTCCACCTGTCGGGCTTCACGGCACGGCAGTTGAAGCCGGCCGAGCAGGACACACTGCTCGACTTCGGCCTGGGCATCACCAATGTCGCGGCACGGGCGACCGCGCGGGCCGACGAGTTGAGCCACGAGGAGTTCCGCGAGGGCGGCAGAATCCTCACCGCCAAGGTGGAGCTGCGCAAGCCCCGGTGGCTCGCGGTGGTCGGAGTGACCGCCTACCGCACGGCTTTCGGCGAGAAGAAGGCCCACATCGGCCCGCAGGAGCGGATGATCGGCGCCACGAGGATCTGGGCACTGCCCAACCCGAGCGGGCTCAACGCGCACTGGACGACGCAGACGATGGCCGAGGAGTTCGCCAGGCTGCGGACGGCGGCGGAAGCGGGCTGAGCCGGGTGCCGGATCCGTTCAGGGCGGGTCCGTCTCCGTGACCGCGGCGATCAGCCGTCGGGGCTGATCACCACTGCCGTCGGCCACCGCGAGTGCGAGCCAACGGCTCTCCGTCCGCCACAGGTGCACGGACTCATGGCCGGCGCTCAGCTCGTACCAGGGCCGCGGTATCGCCTCACCGCGGCCGGCGCGCTCCCGGATGCTCCAGAGGCTGATCCACTGCGGCTCGCCCAGACGCCGGGTGAGCAGATCGATCAGCGCGTCGTACTCCGCCGCGTGTTGCCCGTCGTCCGGCATGTGGGCTTCAGCGCGGGCGAGTTCGGCGAGGTGATAGCCGGGCCCGCTCGCGCCCGCGCGGTCGTCCACGCCGCACGGGCCGTGCTCCGGCGGGAAGTCCCGGGTGCGCAGCAGCTCGATGGTGGCGAGGTGCCGTGCGATGCTCATGCACCCAGTAAACCCCCTCCGGATGTCCGGCCGTCAGGCGTCACGGCGTCGGACGGCGAACCATCCGGCCGCCACCGCCACCGCCGCCCATCCCGCCGTCACGGCGAGACCGGTCCACGGGCCGAAGGGCGCGTCCGGGTGCTGGTGCAGGACGAGTTGTCCTGCCCGGTCGGGCAGGTACGCGGCGACTCCCGTGGCTTTGTCACCGAGGACGAAGGACACGATCAGGATGAACGGGACGAGGATGCTCAGCACGGCGACGCCACTGCGCAGTACGGCGGCCAGGCCGGACGCGAGCAGGGCCATGAGCGTGAGGTAGACAGCGCTGCCGAGCACGGCGCGCAGCGCGGCCGGGTCTCCCAGGCCGAGGGCGTAGCGCCCCAGGAACGTCTGTCCCGCGTAGAAGGTGGCACAGCCGGTGAGCAATCCGACGGCGAGCGTGCTCCCGCCCACCACGGCCGTCTTGGCCGCGTAGAAGGCGCCTCTGCGCGGCACCGCGGCCAGTGAGACGCGCAGGGCTCCGTTGTGGAATTCGGACGAGAAGGCGGTGGCGCCGAACGCGATGGCGGCGATCTGGCCGAAGTTGAGCCCGTAGAACGAGCCGTAGAGGGGATCGAAGCCGGCCGTACCGGCGTCGCTCGTGCCGAAGGCCGCGCCGGCGAGAGCCGTGATGCCTGCCGTGGCCGCCAGGACGGCGAGCAGCGACCCGGCTGTGGCACGCATCGATCGGATCTTGATCCACTCCGAGTGGAGGAGAGCGGTGGACGAGGACATCGTCAGACCTCCTTCGCCGTGAACTCGGCGTCGGCCGAGGTGAGATGCAGATAGGCCTGTTCCAGGGACCCCTGCTCGTCGGTGAGTTCGAGGACGGATATCCCCTCACGCGCGGCGAGCGCGCCGATGTCCTCGGCCCGTGCGCCGTCGACGGTCCAGAGCCCGCCCTCGCCCGGCACCGGCAGCAGTCCCGCGCGGTTCAGCGCGGCACGCAGCCGGTCGGAATCCGTACTGCGCACGCGGGCGCGGGGGTTGGCGCGGGATGCGATGAACTCCCGCATCGGCAGGTCGGCGAGGAGCCGCCCGCGGCCGAGCACGACGAGCTGGTCGGCGGTGGCCGCGATCTCGGTCATGAGATGGCTGGAGATCAGGACGGTCCTGCCCTCACGGGCGAGGCGCCGCGTCAACTCGCGTATCCAGAGCATTCCTTCGGCGTCGAGACCGTTGGCCGGTTCGTCCAGTATCAGTACGGGCGGATCACCGAGCAGGGCCGCCGCGATGCCGAGGCGCTGGCGCATACCGAGCGAGAAGGTCCTGATCCGGCGCCGGGCGACGGCGGCGATGCCGGTCTCCGCCAGCACCTCGTCCACGCGTGCGGCCCCGATGCGGTTGCTCACCGCGAGCGCGAGCAGGTGGTCGCGTGCCGTACGGGCGCCGTGCGCGGCCTGGGCGTCGAGCAGCGCGCCGACCTGGCGCAACGGCTCGTCGTACGTGGCGTACCGGCGCCCGCCGACGGTCGCGCCGCCGGAGGTGGGCCGGTCGAGGCCGAGGACGAGCCGCAGGGTGGTGGACTTGCCCGCGCCGTTCGGTCCGAGGAAGCCGGTGACCCGGCCCGGTTCCACCCGGAAGGTGAGACGGTCCACGGCGCGGGTCCGGCCGTACTCCTTGGTGAGTTCCCGTACTTCGATGCTGGTCATGCCTCAAGGCTGGCCGGGGCCACGGCCGCCGGCCTCCCCCGCCGGAGGGTTTCCTCTCCCCCGCGAGGGGGAGCCGGAGGGCCGGGTCCGCTGACACGATGGCGCCATGTCCCCACTGCTGCGCCCGCTGTTCAGGCCGGTCACGTATGTCCGCTGGCTGCATCTCTTCCTGCCGGTGGTGGTCTCCGGGCTGTGGATGTTCGTCGACCGGCGCAGTGTCTATGTGCCGCCGCTGATGCTGGTACCGGTGGGGCTGATTCCCTGGGTACGGCTGATGGAGGGCGTCCAGGCGCAGTTGATGCTGGTGCCCGACGAGCGGGGAAAGCCGGACGCCTCGATCGCAGCCGTCGAATCCGTGGGCTGGGCGGATCGCGCGCGTACGGTCCTGTGGCTGGAGATCCGGTTGCTGATCGGCTGGGTGACGGCCCTGCTCAGCGTCCGTATCCCGCTGCTGGCCTATGACTTCGTCGTCGCGGGCACCGGCGGGACGCCGGACGGCGACGCGGTCATACGGGTATCCGAACGGAACTGGGCATATCTCCTGCTCGTCCCGCCGACGCTGCTCCTCCTGCCGGTGACCGTGTACGCGCTGGGGAGGCTGATCACCGCGATCGCCCGGGGGCTGCTCGGACCGTCCCGGGCGCAGCGGCTGGCCGCTCTGGAGGAGCGCACCGAACAACTGCTGGAACGCACCCGCATCGCACGCGAGTTGCACGACTCGATCGGGCACGCGCTCACCGTCGCGGTGCTCCAGGCAGGCGCGGCGCGTGCCGCCGCCGATCCCGCGTTCACCGACCGCGCGCTCGCCGCGATCGAGGAGACGGGCAGGGCGGCGCTGGAGGATCTGGAACGGGTACTGCTCGTCCTGCGGGAGTCGGAGCGGCCCGTCTCGCAGCGGCCGACCCTTGCCGAGGCCGGTCGGCTGCTGGAGTCGGCGCGAGCGTCCGGGGCGCGGGTGGAGGCCGAGGTGTCGGGGCCACTGGACCAACTGCCGGGCCCGGTCTCCCGGGAGGGCTACCGCATTGTGCAGGAGGCGCTGACCAACGCGCTGCGGCACTCGGGCGCGGTACCTGTACGGGTCAGCATCGAGGTGACGGCGAGCGCTCTCGGTCTTGAGATCACCAATCCGCTCGAACGGGACGCAGTGGCGCCGTCGGCCGGCAACGGGCTGCGCGGCATCAGGGAGCGTGCGGCGCTGCTGGGCGGGGAGGCGCGGACCGGTCCGCACGAGGGCACTTGGCGGGTGCGTGCGAGGCTGCCGCTGGACAGCCGGTGAGCCGACCGGCCCGGCCGTGAACAGCCCTTGCGCACACCGGGCTTAGGCTGACCGGATGCCGGTCAATGTGTTGCTGGTCGACGACGAACCGCTCGTACGCGCGGGCCTGCGCGCCGTGTTGGAGGCGCAGCCGGATATCCGAGTGGTGGGTGAGGCCGCCGACGGAGCTGCCGTGGTCCCGCTCGTTCGTCAACTGGGCCCGGATGTGGTGGCGATGGACGTACGGATGCCACTGATGGACGGGATCGAGGCCACCAGGGCAGTGCTCCGTGGTGTGTCCGCGCCGCCGAAGATCCTGGTCGTCACGACCTTCGAGAACGATGAATACGTGTACGAGGCGCTGCGCGCGGGAGCCGACGGTTTCCTGCTCAAGCGCGCCAGGCCCGCCGAGATCGTGCACGCGGTCCGGCTGATCGCCGCCGGCGACTCCCTGCTCTTTCCGGCGGCGGTGCGCGCGCTGGCCGCCGCGTACGGCAACGCGACGGCCCGCAAGGGGCTGGAGGCCGCGCGGCTGACCGACCGGGAGGCCGACGTACTGCGGCTGATGGCGCGCGGTCTGACGAATGCGGAGATCGCGGTGAAGCTGGTGGTGGGCACGGAGACCGTGAAGTCCCATGTGAGCGCGGTTCTCGGCAAGTTGGGGGCGCGGGACCGGACGCAGGCGGTCATCGCGGCCTACGAGTCGGGCTTCGTCACCCCGGCCTGAGGCAAAGCCGCAGCAAGTCCGGGGACGGCCCCGCGATGCCGGGGCCGTCCCCTTGAGCGCGTGCAGCGCGTACGAGGGCGTGCAGCGCGTACGGACGCGCCTCGTACGCCCGGCGGTCAGCTCGCGGTGCGCCGCAGCCGTACGACCGGGATGTCGCGGTCCGTCTTGCGCTGGTAGTCCGCGTAGGGCGGGAAGATCTCCACCAGTCCCGGCCACAGCCGGGCCTTGTCCTCGGGCGGCACCGTCTCGGCGCGGGCCTTGAACCGCTCCGCACCGACCCGGAGTTCGACGTCGGGCTCCGCCACGAGGTTCAGGTACCAGAGCGGGTGCTCGTCCGCCCCGCCCTTGGACGCGACGATCAGGTAGTCGTCACCGTCCTGCCCGTAGATGAGGACCGTACGCCGCCACGCTCCGGTGCGCCTGCCCCGGTAGTCCAGCAGCAGGCAGGGCGCGCCGTCCTGCATGGTCGTTCCCTCCGTCCCGTTGGACTCCTCGTAGATCTTCGCCTGATCGGCGACCCAGTCGGTGGGGCTGATCACGATCTCTTCGTCCTGCGGCATCGTCTCTCCTCCGGCGTGTTCGGCGGTCGAACCAGCTCTCAGACTAAGGCTGTCCCCCAGACCCCTCTGTACTCACCCGCGCTGCTCTCGCACGCTGCGTAACCAGCGAGTAGCATCGCCGGACACCTGTACGAGCTGGGAGGACAAACCGTGGGGCGGCTGACCGGCGGAGACCCATCCCTGTTGAGGCGGATCAATTCGGCGGTGGTGCTGCACTCCTTGCGGGGCGCCGGTGCGCTGACGCTCACCGATCTGACCCGGGTGACGGGTCTGTCCCGGCCCACGGTCGAGGGCGTGATCGAAGGGCTGATGGAGACAGGCCTCGTCGTCGAGTGCGCGCCCGAGGAGGGCGAGACCCGTAAACAGGGCCGCCCGGCCCGCCGGTTCAGGTTCTGTGCCGAGGCGGGGCATCTGCTGGGCATCGAGATCGGGCCGCACCGGGTGGCCGCGCTGCTCGCGGGTCTCGACGGCCGGATCATCGGCTCCGGTTCCCGGGACGTCTCGGAGACGGCCGACGCGGACGCGCGGCTGGAGCGGGTCAGGCTAGCGGTCACGGACGTGCTGCGGCGCTCGGGAGTGGCGCGCAGCTCACTGCGCGCGGTGGGGGTCGGCAGCCCGGGCATCGTGGAGACCGACGGGACGGTACGGCTCGGCACGGCGCTGCCGCAGTGGACGGGGCTCCCGCTCGGTGAGCGGCTGCGGCGTTCGTTCCGCTGCCCGGTACTGGTGGAGAACGACGCCAACGCGGCGGCCCTGGCCGAGCAGTGGAAGGGCGCGGCCACCGAATCCGACGACATCGTCTTCGTACTCGCCGGACTCAGCCCGGGCGCGGGCGCGTTGATCGGCGGGCGCCTGCACCGCGGTTTCGGGGGCGCGGCGGGCGAAATCGGCGCGCTGCACCTGCTGGGCCGCGAGGTCACTCCGGAGCGGCTGCTCTCGACGACGGACGAGCCGCTGCACCCGCTGGACGAGCAGGCGGTGGCCAAGGTCTTCGCCGAGGCCAAGCAGGGTGATGTGCGCGCGCAGGAGGCCGTCGAGCGGTTCATCCAGCGGCTGGTGCACGACGTGGCGGCGCTGGTGCTCGCGCTGGACCCGGAGTTGGTGGTGATCGGCGGCTGGGCGGCCGGCCTCGACGGCGTACTGGACCCGCTGCGCGACGAACTGTCCCGCTACTGCCTGCGGCCACCCCGCGTAACGCTCTCGCTGCTCGGCGAGGCGGCGGTGGCCACGGGCGCGCTGCGGCTGGCGCTCGACCATGTCGAGGAGGAACTGTTCGCGGTGCAGGGAACGGTGACGGCCCGCCGCTGAGCGGACGACGGGCCGGACGGGACGGGGCGTCCGGTCACCGCCGTCGATCTCCGTGGAGAGAACGCCTAGTACCCGTCGAAGGACGACGGGATGCGCTTGACCCCCGCGCCGGTCTGGAGGTCCGTGCCGCCCAGCACCGTGTTCGTCGCGAGCAGCGCGCTCTTCTCCGAAGCCAGCCGGTTCAGCAAGGCCTTGACCTGATCGCTCCACGTCGCGTGGGCCGTCTTGAGCCCGCTGGACGTCACCCAGCCGTCACCGTCCTTGGCTCCGAACGCCTTCACCGCCGTGCTCGTCGACTCGTCGGCCACAACGCCGCCCTTGCGGATGTCCGGCTCGATGTGCTCATCGATGGACTTCGCCGCCTTTCTCTTCGCTTCGGGGGAGGAGGCCAGATACGGCGGTGGTGGGAAGCCGTTGCCACCGGCTCCGGGGTCCGTCAGAAACGGGTTCGGCTGTCCCTGTGTCCCGCTCGCGCCGGTGTCGCTCATCGTGTGTTGTCTCCCCGTGCGGTCGTCGTGTTACTCGCAGTGCAGTGCCTCGCGTGCGGCTCCGCTGAACGCCTTCGCCAGTCCGGCGGCGTCCGGCCGGCCTGTCCTGGCGAGTTCCGCCTCATCCGCGTACCCCCAGTCGTAAGCGAGGACGGTTGGCCGGCCGCCACAGTTCACCCGGTCGAACTTCCGGCTCTTGAGGATGTCCACGAGCGCGGCATCATTGACGACCGCCAGACGGTCGAACGGCCCTTCCTTGTCACCCTCGAAGGAGAGGTCGCAGTACAGACCGTCCTTGAGAGATCCGGATGTCCGCTCCAACACCCGCTGTCCCTTGGGTCCCGTCATCTTCGCGAGGCGGAACCCCGGGATACCGCATACCTTGTCGAAGTCTGTCGTCCTGGGGCCGGACGTGGAAAGGAAGCGGGTGGGTTCCTCACCGACGCCTGCGGCGGCGCATCCCTTCGGCCCCGAGATGATGGCTCTGGCGGCCGACGCCAGCAGCGGGCCGATGCCGGCGGCTTCCCCTTCGCTGCCGAAACCGTAAGCCCTCAACACCGGCTGCGGATGCTGTGGCGCGTAACCGAAGACAACCTCTGTGCAGGACTCCGGAAGCAGTGCCCAGCCTCCGTAGTTGTCGAACGCGCCGGGGATGCCCCCGGTCATCACATGCCGGACGGCTGAGATCTCCCAGACACCGCTGTAGAACGGGAAGGTGGTGTCCTCCGTCTCCGTGCTCAGTTCGAGGTGCTTGTCGGCACTGCCCGGCAGCCAGTTCGCCTTGTGGATCACGCATGTCGTGTCGGAGCCGTCCCGAGCAGTGACACGCCCAGGACCGCCACCCATCGCGTCGGCCGCCTCGACCGGCGTGACCCAGCCGTGGCAGATCCGGTCCGGTGTGAGGACGTTGGTGTTGAAGTAGGTGAACGTGCCGGCGAGCAGGACGACCGCCCCCGCGACGGAGGCGATCCACGCCGTGCGCCGGGAGCGCCCGGGCGGACGGGAGGTGTCCGGAACCACGTCAGTACGGCTCATGCGCTGTCACTCCCACCCCAGTCGGACCGCAGCGTCGCCCCGTGACACCGAATAAGACGGCGAAGGAAGTACGACGCTCCCAGGTTCCGGCCGCACAACGGCGGCCGTGCGCATCGTACTTGGTCCATATCCACCGGATGTGAGCCGGTGACGGAGCCAGGGTGTGCCGACGCCGGGTCCTCTCGCCACCCCGTACCCCGGCCACCGGCCAGTCACCTGACCGACCGGAGAGACTGGTCAGGACGCCTGGCGCTCCTGCGGGTTTTCGCCGATCTCCAGGTCGCCGGAGGCGCCGAAGGTGAGGCGGCAGGTGTCGGCGCGGTACGTGGCCACCGAGACGGCCGCCGTGCGGCCCCCGGCGACGTAACGCGTCGTGACCACGAGGACAGGCGCGCCCGGGAGCCGGTCCAGTTCCCTGGCGTCGTCGGCGCCCGCCGAGCCCAGCTCCACCGCGCGGTCCTGGCCGTCGAGGCCCAGATGCTGCAGCTCACGCAGCACACCGCGGGCGCGGGCCGGCCCCGAAGGCGCGTCTATGGCCGACAGTTCGGGTACCGAGGAGGCGGGAACGTACAGCCGCTCGGCCGCCACGGACTGGCCGTGGCTGATCCGGATGCGCCGGACCGTGTGGACCTCTTCGCCCACCTCTGTCTCCAGCAGCGTCGCGACCTCCGCGGGCACGCCGGTCAGGTCGCAGTCGACGGGCCGCCAGGCGTCCTGAGCCGCGCCGGGCCACTCTCCCCGCGTCGTGGAGACGTCCACACCCACGCGTGGCGGGGCGACGGTGGTGCCGACACCGCGGCGGCGCTGGAGCCTGCCTTCCAGCTCCAGCTGTTCGAGCGCCTGGCGGAGCGTGGCGCGCGCGACACCGAACCGAGCGGCGAGATCACGCTCGTTGGGCAGGATCTCCCCCACCGCGAAATCGGCGTCGAGCGCTTCGCGGAGGACGGTCTTGAGGTGCCAGTACTTGGGCTCCGGCACCGTTTCGAGCTGCGTGGTCCCCACTGATCCTCCGCAATGCCGTGGCCGGCTGTTTTCCGCGCCCTTGTTTATTAAAGGTTCCTGCACTAACTAACGACGATAGGACGACACATCTGGTTGGTCAAGACCAATGCCCAGGAGGCGTCATGGAAGCGAGCACGCCAAATCGAAAATCGCCAAAGACGACTCAAAACGCAACAGATCCATGCTTAACCCATCAGTCACAAACCGTTCGTGACCGCGCAACACCACTGAGTCAGAGTGAGGGCATGACCGATGCAGCTTCCGTGAAGAGTGCCCGCCGCCCACACCACTGGCGACGCGATCTTGTCGAGCTCGCCGCCCTCTTCACCGCGGTGGCGGTGGCAGAGGCAATCGCGAACATGATCGCGCACGTACCTGACGGTCCGTTCCTGCTGGTCGCCTCGGCGGCCGCGCTGATCGCCACGGCCACGTTCCACACGTGGTGGGCGCGCCGCCACAGCCACGCACCACCGGCGGCGCCGACACCCGCACCCGCTCCCGGACCGGCGCCGGGACCCGCGGCAGGCACCGGAGCAGCGCCTGCGGCCACCACCCTGTGGCGGATGCGGACCACCGTGCGGGACGAGCCGGGCAGCCTGGCCGCGCTGTGCGCCGCGTTCGCCGCGCACCGGGTGGACATCCTCACGCTCCAGACCCACCCGCTGGCCGTGGGCACGGTCGACGAATTCCTGCTGCGCTCCCCCGCCGCGCTCCAGGCCAGGGACCTCACCCGCGAGATCGCCGCCGCCGGTGGCCGTGGCACCTGGATCGAGCGGGCCGACGCCCACGACCTGGTGGACACCCCGACCCGGGTCCTCGGCCTGGCCACCCGCACCGCGCTGGACGCGGCGGAACTGCCGCTCGCGCTCCGCCAGTTGCTCGGCCGCTGCACCATCCACTCCCGGCCCGCCGCATCGGTCACCGACCGTCCGGCCGGGGAGGGCGCCCCCGTGGAAGGCGTACTGGAGGACACCTCCATGCGGCTGCGTGACCCGAACGGCGGCACGATCACCGTCGACCGGCCCTATCTCCCCTTCACCCCAACCGAATTCGCCCGCGCTCGCGCGCTGGTCGAACTCGACGCGCGCCTCGGGCCCCGGATCCCTCGTGGCCAGGATGTGTTCACCCTCGCCAAGGGCCAGGACATCACCGTCCGGCGCGCCGATCAGTCCGACCTCGACGCCGCCCGCGCCATGCACGAGCGCTGCTCGGAACGCACACTCGGCCTGCGCTACCACGGCCCGGTGGGCGACGCCGACCGCTACCTCGACCATCTGCTCAGCCCGCGCTTCGGCCGTACCCTCGCGGTCCAGAGCGCGTCGGGCCGCGTCGTAGCCCTCGGCCACCTCCTCTGGGACGGCGACGAGACGGAGGTCGCGCTGCTGGTCGAAGACGCCTGGCAGGGGCGCGGTATCGGCTCCGAGCTGCTGAGCAGGCTGACGGCGCTGGCAGCGGAGGCGGGCTGCGCCCAGGTGTACGCCGTGACCCAGTCGTCCAACACGGGCATGGTCGCGGCCATGCGCGGGCTCGGTCTGCCACTCGACTACCAGATCGAGGAAGGCACGCTGGTCGTCACGGCCCGGCTGGACCCGTCGGCCGCGCGACCGGTCCCGCCCCGCGAGCCGGGCCTCTTCCCGTCGGAACGGACCGGCAACTGACGGGCACTCAGGCCGGTCCCGGGTGCGCGGGCCCGTCGGCGGCCCGGGCCCGGCCGGATCTGTGCACCGGCCGCCGGAATGCGCCGTTCGTCAGCCATTCCGGCGGCCGGACAACTCCTTGAAGGGTGACGGGACCCGCTCTCCTCGGCGAAGATGTCCGCATGTCAGACACAGCCGGCAGCGCGCTGCCCCGCCAGGTCGCCGACACGTACGTCGACGCACTCATCGAACTCGATCCGATCACCGGCACCTATCTGGGCGTCGCGCAGAGCAACCGCCATCTCCCCGACTTCTCCCCGGCCGGACAGCGGGCTCTCGCCGATCTCGCGCGCGAGACCCTTGCCAGGCTCGACGAGGCCGAAAAGCTGCCCGGCGCCGACACCGACGCCGAGCGGCGCTGCGGACGGCTGCTGCGTGAGCGGCTCACGGCGGAACTCGCCGTACATGATGCGGACGAGGGGCTGCGCGGCGTCAGCAACATCCACTCGCCCGCGCACAGCATCCGCGAGGTCTTCACCGTCACGCCGGCCGAGACGGACGAGGACTGGGCGGTGGTCGCCGAACGGCTGCGGGCCGTGCCCACCGCGCTGGAAGGCTTCCGGGCCTCCCTGGCCCTGGGCCTGGAACGCGGCCTGCCGGCAGGACCTCGTCCTACCGCGACCTTCGTCGGCCAGCTGACGGACTGGGCGGGCGAGGAGCGGGGCTGGTTCGAGGACTTCGCCGCGGCGGGTCCCGAGTCACTGCGTACCGAACTGGACACGGCGGGCCGCTCCGCCACCGAGGCCGTCGCCGCGCTGCGCGACTGGATGCGGGACGTGTACGCGCCCGCCGTCAAGGACGCTCCCGACACCGTGGGCCGCGAGCGTTACGCCCGCTGGTCGCGCTACTTCAACGGCACGGACCTCGACCTCGAAGAGGCGTACGCCTACGGCTGGTCCGAGTACCACCGGCTGCGCGCCGAGATGACGAGCGAGGCCGGGAAGATCCTGCCGGGCGCGACCCCCTGGGAGGCGCTGGCCCATCTCGATGTGCACGGCAAGCACATCGAAGGGGTGGACGAAGTCCAGAAGTGGCTGCAGAGCCTGATGGACGAGGCGATCGAGGCGCTGGACGGCACCCACTTCGAACTCGCCGAGCGGGTACGGAAGGTGGAGTCCAGGATCGCCCCGCCCGGTGGCGCGGCCGCCCCGTATTACACCGGTCCTTCCGAGGACTTCTCGCGCCCCGGCCGCACCTGGCTGCCGACCATGGGCGAGACCCGCTTCCCGGTCTACGACCTGGTGTCGACCTGGTACCACGAGGGTGTGCCGGGGCACCACCTGCAGCTGGCGCAGTGGGCGCACGTGGCCGACCAGCTGTCCCGCTACCAGGCCTCGGTCGGCCTGGTCAGCGCCAATGTGGAGGGCTGGGCCCTGTACGCGGAACGGCTCATGGACGAGCTGGGTTTCCTGCCGGATCCGGAGCGCAGGCTCGGTTACCTGGACGCGCAGATGATGCGGGCCTGCCGGGTGATCATGGACATCGGCATGCACCTGGAGCTGGAGATCCCGGCGGACTCGCCGTTCCACCCGGGCGAACGCTGGACGCCTGCCCTGGCGCAGGAATTCTTCGGCAGCCACAGCGGCCGTCCGGCCGACTTCGTGGAGAGCGAGCTGACCCGCTACCTGTCGATGCCGGGCCAGGCGATCGGCTACAAGCTCGGTGAGCGGGCGTGGCTGCTCGGCCGGGAGAACGCCAAGAAGCGTCACGGCGACGCGTTCGACGCGAAGGCGTGGCACATGGCGGCGCTTTCGCAGGGCTCACTGGGCCTTGACGACCTGGTGGACGAGCTGTCGACGCTCTGACGATCGGACTCCGGCCATCGCGCCGGGACGATCAGGCGCTGACCGTCCCGGCAGGAACAGCCGTCGGCGACGCGGCCGGCATACAGCCGGCCGCGTCGCTTCAGAGGGCGAGCGCCACGCGGGTCAGTGGTGCCTGGAACCGGCGGCGGAGGAGAGCGCCGCTCCGACCGACAGCACGGCCGCGAAGCCGATCATCGTGGTTTCCATGCTGAGGTGCTTGATGATGATGCTGAAGACGATGGGGAACAGTCCCATACCGAGGTAGCCGACCACGAAGTACACGGCCAGCACTCCGGCCCGCGACGCGGGCGCCGCGACCGACACCGCCTTGACCACGCCGCCCTTGAAGAGGATGCCGGCGCCGGCACCCGCGACGGAGACCGCGAGCAGGAAGATCCACAGGGTGGGCTCGTACAGCGAGAGCGCGACCAGTCCCAGGCCGATCGGGAAGACGGTCGCTCCGACGGCCAGCAGCCTGCCGGCGGAGAGCTTGCCCAGCGCCAGCTGCGCGACGGTGGCGGACGCGTACATCATGGCCGACGCGATACCCGCGATGAAGAGCGAGCTGATCTCGAGCTTGCTGTGCAGCATCAGCGGGCCGAGCGAGCCGACCAGGCCGAAGAGCGCGAAGGAGAAGAAGCCCAGCGCCAGGGCCGAGATGAAGGCAGGCCGCCCGCCGGACCGCAGGGCGAACCTGGCCGGCCGCGTGGCGGAGCTCTTTATCCGGTCGACCGTTTCCGGCGTGGAGAGCGACAGCACGAGCGCGATGGTCATGGCGATCGCGAAGCCGAGCTGGGTGGTGGTGAGCGGGTTCGGGACCCACTGGGCGATCACGCCGGAGATGAGCGGGCCGAGGGCGAGGCCGCCCAGGTTCGCGCTGGTCGCGACGATTCCGGGAACAGCCGACTTCGGGCGGTCGGGATGTGCCTGGTGGTAGAGGTCATGCAGGTAGGTGGTCGCGGTCGAGGCCATCAGACCGATGCCGACACCGTTCAGGAACCGCCCGACCAGCAGGCCGGGCAGCGCGGTCCAGAACGTGAGGACCAGAGCCGCGGCTATCGCGACAGCGAGCGCGGGCACCACGATCCGGCGCCGCCCGTAGCGGTCGGACAGGTGTCCCAGCCCGAGGAAGCCCAGGGCGGTGCCGATGACGATCACGGCGAACGCGACGGTGACCGTGGTGGCGCCGAATCCGTCCCGCGCCTCGTAGAGCGGCCACAGGGGGGTGGGTGCGGTACCGAACGCGATGAGAGCGGCGAAGGAGACCGCTGCGAACCAGAATCCGAGGCCGTGCGACGCCTGCGGTACGCCACGCGGCCGGCGGTGGCCGACGTGGTCGTTCCGACCAGGCGCCGGCAGACCGGTGTCGGGCGACTTAAGGGAAGACGGGGCAGACATGTACTTGACTCCTCAACAACTGGGTTCGATGCCCAGACTGGCCCCCACCGGACGTTCACGTCCAACGAATCTTCTTGCTGCTATCCATCACTATTTGTGATGATGGCCTGATGAACCTGCACAACCTCGAATATTTCGTCGCCGTGGCCGAGGAGCTGAACTTCACCCGGGCCGCGCAGCGGCTGCACGTCGTCCAGTCCGGCGTGTCAGCGGCGATCCGCGCCCTGGAGAAAGAGCTGGGCGTGGCGTTGTTCGAGCGTTCGTCGCAGCGCGTGAGCCTGACCCCCGCGGGCGAGGCGCTCCTGCCGCAGGCGCACGCCACGCTGGAGGCCGCGCAGGCGGCGCGGGACGCGGTACTCGAAACCCACGGGCAGCTGCGCGGCACCCTGCGCATCGGCTCCATGACGTCGATCAGCCTCCTCGACGTGCCCGCGCTGCTGGGCCGCTACCACGCGGAGCACCCGCAGGTCGCGCTGCGGCTGCGGGTGTCCCCCTCCGGCTCGGCGGGCCTGGCCCAGAGCGTCATCGCGGGGGACCTCGACGTGGCCTTCGTATCACTGGGCGACCGCGTACCGGCCGGCCTGACCACGCGGGATCTGGTGGCGGTCCGCATGGTGCTGGTCACTCCGCGGGACCACCGGCTCGCCGGGCAGGACGACGTCACCCTGCCCGAGCTGGCCGACGAGCAGTTCATCGACTCCCCCGTGGGCTACGGCAACCGCGATCTGGTCGACCGGGCCTTCGCCGCGGCCGGCCTGACCCGCCGGGTCTCGCTGGAGGCCCCGGACATCGGCACCACGACGGCTTACGTACGACACGGACTCGGCGTCGCCTTCCTGCCCGAATTCGTCGTGGGCGAGGACACCGAGGACCTGCGGATCCTGGAGGTCAGCGACCATTCCCTGATCTGGCCGATGTCCATCGCCGTCTCCTCCCAGCGCCGCAGAAGCGCCACGCTGCGGGCCATGCTGGATCTGATCGACCAGTACCTGTTCACACAGCCGCGAATCCAGTGAGCCGCGGGTCCGTCTCGCCCGGCGTGTCATTCGCTCAGCCCGGCTGACCGGTTCCGCGCTGCCTGACGCTGGAGCCGTCGCGGTCCTTGACGATCTCCAGTTGGGTGGGGATCCGGCGGCGCAGGTCGGCGACGTGGCTGACGATGCCGACGCTGCGGTCCCGTTCGCGCAGCGAGTCGAGGACGTCGAGGACCTCGTCCAGCGTCTGGTCGTCCAGGCTGCCGAACCCCTCGTCGATGAACAGCGTGTCGAGGCGTACGCCGCCGGCCTCATCGGTGACGACTCCGGCGAGGCCGAGCGCGAGGGCGAGGGAGGCGAAGAAGGTCTCGCCGCCCGAGAGGGTGGCCGTGTCGCGCGCGCTGCCCGTCCAGGCGTCCACGACCTGGAGCCCGAGCCCGGACCTGCGCGTTCCGCCGGTTCTGGCGTCGGAGTGGACCAGCGCGTACCGGCCGGAGGACATGCGCTGGAGCTGTACGGTAGCGGCGGCCGCGACCTGTTCCAGGCGCGCGGCCAGGACGTACGACTCCAGGCGCATCCGGCGTTCGTTGTCGCTGGAGGTGCCGGCCGTGAGACCGGCGAGGCGCGCCACTCGGTCGTACTCCTCCCGGGTCGGTCCGAGCCCGCGGACCTCTTCCCCGGCCAGCCGGGAGAGTCTGGCCAGTTCGGAGCGGCGCTGCTGGGCGGTCGCGTATACGGATGAGGCGTCCCGCAGGGCGAGTTCGGCCGCGTCATGGGCGGCCCGCGCCGCGTCGGCCCGGGCCGGGGGATGCGCGCCGGCGTCCTTCGTCTCCGGTTCCGCGAGCCGGTCGGCGACCTTCGCGGCCTCGGTCTGCCAGTCGTCCAGAAGGTGCTGCAGCGCACGCCGGTCCGCTTCACCGAGCAGTGCGGCGGCCGCGGCGCGCGGGGTGTCGAAGCCCGCGCGGAACGCGGCGTCGGCGAGTGTGCCGTCGGCCTCCTTGAGGCGCTCCGCCGCTGTCTCCACCGCGCGCACCGCCTCGGCGGCCTCGGCGAGCCACCTGGCCCGGTCCTCCAGTTGGGCCGCGCGCTCGGCGGCAGTGACCGAAGCGCCGAGGACCCGGACCAACTCCGCCTGAAGGGAGGCCTGCTCGCTCTCCAGCGCTTCGCGGCGCGAGGTACGGGCGGCGACCCGGCGCTCGGCCTCGCGCTGTGCTGCCAGCCGGCCTTCGTGCTCCCGCTCGGCGCGTGCGAGCGCTTCACGGGCCGCGTGGCCTCCAGCGGCCAGCCCATGGGCCTCGGCATGCTCCCGTTCCAACCGCTGGGTGAGCGCGGTCAATTCGGCGATGTCGGCTTCGCCCGCCCGGGCGGCGACGGCCGCGTACTCCTCCCGTACGGAGGCGTGCGCCCGATCGGCTTCGTCGCGCGCCTCACCGGCGAGACGGTACGCCGTGAGCGCGGCGTCCTCGGCGGCGGCGTCCACCTGGCTGTCCGCCGTCCGGGCGGGCGCGGGATGGTCCGCGGAGCCGCAGACCACGCAGGGTTCGCCGTCGAGGAGCCCGGCGGCGAGTTCGGCCGCCATGCCCTTCAGCCGTCGTTCGCGCAGGGTCAGCCAGGTCTCGTGGGCGGTGTTGGCCTGTTCCCTGGTGGTGTGCAGCCGCTCCTCGGCGGCCATGGCGGCCGTGTGGAGGGAGTCGCGCAGACGGGCCGCTTCGAGGCGCTGCCTGGCGGGGTCCAGCTGTCCCGCGAGCTGTTCGGCGCGGGTCGCACCCTCCTGGGCGGCATCGATGCGCTCCCGCAACGCACCGCGCCTGCCGTCCCAGTCGGTGAGCCAGCCGTCCGCGTCCCGGACGATGTCCTCGTCGGCCCGTGCCTCCCTCTCCAGCGCGGCGCGCTCCGCGCTGATCGCCGTGCTGCGCCGCTCCGCGCCGCGGGCCGCGTCGAGGGCGCCGAGCTGTTCGCGCATGGTCCTTTCCAGCGCGGCGAGTTGTTCCGTACCGGCGTCGGCGATCTCGGCGGGGAGCAGGTCGCGCGCCCGGTTGTGGCCGGCGATCGCCGTGCGGTGCGCGCGCTCCGCGTCGTCGCGCAGGCGGAGCGCCGGTGCGACACGCTCCGCCTTCAGCGCGCGCTCCAACCGGGCCCGGGCCACATCGCGTTCGGGCCGCCGGACTTCGAGTGCTTCCTCGCGGAGCCGGGTATCGGCGAACCGCTCCTGAAGTCTGGCCAGTTCACGCGCGGAGTCCAGCGCGAGGCGGGCCTCGGCCTGCCGTCTCTCGGCGGCGGCGAGCGCCGATCCGGCGATGTCCGCGCGCTCGAAGGCTTCCGAGCGGGTCAGCGCCGCCCACTCCAGGACAGCGGGCGCGAGTCCCGGGTCGCCCGGCTGATGCCCGGGCAGCGCCGACGCGGACGAGCCGCCGGCCTCGGCGCGGTCACCGGTCGAGGCGCGTCTTCGCGTCGCCGAACGGCCGCCCTTCGACGGGTCGTTGTCCATACCGGAACGCTCGCCGGCCGCCTGGGCGATGCGCTGCGCGATGGCGAGCAGACGCTCGTCCCCGGCGCGCACCCGCTGCTCCGCCGTGCGGCGCAGCTCGGCGAGCCGGTCCTCGACGGCGGCGAACCTGCTGGTGTCGAAGAGCCTGCCGAGCAGCTTGCCGCGTGCCTCGGCGTCGGCGCGCAGGAAGCGCGCGAAGTCCCCCTGCGGCAACAGCACGACCTGGCAGAACTGTTCGCGGCTCATCCCCAGGAGCTGCCCGATCTCCTCGCCGATCTCCTGGTGGGAACGGCTCAGCGCCCGCCACTCGGCGCGCTCCGCGTCGTACTCCCGCAGCCAGCTCTGCGCCTTCTCTGTCGTGAACCCCGCGCCCCGCCGCTTGGGGCGTGCCTGCGCGGGCCGCCGGGTGATCTCCAACCGCCTTTCTCCCACGGTCAGTTCCAGCACGATCTCGGTGTACGTACCGGGCGCCGCGTGATCGCTGCGCAGGGTGGTTCCCGGGCTCTGGCGGGCGCCGGGGACCGCGCCGTACAGCGCGTAACAGACCGCGTCGAGCACCGAGGTCTTGCCCGCGCCGGTGGGACCGTGCAGCAGGAAGATCCCGGCGGTGGAGAGCGCGTCGAAGTCGACTTCCTGGGTGGCGGCGAAGGGACCGAAGGCGGTGATGCTCAGCCGGTGCAGTCTCACGGGGTCACCTCGCGGACGGTCGCGTCGATCCGTACGTCGTCGAACGCGCCGCGCAGCACGGTGCGTTCACGCGCGTCGGGTCCGGATCCGCCTCGTACGTGCGCCACGAAGTCCTCGGCGATCTGCTGGTCGGTGCGGCCCTTGAGGCGCTGTGCGTAGCCGGCGAGCGGGTCCTCGCCGGTCCGTTCCGGATCGAAGACGAGGCTGAGCGTGTGCGGAAAACGTCCGGCGAGCCGGGCCATGGGATCGGCGGGGCGCACGGGGTCGGTGAGCGTCGCCTCGACCCAGGACTCCTCGTGGCGGGCGAGCACGGGATCGTCCAGGAGGACGTCGAGCCGGCCGCGGATCCTGGCCAGCGCGCGCGGCACCGGGCAGTCAATGCGCTCGGCGGCCTCGATCTCGCCGCCCGGGCCCAGGTCCACCAGCCACATGGTCTTGCGGTGGGCGGTCTCGGAGAAGGAGTAGGCGAGTGGCGAACCGGCGTAGCGTACGCGCTCGTTGAGGGCTTGGGAGCCGTGCAGATGACCGAGGGCGACGTAGTCGACGCCGTCGAAGACACCCGCGGGGACGGCGGCCACACCGCCGACGGTGATGTCCCGCTCGCTGTCGCTGGGGTCGCCGCCCGCGACGAAGGCGTGCGCGAGGACGACGGAGCGCGTGCCGGGGGCACGGTGCGCGAGGTCGGCGCGTACGCGCTCCATCGCGGCACCGAGCACCGCTTCGTGGCCGGTCTTCTGTGTTTTGAACTCGTCCCGGACCAGGGCGGGTTCGAGGTAGGGCAGTCCGTAGAAGGCCACCTCGCCGTGGGAGTCGGCGAGCAGGACGGGGGTGGCGCACCCGGCCGGGTCCGTCCGCAGGTGGATTCCGGCGCGCTCGATCAGACCGGCGCCGACACCGAGCCTGCGGGCCGAGTCGTGGTTCCCGGAGATCATCACGGTGGGTACGCCGGCTCCCGCGAGACGGTGCAGCGCGGTGTCGAACAGCTCCACGGCGGTGAGCGGCGGCACCGCCCGGTCGTAGACATCACCGGCGACCAGGACCACGTCGACCTCACGGGAGCGTGCGGTCTCCACCAGGTGGTCGAGGAAGGCGGCCTGGGCGTCGAGCAGGCTCACCCGGTGGAACGACCGTCCAAGATGCCAGTCCGATGTATGCAGAATCCTCATGTGCCGGCCCCGCTCCGCATATCTGTCTTCCTCCACCTCCCGGAACCGGCATCGGACGGATGCGGGACTCCGCGGTCAGAACCCATCACGCCGGCGCCGGTCGCGCCGCGTACCCTGCGGACCCCGGTTCGGGCGCCCGCGCGCGTGCGCTCGCCATTTCTCGCCTGCCCGCTTACACCTGGCCACCTCTCACGTGTCCACGAACGCCTCGCCGCCTCTCACGTGTCCACGTACGCCTCGCCGCCGAGGTCCAGGACGGCCGTGCCCGCCGTGGTGTCCGCCAGCCAGGCGCGGAAGGCGTCCACTTCGGCGGCCGGCAGCCCGAGCGCGATGGTCACCGCCTCCGCGTACCGCACCTCGCGGACCGCGCGGCCGGTGGCCCGCAGATCGTTCTCCAGCTTGCCCGCGCGCTGGTGGTCGACGGTGACGGTGGCGAGCCGGAAGCGCTGCCTGGTGAGCGATCCCACCGCGTCCAGCGCTTCGCCGACCACTCCCCCGTACGCCCTGATCAGGCCGCCGGCCCCGAGCTTGACCCCGCCGAAATACCGGGTGACCACGGCGACCACATACCGCATCTCGCGCCGCGTCAGCATCTGGAGCATCGGCACCCCCGCCGTACCGCCGGGCTCACCGTCGTCGCTCGCCTTCTGCACGGAGGCGTCGGCGCCGATCACGTACGCGAAGCAGTTGTGGCCCGCCGTCGGGTGTTCCTTGCGGACGCGCGCGACGAACTCCTGCGCCTCCTGCTCGGTCGCGGCGGGCGCGAGCGCGCAGAGGAAACGCGAGCGGTTGATCTCGGTCTCGTGCACACCCGCGCGGGCGATGGTCGTGTACTGCTCCTGCATCGCTCCACCCTATGCGGGGCCTCTGACAGCGGGACCTGCGGGAGCGGGCCCCCGGGAGCAGGACCCCGGGGAATGGCCGGGGGACCGGACCGGTTGTCCCGGTCATGTACGCAGACGCAGAGACGATCCGCAAGATCCTCGAGGACACGGGCGACACCTGGGCCGTGGTGGGTCTGTCCGACAACCGGTCCCGGGCGGCATACGGAGTAGCCGAGGTGCTCCAGCGGTTCGGCAAGCGCGTCGTGCCGGTGCACCCGAAGGCGGCGACGGTACACGGTGAGCGGGGGTACGCCTCGCTGGCCGACATCCCGTTCGCCGTGGACGTGGTGGATGTCTTCGTCAACAGCTCTCTCGCGGGCGCGGTCGCCGACGAGGCCGTGGCGATCGGCGCCAAGGCGGTCTGGTTCCAGCTGAACGTCATCGACGAGGCCGCGTACGAGCGCACCCGCGCCGCCGGACTCGACATGGTGATGGACCGCTGCCCCGCGATCGAGATCGGCTCCCTGCGGTAGTCGCGACCGCTCCGGGGCCCCGGCGTCGGCCGGGAACGCATCCGCGGGGCCTCGGACGGCGCGGGACACCGTGCGATTCGCACCTGTCGCCCCGGGGCCCGGGACGATGCCCGGCCGGAGGACCGGGATCAGGTTTCACACGCGTTCCGTGAGCAACTCCGCGAGGCGGTCCGCGAATTCGGTGAGCCGGTCCAGCAGAGCCCCGCCGCGGGCCAGCCGGAAGCCGTGCCGACGACCAGAGAACGCGGCCTGGACAGCGTGGAGTTGAGCCCACCGCTGGACGCGTACGCGATCCAGTTCCGCGGCCTCGGCGAAGACGTCCAGAATGCGGTGGGCGGCCCGGCGCATGTCGTCCGCTTCAAGGAGCTTCAACGCGCGCGACTTGAGCAGCGTGCCGCCGTCGTACGCGGGGTCCCCGGCGTAGCCTTTGGGATCGACGGCCAGCCAGGGCTCGCGGTCGGCGCGCAGGATGTTCCTGGCATGCAGATCGCCATGGATGAGGACATCGGGCTGGACTGCGCCCAGCTCACGGATGGTCGCCGCGGCGGCGTCCACGGCGTAGCGCGACATCGCGTGCGCCAGTTCCCCGTCGTCCCGGCGCAGTTGCTCCTCCCAAGTGCCGGCCCGCTCCCTCAGCCGGGGCAGACCGGGCGGCGCGGGGACGGCCAGGCGGCGACTGATCCGCGCCGCGACCGTCACCACCTCGTCGGTGTCTTCAACTTCCGACAGGGGCGATGCGTAAGCCCGTTCGAGCAGCATCGCGAAATTCTCGTTTTCACGCTCATACAGCAGAACGGCTCCGCGCCCGCCCCAGGCAACGAAGGCGTCCGGCTCATGGACGTTGCCCGGATGCGGAAACGACACCTTCAGCACGGCGGACCCCTCGGCCTGCCGCCGCACCGGGACGACGATCCCGATGCCCCCGTGCGTCACGTCGCCCTCCGGGACACACCCCCAGCGTTCCAGCAGCTCATCCACCAGTCCGGGCAGTTCGGCGAGCCACACCACTCCGCGCTCACCTTCGCGCTCGACGGTGGTCCGAGAGAACGTGTCCGGTACCGCGATCATCCCGGCACCTTACGCTCAGCGACAGCACATAACCACTGCGCTCAAGGCCCGGCTTCCGCCGGCCACCGGACGCTCCCGCGAAATGAGAGCGCGAGGCTTGCTCGGCCGGGGCAGCAAGGCGGGGCCGGTCGCCGCATCTCCGCTCCACCGTTCGCTGCCTCGCCACCCCTCCGGTGCAGCTCCTTCAACAGCGTCTACGTCGGTGTGCCCTGAAGGTCGCCGCGGAGCAGCCGCAGCGTTATCGCGCCCCGTGGTGTGTGACGCAGGTGAACCACCGCGTCCTGTCGTCGCGGAGGAACAGCACCGCTGGGGCGCCACACACCCAGCGCCTTGACCGCGCCTTCGGCGTCGCCGAAGTCGGTGTGCGCGCGGGCCACGTCCAGGAGCAGCCAGGTACGCCACGACGGAGCCGTGTCCTTGGACAGGCGCATCCCTTTGGCCAGTTGGAGGGCTTCCTTCGGACGGCCGTACTGCACCGCGAGCCTGACACGCTCGATGCGGGCAGACGACTTACTGAACACACTGAGCATGCGGCTGTCCTCGTTCGCCGGCATTCCGCCGACCCGCTCCGCTTCCTTCTCGGCGGCGCGCATCATCTCGTCCGCGCGCTCGTAGTCGTTGCTCCTGTCGTAGCTCGTTGCCGCGGACATGATCAGTCCGCCCCACACCTTGACGCCTTCCGCGTCGTCGAAGTGGGAGCGCTTCACTTGGTCGGCCGCGTGCCGAGCAACGACCATCGCGTCGTCCAAGCGGTTCTGGCGCTGATAGGCCCACGCGACGCTGTTCGCCATCATCGGACCGAGCAGCGGGTCGGACGAGGAATCCGCGGCAGCCACGGCCCGCTCCAGGCCGGCCAGCGCGAGATCTGTCATGCCCATGCGGATCGGCAGATGTCCGCCCAGTTGCAGGGCCTTGCCGAGTGCCGCCTGGCCCGCAGCACGCTCCTCGACGGTTCCTGTGGTCGCCGTCTGCCTCGCGTCCGCGATCACGCCGGGCAGGATCTCCATCAGCCGCCCGAACTCGGCGTCGTGGTAGAGCGTCCACGCGTCCGCGATCTCGGCCCGCAGAAGGTCGACGGTCAGCGTCTCGACCCGCCGGGCTCCGCCACGGGTGCGTAGAGCGGCGGCATGATGGCGCGGCGCAGAGCGACCATCTGCGGCGGGTCGCTCTCGCCGTTGGAAGGGACGCCGGGCGGGTCGCCGAGCAGTGACGTCAGTTCGATCCCGAGGCCCTTCGAGAGGGAGTGGAGGGTCGGCAGCCTGGCCGACGCCTTCCGCTTCTGCTCAAGGTGCCTGATGACATCGACCGACACGCCGGACCGCTCGGCCAAGGCCTCCTGCGTCAACCCTGGCAGTTTCCGCAGACGCCGAAGCTTCTCCCCAAGATGCTCGCTCACCCGGCTGACGGTACGCCGCCGCACGAACGAAGCCCACCCGCCCTCAGCGGACCGGCGGGACGGAGATGGCCATGATCAGTTCGACCGTCTCGGCGCCGTCGTTGCGGTACGCGTGCGGCACGTTCGAGTCGAACGACGCGGACGCTCCCGCCGGTACGGCGTGTGCCGTGCCGTCGACCACGACGGTCAGTTCGCCCGCGGTGACGTGCAGCAGTTCCGTCGTGCCGTCGGGGTGGGGGTCGGAGGAGCTGGCGTCGCCCGGCATCAGGACCCAGGACCACAGTTCGAGCGGGCCGCCGGTCTCCGCGCCCACCAGCAGGGTGCTGCGGCTGCCCGCCGGGGTGGACCACAGGCGGACCGCCTGATCGGCGGGGACGATCGTGACCTGCGGGCCCTGCTCGTAGTCGAGGAGCGTGGTGATGCTGACGCCCAGGGCGTCGGCCAGCTTCACCGTGGTGCCGACGCTCGGGTTCGTACGGGCCTGCTCGATCTGGATGATCATGCCGCGGCTGACCCCGGCGCGGGCGGCGAGAGCGTCGAGCGTGAAGCCTCGTTCACCGCGCCAGCGCTTGAGGTTGCGGGCGAGCGACTGTGTGAGCTGGTCAAGGTCCGACACGTCAAGTCCAATATATTAATGGCGCAGTTCAATAAACTGCACTACGGTGTGGTGTACTGAAACGTGCATCAAACTGTACTGCGAGGGCCCCCATGACCGCACTGTTCGCCCTGGCCACCAGCGTGCTGTGGGGTCTCGCCGACTTCGGCGGCGGGCTGCTCACGCGGCGGCTGCCCGCGCTGACGGTCGTCACGGCCTCGCAGTCGATCGCCGTGGTCGTCCTCGGCGCGATCGTGGTGGCCACGGGCGGCTGGACGGAGGCGGGTCCGCGGCTCTGGTTCGCCGTCGCGGCCGGTGTGGTCGGACCTGTCGCCATGCTCAGTTTCTACAAGTCCCTCGCTCTCGGCCCGATGGGCGTGGTCTCGCCGCTGGGCTCGCTCGGTGTCGCCGTGCCGGTCGGGGTCGGGGTCGTCGTGGGCGAGCGGCCCGGGCTGCCGCAACTCGCTGGGATCGCGGTGGCCGTGGCCGGGATCGTCCTCGCGGGCGGGCCCCAGCTGCGCGGCGCGCCGGTGCAGCGCCGCGCGGTGCTGCTCGCCCTGGTCGCCGCGTTCGGGTTCGGCACGGTGATGACGCTGATCTCGGCGGCCTCGACGACCCTGACCGGACTGTTCCTCGCGCTCTTCGTCCAGCGCGTCGCCAATGTCATGGTCGGCGGCACGGCGCTGTACGTCTCCGCACGGCGGGGCGCTCCCGCCCTGCCCCTGGACGGCGGTGCGCGGATCGTGCGGGCCGCGCTGCCCGCCCTGGCCTTCGTCGGCCTCGCGGACGTGGCCGCCAACGGGACGTACTCCATCGCCGCGCAGCACGGGCCCGTCACCGTCGCGGCCGTGCTCGCCTCGCTCTATCCGGTGATCACGGCGATCGCGGCGCGCGGTGTACTGAAGGAGAGGCTGCGCACCGTCCAGGCGGCGGGCGCGGGGCTCGCGCTGGTGGGCACCGTACTGCTCGCGGCCGGCTGAGGCGCGCCTGCCGGCTGTCGCCCGCGCGCCGGGGCGACGCGGAGGCCTGGCCCCGCTTGAAGCCGCTGACCTCGGCTGTCGCCCGCGCGCCGGGGTGACGCGCGCCAGGGTCAGGAATCCGCTTCCGACTCGGCCAGACGCAGCAGTTGTTCAGGGGTCATGCCTTCCGGGATCGGCACCGGCGCCGGAGTGCGCAGCGGTGGCTGCCAGCCGCGCTCCTCGTCCCAGGTCCGTACGATCCTGGCGGGCACCCCGGCCACCACCGCGTGGTCCGGCACCTCGCCCCGTACGACGGCGCCCGCGGCCACCACCACGTTCCGTCCGAGGCGCGCGCCGGGCAGGATCACCGCGCCGGTCCCCAGCCAGCTGCCGGGCCCGATGACAACGGGCGCCATCCGGGGCCACTGTTCGCCGACGGGGGTGTGCGGATCGTCGTAACTGTGGTTGGTCGACGTGATGTAGACGTAGGGACCGCAGTACGTCTTGCGGCCTATGGTGACCGCCACGTCGGCGACCACATGGCTGCCGCGTCCCAGGACCACTTCGTCGCCGAGCGTCAGTATCGGTGTGCGGCCGAGGTCGAGACCGGGCATCATCCCGGCGGTCAGTGTGACCTGCGCGCCGATCACACAGCGTTCGCCCACCTCGATCCACGGCTCACCGAAGATCGTGCCCTGGGGGAAGGCGATCCGGGCTCCGGCGCCGATCCGGGCGAAGCGCAGCCGCCCGGGGCGCTCGGCGGTGATCGCGCCCGCCTCCTGGACCCAGTGCCACCCCCGGTGCACGGCCCACGAGCCCAGCCGGCGCCGCCAGGTGGCCAGTGACGCGAACGGGCGGAAGGGGAGCGTGCTTCTGTTCTTCGGCACGCCGACACGGTAGTCGGCGGAGGGCCGGTCGACCGGTGCCACTGTCTGTGATCTTCACCCCATGACCCCCATGTCAGCCCAGGTCACCCGGCCTCAGCCCGCCTCACCGGCGACCTCCCCGGCCCGCGAGTCACCTCGCTTATCACGTCCTCGCCTCGCGTTGGGCGGCTTCGCCGCTAACTCCTCCGTGCGTGTGCACCCCGCGCGCTTCTCCGGCTTTTCGGCGGGTCCGGCTGCCTAGCATGAGCCGCCGTACACGGAGCGCAGCACCACCGTCCCCATCGGTGCCCCCTGCCACCCACGCGGCCGGCCCACGACGCCGGCCGGCCAACTCCCCCGCACTCAATACCGAGGAACCGCGGAATGTCAGTGCCCGTCACCCCCAGCCCGCACCGCATACGCAAGACACGGTCGTTGTCGCTTTTCTTACCCCTCGCCCTGCTCGTGATGGCCGGCGGGGTGGCGAGCGCGGTGGCCGCCGCCGCCCCCGAGCCCGCCCGCGCGTGGGTGACGTCCACGGTCACGACCGCCTGGGTGTGCCTCGCGCTGACGGTCGTCACGGCGGCTCTGCTGCTGAACCGCGCCCGGCGCGGAGCCCTCGCGGCCGACGGTGAGATCCGTACGATCCAGGCGCGGCTGGCCCGGACCGGGGCGGACGCCTCGCAGCTGGTGAACGTCACACTGCCCGCCGTGGTCAAGAGACTGCGGGACGGCGTGGACGCGGAGGAGGCACTGGAGGACACTCGGCGGCCCACCGATCCCCAACTTCGCCGTGTGCTGCAGGTGTTCGCCGTCGAGGTGGCCGCGAGCGAGCGGCGGGCCGCCACCGCGGACGCCGAGTGCGGGACCGCCGTGCGCAGGCTGTCGCAGTCGGCGGACGAACTGGACCGGCTCACGACGAAGACCCTCCCGGCGGCCATCGGCGGGCTGCGCCAGGGCGGTTCCGCCGACACGGTGCTCGGCAGCCTCGACCCGCCGGCGGATCCGCGGCTGCGGGTCCTGATGGACGCGCTGGTCAGAGAGTTCGCCATCAGTGAGCGGCGCTCGGCCGCCGCACAGGGCGCCGGTACCAAGGCGCTGAGCCGGGTCCAGGCCAAGGCCGTGTCCATGCTGGCCGATCTGCGCGAGATGCAGGACAGGTACGGCGAGGAGATCTTCGGCGACCTGCTCCAGCTCGACCACAACACCTCACAGCTCGGCATGCTCGCGGACCGGCTCTCCATCCTCATGGGCGGCCGGGGCAGCCGCTCCTGGAACAGACCGATCGTCATGGAGAGCATCCTGCGCGGCGCGGTCGGCCGTATCGCCGCCTACCGGCGGGTGCGGCTGCACTGTTCGAGCAATGCCGCGATCGCCGGGTTCGCCGCGGAGGGCGTGATGCACCTCCTCGCCGAACTGATGGACAACGCGGCGAACTTCTCCCCGCCCATCGACGAGGTCCATGTCTACGTCGAGGAGCGCGCCGCCGGCATCGTGGTGACCATCGAGGACAGCGGTCTGAAGATGGCCGACGCCGCGATGAGGCGCGCCGAGGAGTCCGTGTCGGGCCGCTCCAACGACCTCGCGACACTCCAGGGCACCCGGCTCGGCCTCGCCGTGGTCGGCCGGCTGGCCGCCAAGTACCGCATGAGTGTCAACTTCCGCCCCTCCTCGCGCGGCGGTACCGGTGTCGTGGTGCTGTTCCCGCCCCAACTCCTCGCCCAGCAAAGGGACGTGGACTGGGAGCAGACCGTACGCCGCCCCGTCCTCGATCCGCCGCCCGCCCGCGCCTTCGTGCCCGCGCCCGCCTCCCCGCCGCCGACCACACTGCCCCCGGCCGAACTGCCCAGGGCGGAACTGCCCCCGGCGGGCGCGGACGTCTCGTCGCTCTGGGGCCAGGGCCCGCGGGTCGCCACTCCCGGCGGTCTGCCCGTCAGGCCACCGGGGCGCACCATGGCCGCCGCCGACCGCGACAGGCCGTACCCGGACGTGGAGCCGGGGCCGGGTCCTGAGACCGGCGAGGTACGTCCCGGCCGCGACGCGGGTTCCCAGTTCCGGGCGTTCCACCGTTCACGCCACTCCTCCGGCGGACCGGACAGCACCCCGGCCGAGTGAGCGGCCGGCTTCTCCCCCGTACGGCGCCCGGGTACCGGCGCCCCACCCCTGCCCGAGAACGTCGAGATTGGAGGCACGGGCCCGTGGTCCTGCCCGACCGGGACCACCCGCCCCACGCACCCATGCATCCCACGCATTCCCCGCATGCCCCGCAGACCACCGACAACAGCCTGACCTGGCTCCTTGAGGCCCTGTTGGAACGCACCCCCGGCACCCGGCACGCCCTGGTGCTCTCCCGTGACGGGCTGAAGCTCTGCTGGAGCAGGTATCTCACGCTCGACCAGGCCGACCAGCTGGCCGCGATCTGCTCAGGAATCCAGGCGCTGGCCCAGGGCGCGTCCGTGGAGTTCGGCAACGGGACGGGCGGCGTACGGCACTCGATGACGGAGTTCCACGGCGGGCTGCTGTTCATCGTGGAGGCCGGTGAGGGCGCGCACCTGGCCGTCGTCGCCGCGGACGGCGCCGATCCCGGTGTGGTGGGCTTCCAGATGACCGATCTGGTCGAGCAGATCGGTGACCATCTGCGCGCCGAGCCGCGGAAACCCTCCCGGGAGGGTTCTCCGTCATGACCCGCAGGCCCGTCGACATCGGTACCCCGGACCGGCTCTACACCGTGACGGGCGGCCGCAGCCGGGTCGACGACGACGCCTTCGACCTGGTCACGCTGATCGTCAGCGAATGTACGCCGGCCCAGGGCATGCAGTCGGAGCACGTACGGATCCTCGACATGTGCCGCCATCCCACGGCGGTCGTGGAGATCTCGGCGGAGATGAAGCTGCCGGTGACAGTGGTACGGATCCTCCTCGGCGATCTCACCGCCATGGGCAGGATCACCGCCCGGCATCCCCGCTCCGCCCGGCTGTCTTCCGCGCTGCCCGACTCCGCTCTCTTGATGGAGGTGCTCCATGGACTCCGCAGTCTCTGAACTGCCCGCCCGTACGCCCCTGGCGGACGCGGCGGAAACCGGCCTGAAGATCGTCGTGGTCGGTGGTTTCGGCGTCGGCAAGACGACCCTCGTCAGGTCCGTCAGTGAGATCCGCCCGCTCAACACGGAAGAAGTCATGACCCAGGCGGGAGTAGGTGTGGACGAGACCACGGGAGTGGCCACGAAGACCACCACCACCGTCGCCTTCGACTTCGGCCGGATCAGCCTGAGCGACCGGATGGTGCTCTACCTGTTCGGCGCTCCCGGGCAGGAACGATTCTGGTTCCTGTGGGACCGGCTGTTCTCCGGCACGCTGGGCGCCGTCGTCCTCGTCGACACCCGCAGGATGAGCGAGTCCTGGTACGCGATCGACCGGCTCGAACACCACAAGACACCGTTCGTGGTCGCGGTCAACCGGTTCGACAACGACATGGCGTCGTTCTCCCTGGGGGAGATCCGCCAGGCCCTGTCGCTGCCGGACAGCATCCCGATGATCGATTGCGACGCACGCGTCCGCTCGTCCGGCAAGAACGTCCTGATCACCCTCGTGGATCACCTGTACGAACTGGCCATGGCCCGGGAGATGACCCCATGACCGACCCCACCGGCCCCCTCACCGACCCGTCCCCGCCCCAGGGCTGTCCCGCGCACACGGGCTCCGTGCGGCTGGGCGGCCTGGAGTACCAGCAGACCCCGTCCCAGCTCTACCGAAACCTGCGCAAGGAACACGGCCCGGTCGCCCCGGTCCTGCTCGACGGTGACGTCCCCGCCTGGCTGGTGCTCGGGTACACCGAGGTCTCCTACGTCACCGGCCACGACGAGCTGTTCGCGCGCGACTCCCGCCGCTGGAACCAGTGGGAGAACATCCCCGCCGACTGGCCGCTGATGCCGTACGTCGGTTACCAGCCCTCGCTCCTGTTCACCGAAGGTCCGGAACACCAGCGCCGTGCCGGTGTGATCACGGAGGCGCTGGAGGCGGTCGACCAGTTCGAACTGGCCCAGATGTGCCGCATGATCGCGGAGGGCCTGATCGACACGTTCTCCGGCAGCGGCCGGGCCGAGCTGATGTCGGTGTACGCCCATGCCGTGCCGATGCGGGCGGTCGTCCAGCTCTGCGGCATGCCCGCGGGCGGTACGGACACCGACGACCTGGTGCGTGACCTGCGGACCTCACTGGACGCGGTGGACGGCGCCGACCCGGTCGCCGCGTATCTGCGGGTGCAGGAGCGCATCGAGCGGCTGGTGCGGGAGAAGCGGAGCAATCCGGGCTCGGACATCACGTCGCGGATGCTGCTCCATCCGGCGGCGCTGACGGACGCGGAGATCGTCCAGGACCTGATCACCGTCATCGCCGCCGCGCAGCAGCCGACCGCCAACTGGATCTGCAACACCCTGCGTCTGCTGCTCACCGACGACCGCTTCGCGCTGAACGTGTCCGGCGGGCGGCTCAGCGTCGGTCAGGCACTCAACGAGGTGCTCTGGCTGGACACCCCGACGCAGAACTTCATCGGTCGGTGGGCGGTACGTGACACCCAGCTCGGCGGCCGGCAGATCAAGGCCGGCGACTGCGTGGTCCTGGGGCTCGCGGCGGCCAACACGGATCCGCAGATCTGGCCCGAGGGCCATGTCGGCCCCGAGAACTCCGCGCATCTCTCGTTCAGCAACGGCGAGCACCGCTGCCCGTACCCGGCGCCGCTGCTGGCCGACGTCATCGCGCGCAACGCCATCGAGACGCTGCTCGAACGGCTGCCCGATGTGGTGCTCGGTGTGGAGCCGTACGAGCTGACCTGGCGGCCCTCGATCTGGATGCGCGGCCTGGCCGCTCTGCCGGTGCGTTTCACACCCGTCGCGCGGTGACGAGCGGGCGACGAGCGGCGGCCGGCCGCCGGTCGGGTCCTGGGCGTACGTCCGGGACCCGGCCGGCGGGCGCAGTCAGGTGTGAGGAACGTCAGCGCGTGGCGGCCGGGGTGACGGGCGTGAACCGCACGGGCAGCGAGCGCGGTCCGCGCGTGAACACGCCCTGCTCGACCGGGTCGTACCCCTCGGCCGGCCGCAGGTCGGGCATCGCGTCGAGCAGCTGGCCGACGCCTGCCTCGATCTCGGCCTTGGCCAGCAGCGCGCCGACGCAGAAGTGCCGTCCGAGCGCGAAGGAGAGGTGATCGGCCGCCGCGGAGAACGCGGTGTCGGTCGTCAGATCGTCCCGGAATATGTTGAAGGTGTCCGGGTCCCGGTAGCGGGAGGGGTCGCGGTTGGCGGCGCCGATCAGGCAGGTGACGGTGGCCCCCGCCGGGATCGTGCCGCCGCTCAGCTCCACGTCCGCGGCCGTCTGGCGCATGATCATGTGCACCGGCGGGGTGAACCGGAGCGTCTCGGCGAAGGCCCTCGCTATCAGCGTGCGGTCCGCGCGGACCGCCGCGAGCTGATCGGGGTGGAGCATCAGATTGGCGAAGATGCTGGCGATCGCCTTGTCGGTGGTCTCGCCGCCCGCCGCGAGCAGCAGACTGCAGAACGCCTTGATGTCCTCGTCGCTCATCCGTACGCCGTCGACCTCGGCGGCGCACAGCGCGGACAGCAGATCGTCGCCGGGGTTCTCCCGCCGGTGGCGGATGATCGGGATCATGTACTCCGCGAACTCCACGCGGGTGCGCTCACCGGCGGCCGTGACGGCGGCGTCGCCGGACAGATTGCCCAGGAAGTCGATGACGGCGGTGTACCAGCCGTGGAATTTGGCGTGGTCGCCCTTGTCGAGGCCCAGCATGTCGGCGATGACGTTGACGGGGAAGCGGGTGGCGAAGTCGTCGACGAGATCGGCGGAGCCCGTGTGGCGGAAGCTGTCGATCAGCTCGCGGGCGTTGCGGTCGATGACCGGCAGGAACTTCTCCCGCAGATCGCTGCCGCGGAAGGCGGGCGCGACCAGTGCCCGGCGTACGGCGTGTTCACGCCCGCTGAGCTGGAGGATCGTCTTGCCGTGCACAGGCTCGATCTGCCAGTCGTAGTTGTCGGTGGTGAACGCCGACTCTCTGTCCTTGAAGGCGCGCTCGACGTCGTCGTACCGCGAGATGATGTAGCTGCGGGTCGCCTCGTGCCAGATCAGCGGCGCGCTCTCGCGCATCAGCCGGTAGACGGGATAGGGGTCCTCGGCGAACTCGGACGACAGGATGTCGGGGACCTGCTGTGCGGTGGCCATGCTGCTCCCTCGGTCGATCTCGATCGAACTCGGTCCATCCGGTCTGTGTCCGGTCACTAACAGGCCGTATGGAACAGGTTATTGACCGTGTGGCAGAAGAGACAGCCAACTCCTGGCCTACCTGATGTGCATGCGCGGGAAGCGGTCACCTACGGTGTGCCGTACGCCTTGCCGGCGGGTACGGACGAGCATCCACGAGCACCGGCGACCACGGAGGAGAGGGCATGACGCAGCGCGCGCTGATCACGGGGGTGGGCGGCAAGGACCCCAGAATCGACCCCGCCGCATTCGTCGCTCCGACCGCCGTGGTGGTCGGCGATGTCACCGTGGCCGCCGGCGCGAGCGTCTGGTACCACACCGTGCTCAGGGCCGACTGCGGCGCGATCGAGCTGGCGGAGGACTGCAACATCCAGGACAACTGCACCCTGCACTCCGACCCCGGCTCCGCGCTGACGGTCGGCGCGCGGGTGTCGGTCGGTCACAACGCGGTGCTGCACGGCTGCACGGTCGAGGACGACGTGCTGATCGGGATGGGTGCCACGGTCCTCAACGGCGCGCACATCGGCGCGGGCTCACTGGTCGCCGCGCAGACGCTCGTACCGCAGGGGATGCGGGTGGAGCCCGGATCGATGGTCGCGGGGGTCCCCGCCAGGGTCAGGCGCCGGCTGACCGATGAGGAGCGGGAAGGGATCAAGCTGAACGCGGCCGTATACCTGGATCTCGCCGCGGCTCACCGCGAGGCCCTGGAGAACTGACGCCGGGACCCGCCAGGCCCGTCCGGTCATTCGTCCGGCCGTTCGTCCGGACCTTCAGTCGGCGGCGGGTGCGGGTGCCGCGTCGGCTTCCGCAGCCGCCGGCACGACCGCTGCCGCGGCTGCCGCCACCGCGGCGGCCTCCGCCCGCGCGTGGGACTTCTTGGCACGGTTGCGCACGAGAAGGAACGAGGTGAGCCCGATCAGCACGGCGGCCGCGAGACCGAAGTACGAGAAGCGCTTGAGCCAGTCCTCCGCGACGATTCCGACCGAGTAGACGACGGCGGTCGTACCGCCCGCCCAGACCACACCGCCCAGCAGGTTGGCGGTGAGGAACTTCCAGTACGGCATGCGCAGGACACCGGCCAGCGGCCCCGCGAAGATGCGCAGCAGCGCGATGAAGCGGCCGAAGAAGACCGCCCACATGCCCCACTTCTCGAAGGACCGCTCCGCCACGGCGACCTGTTTCTCGCCGAAGTGTTTGGGGAATTTCCTGTCGAGCCAGGCGAGCAGTGGCCGGCCGCCCTTGCGGCCGATGGCATAGCCGATCGAGTCGCCGATGATCGCACCGGCGGAGGCGCAGGCGCCGAGAACGTACGGGTTGACGTCACCCTGCTGGGAGGCGAGCAGCGTGGCGGCGACGAGGACGATCTCGCCGGGCAGCGGAATGCCGACGCTCTCGACAAGGATGACGCCCGCCGTCAGGAGATAGATCACGATCGGGGGGACGGAGTCGAGCCACTCCTGCACGTGCACTGCCGGTCCCTCCGCTGCTCCCGTGCCTCTCTGGCCTACAAACGGGAAGCCTACCTGGTGGCCCGGGGTCCGTCAGGCCTTCGGCCGCAGGGTCCAGACGATGATCATCTCGGCCGTCACGGCCCCGTCCGCGCGTGTGATGGCGACGGTCACCGGGAATTCCGGACGGACTCCCCGGTCGAGTTCGGCGACGACCTCACCGGCGGGGCGGCCCAGTGTCGCCGTCGCCGTGACGCTCCCCATGGCGAGCTTCTTGTAGCCGATTTCCGCCTTGACAGCGAGGGGAACCGCGCGGCCGAGCTGATCGCCGAAGGCGGCGAGGACGATCGCACCGCTGGCGGTCTCGGCGAGGGTGAACATCGCACCGGCGTGCGGTCCGCCGACGTGGTTGTGGAAGTCGGCGTGGTCGGGCAGCCGGACCACGGCACGCTCGGCCGTGCTCTCCAGGAATTCGAGACCGAGGGTCTTGGCCATGGGGACGGTGGCGGCGAGCTGCTCGCCCACGGACATCTGATCAGCGCTCATGCACAAGATGTTACCCACGAGTAGTGCGAGTTGGCCATCCTCCGCGCGGGCGGCCGTGGCCGCCGCATTGCCGCACCTCTATGGTTACGGGCCATGTGGCCAGGACAGCAGCCGCCCGGGGGCGAGCAGAACCCGCAGGACCAGAACCCGAACCAGAATCCGTACCAGCAACCGGGGTACGGCCAGGAAGGACTTCCGCAGCAGGGATACGGGCAAGGGGGACACCAGCAGCAGAGTCCCCCGCCGAATCCGTACCAGCAGCCGGGGTACGAACAGCCGGCGTACGAACAGCCTGGGTACCAGCAGCCCGGCTACCAGCAGCAGCCCGGCTATCCGCAGCAGCAGCCGGGGTACGAACAGCCTGGGTATCAGCAGCCGGGGTACCCGTACCAGCAGCCGACCGTGCCGCAGTACGCGGCGCCGGGGCAGCCCGGCGGGCGCGGTCCGTCCGACGACCGGAGGAAGACCACCGTCGTCGCGATCGTCGCGGCCACCGCTGTCGTGGTCGCGGCGGCGGTGACCGGCTTCCTGGTGCTGGGCGGAAACGACGGCAAGGGAACGGTGGCGAACGGCGGCTCCTCGTCGTCCGCGTCGCCCGAGCCGGATACGAGCGAGTCCGTCGCCAATCCCCGGGACGGCTCGGCGGCCGGAAAGCCGCAGATAGCCGGCTGGAAGGTCGTGTCCAACCCGAAGCGCGGGACGCAGTTCGATGTCCCGCCGGAGTGGGAGGTCGACAGTCCCGGCACCTCATACGGATTCGAGGACGTCAAGAAGGACGACGGCTCCAGCGTCGCCTTGTTCTCCGCACCCGCGTACTTCACGTCGAAGTGGTGCGAGCAGGACGCTGACAAAGACGGGCAGATGGAGGACGTCGGTCTCGGCGGCACCGGCACCAAGGGGAGCGGGGGCGCCAAGGACACGGCGTCGGCCGCGGTGACCGAAGCCCACACGTGGGCCTGGGCCGCCTACGCCCAGGGGGAGCCCGAGAAGACCATCAAGCAGAAGGTCCAGGTCAGCAAGGCGCAGCCGTACACCACCACGTCCGGTCTCACGGGGAATTACGCGACGGCCACCGCCACCGGGCTCGCGAAGAGGAACAAGTGCGACACCGACGGCAAGTCGATCGCCTTCACCTTCACCAATGCCCAGGGCGACTTCACGACCTGGGTGCTGTACGCCAACAAGGGGGTGCCCGAGGAGATTCCGGACACGACGGTCAAGCGGATCCTCAGCACCGTGAGACTGATGAAGTCCTCCTGACCGTGGCTCTGAAACCGAACCCGCCGTGGCCGTAACCGTCCACTGGGCCGGATAACCGGTTGGCGCCCCGGAGCCGTTGCGGCCATAGTCCCCGGGTGCGCAACTACACCCTGCTGACCGCTGCGGCGATCGCCACCACTCTGGGCAGCCAGGGTGCTCTGATCGCCTCGGCGTTCGCCGTCCTGGAAGCGGGCGGCGACGCCGGTGACGTGGGCCTCGTCGCGGCGGCGCGCACCATTCCGCTCGTGCTGTTCCTCCTGATCGGCGGCGCGCTGGCCGACCGGCTGCCCCGCCACCATGTGATGGTCGCGGCCAACGCCCTCAATTGCCTCTCCCAGGCGGCCTTCGCCGTCCTCGTCCTGGCGGGCGAACCACGGCTGTGGCAGATGATCGTGCTCGCCGGTCTCGGTGGCACGGGCCAGGCGTTCTTCGCCCCGGCCTCCGAAGGCATGCTGATGTCCAGCGTCAGCGGCGAACAGGCGAGCCGCGCGTTCGCGCTCTACCGGATGGCCCTGAACGGCGCCAGTATGGGCGGCGCCGCGCTGGGCGGCATGCTGATCGCGGTGGCCGGGCCCGGCTGGGTGCTCGCCATCGACTCGTTCGGCTTCCTGGTGGCGGGGTCGCTGCGCGCCTTCCTCGACGTCAGCCATGTCCCGCCGCGCCCCGCGGGCCGCGGCATGCTCGCCGATCTGCGGGACGGCTGGCGCGAGTTCACGGGACGGCCCTGGCTGTGGAGCATCGTGCTGCAGTTCGCCGTGGTCAACGCGGTCGTCGCGGCGGCGCAGTCGGTGTACGGGCCGCTGGTGGCCAGGGACGACCTCGGCGGCCCCGGCCCGTGGGGCACGGCCCTCGCGGCGTTCGGCGCGGGTACCGTCGGCGGCGCGCTGCTGATGACGCGCTGGAAGCCGCGCAGGCTGCTGCTCGTGGGCACTCTCTGCGTCTTCCCGTACACCCTTCCGCCGGCCGGGCTCGCGGTGCCGCTGCCGTTGTGGGCCCTCGTCGGCGTGATGTTCCTCTGCGGCCTCTCCATCGAGGTGTTCGGCGTCTCCTGGATGACGGCGCTGCACCAGGAGATCCCGGAGGACAAACTGTCCAGGGTCTCGGCGTACGACTGGCTCGGCTCCATCGCCATGGTGCCGGTGGCGACGGCGCTCGCGGGTCCAGCGGAGAGTTCCTTCGGGCGTACGCCCGCGCTGTGGGGGTGTTCCGCGCTGGCCGTGCTGCTGACAGTGGCGGTGCTTTTCGTGCCGGGCGTACGGCAGTTGACCCGCCGCACCCAGGACGTCCCCGCGCAGCGGCCGGTGACCGCGCCGGCCGCCGGCCCGTCAGCCGATACTGAAGGCGCCCTCGGGCGGCCGGGGTGACGGTACGGCTCCGGCGTCCCGTACCACCGCGGCGTCCCCGATGAGCCGCCGCAGCGCCTTGCCGTGCTCGACGCGCGCCGGGAAGGCGTCGGAGGCGGTACGGCGGGCCAGCTCCACCGTGTCGATCGGGGTGTGCGAGGCGAGCAGTACGGCGTTCCCGAAGCGGCGGCCGCGCAGTACGGACGGTTCCGCGATCAGCGCCAGTTCCGTGAAGGCCGCCGCGAAGGTGGCCAGTTGGGAGCGGAGGAAGCCGAAGGGCGCGCCGTCGGCGAGGTTGGCGGCGTAGATGCCGCCCGTCCGCAGGACCCGTGCGGTCTGCCGCGCGTACTCGACGGAGGTCAGGGCCGCGGGCACCCGTGAGCCACCGAAGACATCGGCGACCAGTACGTCCGCCGAGCCGTCGGGTGCCGTTTCGATCCAGCGCCTGGCGTCGGTGCCGTACACGGTGATGTCCGCGTCCGCGGGCATCGGCAGGTGTTCCGCGACCAGTTCGAGCAGGGCCGCGTCGGAGTCGACCACGGTTTGCGCCGAGCCGGGACGGGTCGCGGCGACGTAGCGAGGGAGCGTGCAGGCGCCGCCGCCGAGGTGCAGCACGGCGAGCGGGTCGCCCGTGGGGGCCGCGTGGTCGATGACGTGGGCGAGGCGCTGTACGTACTCGAATTCCAGGTGGGTGGGCTCGTCCAGGTCGACGTAGGACTGGGGCGCGCCGTCGACCGTCAGCAGCCAGGCGCGTTCCCGGTCGACATCGGGGAGCAGCTTGGCGGTGCCGTGGTCCACGGCGCGGATGACGGGGATCGGCTCGTTCACGCCCCCCATTGTGCGCCGCCTGCCGGTGAGCCGGTGCGCCGCTTCCCGGCGACCGGCGCGTCAGTCCGTCCAGAGCGCGGCGACGGCCTCAACGTGCGCTGTCGCCTGCGCCAGACCGGCCCGTGCGGCGGGCGGCCGGCGGGCCGGGTCGAGGAGGTTGCGTCCTATCGCCTTCCTGGCGGCGCTGTCGGGCGTGATGACCTCGACGCGGGTTCCCGCCGCCGCGAGCGCGGCGGCCTGGGTGCCCGGGGAGGCGATCACCCCGTTGCCGGAGCCGATGGGTGCGATGACCAGGACCCGGTCGTAGCCGGCGGCGAGCTGGACGTTGGCGGGTGAGTGCATGCCGCCGTCGATCCACTTGCGGCCCTCGATGGTCACCGGCGGCCAGACGCCGGGGACCGCGCAGCTCGCGGCGACGGCGTCCACGACCGGGACACCGCTGTCCCTGTCGAACGTCCGCAGCTCTCCGGTGAGCGCGTCCACGGCCGTGACGACGAGCCGCCGCTCCGGCCAGGTGCTGATCCGGATGCGGTCGGCGATGACGGCCCTGCGGTCCGCCTCCGGGACCGTGGAGGCTGCGAGGGCGAACCGGCCGAGCCTGCGGGCGTAGGCCTCGGGGGTACGGGCGCCGAGCGCGGCACGCACATAGCGCAGGAGTGCGGCGCCGCCGAGCTTCGCGGCACGCTCGTTTCCGGGGGTGAGCTGGCGCTCGTACAGCTCCTCCAGGTCATGGGCGCCGGCCGTGATCTGGGCGCCGGCCGCCGAGCCCGCCGAGGTGCCGACGACGAGGTCCGCGGTGGTGGGGTCCGTACCGGCGCGGACGAGACCGTGCAGGATTCCGAGCGTCCAGGCGACACCGGTGACTCCGCCGCCGCCGAGGACCAGGGCCGTACGCGTCATGTCTTCCGCCTCTCCCCCGCCGGACGGGCCGCCCGGCTCGGAAGAAGTGTCCCGTACATCCGTGCGCCCGCCACCCCTGGGTACGAAGTGGCGGGCGAACGGCCGTGGTTCAGGCCAGGGACGTGACCGTTCCCGCTCCGACGGTGCGGCCGCCCTCGCGGATCGCGAATCCGAGCCCCGGCTCCAGCGGTACGTCGTGGTCCAGTCCGACGGTCATCGTGACCGTCTCACCGGGCCGCGCGACGGCCGCCTCTCCCAGGTCGACGCCACCGGCCACATCAGCGGTACGGATATGGAACTGCGGCCGATAACCGCTGCCCACAGCGGTCCTGCGACCGCCCTCGCGCGCCGAGAGGACGTACACCCGCGCGGTGAAGCGCCTGCTGGGGACGACGCTGTCCGGCGCGGCCACGACATGGCCGCGGCGGATCGTGTCTCGGGGCATGCCGCGCAGCAGCAGCGCGACGTTGTCGCCGGGCTCGGCGGAGTCCATCGGCTTGCCGAAGGTCTCCAGGCCGGTGACGGTGCTGGTCCGCGGACCGGTGTCCGCGCCCAGCACCTCCACCCGGTCGCCGATCCGTACGGTGCCGCGCTCGATGGCGCCCGTGACGACCGTGCCGCGTCCGGTGATGGTGAGCACGTTCTCGACGGGGAGCAGGAACGGCGCGTCCCGGTATCTGACCGGGACCGGCACATACGTGTCAACCGCGTCGAGCAGCGCCTCGACGGCCGCGGTCCAGCGCGGGTCGCCCTCCAGCGCCCGCAGCCCCGACACCCGGACGACGGGCACCGTGTCACCTCCGTAGCCGTGCCGCGTGAGCAGTTCGCGTACCTCCAGCTCCACCAGGTCGGTCAGCTCGTCGTCGCCCGCGTCGGCCTTGTTGAGGGCGACGACGATGTGGTCCACGCCCACCTGGCGGGCGAGCAGGACGTGTTCGGCGGTCTGCGGCATGATTCCGTCGAGCGCCGAGACGACGAGAATGGCCCCGTCGAGCTGCGCGGCGCCGGTCACCATGTTCTTGATGTAGTCGGCGTGGCCCGGCATGTCCACGTGCGCGTAGTGGCGGGTGTCGGTCTCGTACTCGACGTGCGCGAGGTTGATGGTGATCCCGCGGGCGGCTTCCTCGGGCGCCCGGTCGATACGGTCGGACGAGACGTAGGAAGTTCCGCTGCCCGCGCGGTCGCTGAGGACTTTGGTGATGGCGGCGGTGAGGGTGGTCTTGCCGTGGTCGACATGGCCCATGGTGCCGATGTTGAGGTGCGGCTTGGTACGCGTGTATGCCGTCTTGGGCATGATTCCTTAACCAGACGTGAGGCATGCTCGAGGTACGCCCGTCGCGTTCGAGGTGCGCTCGGCCTGCCGGTGAAGTGCGCGTGATGGGCACGTGAAGTGCTGTCAAACGCTGTTCGACCGGTGGTGCGAAGCCTGACTCGCCACGCGTGCGGAACGTGCGTGGGACCCCTTGTCCCTGCCGACCCTCCCCCTGTGGGGTCCGCCGGACTGTCCGGGAAGGGTCAGCTTCGGGCGCCGCCGAAGGGCGCTGAGGCCGCATATGCTGCGGGGGTCGCGGCAGCCTTCGGCGCGTCCGCGACTGCGGACGGCGCTGCGGGGAAGGCGTACCGGAACATGCCCCGATCCTGGCCGAAGGCACCCGTCCCGTCGAATTGTTTTACGTTCTCAGCCCGTTGCCACTTGTCAGTGAGGCTCCCCCTGATGCTCGACAACGTCGCCCGGACTACTCCGCGGTTCGCTGTCCGTTGCTCGCGAGTGCTGTTCTCGCCCTGGTCACGGTTCACACTTCTCGTCGTCCTGCTGAGCGCGGGGGCGGTGGCTGTGCTGCTGTTCGAGCCGCAGAAGCTGCTGACGGAGGGCCGGCCGCCGCACATCAGCGGGGGCGCGGCGGTGGCGCTGTTCGCCGTCGGGTACGGGGTGTGCGCCGTGGCGTTCGTCCCGCGTCCGCTGCTCAATCTCGCGGCGGGAGCGGTGTTCGGCTCCCAGCTCGGGCTGCTCGCCTCGGTCGTCGGGACCGTCCTGGCGGCCTCGGTCTCGTTCGGGCTCGTCCGTTTCCTCGGGCAGGACGCGCTGCGGCCGCTGGTGCGGGGCCGCTGGCTGAAGGCGGCGGACGGCCAGTTGAGCCGGCACGGTTTCCGGTCGATGATGGCGATCCGGCTCTTCCCCGGGGTGCCGTTCGTCGCCGCCAACTACTGCGCCGCCGTGTCGCGGATGCGCTGGGGGCCCTTCGTACTGGCGACGGGGCTCGGCTCGATCCCCAACACCGCCGCGTATGTGATCGCGGGCAGCGAGGCCTCGTCTCCGACGTCGCCCGCCTTCCTGATCGCGATGGGCTTCATCGTGCTGACGGGACTCGCCGCGGCGGTGGTCGCCTGGTTCAAGCGCGACCGCTTCGGCCCCCGCTGATCACGGGAGCCGCCTGCCGAGCCCGAGGTCGCCGCCGGGCGGTACGGCGGAGAACCGCGCCACGTCCGCGTCCGTGACCTCGGCCAGTTCCTTCGGGGACCAGTGCGGGTCCCGGTCCTTGTCGATGACCTGGGCCCGGATGCCTTCCCGCAGGTCGTGGGTGACGAGCGCGGCGCAGGACGCGCGGTACTCCTGGTCGAGCACCTGCTCCAGCGTGGGCAGTTCGCGGGCGCGGCGAAGCGCGGCGAGGGTCGCCTTGAGGGCGGTGGGTGAGCGGGTCACGAGGGTGCGGGCGGCTTCCGCGGCCGCCCGATGCCCGTGGGTCAGCAGCCGTTCGGTGATCTCCTCGACGGAATCCGCCGCGTAGCAGGCGTCGATCCACGCACGGTCGGCGCCGAGCCCGTCCGCGGGGACGGGGCTCGTGTACGCGCGTACGGTCTCCAGTGGGTCACTGCCGGGCGCCGCGAGCGCGGTGAGCAGGTCAGGCAGCCGGTCCGCGCCGACGAAGTGGTCCGCGAGCCCGCACAGTACGGCGTCCCCCGCCCTCATCAGGGCGCCGGTGAGGGCGAGATGGGTGCCCAGCTCGCCCGGGGCCCGCGACAGCAGGTAGGTGCCACCCACGTCGGGGACCAGGCCGATGCCGGTCTCCGGCATGGCGACGACGGAGCGTTCGGTGACGATCCGTACGCTCCCGTGCGCCGAGACACCGACACCGCCGCCCATCACGATGCCGTCCATCAGCGCGATGTACGGCTTGGGGTAACGGGCGATGCGGGCGTTGAGGCGGTACTCGTCACGCCAGAAGGCCGCCGAGGCACCGCCGCCCGTACGCGCGTCCTCGTGGATCGCGCGGATGTCGCCGCCCGCGCACAGCCCGCGTGTCCCCGCTCCGTCGATGACGACGGCCGCGACGCGTCCGTCCCGCTCCCACTCCGTGAGGGCCGCGTCGATCGCGGTCACCATGGGGTGGGTGAGTGCGTTGAGCGCGCGGGGCCGATTCAGCGTGATACGGGCCGTGCGGCCGGCGAGGCCGCACAGCACCGGTTCTTCGTGGGCCATCTCGCGCGGGTCCTTCCCTGGTCGTGACGGCGTGCCGCCGTACCGTTCCGGGCCGTTCAGGCGTTCCCGGTGCCCGTTCCCGGCAGGTCGAGCGCCTCGATGATCCGGTCGGCCGCGAGCGTCGGGGTGAGGGTTCCTTCCCGTACCCGCTGTTCGAGTCCGGGGGTGAGCCGCTTGACTCCTGGGTGCTCGCGCAGCCGGTCGAGCAGGTGGTCGCGGACCATCGTCCAGGTCCAGTCGACCTGTTGGTCGCGCCGCTTGCGTTCGAGGCGGCCGTCCGCGCCGAGGACCGCGCGGTGCTGCTCCAGGCGCTCCCAGAGGACGTCGAGCCCACTGCCCTCACGGCCGCTGCAACTGAGCACCGGTGGTGTCCAGGCCGCGTCCGCTGGGTGCATCAGCCGCAGTGCGCCCGCGAGTTCACGTGCGGCGGAGCGCGCGTCGCGTTCGTGCGAACCGTCCGCCTTGTTGATGGCGATGACGTCCGCCAGCTCCAGGACGCCCTTCTTGATGCCCTGGAGCTGGTCGCCCGTGCGTGCGAGGGAGAGCAGCAGGAAGGTGTCGACCATGTTGGCGACGGCGGTCTCCGACTGGCCGACGCCGACGGTCTCGACGAGGACGACGTCGTAGCCCGCGGCCTCCATCACGACGATGGTCTCGCGGGTCGCCTTGGCCACGCCGCCCAGTGTGCCCGCGGTGGGCGAGGGCCGGACGAACGCGGCCGGGTCGACGGCCAGGCGTTCCATCCGGGTCTTGTCGCCCAGGATGGAACCGCCGGTCCTGCTGGACGACGGGTCGACGGCCAGCACCGCCACCCGGTGGCCGAGGCCGGTGAGCATCGTTCCGAGCGCGTCGATGAAGGTCGACTTGCCCACGCCGGGGACACCGCTGACGCCGATCCTGCGGGCCTTTCCGGCGTGCGGCAGCAGCTCGGTCAGCAGGTGCTGGGCGAGCGCGCGGTGGTCGGGCCTGGTCGATTCGACCAGGGTGATGGCGCGGGCGATGTACGAACGGGAGCCGTCCAGAACGCCCTTGACGTAGCTGTCGATGTCGATCCGCGGTGGCACGCGCTCACCGCTCATGACCGAGTGAGTGGGCGAGCGCCTTCAGCAGATCCTGCGCGGCCTCCGGGATGACCGTGCCGGGCGGGAAGACCGCGGCGGCGCCGGCCCGGTGCAGTTCCTCTATGTCCGAGGGCGGGATCACTCCGCCGACGACGATCATGATGTCCTCGCGCCCCTCGGCGGCGAGCTGTTCGCGCAGCGCCGGTACGAGCGTGAGGTGCCCGGCGGCCAGCGACGAGACGCCCACGATGTGCACGTCCGCCTCGACCGCCTGCCGCGCCACCTCGGCCGGCGTCTGGAACAGCGGGCCGACGTCGACGTCGAAGCCCAGGTCGGCGAAGGCGGTGGCGATCACCTTCTGGCCCCGGTCGTGGCCGTCCTGGCCCATCTTGGCGACCAGGATGCGCGGCCTGCGGCCCTCGGCCTGCTCGAACTCCTCGACGGCGGTGCGGGTGACGTCCACGGCCGGTGAACTCCCTGCCTCGTTGCGGTACACACCGGAGATCGTACGGATCTGGCCCGCGTGCCGCCCGTACACCTTCTCCAGGGCGTCGGAGATCTCGCCGACGGTCGCCATCGCGCGCGCCGCGTTCACCGCGAGGGCGAGCAGATTGCCTTCGAGTCCGGGGGTGGAACCGGCCTCGGCCGCCGCGGTGAGCGCGCGCAAGGCGTCCTGGCAGGCCTGTTCGTCGCGTTCCTCGCGCAGCCGGCGCAGCTTCTCGATCTGCTGGGCGCGCACGGACGAGTTGTCGACCTTGAGCACGTCGATCTTCTCGTCGGTCTCGACGCGGTACTTGTTCACGCCGATGACGGGCTGGCGCCCGGAGTCGATCCGCGCCTGGGTACGGGCCGCGGCCTCCTCGACGCGCATCTTGGGGATGCCCGCGTCGATGGCCTTGGCCATGCCGCCCGCGGCCTCGACCTCCTCTATGTGCTGCCAGGCGCGCCTGGCGAGGTCGTACGTCAGCTTCTCGACGTACGCGCTGCCGCCCCAGGGGTCGATGACCCGGCAGGTCCCCGACTCCTGCTGGAGCAGCAGCTGGGTGTTGCGGGCGATGCGGGCGGAGAAGTCGGTGGGCAGGGCCAGCGCCTCGTCGAGGGCGTTGGTGTGCAGCGACTGGGTGTGGCCCTGGGTGGCCGCCATGGCCTCGACGCAGGTGCGGGTGACGTTGTTGAAGACGTCCTGCGCGGTCAGCGACCAGCCCGAGGTCTGCGAATGGGTGCGCAGTGAAAGCGACTTGGGGTTCTTCGGGTCGAACTTCTTGACCAGTCTGGCCCACAGCAGCCGGGCCGCGCGCAACTTGGCGATCTCCATGAAGAAGTTCATGCCGATCGCCCAGAAGAACGAGAGCCGGGGCGCGAACGCGTCGACGTCGAGGCCGACATCGAGCCCGGCGCGCAGGTACTCCACACCGTCGGCGAGGGTGTAGGCCAGCTCCAGGTCGGCCGTGGCCCCCGCTTCCTGGATGTGATAGCCGGAGATCGAGATGGAGTTGTAGCGGGGCATCTTCTGCGAGGTGTACGCGAAGATGTCGGAGATGATCCGCATCGACGGAGTCGGCGGATAGATGTAGGTGTTGCGGACCATGAACTCTTTGAGGATGTCGTTCTGGATGGTCCCCGCCAGCTTCTCCGGCGGTACGCCCTGCTCCTCGGCCGCCACGATGTACAGGGCGAGTACGGGCAGTACGGCGCCGTTCATCGTCATCGACACGCTCATCCGGTCGAGCGGGATGCCGTCGAAGAGCTGACGCATGTCGTAGATCGAGTCGATGGCCACGCCCGCCATGCCGACGTCACCGGTCACCCGGGGATGGTCGCTGTCGTAACCGCGGTGCGTGGGCAGATCGAAGGCGACCGAGAGGCCCTTCTGCCCGGCCGCGAGGTTGCGCCGGTAGAAGGCGTTGGACTCCTCGGCCGTGGAGAAGCCCGCGTACTGCCGGATCGTCCAGGGCTGGTTGACGTACATCGTCGGGTACGGGCCGCGCAGGTAGGGCGCGGTGCCCGGGTACGTGGCGAGGAAGTCGAGGCCCTTCAGGTCCTGTTCGGTGTACAGCGGCTTGACGGCGATGCCTTCCGGGGTCTCCCACGACAGTTCGCCGTCGGACGCCCCGGTGTTCTCCTTGAGCGCGGTACGCCACTGCTCCTCGGTGACGGCAGCGTCCGCCGCGCCGTCGCCGAGTTCGATCTCGGAGAAGTCCGGGATCCCCATCACGCCACTCCCATCCGGTCGAGGACGGAGGTGAGGACGGCGACCGCGTCGCCGCCCGCGACGACGAACTCGTCGACCCCGGCCTGTAGATATGTCTCACGCTGTTCGCCCGGGCGCCCGGCGAGGAACACCAGCTGGGCCCCCGCGGACTTGAGTGCCCGCGCGACGGGCTCCGCCTGCTCGGCGTAGAGCGCGTCGCTGGAGCAGATGCAGGCGACCGCGGCGCCGCTGCGGGTGAAGGCACCGGCGGCCGTGTCCGCGTCCACCGACACCGGGTCGTGGACGGGCTCGATACCGCCGGCCTGGAAGAGGCTGCTGACGAACGTGGCGCGCGCGGTGTGCGCGGCGGCCGGGCCGAGCGCGGCCAGGAAGACCTTCGGGCGCGCGCCGGTGGCGGCGAGATGCGCGTCGGAGCGGGCCCTCAGCGCCTCGTACGCCTCGTCCCTGCGCACGACCGGCAGACCGCCCGAGGGGACCTCGGGGGCCGGGTCGCGCTCCACGGGGGCCTGCGCGAGCTGCGGGAACTCGCTGACACCGGTGATGGGTTCGCGGCGCCTGGCCAGTTGCTCGGAGCGGCGCTTCCAGGTGGCCGCGAGCCGTTCGCCGACGAGTCCGTCACGCAGGGCGGCGCGCTGGCCTCCGGCGCGCTCGATCTCCTGGAACCAGGCCCAGGCGGTGTGGGCGAGTTCGTCGGTGAGCTGTTCCACGTACCAGGAGCCGCCCGCCGGGTCGACGACCCGGCCGAGGTGGGACTCCTCCACCAGGATCGTCGAGGTGTTGCGGGCGATCCTGCGGGCGAAGTCGTCGGGCAGCCCGAGGGCGTGGTCGAAGGGCAGTACGGTCACGGCGTCGGCGCCGCCGACCCCCGCGGCCAGTGAGGCGACCGTGGTGCGGAGCATGTTCACCCACGGGTCGCGCCTGCTCATCATCACCGGTGAGGTCACGGCGTGCTGGCGCTGCGCGCCGCCCGCGGACCCGGCCCCGCACACCTGCGCCACGCGCGCCCACAGCCGCCGCGCGGCGCGCAGCTTGGCGATGGTCAGGAACTGGTCGGCAGTGGCCGCGTACCTGAACTCGATCTGCGCGCAGGCCGCTTCGGCGGAAAGGCCGGCGGCGGTGAGATCACGCAGCCAGCCCACGCCGGTGGCGAGGGAGCAGCCCAGTTCCTGCGCGTCCGAGCCACCGGCCTCGTGGTACGGCAGCGCGTCCACGGTGATGGCGCGCAGTCCGGGGCGGTCCCGGTGGCAGAGCAGGGCGAGTTCGACGGCTTCTTCGGTGTGGCCGGCGGTTTCCCGTCCGGTACGCGCGAGCAGTCCGACCGGATCGGCGCCCAGCGTGCCGCGCGCCTGCTCGCGGACCACTTCGCGCTCGTCGTACAGCCGCAGCAACTCCCGCGCGGCCGGGCCGAATGCGTCACCCGCGTCGAGCGCGACCGGGGCCAGGTCGAGGTAGACGCCGGCGAGCGCCCTGCCGAGTCCGGACACCGGCACCCCGGCGGAGCCGACCGCGATCCAGAGGGAGGCGACCCCGTTCTCCAGGTCGGCGAGCACCGCCTCGTTCGTCCGTGCGGGGTCGGGCCGCGTATGGCGCTGGCGTACGTCCCAGCCCGAGACCGTGGCACCCTCGGGGCGGCTCCCGCGCGTGAACGGCGCGAACCCCGGGTAGCCGGTGTCGGGCGAGACATCCGCGGCGGTGTAGAGCGGGCGGGTGGCGAACCCGTCAGGGAGCGTGGTGGAGAGCGCCTCCACCGCCGCCGCGCCCGAGACGTCCCGACCCGACTTGCGCAGAACGCCCGCTACCAGGCTCTGCCACTGTTCATGGGTCGCGTCAGGGAACTCGGCTGCCAGGGAAAGGCCGTCGTCAGGCAGGACCGTCATGGTCCCGATGCTAGAGCAGACGGTTCCCGGCGCTTCTGGGGCGGCGCCGGAATCAGGGGTCTCTACGGGTCGGAACTAGGGGTCGGCCGGCGCAAAGCGGAGCCGACGTGAGCCGGGCGCGCGCCTCTCCATATGATCGGAGCGAGCATTGCCTGATCTGATCGCCCGTCTGCCCCCTGTCCGCCCCTCAGTCCGCCACCGCGCCGCGGCTCCGCCGGCCGGCGCATGATGATTCCTTGGATGGCGTAGTACCTCATGTCTTGGTTCGAATCCTTCATCCTCGGGCTTGTGCAGGGGCTGACCGAGTTCCTGCCCATCTCGTCCAGCGCGCATCTGCGGCTGACGGCCGCTTTCGCCGGCTGGCACGACCCGGGCTCCGCCTTCACCGCGATCACTCAGATCGGCACCGAGGCCGCCGTCCTGATCTACTTCCGCAAGGACATCGTCACCATCGTCTCGGCCTGGTTCCGCTCGCTGACGAACAAGGCGATGCGACAGAACCACGACGCGCAGATGGGCTGGCTGGTCATCGTCGGCTCGATTCCGATCGGCGTGCTCGGTGTCACGCTCAAGGACCAGATCGAGGGTCCGTTCCGTGATCTGCGCCTCATCGCCTCCACGCTGATCGTGATGGGCATCATCCTCGGTGTCGCCGACCGCCTCGCGGCCCGTGACGAGACGGGCCGCAAGCACCGGGCGAGCAGGGAACGCAAGTCGCTGAAGGATCTGGGCGTCAAGGACGGCCTGATCTTCGGTTTCTGCCAGGCCATGGCCCTCGTTCCTGGCGTGTCCCGCTCGGGCGCCACCATCAGCGGCGGTCTGCTGATGGGCTACACCCGCGAGTCCGCGGCGCGCTACTCCTTCCTCCTCGCCGTCCCCGCCGTCCTGGCTTCCGGGGTGTTCGAGCTGAAGGACGCGGGCGAGAGCCACACGTCGTGGCCGCCGACCATCTTGGCCACGGTGGTCGCGTTCGTCGTGGGTTATGTGGTCATCGCATGGTTCATGAAATTCATTACCACGAAGAGTTTCATGCCGTTCGTGATCTACCGGATCCTGCTCGGCATCGCGCTGTTCATCCTGGTCGGAGCCGGTGTGCTGAGCCCGCACGCCGGTGAGTCGGCCGGCTGAGGCCGCGCTTCCCGCTCCGTACGAAAGGCCCGGCGCTCCACGCGCCGGGCCTTTCCCGTACCCGGCACGACCGGGTGGGTCCGGCGGACCGCTCACCGGGCAGCGGGCACCGTCCGGTCCTACGGTGGGAGGGGGCAGGGATCGCACCTACCGAGGAGCAGTAATGGCCGACGACGGCGCCATGGACAAGATGAAGGGCAAGGCCAAGGAGATGACCGGGAAGGCCACCGGGGACCGCCGCAAGGAGTCCGAGGGCAAGACCGATCAGACCAAGGGCAAGGCGAAGAGCACCATGGACGACGCGGGCGACCGTGCCAAGGGCATGAAGGACTCCCTGAAGCACGACGACAGCTGAGCCCCGTGGTGACCGGGCCCCCGCCACGATCGTGAGTTCCAGCGATCGGCGGGGGCCCGGCCGTTCGCGGAACAGGGCTCGGCCACACACTCGCGCCTCCACGTTTTCATTACGGATCAGTCACTAAAAGCGCATACCCCTCGGCCGGCTCAACCACCACGGCTACGGTCATCCCTCTCGAACTACCCATAGGGGGACGTGTGTCGTACCAGCCGCAGTGGGGCCAGTGGGCTCAGCCGCCCGCAGGACCGAATCCCTACGCCGGGTCCCCGGCCGGGCGGCCGAAGTGGACGCGGAAGCGGGTTCTCTTCCCCGCGGCGGGTCTGCTGTTCGCACTCGGAATCGGCCTGGGGGCGGCCGACGATCCGGCCCGGGCGGAGCAGGCGGCGAGCGTGAAACCGATCCCGGCGGCGACCGTCACGGCCACGACGACCGCCTCCGCGACACCCCTGCCCGCGGTCACCGAAACGGTCACGGCCAAGCCGCGACCGGCGCCGACCGTCACGGAGACCAAGACGGTCCGCGTCACGGTCGCCCCGGCGGCCGGCGGGGGAAGCGGAACATCCGGCGGCTCGGGATCCGGGTCCGGCTCGGGCTCCGGCAGCGGGGGCGGGGGCGGGGGCGGCTCGGCGTACTACGCGAACTGCTCCGCCGCCCGCGCCGCGGGGGCCGCCCCGGTCCATGCCGGGGACCCCGGCTACGGGCGCCACCTCGACCGGGACGGAGACGGCGTCGGCTGCGAATAGCCGCGCGGCGCCGGACCGCCTCCATCAGCCGGCCCGGCAACAAGAACGCCCCCTCCGTACGGAGGGGGCGTGTCGCTGCTCGACCGTGTCGGCCGAGGGGGTCGTACCCGGGACGGCTCCGAGGGCGGGGCATCGTGCGGACCAGTGGGGCGCGGCGGCGCGTCCCGGGCGGTGGTCCCCGCGCAGTGGTTCATGAAATGGGTCACCCCCGAAACGTTTCCCGCCGTTCGCGGTCCACCGGGTTCCGCTCAGCCTCGGCCTGTTCTTCCTGGTCGGAGCCGGTGTGCTGAGCCCGCCCGCGAAACGGATCCACCGGTCGGCCGAGAAACGGGCAGGGATTCGGCCTGAATGTGAGCAAGAACGCTCACGGAACGGTCACCGGATGCCACTCTCTGCCCATAGGCTCTGTCGCATGTCCTCTACTTCCGCATCCGCTTCCGCGGGTTCCAGCGCCGTTGTGGCCAACGACCGCATTCGCGCGCTCGTCGACTCCACGGACGCCACCGAAGGTACGTGGCCTGCCGACGCGTACGAGATCCTCCTGCTGGAGTGGGCCGCGGCCGTACATCCGCAGGTCGACGAAGCCGCTTAGGCAGAAGCCTGCCAGCGGTGCGACACCCCCGGGGGGTGTCATCCACCCCTCGGAAGCGCTTCGCCGCCCCTCCCGCGCCGCGTGAGCACCCGCTGCGTCGCGGAGAACGCCCGCCCCACGCGATGGGCGCGCAGCGCCGCGCGGGCCGCGTTGGCGCCGGGTGCGCCGTGGACTCCGCCTCCGGGGTGGGCGCTGGCCGAGGCGAGATAGAGATTCGGCACGGGGGTCTCGGGACGTCCGGTGCCGGGCGTCGGCCGGAAGACCAGCTGCTGGTGCAAGTTGGTCGTGCCCGAGTTGATCGCCCCGCCGCGCAGGTTCGCGTCCATGGCTTCCAGCGTGGGCGGCGCGAGGATGCGCCGGGCGACGATGTGGCCCCGGAAGCCCGGCGCGTACCGCTCGACCTGCGCCTCGACCCGGTCCGCCATCGCCTCCTGCTCCCGCTCGTCCCAGATTCCGCTGATCCTGTCCGGGCCCGCGTCTGCTTTGATCCGCTGCGGCAGATGGGTGTAGGCCCACGCGGACTCCGTGCCCGCCGGTGAGCGTCCGGCGTCCGCCGTGGTCATCTGGCCCAGCAGGACGAAGGGTTCGTCGGGCACCCGGCCCATGGAGATCTGCGCCGCGAACCGGGTCAGGCGGTCCACTCCGTCGGCCAGATGAACGGTTCCCGCGGTCCTGGCCTCGTTCGCCGTCCACGGGATGGGTCCGTCGAGTGCCCAGTCGACCTTGAACGTGGCGAAGTCCCAGTGGAAGCGCCGCAGATCCTCGAAGACCCTGTCGGGCAGGTGCTTGGCGTCGACCAGCCTGGTGTACAGGTCCGGGGCGGTGACATCCGCCAGTACGGCCTTGCGCGCCGCGATCCCCTCACCGCTCGCGGTACGGACCCCCACCGCGCGGCCACCCCTGACGACGACGTCCGTGACCCGTTCCCCGCAGCGCACGCTCCCGCCCCGCCGTTCCAGACGCCGTACGAGGGCCCCCGTCAGCTCGCCCGAGCCACCGGCGGGCACCGGGAACCCGTAGGTCTGCGCGAGCATGGACATCATCCAGCCGAAGCCGCCGCTGCCCGCGGCCTCGGGCGCGAGATCGGCGTGCAGCGCGTTGCCCGCCAGGAGGAGTCTGCCGCCCTCGCCGCTGAACTCCTCCTCGCCGAGCCGCCGCACCGGCAGCATCATGGTGCGCGCGAGCCGCAGCGCTCCCCCGCCGCGCAGCCGCCCGGCCAGCCGCGCCCCGGCGAGTACCGGCGGAAAGGGGGTGAACACCGCTCCCAGCAGGCTGCCGCCAAGACGGTCCCACACCCCGCAGAGCCGTTCCCACACCGCGCCGTCGCCCGGGGCGAACGCGTCGAGCGCGGCCGCGGTCGCGTGCCGGTCGTGGTCGATGACCGCACAGCGGCCGTCCAACAGCGGATGGGCCAGCACTCGTGGGGCCTGGCACCAGCGCAGTCCTTCCTTTTCGAGGTCGAGCGCGGCGATCACCGGTGAGGCGGCGGCCAGTGGATAGAAGGCGCTGAACACGTCGCTGACGTAGTCCGGGTGAACCCCCCGGTCGCTGCGCAGGGCGCCGCCCGGCTCGTTCTGCGCCTCCAGCACCTGCACGCTCCAGCCCGCGTCGGCGAGCAGATTGGCGGCGACGAGACCGTTGGGTCCCGCGCCGATCACCACGGCGTCAGGCATACTCCGGCTCCGTTCTGAGGTCGGCAGGCGTTCCTGGTCGTCAGGCCCGCGAGCACGTCGTGCGTCCGGCCGCGCGTGCGCGCCGTGCGTGTACGTCCGGCCCGCAATCGCGCCGAGCGTCAGGTCTGCGCGTACGACTGGTCGGGCATGTCTTCGGCCACCCGCGCCAGCCGGGCGAGCATGCTGCGGTGCCGTACCTGGAGCAGGGCGTCGACGGCCGCGTTGTGGAGCAGACCGCCGGGACCGCGCAGCGGATGCTCGTCCACGATGACCAGCGTGTTGTCGCCCCAGGGACGGACATCGATGGCGATGCGCGCCGTGCCGAGCGGGCCGCTGTAGGCCTCGAGTTCGAGGGACCGGGGCGGTTCACAGCGGCGTACGACGGTGTAACCGCCGACCGTCCACGGCCCGAGCGTCACCGCGTACTCGATCTTCGATCCGAGCCGGGGCCACTGGCCGTCGCGCGGGCGGGTCCGTGACGTACCCACGACCCAGTCCGCGTAGCGGTTGCCGTCCTCAAGGACCGCCCAGACGACCGCCGGAGGCCTTTTGATCAATTGGTGCCGTACCGCCATGCGTTCCTCCACGGACTGCCCGCGGTGGGAGCCGCCGGACTCCGGGCCAGTTTCACACCACTTTTCAGCGGCAGCGACCGCGATTGACCCGGTAGGGGACCACGGAAAAGCTTCCGCGCTCCTCTAAGGGCTGTCCCGTAAATGATCCGCAAACTGTGTCGGGCGCCTGGTCGCCCGCGCGGCTGGCTCGCCGATACGGCGCCTGTGTCGGCTGCTGGCAGGTGGCAGCACGAAGATCCGATTACTTAGCTCGATCGAGTCCGATAGATCAGATTCGGTCGAGCGGTAGACCGGCGGCCTGGATGATCTTGTGCAAGGCGCCTGTCAATTTGGGGCAAACTGCGGCTCCGGGGCGTCTTCTGCCGATTCTGGAGGATCGATGCGACACCCTGTCTCCCGTCTGCGCACGCGCGCGCTGGCGGTCGGGCTCGCCCTGACTGCGGCCACCCTCGTACCCGCGGGCTCCGCTGATGCGGCTGCTCAGTACCAGTGGGCCGCGCTGGGCGACTCGTACACCGCCGGCGGCTTCGTCGGGGACCCGCAGCCCGCGCTCGGTGATGAGGCTCGGGACGGCTGCGACCGCACCACCGGCGCCTACCCCGGTCTTGTCGAGCGGGAACTCGACGAGTTCCCGCCGGGTAAGCCCGTCCACCTGACCAATGTCAGCTGCGGCAACGCCACCATCGACAACATCGCCAACACCAAGCAGGCGCCGATCAGTCCGGTCCAGCCCCCCGCCGGCGGCTGGAAAGCAGTTGACCCGCAGATCAAGCGGGCCAACCTGAACGACGGAACCGACGTCGTTACCATCGGCATCGGCGGCAACAGCCTGCCCTTCGGCGGCATGCTCCTCAAGTGCCTCGAACTGGGCCCGAAGCCCGGCGAGTCCTGCCGCGAGCACTACACCAACCCGCCCGCCGGCGAGGAGAGCATCCAGGACAAGCTCGCCCGCGTCCAGGACGAGTACATCGACATGCTGGCCAAAGTGCACGAGGCCGCACCCAACGCCAAGGTGATCACCGTCGGCTACCCGGCCGTCCTGCCGGACGAGGCCAGCGCCTGCAACCGCCTCTCCCTCACCGAGCTGGGCTCGATCAAGCACGCCGACATCGACTGGCTCCGTGACAACGTCCTCAAGCCGCTGAACAGCACCATCCAGCGAGTCTCCTCGTTCTTCGGCGACCGCTACGTCGACGTCTACTCCTCCAGCGTGGGCCACGACGCCTGCCAGCCCGCAGGCACCAAGTGGGTCGAGGGGATCTGCGGCGACGCCGAGGACTACTGGCCCACCAAGCTCGCCGGCACCGCGCTGAACTGTGGCCTCATCAACAAGCGCGTCACCCTGGTTCACCCCAATGGCGGGGGATACGCCAACACCGCCGCACACGTCGAACGAGCCATCCGCATCGCTCTCCTCGAACGCTGACCGACCGCCCACCGGCGCCGGTGCCCCAGCCCGCGGCCCTTCGCGGACCGGGGCACTGGCCAACCGCGCGCCAGGCGTCGCTCAGCGGGTGAGCCGGGCGGCGTAGGCGACCAGAGGTCGTGTTCGCTGCGAGACTTGGGCTGGGCCCTCCGTCCGTCCCTGATGTGATGATCTTGGCGTGGCTAGTGTGATCACGGCGGCGGAGCCGTCCTGGATAACTCCGTTCTCTGGGCTGAGCCCTCGCACCTTCGGAAAGCTGGTGACGGTTCTGCGGCGCGCGGGTGCGGACACGGCCCGCAAAGGCCGGCCGTGGAGCCTTTCGCTGGAGGACCGGACCTTGCTGGTCGCGGCCTACTGGCGAACGAACCTGACCATGCGGCAGCTCGCCCTGTAGTTCGGGGTATCGAAGTCGGCGGCGGACCGGGTCATCAACCACCTCGGGCCGATGCTCGCCTACCAGCCCCGCAAGCGGTTCGCGAAGGGCACCGTGCTCATCGTGACGGCACTTTGGTCCCCACCCGGGACCACAGCATCGCCGAGCGGTCGAAGAACTACCGTTACTCGACCAACCACCAGGTCGTCATCGATGCCGACACCCGCTTGGTCGTCTTGGTCGGCCGGCCGCTCGCCGGGAACCGCAACGACTGCAAGGCGTGGGAGGAGTCCGGCGCCAAGGCCGCCGTCGGCAAAACAGTCACCATCGCGGACGGTGGCTATCCGGGCACTGGACTCGTCATCCCGCACCGCCGCGAGCCCGGCCAGGCGAGGCTTCCCGGTTGGAAAGAGGAGCACAACAAGTCCCACAAGCAGGTCAGAGCCCGGGTCGAGCACGTCTTCGCCCGCATGAAGACCTGGAAGATCCTCCGCGACTGCCGCCTCAAAGGCGACGGCGTCCATCACGCCATGCTCGGCATCGCCCAGATGCACAACCTCGCCCTCGGCAGATAGAAAAGCGGGTCTCGCCCCTGTCGGCCATCTCCGAAGCGACTCAAAGATCATTTACGGGACAGCCCTTGATAAGGCCGAATCATTCGCATTTCTCGACATACATATTTTCCGCCGCCTTCTCCGGCGACGCGCCGGTAAGCGGGAGTTCTCACCACGCCGGGTCGAGCAACGCCATGCTGCTTGCCGAAGCCCCGCATGACCGTCGACCGGAGGAATGTCAGTGACCACGATGGGCACCGCAGGATCGGCCGTGGCCGGCACGGAGCAGGACGAACCTCCCCGCCCCCGCCGGGGCAGGCGTTCCGGCTCTGTCATCGTGAGCTGGCTGACGGCCACCGACCACAAGAGGGTCGGATCGTTCTACCTCATCACGTCGTTCGTGTTTTTCATCATCGGCGGCATCATGGCGCTGCTGATGCGCGCGGAGCTGGCACGTCCCGGAATTCAGATCGTGTCGCACGAGCAGTTCAACCAGGCGTTCACGACGCACGGCACGATCATGCTGCTGCTGTTCGCGACCCCGCTGTTCGCCGGTTTCACGAACTGGATCATGCCGCTGCAGATCGGTTCTCCCGATGTGGCGTTCCCGCGGCTGAACATTTTCGCGTACTGGCTCTACCTCTTCGGCTCACTCATCGTCATGGGCGCTTTCCTCACCCCCGACGGCGGGGCCGACTTCGGCTGGTTCGCCTACTCCCCGCTCTCCGACATCGTCCATTCGCCGGGGGCCGGCGCCGATCTGTGGATCCTGGGGCTGGCGCTCAACGGCTTCGGCACGATCCTCGGCTCCGTCAACTTCATCACCACGATCATCTGTATGCGCGCCCCCGGTATGACGATGTTCCGGATGCCGATCTTCACCTGGAACGTGCTGCTCACCGCCGTACTGGTGCTGATGGCCTTCCCCGTGCTGGCCGGCGCGCTCTTCGCGCTGGAGGCGGACCGCAAGTTCGGAGCACATGTCTTCGACGCGGCGAACGGCGGCGCACTGCTGTGGCAGCACCTCTTCTGGTTCTTCGGCCATCCGGAGGTGTACATCATCGCCCTGCCCTTCTTCGGGATCATCACGGAAATCCTTCCGGTCTTCAGCCGGAAGCCGATCTTCGGATACATCGGCCTGGTGGCCGCGACGATCGCGATCGCCGGGCTCTCCGTGACGGTGTGGGCGCATCACATGTTCGTGACCGGCGGGGTCCTGCTGCCGTTCTTCTCCTTCATGACCTTCCTGATCGCGGTGCCGACCGGAGTGAAGTTCTTCAACTGGATCGGCACGATGTGGAAGGGCTCACTGTCCTTCGAGACCCCGATGCTCTGGTCGATCGGGTTCCTGGTCACGTTCCTCTTCGGCGGTCTGACCGGCATCATCCTGGCCTCGCCGCCGCTGGACTTCCACGTCTCCGACTCGTACTTCGTCGTGGCCCACTTCCACTACGTGGTCTTCGGTACGGTCGTGTTCGCGATGTTCGCCGGATTCCACTTCTGGTGGCCGAAGTTCACCGGCAAGATGCTGGACGAGCGGCTCGGCAAGATGACCTTCTGGACGCTGTTCATCGGCTTCCACGGCACCTTCCTGGTGCAGCACTGGCTGGGCGCGGAGGGCATGCCGCGCCGCTACGCGGACTATCTGGCCTCCGACGGGTTCACCACGCTGAACACCATCTCCTCCATCAGCTCCTTCGTGCTCGGCCTCTCGATGCTGCCGTTCTTCTACAACGTCTGGAAGACCGCCAAGTACGGCGAGAAGGTCGTGCTCGACGACCCGTGGGGCTATGGCCGTTCACTCGAGTGGGCGACATCGTGTCCGCCGCCCCGGCACAACTTCGTCACGCTGCCCCGGATCCGTTCCGAGTCCCCGGCCTTCGACCTGCATCACCCGGCCACTGCGGCGCTGGAGGAGCACGGCAACCGGCCGGCTGCCTCCAATGTCGTGGCGCCGGGCGACAAGCACGAGTGAGGGGAACAGCGCGTGAAGCGGTACGACGACGACAGCGTCCGGGGTCTCGTCCGGATCGAGGGCTATCTCCTGTGGAACGCCGAACTCGAAGAGGCCCGCCGTCAGGCCGGCAGCTTCGCCGGCCAGTTGCCGTGGCTCACCACCGCGCAGCGTGAGGACGTGGAACGGGTGTACGCCGCCGACCGGGTGGCCGCCTCCCACGCCACTCTCCTGCGGATCGCGGGTCGCGCCACCGAGCTGCGCGGCGAGTACGAGGAGCGTTACCGGCGGCTCAGGACGCGCTGTGTGGCGGCGGCCGTCGTGGCTGTCGGCGCGACGAGCGGGACCTGTACGGCGTTCACGCTGCTGACCCGATGAGAGGGCCCGCACGGGTCGGGCGGGTGCGTACGGGCCAGTCCTACGGGCGGACGGCGGCTGCTTCGTCAGGGTCCGCACCGGTCACCGGCACGGGCGCGGAAGCGGCCTGCCGGCCGTGGCACGGCGCACACGCGGCGTACGCCAGCGCCAGCGCGGCCACGTCCTCCGTCACGGCGGCGGCCCAGTCGGGACGGCCGCCGCTGTGCGCCGCCGCCCGCCAGCCCGCTCCCGCGAACGTGCCTCCGGCAGCCGCCACCGCGCCCGTCAGCGCCGCGATCACAGGCGGCGTGCTGTCGCCGGGCCGCCGTCCGGCCAGCGCCGCCCCGGCCAGCGCTCCGAGCAAGAGCCTCGGGACGAACCCGGCGGCGCCGAGACGGCTCGGTGTCCCGGGAAGTTTGTCCGCGACGAGTTCACCGGCCGCCGCGGCCGCGGTGATCGCCTTGGCCCACCGGCCGGCCAGCAGGGACGCGGGACAGGACGTCTCCCCGGAGTCCGTGGTCAGGGCGACCGTCGCGGTGCCCAGCTGGCTGCGGAACCCGGTCGCGACGCCGATCAGCGCCACCCGCGCGAGAACCGGCACGCTCACGGATTCGCCGAGCCCGCTCACGCCCGTGCCCCGTCGGCTGCCACCACGATCCCGTACGTCACCAGCCCGTACACCAGATGCGGTACCGCGTCCGACAGCCAGTCGGACGCCGACCAGGTCCGCGGGTCGCTGACCTTCAGGCGGGCCATCGACAGATCGGTGGTGGCCATGACCAGGGCACCGGTGACCACGCCTCCCAGCCAGACCGGCATCCGTACCCCGGCCCACCGGGCCAGGGACATGGCCGCGCCCGCACCGGTACCGACCGCGAGGCCGCCCAGCGCGCCGAGCCCGGTCAGTCTGGCGTCCCGCCGCCAGCCGCCGCCCCGCACCGGATGGCCCAGGCCCGCCGCCACTTTCTCGACCATCTGCTCGGGGACGCTGCTCGTCGGCCGGCCGCGTACGGCCATGTCTCCGTACGTCATGGCGTTGAGCGCGGTCGTACCTGCGGCGCCCGCCACCGCGCCACGAACGATTTCTCGGATCATGCACCCCTGGGTCCCCCCGTACACACCCGGTGAAACGGGAACGGCCGCGCGCCACCCCGATGCCGGAGCAACCGTGCCGGAGGGACCTCCGCCGGAGCCCGCCGCTATCCGCGCGTCCGTCGCGCGCACTCGGCCACCAGTTCCCGCAGGCTGCCGCTCCGCTCCAGCAGTTCGCGCTGGACCCGCGCGCCGTTTCCGGTCTTCAGCAGATCGGTGAGGCCCTGGCGGGCGAATTCGAGGTCGCCGCTGTCGTCCAGCGCGTCCCGTACGTGCGAGAACAGGGCCCAGATGACGGTCTCGGCGCTGTCCGGCGTCATCGTGACCGGGTGGATCAGCTGATCGTCGAGCCCCGACCGGCCGGCCCGCCAGGCCGCGAGCCGCAGCAGGCCCACGCCGTGCGGGGCCGGGGGCTGTTCCGCGCGCCATTCGCGGGCGGCCGTCTCCACGAGGCCCCGTACGAGCGTGGCGAGGAGCGTCGTGGTGGACGCGTCCAGGCAGACGTCCGCGACCCGTATCTCGACGGTGGGGTAGTTCGCCGAGAGCCGCGCGTCGAAGTAGATCATCCCCTCGTCGTGCAGCGCGCCGGTGCCGACCATGGCGCGCACCTGCTCGTGGTATCGCTCTGCGGATCCGAAGACGCCCACGGGACCGGCCGAGGGCCAGCGCCCCCACACGCGGCTGCGATAGCTGTTGTAGCGGCTGTCCTTGCCCTGCCAGAAGGGTGAATTCGCACTGAGCGCGAGCAGGACCGACAGCCACGGCCTGATGCGGTCCAGGACGGCGACGCCCTCCTCGTCCGACTCCACCGACACATGGACATGGCAGCCGCAGGTGAGCTGCTCCTGCGTGGTCAGGCCGAACTGCTCCTCCATCCAGCGGAATCGCGCGCCGGGGTTGAGCGTCGGGCTGACCGGCAGCGGCGACGTCGCCAGCGCGGCCACCCTGGCCCCGAACCCTTCCGCGTGATCCGTGGCCTCGGCCCGCGACCGCGCGATCTCCGCCGCCAGCTCCGCCATGCCCGTCTGCGGGTGGGTGGCGAACTCCAGTTGCTGGCCGTGCAGTTCCTTCTCGAAGACGTGCTCCTCGCCGTCTCCGTCCGTAGCCCGGTCGGCGGCCGCCAACACAGCCGCGGACAGCGCCCGCGGCTCACCTGTCTCCGCGTCCACCAAGAGGAGTTCCTCCTCCACCCCGACACTGCGCACGAGAGGTACCTCCACGATCCGGGCCGGCCACCGCTTGCCTGCCATCTCTTCCCCGCCTACCCCGCTTCTCCTCGCTCAGATGCGCCGGAAGGTCCGGATGCGCTCACCGGGTGAGCCACATGATTACCCGCGCACGGCTTGGGCACTCATCGGAGACATCCCGCACAAGAAGGGCGCAATCCACCCGTGAGCATCACAGCAGTCGTACAGCGTGAACCGGAACTCCCCGTCAGCAGGGGCGAACTCTCAGCAGGCGTCATCACGTTCCTGCGCGACACCGGCGGGCCGCCCCCGCCCGTGTGTGTCGCCACGGCGGATCCGTACGGAGACGATTTACAGCTGGCGCTGTACGTCTGCTACGAGCTGCACTACCGCGGTTTCTCGGGGATCCCGGCGGCCCGCGAATGGGATCCCGGCCTGCTGCGTGTGCGCGCGCTGCTCGAACAGCGCTTTCTGGGCGCCCTGCGCACCGACGCCGCACGGCACACCGGGGTGGACGACGCGCTGGCGGCGGTGTCGGCGGACGGGGCGGGTGTCCCGCGGTTCCTGCGGGATTCCGGGGAGCTGTGGCATCTGCGGGAGTACGCGGCCCAGCGCTCGCTCTACCACCTCAAGGAGGCCGACCCGCACGCCTGGGTGCTGCCCCGCCTGTGGGGGAGGGCCAAGGCCGGCATGGCGGCCGTGGAGTTCGACGAGTTCGGCGGCGGCCGGGCGGACCGGGTGCACGCGCGGCTGTTCGCCGACCTGATGGCCGACCTCGGCCTGAACACGTCGTACGGGCACTACCTGGACGAAGGCTCCGCCGAGGTGCTCGCCACGGTGAATCTCATGTCGCTCCTCGGCCTGCACCGGGCGCTGCGCGGCGCGCTCGTCGGGCACTTCGCCGCGGTCGAGATCGCCTCGGCGCCGGGGTTCGGGCTGCTCGCCCAGGCGATGGAACGTACCGGCGCGGGAGCGGCGGCGGTGTTCTTCTACGGCGCGCACGTGGCGGCGGCCTCGGGCCGCGAACAGCTGGTACGGCGCGAGGTCGTCGGAGGCCTGCTGGAGGAGGAGCCGCAGCTCGCGGCCGACATCGCCTTCGGGATCGACGCCGCCCGCTACCTGGAGGACCGGCTCGCCGAGCGGTTGCTGAGGGCGTGGCGGGCGGGAGCCTCGTCGCTGCGCACGACGGTGTGACGCCCCCGGGACCAGGACGAACAGCCGGGACTCCGGAGCCTGTTCCCGCCCGCCGGCGCGGCCCCGGTCCTGCCTGCGGCCCGGTCCGGCCTGCCTCCTGCCTGCGGCCCGGTCCTGCACTGGCTCCGGTCCTGCCCGCGGCCCTGGACCGGTCCGGGTCCGCGGTCCTGCCCCGGCCGGGCCCGCCGAAGCACGCGTGGCGGGCGCTCCGGACGTCCCGTATGCCGTTATGTTCCACCCGGGTATCCGTCCGCGCACACAGCGCTCAGGCCGAGGGACACGATGAGACTCCGTGCCATGACCAGCGGGCCTCGAGGGCTGCTGCTCGCCCTGACCGCCGTTCTCGCGGCGATGCTGGGCCAGGCTCCGGCCGTCCACGCCGCCGCGCCGTGCACCGTGTCGGAGCCGTACCGGTCGGGCACGTCCGGCTATCACACCTTCCGCATCCCGGCCGCGCTCCAGGTACCCGGCGGTGCGCTGCTCGCCTTCGCTGAGGGCCGGCGCGACTCCGCCGCCGACGACGGTGACATCGATCTGGTGCTGCGCCGCTCGTTCGACGGCGGCTGCACCTGGCGTCCGCTCCAGCTGGTCGCCGACGCCGGAGCGGAGACGGTGGGCAACCCCACGCCCGTGATCGATCCGTCCACCGGCGATGTGGTTCTGCTGACCTGTCTGACCGTCGGCGTCGCGCCGGAACAGAAGCCGGTGAACGGCGCGCCCGTGCCGTACGTCCGCCTGGTCCAGCTCCAGCGCAGCACCGACGGCGGCCGGAGCTGGTCGCCGCCCGAGGACATCACCAGATCCGTCAAACCGGCGGACTGGCTCTGGTACGCGACGGCCCCCGGGCACGCGATCGCGCTGCGCTCCGGTCCGCACCGGGGGCGGCTGCTGGTGCCCGCGAACCACAGCTCGGCAAGCACCGGCCTCAGCGGGGCGCACTCGCTGTACAGCGACGACGGCGGACGCACCTGGCACCTCGGCTATGTGACCAGTACGTCCGGCGGCCTGCCCACGCTGGACGAGAGCACGCTGGCCGAACTTCCCGACGGGCGGATCTACGTCAACGCCCGCGATCACGGCGCCGGGACGGGGCCCCACCGCGCGGACGCGTACAGCGACGACGGCGGCACGAGCCTGTCCGTGCCCTTCCGGCCGCAGCCGGACCTCCCGGGACCGGTGGTCGAGGGAAGCGTCCTTCAGCCTTCCGGGCTCCGGGGCGCGCGGCCGTTGCTGTATTCCGGTCCCTCCGTCCCGGAGGGACGGCGCCGGATGCAGGTGGCGGTCAGCGACGACAACGGCCGGTCGTGGCGGCCCTGGTGGACGGTGTCCCAGGACCCGGCCGGGTATTCCGATCTGGTGGAGACGGACACCGGAGCGCTCGGCCTGCTCTACGAGACAGGGGCGCGGACGTACCACGACGCCATCCGCTTCACACTGCTTCCGCCACTCCGGCGCGGTCCGCGTCTGCCCCTGCGTCTGCCCCTGCCGCCGGCCACGCGTCCAGCTCAGATTCCCCCTCCGATTCCGGCTCCGGGGACTCCGTAGCGGCGGCTAAGTGACCGGTACGTGGTCCCGTACGGCCTCGGTCACCGACCTGACGCCGTCCGCGGAACGGCTCACGGCGGTGTCGAGACCGCGCCGGGAGCGGTACGCGAGCGACGGCTTCCCGTGCGTGTCGGCCACCGCGATCAGCAGGCCGCCCAGCAGGGAGACGTTCTTGAGGAAGTGGACCCGCTGCGCGGACCGTTTCTCCGGGTCTTCCTCCGTCCAGTACGCGTGGCCGGCGAGCGTCGTGGGGATCAGCGAGGCGGCCAGCGCGAAGGCGGACAGCCGGGGGAAGCGGCCGAGGGCGAACAGCGCGCCCGCGCCGATCTGCACGGCGCTGTTGATCCGCACGAGCTGTTCCGGATCCTTCGGCAGCGCCGGGATCCGGTCGGCGACGGGCAGGGCGACAGGACCGGCCGCCGGCGCCACCGCCGACGGGTGGAGCAGCGTGTGAATGCCGCCGGCGACGAACGACGAGGCCAGCAAGGGACGCGCGATTCTCCTGAGAACAGCCATGGTGAGCGACTGCCCGGGCCGCCGCAGGGCATGCCTGCACAGGGAACGTCCACGCGGCGGGGCACCTGTCCGCCGCGTCGGCCACCCGGGAAGATGGACGACGCGCGTCGATCTTGCTTGACGACCTGACAATCTGACGACTTGACGACCTGACCGATGTGGAGGAGTGGGCAGATGCCGCACGAACGAGCGGGACAGCCGGCCCGGCCGGAGGATCTCACCGATGTCGCCCGGCTGGTGACGGCGTACTACGCGCTGCGCCCCGACCCGGAAGACGTCGGCCAGCGCGTCGCGTTCGGGACCTCGGGACACCGCGGTTCGTCCCTCGCCACCGCGTTCAACGAGGACCACATCCTCGCGACCAGCCAGGCGATCTGCGAATACCGCGCCGAGCAGGGCACCGATGGGCCGCTCTTCCTGGGCGCCGACACCCACGCGCTGTCCGAACCCGCCCGGGTGACGGCCATCGAGGTGTTCGCGGCCAACGGGGTGACCGTGCTGATCGACAGCGCCGACGGCTACACCCCGACCCCCGCGGTGTCGCACGCGATCCTCACCCACAACCGCGGCCGCGCCTCGGGACTCGCGGACGGCGTGGTGGTCACCCCGTCCCACAACCCGCCCGCCGACGGCGGCTTCAAGTACAACCCGCCGAACGGCGGCCCTGCGGGCTCGGCGGCGACCGGCTGGATCCAGGACCGCGCCAACGCCATCATCGCGGGCGGCATGAAGGACGTACGGCGGCTGACGTACGCCCGGGCCCTGGCCGCGCCCACCACCGGGCGGTACGACTTCCTGGACAGGTACGTGACGGACCTGCCCGCCGTGCTCGACCTGGACGCGGTGCGCGCGGCGGGCGTACGCATCGGCGCCGACCCGCTGGGCGGCGCGTCGGTCGCGTACTGGGGCCGGATCGCCGAGCAGCACCGGCTGGATCTGACGGTGGTCAACCCGCTCGCCGACCCGACCTGGCGGTTCATGACGCTGGACTGGGACGGCAAGATCCGGATGGACTGCTCCTCGCCTTACGCGATGGCGTCGCTGATCGACAAGCGGGACCAGTACCAGATCGCCACCGGTAACGACGCCGACGCCGACCGGCACGGCATCGTCACCCCGGACGCCGGTCTGATGAATCCGAACCACTATCTCGCCACCGCCATCGGCTACTTGTACGCGCACCGCGAGCAGTGGCCCGCGAGCGCGGGCATCGGCAAGACGCTGGTGTCGTCCGGCATGATCGACCGGGTCGCCGCGGATCTCGGCCGCGAGCTGGTCGAAGTACCGGTCGGTTTCAAGTGGTTCGTGGACGGTCTGGTCGACGGTTCGCTCGGTTTCGGCGGCGAGGAGTCAGCGGGAGCGTCCTTCCTGCGCCGCGACGGCTCGGTGTGGACCACCGACAAGGACGGCATCATCCTGGCGCTGCTCGCCTCCGAGATCCTCGCCGTCACCGGCTCCTCGCCCTCCGAGCACTACGCGGCGCTCACCGAGCGCTTCGGCGAGCCCGCGTACGCCCGGATCGACGCCCCCGCCACCCGTGAGGAGAAGGCGGTACTGGCCAAGCTCTCGCCCGAGCAGGTCACCGCCGACAGCCTCGCGGGTGAGGCGGTCACAGCCGTCCTGACCGAGGCCCCGGGCAACGGCGCGGCCATCGGCGGCATCAAAGTGACGACCGAGAACGCGTGGTTCGCCGCACGTCCCTCCGGTACCGAGGACGTCTACAAGATCTACGCCGAGTCCTTCCTCGGACCGGATCACCTCGGGCGCGTCCAGGAGGAGGCCAAGGCTGTCGTCTCGGCCGCCCTGGGCGGCTGACCGCTCGCCTCCGGAACGGGCGCCGGGCCGGCCGCGACGCACACGCGGCCGGCCCGGCGCCCGTCAAAGGTTCCTTAATGGTCTAGTCCAAAGCGTTGACGTGTACGCGTCGCGGTCCAATTCTGAGAGCGCCTTCCTCCCCAACTCCCTCTGGAGACCTGGACATGAGACGTCTTCGCGCTCTCCTCGGCGCCGCCGCCACGGCCGCGCTGGCCACCGTCGGTCTCACCACCGCCGGATTCACCGCTTTCGCCACCGACCAAGCACCGGGGGCGACTTCGAGCGCCGCCGCGCTCAGCAACCGGTGGTACGCGGCCGCGCCGTATCTGATGCCGCTCGACAACGACCCGCCCAGCGCCACCGCCATCATGGACGCCACCGGGCTCAAGGCGTTCCAGCTCGCCTTCATCCTGGCCCCCAACGGCGGTGGCTGCAGCCCGACATGGGGCGGCACCGCGGCCGTCTCCGGCGATACGGCGGTCGGCGCGATCATCGACTCCGTACGCGCCAAGGGCGGAGACGTATCGGTCTCCATCGGCGGGTACGGCGGTACGAAGCTCGGCCAGGCCTGCGCCGACTCGGCGTCCACGGCGGCCGCGTACCAGCAGGTCATCACCAAGTACCAACTGAAGGCCATCGAATTCGACTTGGAGGAGCCGGAGTACGAGAACACCGCGGCTGTCGCGCACGAGATCGGGGCCGCCAAGATCCTCCAGCAGAACAACCCCGGCCTGTACGTCTCCGTCACCACGGCCGGAACGGCGGACGGCACCGGCTGGTTCGGCAAGCAGATGCTCCTTGAGGCCAAGGCGCAGAGCTTCGTGCCCAACAACTTCTCCATCATGCCGTTCGACGGCGGCTTCAACGGCGCGGCCTCCCAGACGAGCGCGCTCACGAACTTCAACTCCGTGCTCCAGTCCACCTTCGGCTGGGACGCGGCCACCGCCTATGCCCACGAGGGCTTCTCCGGGATGAACGGCCGCAGTGACAGCGGCGAGTACTTCAGCCAGGCGGACTTCCAGACCGTCCTCGACTACGCGACCGGTCACGGCATGGACCGTTTCACGTTCTGGTCGCTCAACCGGGACAGGCAGTGCTCACCGCCCGACAACGGCACCACGTCCGGCGTGTGCAGCAGTGTGCCGCAGGCGGCCTGGGACTTCGCCGCCTTCTCCGTGAAGTTCGCCGGCGCGACCCCGCCGGACAACCCGCCGACCGACCCGCCCACCACGCCTCCGGGCGGTGGGAACGGCACCTGCACGGCGGCGCCCTGGAGCGGCAGCGCCGTGTACACGGCAGGCGACGAGGTCACCTACGCGGGCCACGCCTGGCAGGCCAAGTGGTGGACGCAGAACGAGGAACCGAGCGCGGCGAACACCTGGGGTCCCTGGCAGGACGAGGGAGCCTGCTGATCCCGCACGCCTCGGGCGTACGCTGCCGGACGTCCTGACACGGCTGCGGGGCGCAGTGTCCCGCAGCCGTACGACGTGACGCGGACACAGCGGGCCTGACCGGAATAAGCGCCGGCCCGGCGGTAGTTTTGCCCGCATGACCTCTGACGATCACGCTCGTTTCGGCAGTATCGGCATCTGGAATCCCAACCTGCATCCCTCCGACCCCGACGGCCGCAGCGCTGCCGCCGACGCCGCCGCGGAACTCGACGACCTCGGCTACGGCACGATCTGGATCGGTGGCAGCCCCTCCGTCGACCAGTCGCGTCCGGTGGTCGAGGCGACCCGGCGCATCACGGTGGCCACGGGCATCATGAGCATCTGGCAGCACGAGGCCGCCGAGGTCGCCGCGCAGGTCGCGCAGGTGCAGAAGGCCGGCGGCAACCGCTTCGTCCTGGGGCTCGGCGTCAGCCACGACTCGATGACACCGGGGTACGCCCGGCCGTACTCCGCGATGGTCGACTATCTCGACGCCCTGGACAACGCACCCACCCCGGTGCCCGCGTCGGGACGTGTGCTGGCCGCGCTGGGCCCGAAGATGCTCAGGCTGTCCGCCGACCGCGCGGCCGGCGCGCACCCCTATCTGGTCACCGCGGAACACACCGCGCAGGCCCGCGCGGAACTCGGCCCCGACGCACTGCTCGCGCCCGAGCTGAAGGTCGTGCTCAGCACCGACCTCGATGAGTCCCGCAGCATCGCCCGCGGCGGCCTCGCCATGTACCTCGAGCTGCCGAACTACACCAGCAATCTGCTGCGTCTCGGCTTCACCGAGGACGACTTCACGGGCGGCGGCAGCAACCGGCTGCTCGACGCGCTCTTCGCCCTGGGCGACGAGGAGACCATCCGCGCCCGGGTTGCCGAGTACCACGCGGCGGGCGCGAATCACGTCGCTCTTCAGGTGCTGACGGCGGGCAGCCGCAGCGGCGCTCTGCCGCGCGCGGAGTGGCGGACCCTGGCCTCGGCGTTCTCGCTGACGTAGCAACGCGGCCGGCCATGGCGTCGACCGGATCTGTCAGAAGCGATCCCGCTTGCGCACCGCCTGACGCCGGGGAGAACGCTCTTCGGCGTCGGCGGGCTCGCGGCGCGACCGTTTCCCCGCGACCCTGGACGGCGGCTTGCGGCTCCGGCTCTTTGCCGTTCCGGAGACCGTGCCGCCAGGCCTGCCGACCGTCTTCTTGCGCATACCCTTGCCCGCGCCGCCCGCCCGCTTCGTGGTCTCGTCGCGTGTCTCCTCGACGGCTTCGCCCGCCTCGCCCGTCGCGTCTTCCGCGCTCTCAGCGGCTTCCCCGGCCTGTTCCGCAGCTTGACCGACTGCTTCGGTGGCCTCTTCCGTGGCCTCTTCCGTGGCCTCCTCCGCCGTCTCCCCGGCATCTCCGACGGTCTCTCCGGCCTCGCCGACGGCCTCTTCGGCTCCCTCACCCACGCCTTCCACTGTCCGGCCGGCGCCCCGGCCAACCTCCCCAGCGGCCTCTCCCGCGCCCTGCCCGACCTCTCCAGCGGCCTCTCCCGCGCCCCGGCCGACGTCCCCGGCGGCCGATCCCGCACCCTGACCTACCTCCTGTACGGCCTCCCCCGCGCCCTGCCCGACCTCTTCAGCGGCCGATCCCGCGCCCCGGCCGACTTCCTGTACGGCGCCTCCCGCGCCCTCGCCGACATCCTCCACCGCCTCTCCCGCGCCACGACCGACTTCCTCGACCGCTCCGCCGGCGCCCTTGCCGACCTCCTCCACGGCCCCTCCCGCACCGGCGCCGATCTCCTCGACAGCACCGCCGGCACCACGCCCGACTTCCGTGACGGCGTTGCCGGTCCCGCTTCCGATCTCCTCGACCGCGTGGCCCACACCCCGTGTCAGGTTCTCCAGGATCTGCGGATTGCGGTCGATCGTGGTCAGGACGCGGTTCAGGATCGCGGCGACGTGCTGAAGGCGTACCTTCAACTGCGCCTGTGCCTCTACCCCTTTGATGTCCAGCTGGAGCCGGCCGAGTTCGACGTCGGCCCCGACATTCAGCTTGAGCAGGTCCAGTACTTCCGCCTGCAAGGAAACACGCGCCCTGAGGTTTTCCACTTCAAGGTCGATTTCCTCGATGTTGAGCACCGGGACATCAAGATAGACATCGGGAGCGTCGTTCGCCGCTTCGTCGCCGACCACCTCGCCGTCCACGCTGTCGAGCACACCGTTCTCGTCAGCTTCGAAGTCCTCGTACTGCTCCGCGGTGTTCTCAGCGATTTCGGCGTTTTCGGCGTTCTCCGCGTCCTTGCCCATGCTGTCGCCACATCCTCAAAAAATAGATCAGTACGCGACCCGCACCTCACGTCCGATGGTGTCACGTTTTCTGGACATTTGACGGTGCGAGCTCACCCGAATGGCGCCTCGCGCGCATGCCGCGCAGAGTAGAAGGAGGGGCGTGGCCGGAAGGGCCGATATCCGGCCGGAAGCACATCAGCGCGCTTCCCTCAACTGAGGCGCCGCGAAGTTCCTTCACAGAAACTGGGTCACTCATGACAACCAACGAATCCATGTCCTCCAGCATGTCCGGAGGAAAGGACAGCTCAGTCAAGGGAACGACGACCATCGCCGATTCGGTCGTTTCGACCATCGCCGGCATCGCGGCCCGGGAGGCCCCGGGCGTCTACGCGATGGGCGGTGGCGTGTCCCGCACCATCGGGGCCATGCGCGACAGGATGTCCAGCTCGGACGATCCCTCGCGCGGTGTGAAGGTGGAGGTCGGCCAGAAGCAGGCGGCGGTCGATCTGGGAATCGTCGTCGAATACGGCTCCCCCATCGGCGATACCGCGAAGGACATCCGTGCCAATGTCTCCGACACCGTGGAGAGCATGACCGGACTGGAAATCGCGGAGGTCAACGTCAGCGTCCTCGACGTGCACATACCCGGCTCCGACGACAACGACGATTCGTCGGACGGGTCACGCGTGGAGTGAGGCCGGACCGGCTCCGAGGAAACCGTCGAAGGAGGCGCTCGTGGATGACGAAACCAAGTACGCCGTGGCCGCCGCGATCGCCGGCGGGTATGTGCTCGGCCGTGGCAGGAGGGGCCGGCTAGCACTGACCGCGGTGACCTATCTGCTGGGCAGGCGCTTCGGTCTCCAGCCGCGGCAGCTCGTCGCCGAGGGCATGCGCCGTCTCGGCGAGGTCCCGCAGGTCGCGGACCTGCAGGAACAGCTGCGTACCGAGAGCCTCGACGCGGCCAGGCAGGCGCTCACCGCCGTCGCCGGCCGCCGTATGGGCGCTCTGGCCGACGCGGTCAGCAGCCGCACGGCCGCTCTCGGCGGGATGGGCGAAGAGGAGGAAGAGCCGGACGACGGCGAGTACGAGAACGAGAACGAAGAGCAGCCGGAGGACGCGCCCACCGACGAAGAGCAGGCCGAGGGCGCGGCCACCGACGAAGGGATGCCGGAGGCGGAGCCCGACGAGGAGCCGGCCGCTGAGCAGCAGGAGCCCGCGGACGAGCCCGAGGAGGACGAGGCTGTCGCCGCCGAGGAAGGACCGCCCAAGCGGCGGCGCCGGGGGCCCCCGCGGTCCGGCAGGTCCGCGCCCGAGGGAAGCCGTCACTCCAGGGAGGGCCGGAGGGCGGCCGACGCCAGAAGGGCCGCTCCCGGGAAGAAGGCCGCGGCGAAGAAGACCGCCCCTGCGGCCAAGAAAGCCGCGGCGAAGAAGTCGGCCTCCTCACCCAAGAAGTCGGCCAAGTCCACGTCAGCGCGCGCCGACCGCCGGAGGTAGCCCCGTTATGGCCAAGACCGGTAACGACACCATGGAAAAGGACGCCCCGGAACAGGACGCCCCCGAACAAGACGGCTCCATTGTCGGGCGGCTCCGCGGAGAGCTCACACACTATGTGGGCTCTCAGGTGGAACGGCTCGCCGAAAAGGCCGGCGACAAGCTGACCGATGTCACGGGACAGCTGACCGACGTCGCGGAGAACGGCGGAAAGCTGCCCGCCATCGGCGCGCTTCTCGGCGGGGGCGATTCGCCGGTGAAGGCAGCCGTCTCGGCCACGGCGAAGGGGGTGAAGAACAAGGTCGTGGACAAGGCCAAGGACGCGGTGGGCGCGGGCGGCGGAAGCGGCGGCAAGGCGGGCGACACCAAAGTCACCAGCGTGGTCGAAGTCCTGGATGTGGGCGTCCCGCTGCGCACCGCCTACGACTACTGGACGCAGTACGAGGAATTCGGCAAATTCACCAAGGGCGTGCAGAACGTGTCGAAGAGCGACGACACGACAAGCGACTGGAAGACGAAGATCGCCTTTTCGACGCGGAGCTTCGAAGCCACCGTTCAGGAGCAGATTCCCGACGACCGGATCGTATGGACCTCGGAAGGCTCCAAGGGCAGCACGCACGGAGCTGTGAGTTTTCATGATCTGGCACCGTCCCTGACCCGCATCGTGCTGGTGGTCGAGTACTACCCGTCCGGTTTCTTCGAGAAGACCGGTAACCTCTGGCGCGCTCAGGGGCGGCGTATACGCCTGGACTTCAAGCACTTTCAGCGCTACATCACGCTCACCGACGAGGAGCCCGAGGGCTGGCGCGGTGAAATCCGCGACGGGGAAGTCGTCCGTACTCACGAAGAGGCGATGGAGGAAGAGGAAGACGACGAGTACGAGAACGAGGACGACGAACAGGAGGAAGACGAGGAGGCCGAGGACGGAGAAGACGCAGAGGACGGAGAAGACGCGGAGAACGAGAACGAGGACGAGGACGAAGAGCCGTCCGGCGAGGACGAGCAGGAACAGCGTTGATCGGCCCCGCATTGATCACCGCTTGATCAACTCCCGTTGACCGGCTTCCCGCCGGTCAACGGGAGTCGGCGGAGATCACTTCGGCGTCAGAAAATGAACTCGACCGAAGCCTGCCGTACCGGATCGCGTTCAACTTCTTGACGGTCGGCAACGACGCCGTAATTATCGCCTCACTCAGAGAGCGCTCTCTGAGTGAGGCGATCACAAGGAGACGCCATGACAGGCAGTCCTCTGCTCTCCGCTCCCCGACACAGACACACCCTCATCCTCGCCCTCGTCGCGGCGGTCGTCGCGAGCCTGACGCTCACCTTCACGGGCAGTACGCCCGTCCAGGCCGCCGGCACCCTTCTGTCCCAGGGAAAGACGGCGACCGCGTCCTCGACGGAGAACGCCGGCACTCCCGCGTCCGCCGCGGTCGACGGCGACGCCGGGACCCGCTGGTCCAGCGCGGCCGGCGATCCGCAGTGGGTCCGGATAGACCTCGGCGCGACTTCGTCCATCAGCCAGGTCACCCTCAACTGGGAAGCCGCGTACGCGAAGGCGTTCCAGATCCAGACCTCGGCCGACGGCACCAACTGGACGAGCATCTACTCGACCACCACCGGAACCGGCGGCAACCAGACGCTCAACGTCACCGGGTCCGGCCGCTACGTACGGATGTACGCCACCCAGCGCGCCACCCAATACGGCTACTCCCTCTGGGAGTTCCAGGTCTACGGCAGCACCGGCACGACCGGCGCGGGCTGCAGTCAGACCAACGCCGCGCTCCACCAGCCCGCCACCTCCTCCTCGACCGAGAACGCGGGTACGCCCGCCTCCGCCGCGGTCGACGGCGACACCGGCACCCGCTGGTCCAGCGCGCCCGGCGACCCGCAGTGGCTCCAGGTCGACCTCGGATCGGTGCAGAGCCTGTGCGGCGCCCAGCTCAACTGGGAGTCGGCGTACGCGAAGGCGTACGAGATCCAGACGTCGGCCAACGGCACGGCCTGGACGACCGTCCACTCCACCACCACGGGGCCGGGCGCGACCGAGCTGATCACCCTCAGCGGCTCAGGGCGCTACGTCCGCGTGTACGGCACCCAGCGCGCCACCCAGTACGGCTACTCCCTCTGGGAGTTCCAGATCTTCACCACCGGTACGAGCGGTGGCGGCGGTGAGCCGCCCGCCGGCGATTCGGTGCTGCTCTCGTACAACAAGCCCGCCACCGCCTCCACTTCCCAGGACAGCCCCAACTGCTCGGGCTGCAGCCCGGCCAAGGCCTTCGACCACGACCCCGCCACGCGCTGGGCGACCAGTGACACCACCGGCTGGGTCGACCCCGGCTGGATCCAGGTGGACCTGGGCGCGACCGCGCAGATCAAGCAGGTCGTCCTCCAGTGGGACCCGGCGTACGCGACCGGCTACCAGATCCAGACCTCGCCCGACGGCGCCAACTGGACGAGCATCTACTCGACCACCACCGGCAAGGGCTTCAAGGAGACCCTGAACGTCAACGGCTCCGGTCGGTACGTCCGGATGTACGGCACGGCGCGCGTCGGCCCGTACGGGTACTCGCTGTGGGACTTCGACGTGTACGGCACCGGCGGCAGCCCCACGGCCCCGCCCGCCCAGCCGCCCAACCCGCACAACCCGCCGGCACTGGTGTGGAGCGACGAGTTCAACGGAGCCGCCGGTTCCACGCCCGACCCGTCCAAGTGGACGGTCGAGACGGGCCCCGGCGTCAACAACGAGCTGGAGTACTACACCAACAACAAGAACGCCACGATGGACGGCAACGGTTCGCTCAACATCGAGCTGCGCAAGGAGGCCACGCCCGGCTCCGCGTGCCCGCCCGACCCGCTGACCGGCAGCACCACCTGCCAGTACACCTCGGGCCGGCTCAACACCTCGGACCACTTCAACTTCACCTACGGGCACGTCGAGGCGCGCATCAAGGTGTCGGGCTCGAAGGGGCTGTGGCCGGCGTTCTGGCTGCTCGGCTCCAACTTCAAGACCGGTACTCCGTGGCCCAACAGCGGCGAGATCGACATCATGGAGCACGTCGGCAAGCAGGCCGACACCGTCTACTCGACGCTCCACGCGCCCGCCTACAACGGCGGGGGCGGCTTCGGCTCCCCGTACACGGTGCCCGGTCTCGACTTCGCCAGTGATTTCCACACGTACGCCGTGGACTGGGACTCCAGCCATATGACCTTCACGGTCGACGGCAAGGCCTTCTTCACCGTGGAGCGTGCCACGCTGGAGCAGACCAAGGGGCCCTGGGTGTACGACCACCCCTTCTTCATCATTCTCAACAACGCGATCGGCGGCGACTTCCCGGGCAGTCCGGACGGCTCGACCACGTTCCCGCAGAAGATGCTGGTCGACTACGTGCGCGTCTCGCAGTAGGTACGACGGCCGCGTGTCTCGCAGTAGATACGACGGCCGCGTTACGGCATCGCCAAGAAATGAACGCGCCCGTACCTGGTTTCCCGCCGGGTACGGGCGTGCGGGCGGGCGCGGCTCAGGCCTCTTCGTCCAGGACCTGGCGCAGGGTCCGTCCCGACCGCGCGGATCGGGCTCTGCGCGGGTCGGGCGTGGCGTGCTCGCCCTTGCGCGTGCTGCCCGCGTCCTTCTCCTTGACCAGCAGCCAGGCCTCGGCCTCGCCGTCCTGGCCGTTCCTGATCCGGGTGAGGGCGTAACCGCCGCGCAGTTTGGTCCCGTCGAGCCAGAACGAGGCGTGCCCGCGTTCCAGGGCCCCGGCGAAGGAATCGGGGCCGCCTTCACGACCGCGGCCGAGCGGCCGGTAGGTGCCCTGGTCCCAGACGATGACCGTGCCGGCGCCGTACTGCCCGCCGGGGATGACCCCCTCGTACTCCCGGTATTCCAGCGGGTGGTCCTCCGTGGGGACCGCGAGACGTTTGTCGGTGGGGTCGGTGGACGGGCCTCTCGGCACGGCCCATGACTTCAGCACGCCGTCCACCTCGAGCCGGAAGTCGAAGTGCAGGCGGCGCGCGTCGTGGATCTGGATCACGAACGCCGGCTCGTCCCCGGACGGCGCGTCCGCGCCGCGCGGCTCGGCGGTCGTGTCGAAACGCCGTTTGCCGCGGTACCGCTCCAGCCGGTCCGCGCGGCCGCCGCCCTCGTCCTCACCACTCGCGCCCCTGCTGCCCACGCTGGCTCCTTCGGCCGCTTTCAGCTCACCTCAGTAGAACGCGAGTGGTCCTGTCCGGCGAGCCGACCGGGCAGGCGGCACACCGCCACCCCGCGCTCCACCAGGCTCCCCATGATCAGGTGCTGGTCGCGCTCGCAGACGCTGGTGATCATCCGATAAGGCGATCTGCGGCGCCGCAGATCGTGGACGATCCAGCCCTCCGCCGTGACCGCCACGGCTCCGGTGGTGCGCCTCGGCTGCGGCGGGAACCGCTTGACGGCGTTCCACGCCGCCCGTCTGAACGCGGGAGAAGTGGCGCGGTGCAGCAGGTCGATACAGGCCTCGCGCGGACCGGCCACGGCGATCCAGAAGAGTCCGCCCGGGCCGCGGGACATGTTGTCCGGGAAGCCCGGCAGCTCGTCGACGAGGGTGTCGCGCCGGCCCGCCGCCGGCCCGGTCAGCCAGTACCTGCCGACCCGGTACGCCCCCGTTTCCGCGAAGGCGACGAACGATTCGTCGGCGGAGAGCGCGACGCCGTTTGCGAAGTGCAGGCCGTCGAGCAGTACTTCGGGCTCGCCGCCGGGGCGCAGCCGCAGGAGCTGTCCCGTCGCCGAACGCTCCATGATGTCGCCCGCCCAGTCCTCCAGCGCGTACAGACGGCTGGACACGGTGAAGTAGACCGTGCCGTCGGAGGCGGCGGTGACGTTGCTGCAGAACCGCAAGGGCACGCCGTCGACGCTGTCGGCCAGTACCTCGACGGATCCGTCGTCCGGGTCGACCCGGAGCAACCCGCGCCGCGCGTCGCAGACGAGAAGGGCGCCGTCGGCGGTGGGTTCCAGGCCCAGCGGTCGGCCTCCGGTGCGCGCGACGACCTCGTACCGGTCGAGCCCGCCCTCCCGCGACAGGGTCAGCCGTACGATCCTGCCGTCCGCGAGGCCGGTGAGCACCCGGCCTTCCGCGTCGGCCACCACGTCCTCCGGTCCTCCGGCGTCGGCGGCCACTCTTCGTAGATCGGCCAGCGGTCCGGTGACCGTCATGTCGCCTCCAGCGTCGATACGTCGGGGTATCCCGGGGTATCTCGGGGTATCAGTGTGCGCTCGGCACCGTCGGCCGGAGTGCTTCCGTTCCCACGAAATCTGCGTGTTCCGGACGCACGCCCCGACCGACGGTGCCGCTCCGCTCCCCCGTCGCACCAGACGGCACTTCAGTTCGGCCTCAGGTGGCTTCGAGATCCGCGAACAGGCTCGTGTCGAGGCGGGCGAGCAGACCTGACGGGTCCTCGTAGACAGCGGCGGCCCCCGCGGCCTCCAGGGCGGCGCGCGGAATCCCGCCGGACAGCACGGCGACGGCGCGTACGCCGGCCCGCGACGCGGCCTCCATGTCCCAGACGGTGTCGCCGACGAACACCGCGCTGCCGGCCTCCACGCCCGCCAGTTCCAGCGCCTGCCGTACGGGTTCGGCGGCGGGTTTGCCCGCCTCCACGTCGTCCGCGCTCGCCGTCCCCGCGATGACGTCGTCCGCGTCGATCGCCCGGCGCAGCGCGGACAGCTCGGGGCCGCTCGCCGAGGTGGCGAGGACGATCCGCCAGCCGCGCCCCGCCAGCGACCTCAGCAGGTCGGCGGCGGAGTCGAGCACGGGCAGCCGGTCGAAGTACGTCCCGTACAGCGTGGTGTGCGCGGCTTTGATCCCCGCGTCCTGGTCGCGGTCCCGGTCGTCACCGAGCAGATGCGCGATCAGGTCCTCGGAACCGAGGCCGACGGCCCGGTGGATCGCGGACATCGGCACGGTGTGCCCGGCCTGCCGGAACGCCTCCCACCAGGCGGTCACATGGAGATGGTTGGTGTCGACGAGGGTTCCGTCGACGTCGAACAGTGCCGCACGCGTCGTCATCTGTGCCGCGCTCCCTTTCTGCTTCTTTTTCTGCTTCTGTTTCCGTTCCGGGTGTCATGGCTCGACCATTGTCTTGATCATGCCGTTCCCTCCGGGCCGGGACATCTCGTACACCTTCGTCACCCGCACCGGGCGTGCTCACACCCCTGTGCGGCGCGGAACGGCTTCCTGTCCACGCTCACCCGCCTGGCCGAGCACACGCGTGGCGGCCGGTCGCCAGGCCTGCTTCGGGCGTTCCCCGCCGGGGAAGAGAGTGATCACCAGGCAGGGCCAGGAGGCCGAGGAGGCGCGGTATGCGGTGGGCGATCGGCCTGCGACGGCGGTTCGACCGTTGCCTGGCGTCCGGGTGGTGGCGCGGAGCGGCCGCGGTGCTGGCGGGCGCGCTGCCCGCGCCCGCGTTTCCGGCGCCGTCCCTCTGGTGGTTCGCGTATGTCGCTCTGGTGCCCTGGATGCTGCTGCTGCGCACCGCCGCCACGGGCCGGCGCGCGGCGGTGGAAGGGTGGCTCGGTGGTCTCGGTTTCATGATCGCGGTGCATCACTGGCTGATGCCCAGTCTGCATGTGTTCATCGTGGTGCTCGCGGCGCTGCTCGGTCTGCTGTGGGCGCCGTGGGGCCTGCTGGTGCGGTCGCTGCTGGGCGGTACGCCGTCCGCGCGCCGCGCGGTGCTCGCGCTCGCGGTGCTGCCTTCCGGCTGGCTGACGGTCGAACTGGTCAGGTCCTGGGACGCGTTGGGCGGGCCCTGGGGGCTGCTCGGTGCCAGTCAGTGGCAGGTCCCTCCCGCGCTGCGGCTCGCCTCCGTCGGTGGTGTGTGGCTGCTGAGCCTGCTGGTGGTGGCGGTGAACACCGCGCTCACGCTGCTGGTCTCGGTGGCCGGGGCACGGCTCGCCGCCACGGCCGGCCTCGTCGTGTGCGCGGTCGTGGCGGCCTCGGCGTGGACGTGGGCGCCGCGTCCCAAGAGATCCGGCCTGGCGAGGATCGCGGTCGTCCAGCCCGGGGTGTATCCCTCGGGCAAACACGCCGTGGAACTGCGGTTCGCCGGCAGTGAGGCGCTGACCCGCCGCCTCGTGGGCCGGGATCTCGATCTGGTGGTGTGGGGCGAGAGCAGTGTGGGCTTCGATCTCGCGGCGCGGCCCGACGCGACGGCGCGTATCGCGGCGCTCGCGCGTGCGACCGGCGCCGGAATCCTGGTCAATGCCGACGCCCGCTCCAGGGACGCGTCGGGCCGGGTCGGCATCTTCAAGCGCGATGTCCTGGTGGGCCCGGACGGCCCTGTGGGAGATACGTACGACAAGATGCGGCTGGTGCCGTTCGGCGAGTACGTGCCCGCGCGCGCCGCGCTCGGCTGGGCGACGTCGGTCGGCAGGGCGGCGCTCGAGGACCGCGTGCGGGGCACCAGGCAGGTGGTCATGCGGCTGCCGCCGGGGCCGGGTGAGGGCGGCGGTCTGCGGTTCGGCCCCTTGATCTGCTTCGAGACGGCCTTTCCCGACATGAGCCGGAGTCTGGTGGAGCACGGCGCCCAGGTACTGGTGGGCCAGTCGTCCACGTCGGCGTTCCAGGGAAGCTGGGCGCCCGAGCAGCACGCCTCGCTGGCGGCGCTGCGCGCGGCCGAGACCGGACGGCCGATGGTGCACGCCACGCTCACCGGCGTCAGCGCGGTTTTCGGACCGGCCGGCGAACGGATCGGCGTGGTCGGCAAGGACCGCCGTACGACCGCGGTGTTCGACGTGCCGCTGGCTCGCGGCACGACGCCGTACGTCAGGTTCGGTGACTGGGCCGTCCACGGCGCTCTGGCCGTGCTCGCCGCGTTCTGCCTGGCGCAGGCCGCGCGCTCGTTCAGGCGGCCTGCTCCAGCGCGGCCCGCACCACGCGCTCGCACAGCTCGTGAGTCAGCAGCGCGTCCTGTGCGCTGAGCAGTTTTCCGGCCCGTACGGCGTCGAGGAAGCCGAGGACACACTGCTCGATGCCGCGCTGGCGGGCGACCGGGACCCAGTCGCCGCGCCGCCGCACGCTGGGCTGGCCCTTGTGGTCGATGATCGTCGCGAGGTCATGAACGGCCCGCTTGGTGTCCTGTCCCGATACCTCGAGGATTTCCTCGGTGGAACCGCTCAGCCGGTTCATCATGCCGATGGCCGTGAAGCCGTCCCCGGAGAGCTGGAGCACGACGTGGTGCAGCAGTCCCTCCTTGCTGCGTGTCCGTACGTCGACGTGCTCGACGGGCCCGGGGGCCAGGAAGCGCAGGGTGTCGGCGACGTGGATGAAGTCGTCGAGGACGAAGACCCGCGGATCCTCCGGCAGGCCGACGCGGTTCTTCTGCAGCAGAATCAGCTCGCGCGGATGTTCGAGGCACTGGGCGTAACCGGGCGCGGTACGGCGGTTGAAGCCCACGGCGAGGCTCACTCCGCGCTCCTCGGCGAGCCGGACCACCCGCTGGGAGTCGGCGAGTTCGTACGCGAGGGGCTTGTCGACGTACGTCGGGACGCCCGCGTCGAGCAGCCGGGTGACGATCTCGGCGTGGGCGACGGTCGGCGCGTGCACGAAGGCCGCGTCGAGGTCCTGGGCGAGCAGCGAGTCGAGGTCGGTGTGGCACTGCCCGGCGGGGACGCGGTGGGCCTCCGCGGTCCTCGACAGCGTGGCGGGGGTGCGGGTCTGCAGATGCAGTTCCACCCCCGGAAGCGTGGTGAGTACCGGCAGATACGCCTTCTGCGCGATGTCGCCGAGCCCGACGCAACCGACCTTCACAAGGGCCTCCCTGGCACCACTCGCACTACCGTCACCGCTGGGGCCGTCCGATCTCCCGGACGCTCGTCCGGCCGGGGGCCGCCGTCCGGGAAGCATACGTGCGCCGTGGAGGCGCCTGACCGGCGAACCCGCGTCATCTTCCCGGGCCGCCCCGGTCCCGGCATGCCGCGCGCCCGATAACCCTTGGCCCGCGGAGGGGTCGGTACGTGAGGATGCTCGCCATGACCACATCTGAGCGCAGAGAACCCTCCAGCGGCGCCGGCGAACGCGAGATGCTGGAAGGGTGGCTCGAATATCACCGCGCGACCCTCGCCCTGAAGTGTGCGGGCCTGACCGACGAACAGCTCAGGGAGGCGTCCGTGCCTCCTTCCGGGCTCTCCCTGCTGGGTCTCGTGCGGCACATGGCCGAGGTCGAGCGCGGCTGGTTCCGCAACCGGCTGGCCGGTGAGAAGGCGGAGCTGATCTACTGCACGGACGCCGACGAGGACGGTGACTTCCACCCCGGCGAGGGCGATACGTGGGACGAGGCCCATGCCACCTGGCAGGCCGAGATCAGCCGGGCCCGCGAGGTGGCCGCACCGCTCGGCCTGGACGATCTGGGCGCGGGCCGCCCCGACCGTGCGACCGGCAAGCCGTTCAGCCTCCGCTGGGTCTATACGCACATGATCGAGGAGTACGCGCGGCACAACGGCCATGCCGACCTCCTGCGTGAGCGGATCGACGGGTCCACCGGCGACTGACCACCGCGTTCCGGCCGGGAGTGGCGCGCGGTTGACCGGTGTCATCCGTCCGGGCCCATCAGCGGCCGATGTCCGCCCGGACCGCACCCGCGGCCAGCAGAGTTGGCCGGATGCACCGTACGAGAACGACAGTGATGTTTCTGGCGGGGATGGCGGCCACGGCTGTCTCCGGGTGTGTGGCCGTGCAGCCGCCCGGACCCGCACCCGCCGTGCCGCGGCCCGGGGCGAACAGTTCCGCGGCCGCGCCCGCCGTGGAGCCGCAGATCGTCCAGGGGCCGGTACGGGAAGTGCTGGAGGCGGCCGTCCCCGTACCGAGCCCCGGCCCGGCTCCGCATGCCTCGGCCACTGTCCGGCCGGCCGCGCCCCGCTCCGTGGAGCAGCCCCGGGAGCGGAGGCGGATCCGGCTGTGGCAGCGGCGCGAACGGCCTGCGGAACGCGGGAGCGCCGTCAACGTGCCCCTGCCCCGCTCCGTACCGGTCCCGCTCGTAAGGGGCGGCGATGTGTGTGCCCTCGGCACGTCCTACGGCCACTGGCCGGAAGGCAGCCCACAGGCGCTCATCTGCGAAGGGGTCTACGGGAATTGACGCCACCGGCGCGCCGGACGTGCGCGTTCATGGGCAGGTCGGCGGGATCGTCCGCCCGCTCGTCCGCCGACACGCCACTCGGCTCGTCCGCCGGGCTTTCGCCCGGAGCGTCACTCGGCTCGTCGCTCTTCGCCCCGCCCGTCCCTCAGGCGCGTCGTTCCGGCCCCGGCCGCCCTCACTCGCCGCGCAGCCGCAGCTCCAGCCGGTCGATCGCCGTACGTACTCCGCTGCCGTATCCCGCGTCCGCAAGCGCGTCCGCGGCGGCGCGGGCCCGGTCGAGATGGAGCCGCGCCGCTTGCGGACGGCGCAGCTTCACGTAGTCCTCGGCGAGGTTGAGGTGCAGCGAGGGGTAGAACGCGCGCGCCGCCGCCGAGGCCTCGCGCGGAGGTACGCCGGGCGGCTCCGCCGGGCGCGTCTCCTCCCGCGGTGCCTTTCCCGGCTCCTGCGGCGCCTCCCCGTCCACCGCGGCCAGCGCGCGCAGATCCCAGACCAGTTCGTCCCTCGGGTCGTCCTGGGTGTCCGCCATGTAGTGCGCCAGCGTGCAGCGGTGGAAGGCGTCGCCCGTCTCACCCAGCTCTGTCCAGATCTCGCCGAACCTGTTCCGCGCCTCCTCACGGTCCCCGCCGTGGAGCAGCATGACCGCCTGCCCGATCCTGGTCATGAGTGCGTTCTCCGACGCCTCCTGCCGCTGCTCCATCGATGCCGCCTCCGCGCCGTCCGGTGAATCACGGTGAATTCCGACGATTCAGACGCTAGCCGCCCCCGCTGACATTCCTCCTCAGGCTCAGCCCAGGTCGGGGATGCGCCAGTCGATGGGCTCGTGGCCCTGGGCCGCGACCGCCTCGTTGATCCGGGTGAACGGGCGGGAGCCGAAGAATTTCTTCGCCGACAGGGGCGAGGGGTGCGCGCCCTTCACCACCACGTGGCGCGTCTCGTCGATCAGCGGAAGCTTCTTCTGCGCGTAGGCACCCCACAGGACGAAGACGGCGGGGTCCGGCCGCTCGGCCACGGCACGGATCACCGCGTCCGTCACCTTCTCCCAGCCCTTGGACTTGTGCGAGTTGGCCTCGGCCTCCCGGACCGTCAGCACCGCGTTGAGCAGCAGCACCCCCTGCTCGGCCCACGGCATCAGGTAGCCGTTGTCCGGAACGGGGTGGCCCAGCTCCTCCTTCATCTCCTTGTAGATGTTCCGGAGCGAGGGAGGCGTCTTGATTCCGGGCCTGACCGAGAAGCACAGGCCGTGCCCCTGACCGGCGCCGTGGTACGGGTCCTGCCCCAGGATCAGCACCTTCACCCGGTCGTAAGGCGTGGCGTCGAGCGCGGCGAAGACCTCTTCGCGCGGCGGATAGACCGGCCCCTTCGCCCGCTCCTCCTCGACGAACTCGGTCAGCTCCTTGAAGTAGGGCTTCCGCAGTTCGTCGCCGAGGACGCCGCGCCAGGACTCGGGCAGCATGTCGGTGTCGGTCACGTCAACAACCTCCGGTAAGGGATCACTTGCAGACCACCGAACCTACCGGGGCCCACTGACAACGGTCCCGTCCGCTCTCGGTTCTCCGAGCGGACGGGACCGCGGTGGGACAGCGGCGGACAGGCGTCAGGCCACGCCCGCGTTGAGGAAGATGCCACCGTCGATGACCAGCGTCTGCCCGGTGATCCAGTCCGACTGCGCGGAGGTGAGGAAGGCGGCGGCGCCGCCGATGTCCTCGGGCACCCCGAGCCGCGCGAGCGGGTAGGCGGCCGCGGCCTCCGCCTCCCTGCCCTCGTAGAGGGCTTCGGCGAACTTGGTCTTGACCACGGCGGGCGCGATGGCGTTGACCCGTACCCGCGGTGCGAACTCGTGCGCCAGCTGGAGGGTCAGGTTGACCATCGCCGCCTTGCTCATGCCGTACGCACCGATGAACGGGGACGCGGAGATACCGGCGAGGGAGGCGACGTTGACGATCGCGCCGCCGTTCTCCTTCTGCCATGCCTTCCAGGTCAGCTGGGCGAAGCCCAGCGCCGAGACGACGTTGGTCTCGTAGACCTTGCGCGCCACGTTCAGGTCGAGGTCGGCCATCGGCCCGAAGACCGGGTTGGTCCCCGCGTTGTTGACCAGGAAGTCGACCCGGCCGAACTCCTCCATGACGCGCTCGACGGCGGCCGCCTGGTGCGCCTCGTCGTGCGCCTTGCCCGCCACGCCGATCGCCCGGTCGGAACCGAGCCGTTCGACGGCCTCCTTCAGCGCGTCCTCGTTGCGTCCGGTGATGCACACCCGGTCGCCGCGGGCGATGAACGACTCGGCGACGCCGTATCCGATGCCCCGGCTCGCGCCCGTGATCAGCGCGACCTTCCCGCTGTCAGGCACTCGTGCGCCGCCCTGTGCCGGTGTGCCGCCCTGCGTCTGCTCTGTCATGTCGTTCGTCCCCGAATTCAGTTGAGCGGTCCGCCGGCCACGTACATGACCTGGCCCGAGACGAAGCCCGCCGCCTCGCCCGTGAAGAAGGCGATGGCGTTCGCGACGTCGTCCGGTGTGCCGACGCGCTGGACCGGGATCTGCGAGGCCGCCGCGACCTGGAAGTCCTCGAAGTCCATGCCCACGCGGGCCGCGGTGCTCGCGGTCATCTCCGTGACGATGAAGCCGGGTGCGACCGCGTTGGCGGTGATGCCGAACTTGCCGAGTTCCTTGGCGAGGGTCTTCGTGAAGCCCTGGAGACCCGCCTTGACCGTCGCGTAGTTGGCCTGGCCGCGGTTGCCGAGCGCGGAGCTGGAGGAGAGGCTGACGACCCGGCCGAACTTGGCGTCCACCATGTGCTTCTGGACGGCCCGCGTCATCAGGAACGCGCCCTTGAGGTGCACGTTCATCACGGTGTCCCAGTCGGACTCGCTCATCTTGAAGAGCAGGTTGTCGCGCAGCACACCCGCGTTGTTGACGAGGATCGTCGGCGCGCCCAGCTCGGCGGCGATCCGCGCGACGGCGGCGTCCACCTGGTCGCTGTCCGAGACGTCGCAGCCGACGGCGAGCGCGGTGCCACCGGCCGCCGTGATCTTCTTGACGGTGTCGGCGCAGGCCGCCTCGTCGAGGTCGAGTACCGCGACGGCGCGCCCCTCGGCCGCCAGCCGGACGGCGGTCGCGGCGCCAATGCCCCGCGCCGCCCCGGTCACAACGGCGACACGCTGCTCGGTGGTGGACATCCCTGATCTCCTCGCCCTGGGCTCCGGCGGCCCCTCAAGTCTGAGCAACCGCTTAGTAGGTTCAGCAGACAGACGCTAGAAGCCCAGGCACCAGGTGTCAACGGCGCGCGTCGCCCGGAGCAGAATCAGCGCGCGATCGGCGCGCGATCAGCGCACGGGGGCGGCCGGCGTCAAACCGGCCGCCCCCACGTGAACCGTACTCGTCACCTCAACCGCCCTTTTCACCCGAGCCGCGCTCAGCCACGTCAACCGCCCCCGCGGACCGGCGCGTCAGTGCACCAGCAGTTCCAGCAGCCGCTCGGTCTCGGCCTTGGGGTCGGCCGTCAGCCCCGTGTGCACGGGCCCGGGTTGTACGACGGTCGAACGCGGCGCGATCAGCCAGCGGAACCGCCGTCCCGGATCGTCACCCGCGGCCTGTCCCGCCGCCTCACCGCCCTGGCAGACGCCCTCGACCGCGCGCAGCGCCGCCCGTACGCCCACGATGTCCGCCGCCGGGTCGAGGGCCCGCAGTTTGGCCTCGTCCAGGTGGATTCTGGCCGCCACATAGGACTGGGCGCGGCAATACACCAGCACTCCCGCGTTGAAACATTCGCCGCGCTCCATCCGCGGTACGACCCGCAGCAGCGCGTACTCGTAAACGTCCCGCTTGCTCACTGGCCGCCGTCCTTGTCGTTCTTCGTCGCGCGCGGCCTGGGGGCCAGCCGCTCACTGAGCCAGCCGGGCGCCTGTGACGGCTTGTCCTCGGCGGGCGCGTCCAGCGTGATCCGCTCGTGAATCGTCGCGGCGCGCGCCAGCAGCGGTTCCACATAGGCGCGGCGCAGCTCATCGGTCGTCGCGTAGCCGGGTTCGTCGACCAGCCATTCGTCCGGTACCTCGGCGGCGACCTCGGTCAGCAGTTCCTCGGTGACCAGCGGCGCCAGCGCGGCGGCGGCCGAGGCGATGTCCGGCCCGAAGGGCGCGAGGGCATGGTCGGAGGCGTTGTACGCCTTGGCCGCGGAGACCTGGGCGGTGGGCCAGTTGTGGTGCCAGATCATGGTGGCACCGTGGTCGATCAGCCACAGCTCCCCGCCCCAGACCAGCAGGTTGGGGTTGCGCCAGGACCGGTCGACGTTGTTGATCAGCGCGTCGAACCAGACGACTCGCCCCGCCTCGGCGGAGCTGACCTGATAAGCCTTCGCGTCGAATCCGAGCGATCCCGGCAGGTAGTCCATTCCGAGATTCAGTCCGCCGCTCGCCTTCAGCAGCTCCTGCACTTCCTGGTCCGGCTCCGAGAGCCCGATGACCGGATCGAGCTGCATGGTCACCAGCTCCGGGACCCGCAGGCCGAGCCTTCGGCCCAGTTCACCGCAGATGACCTCGGCGACGAGTGTCTTACGGCCCTGTCCCGCGCCGGTGAATTTCATGACGTACGTACCGAGATCGTCGGCCTCGACGATCCCCGGAAGCGAGCCGCCCTCACGCAAGGGCGTGACATAGCGGGTCGCTGTGACTTCGGAAAGCATTACGCCAGGTTATACGGCTTGGTTTTCTTGCGATCCGCGGAATATCGCAGGCCTCCACCGGCCGGGAAACCGTTATGACCGGCCCTGGGGAGAATCCGGGGAGTCCCGGCCCGGTGCGGGTCATCCCGCTCTGCGAGCAATTCGTGAAGGGGTCGTCCCCCAGGCGTGGACGCCCGCCCGGGACACTTGACGGACGATCACGACCGGACCAGACTGCCGACGGACGTGACAACGATGTCATGCGCGCGTTTCACAGCGTGTGACCGGCAGACGCCGTCTCAGGCGGCAGACGAAAGGTCCAAGGTGCATCGACCAAGCGGCAGATGGAGCACATTCGGGATCGCGGCGTTGGCACTGGCGGCCTGTGCGACGGCCGTCCCGTTGTCAGCGGCGATCGCCGACACCCCGGCGCGTGCCGAACACGTCAACCTGGTGTCCGATCCGACCGGCTACGTCGATCCGATGATCGGTACCCAGAAGGGCGTCGACTGGGAGAACACCTTTCCCGGTGTGACGGCGCCGTTCGGGATGATGCAGTTCAGCCCGGACACCGAAGAGGGTCCCACCGGTTACTCGTACGACGCCAAGACGATCAAGGGCTTCAGCCTCGACCACTTCTCGGGCGGCTGTTCCTCATTCGGTGACATACCGATCCTGCCGGTCACAGGTCCTGTGGGCGACGACCCGGCCGCCAGGACCGAGCACTTCTCGCACGACGACGAGCAGGCCGCGCCCGGCTCGTACGCCGTCAAGCTGGCCGACTCGAACGTGCGGGCCGAGCTGGGGGCCACCACCAGGTCCGGTCTGGCCTCCTTCCGCTATCCGGCCGGCAGCCAGGCGCAGGTGCTGGTCAAGTCGGGCACCAGCCTCGGCGGTGACCTGGCAGCCGATGTCCGGGTGGTCAACGACCACGAGCTGTCCGGTACCACCACACCGCACGGGCTGTGCAACAACAGCAAGTACACGATGTACTTCGACATCAAGTTCAACCGCCCGTTCACCGCGCACGGCACCTGGCAGGGCGGTACGGTCACGCCGGGCTCCTCCGCTGCGACCGGGCCGGGCTCCGGCGCGTATCTGACCTTCGACACCTCGGCGGGCAAGGCGTCCGCCGACACGGTGACCGCCAAGGTCGGTATGTCGTACGTGAGTGAGGCGGGAGCGGCGAAGAACTCGGCCTCGGAGATACCCGGTTGGGACGTCGAGCGGCTGCAGGCGCAGACCCGTGCCGACTGGCGTGACGCTCTGCTGAAGGTCGACGTCGGCGGTGGCAGCGCCGACGAACTGACCACCTTCTACACCTCGTTGTACCGCTCTCTGCAGTCGCCGAGCGTCTTCAACGACGTGGACGGCCGCTATATCGGCTTCGACGACAAGATCCGCCAGGTACCCGCGGGTCACACCCAGTACGCGCACTTCTCCGACTGGGACATCTACCGCTCCCTCGCTCCCCTCCAGGCGATGCTCTATCCGCGGGAGACCGGCGACATGGCCAACTCGCTGCTGCGGGACGCCCAGCAGCAGGGCGGCTGGTGGCCGAAGTGGCCGTCGCAGAACGTGACCGGGAACGTGATGAACGGCGACAACGGAGTACCGCTGTTCGCCCAGTACGTGGCGTTCGGCGCGCGTGATGTCAATGTCCGCGACGCGCTGCCCATCATGAAGAAGGGCGCGACGCGCTCGGAGAGCGTCGGCTGGGGCTGGATCGAGCGGCCCGGCGTCGAGGACTACGTCCGGCTCGGCTATGCGCCCAACAACGCGACCTCGCAAGGCGATCACGGGCTCCAGGGCGCCTCGGAGACCCTGGAGTGGGCGACCGACGACTTCGCCATCTCGCAGCTCGCCGCCTCGATCGGCGATCGCAGGACGCAGGCCGAGTACGCGAAGCGCGGCAACAACTGGCAGAACATCTACGACCCGGCGACCGGCTATCTGCGCCCGCGCGACGACAACGGCGCCTTCCCCGCGGGACCGGGCTTCCAGACCCCGCCGGAGGGCGTGTTCGGGCAGGACGGTTACGACGAGGGCAACGCGGCCCAGTACAACTGGTCCGTCCAGCAGGACATGGCGGGCCTGGTGGCGGCGATGGGCGGCAAGGAGAAGGCCGTTCCGCGTCTGGACGACTTCTTCACCAAGCTCAATCCCGGTGGCAACGAGCCGTACGACTGGGCGGGCAACGAGATCGACACCACGGCGCCCTGGGCCTACGACTATGTCGGCCAGCCGTGGAAGACCCAGGAGTTGGCCCGGCGCTTCGAGACCGAGTTGTTCACCACGGCGCCGGACGGTCTGCCGGGCAACGACGACAACGGCGCCCTGTCCTCCGAGTACGTGTGGGCGGCGCTCGGCATGATGCCGGCCACCCCCGGTACCCCGACCCTCGCCCTCAACAGCCCGTTGTTCAAGCGGGCCGTGATCAGTCTGGGCAACGGCAAGAAGATCACCGTCAACGCGCCGGCCGCCGCCGACAACGCGCCGTACATCACCGGCATGCGGCTGAACGGCAAGCCGTTCGAGTCGACGGGCCTGCCCGCTTCGTTCGCCACGCGGGGCGGCACCCTCGACATCAGCCTCTCCACCCGGCCCGACACCCACTGGGCCACCGGCGCGAAGGCGGCGCCGCCTTCGTACAGGACCGGTGAGGTACCGGCCGTCGGCTATGTCACCCCGACCGGTACGCAGGTGACACCGGGCGGCACGAGCCTGCCGGCCGTCGTCGGCGCTTCCGAGCTGGCCGGGCACGCGGGCAAGGTCCGCTGGACGGCCACGTCCGACGTCGCCGGGGTGAGCGTGACCCCGTCCTCGGGCACCCTGGACCTCAGCCGCGCGGCCACCGCCAAGGCGCCCGTCACGATCAAGGTCGCGAAGGACACACCGTCGGGCTATCACCCGGTCAAGGTCACCTTCCGTACGGCCGGCGGTACGACCCTGCCCGGCGGTACCGTCGTCGCGACCGTACCGGCCGCAGACGGCGCCGCGACCGTCTGCGACAGCCTGGGTGCGACCGACACCGAATGCGGACTGCGGCGGCGTGACAACGGTGACGGACACACCACGCCGGTCACCGTGGGCGGCCGTGAGGGGCGCTCCACGACGGACGGCTCGTCGTTCGAGTACTTCGACGTCGACAACGCCATCGTCCCCGGCGGTGACTACAAGGCGACCGTGACCGTCGACTACTACGACCACGGCACCGGCAGTTGGAGCATGCAGTACGACTCCACGACCGACGCCTTCAAGCACTCGGCCTCGGTGGCCAAGACCGGCACCGACACCTGGAAGACCGCGACGTTCACCCTGGACGACGCGGCATTCCACAACGCCGAGAACGGCAACACCGACTTCCGGCTCGTCAACAGCGGCGACACCGGCACCGTCGGGAGCGTCCATGTCGCCGTCTCCGGTGACAACGTCCTCGCCCTCCATCTCTGCCCGGACGACAACGACAACGACTGAGTCGCAGAGCCTCACTCCAGGGCCTGTCCTGCGGATGTCCGCGGGGCAGGCCCCTGGCGTGTGCCCATGCGTGTGCCCTTACGTGAGCAATGGGACAAGGATGCCGGGGCGATCTGCGCGGCCGTCTCGCCGGGCGTGCCCGGTGCCTCGCCCGGCCCGCGCTGTTCGGCAAATCCCCGGCCGGAGTGCCGATCTCGCCGGTCGCGACACCGCGTCGCGAAACCGGTGGCGGCGCTCGGCCCGCTCCCCCGGCGCCACACCCCGGCCGCCATCCCTCATTCGCACTCACTTCCGTGCCGACTTCCTACGGGTGAACGTGCGCAGACCGCGACATGACCGGCACCCGGGACAGGCAGCCTGCTAACTGGCTCCGCCGGCGCGGTGCGGCCGCCGAAGGGGCGGGCGCCCCGGCGGAGAGGGTGTGGCGGCAGACGAGGGAGCGCGCGTGACGGTGGAACCAGTCGGCTTTTCCGCTCCGGCGCCGAACCGTTCGCCGACGTCTCCCCCGGGCGCCGGGGGACACCGGCGCGAGGTGCCGCGTCACGTCGCGTGCGTGATGGACGGGAACGGCCGGTGGGCGGCGCTCCGGTCCTTGCCCCGCACGTCGGGGCACCGGGCGGCGGAGACCACGGTGATCGACGTCATCGAGGCGGCGCGGACGGCCGGGGTGGGCTGGCTGAGCCTGTACGCGTTCTCCACCGAGAACTGGCAACGCCCGGGCGACGAGGTCGACTTCCTGATGCGGCTGGTGCGTCGTGTCGTGCGCAAGCACGCCCTGCTGCTGCACGCGCGAGGCATCCGCTGCCGGTTCCTCGGAGTGGCGGACCCGCGGATTCCCGCCCCGCTGGCACGGGACTTCGCCGACCTGATGACGCTGACCCGCGCGAACCGGGGAATGACACTGACCGTCGCCTTCGACCACGGCGGACGCCGGGACATCGTGGAGGCGGCGCGTTCCCTCATCCGCAGCGGGGTACCGGCCGAGGCTGTCGACGAACAGCACTTCGCCGCCCATCTGCCCTTTCCGGACACGCCCGACGTGGACCTGGTCATCCGGACCTCCGGCGAGCAGCGTATCTCCAACTTCATGCTCTGGCAGGTGGCCTATGCCGAGTGGATCTTCCCGCCGGTGCTCTGGCCAGACTTCCGCGCGTCGCACTTCGTGGAGTGCCTGCACACCTACCAGCAACGCGACCGCCGGTTCGGCGGCGTGGCACCGACGATCGGAGAACCCCACCCATGACGGACACAGCAGGCAGCCGCCCCGGAAGCGCGAGTTCAGCGGCCACCGGTGACACCGGCGCCCCGGCCGCCGATCCCCGTCGTGCCGACGATCCGTCGCCGGGCCCCGACCACCTCTCCGGCACTGCTCGCGACGGTGCGACAGGGCCGACGGCCGAGGACCGGACCGCCGAGGATCCGACCGCCGAGGACCGGACCGCCGAGGATCCGACCGCCGAGGACCGGACCGCTGAGGACCCGACCGAGTCCCTGTTCGGTCGCGACTCTCAGTTCCACCGGTTCTTCAACGATCCCCGCTGGGCGCTGGCCATGGTCAGGGCCACGGTCCTGGAGGCCGCCCATCCGCAGGTCGGTGCCGCCCTGATCGACAACTCCACCTTCGTGGCGCACCCGTGGCGCCGGCTGAACAACACCCTCGTGAGTCTGCGGCGCATGTTCGGCGACGACGACCACGTGCGGCAGCGGGAGGCGGCACGGCTCAACCGCCTGCACACCCGGCTGAACGGCGCCGACGCACGCAACCGGCCGTACGACGCGATGGACCCCCAGGTCCGAGCCTGGGTGGTCGCGACCTTGTTCGAAAGCACCGTCACCATGTGCCGACTGAGCGGACAGCCGCTCGACCAAGGCACGATGGAGGGTCTGTACGCGGAATTCCTCGCGTTCCACGCGGTATTGGGCGATGAGTCCGGCCAACTTCCTCCCACGGTGCATGAGTTCTGGCAGTACTTCGACCGCATGATCGAGGAGGAACTGGAGAACACCGAGGCGCTGCGCATCATCCTCTACAAGCTCTTCGACCATCTGCCGGCGCCGCCCCTGCTGGACGGCCTGCCCACGGTCTGGGCGGCCGGCCGCGCACTCGCCGGGCCGGTCATCGGGACGATCACCGTGGCATCCCTGCCCGAGCCCTTCCGCCGGCGGGCGGGCCTGCCCGAGATCCCCGGCGCGCAGACCCTGATGCAGGGCGCCTACATGACCGCCGGCCTGGCCCGTCTCCTGCCCGACAACTGGCTCAGGACTCAGAGCGTCGCCGACCTGCTCTTCCAGTCTCCAGACCGTTCGGAACCTTCCGTTCACGACGGCTTCGATACCCCTCAAGCCGCCGCACTCACGGCGCTGCGCGGCCGGATGAAGCAGGCGGGCGCCCTGTTCCGGCTGATCACACCCTTCCCCGAGCAGCACAGTCCCGCCGGGACGAGTACAACGGAGCGGAGCGCCGACGAGTTCTTCACCGCGGTCCTGGACCAGACCGGCGACGGCTACCTGGACTGGCCCGATCTCGCTGCCATGGCACGGGAGTTGTCCTCCCGCCTTGATCTGGACGAACCGGCGGAGACCAAGCTCTACAACGCGTACGCGGAGTGGTGGCGGGAACTCCAAGCGGCTCTCGACACCGACGGCGACGGCCGCGTCAGCAAAGACGAATACACCGCCGCCGTCCCGTCCCTCGCCGGGCCCGCGCTGATCCGGGTGGCCGAGGTGCTCTTCGACGCCACGGACGCGGACGGCAACCAGTTCATTGACGCGGACGAGTACCGGGCCCTGTTCCGCACCGGCTTCGGGCGTACCGTGACCGGCACCGACGCCCGGTACTCCCGCAGCGCCTTCGTGACGGACTTCCTCTCCTTCATGTCGGGCCGCCGCCGCTCGACCGCGTACGACCCGCTGCTCGCCGGGGCGTGACCGTCCGATGCGCCGGGGCCGGTCCGGGCCCGGCGCATCGCCGTCCCGGCACATCACCGTCCTGCAACATCGCCGTCCCGAAACATCGCCGCCCGGACGGATCGGCGCCCGAAAACCATAAGGTGGGTTGATAAGCTAGCCTTAGTATATGGACGACCATCCGGATCCCGACGCTGTCGCAGCGGGCCTCATGGCGAGCATCAGCGTTCTGGTGCGCAGGGTGCGCCAAGTACCGACCGGAGGCGGGCTCACCATGCCCGAGAGGACCGCCCTGTCGTGCCTGGACCGCTCAGGGCCCGCCACCTCCTCGGCGCTGGCCCGGGAAGTGCAGATCACCGCGCAGGCGATGGGAGCGACGCTGAGCGCACTGCGGGCCCGCGGCCTGGTCGAACGCCACCCGGACCCGGATGACGGCAGGCGCGTGGTGCTGACGGTGACCGAAGCCGGCTCACAGGCGCTGGCGAACAAGCGCAACGCGCGGACCGAACTGCTCGCCCAGGCCTTGACCGGCGGCGCGTTCACACCGACCGAGCTGGAACAACTCAGCTCAATGACACCACTGTTGGAGCGACTGGCCCGGAACATCTGATGCGGAGACGGGGCCGTCCATCGACCGGTGAGCGGCAGCTGTCGATGCTTCCCCGCCTCCGAAGCCACAGCATCGAAAGCGTCTTCCTCAAGCTCTGCGAGACCGCCACCGCCGACGAGACCACCGACATGATCGAGGCAACACGATGACACTGCTCGGACGACTCCTGAAGAACCGCAAGGCAGGCGAGACCCACATGGCGTGGAACCTGCCCAACCTGCAAGGCCCCGAGCTGCTGACCCTCACCAGCCGAAACTTCAGTCACGACGGCCCCCTTCCGCTGGAGCAGTGCGCGAAGAACATCGGCGGCGCCGACCTGTCCCCCGACCTGGCGTGGACCGAGCCCCCGCCCGGCACCGCACAACTCCTCCTGGCCGTCGAGGACATCGACGTCCCCATGGCCAAGCCCGCCGTGCACTGCCTCGCCCTGATCGACCCGGCAGCCGGACAGCTGGAACCCGGCGCGCTGTCCGCAAAGCGGCCCGGTCCTGGTGTACGGGTGCTGCGGTCCACCATCGGACGCGGCTACCACGGTCCGGCGCCCATCAAAGGCCACGGGCCACACCGGTACGTCTTCCAACTGTTCGCCCTCGAAAGCCCCGTGGACAGCGCCGCCGGCACACCACCAGTGGACCGCACACGCCCCCGCGCCCTCCTGCCCGCCGTCACCGCACCGGTCCTCGGCCGCGGCCGGCTGACCGGCATCTACGAACGCTGACCTCAGCCCGACCCCGCTGGGGTCCTTGATCGCCTGCTGTCGTTACGGATCTTGAACCGTGTCCGGCTCCGGGCGCTTACGGCGAACAGAGGACGAGCAGGTCGTTCAAGTGAGATCCTGTGACCAGGCGCTCCCACCTGACCCACCCATGACTCCGCATCTCACGCAACCGCCGCCCACCTTGCCCCTGACTCCGGGACGGGCCGCTGACAGTGAGAAACCATGGAGTGTGAACGTGTGCGGCGAGCACCGGAGGAGAATCGGCCAGTTACGCGAAACGGACCTGCAAGATCCAACGGGCCTCATCTCCATGGGCAGTGTCCGATCGAGCCGAACCTCCGCAGGTCAGCGCTGCCCCGCAGTCATCCTCATGACGTACGTACCGAGACCGCCGGCCTCGGCGGTCCCCGCAAGCGCCCCGCCAGGTCACGCCTTCGCGCAAGGGCATGACCCAGCGGGGCGCTGTGACTTCGGAGAGCGTGACGCCGGTTCACCGCGGGGACGGAGGGCCGCGCGATCACTCATCCGCGCCCGGCACCCCGCCGCAGCGCCCATTTCGGAAACGGAAACCGTGGAGCCCGTGGAAACAGACCCGTCTCACGCCTTTCCCCGTCAGTTCGCCAGAACCCGGCGCTTCTCGCTCGGCGTCCCCCGCCAGTTCACCGTCTCCCCGGACGGCGACCGTGTCCTGTTCGTACGCTCCGTCTCCGGCGTCGAGCCACGCGGTCTGCTGTGGCTGTACGAGAGCGGCGCGGAGCGGATGCTCGCCGATCCGGCACCATCGCCCGGAGCTCCGGAGGGGGTGACGTCGTACGCGACCGACCGGGACGTCCGCGTGGTGGCGTACACGGTGGGCGGCGCGCTGTGGACCGTACGGACGGACGGCGGCGCCCCGCGCCGACTGACCGCTGCCGGGCCGGTGAGTGATCCGCGGCCCTCCCCGGACGGTTCGCGGATCGCGTACGTCACCGGCGGCGCGCTGCGTGTCGTACGGACCGACGGGACGGACGACAGCCCGCTGCTGGAGGAGGCGGATCCCGAGGTGTCCTACGGCCTCCCCGACCATGTCTCCGCGGAGTCCATCGGCAGGTCGCGCGGCCACTGGTGGTCGCCGGACGGAGAAGCGCTGCTCGTGGCGCGTGTGGACACCTCCATGGTGTCCCGCTGGTACATCGGCGATCCGTCCGACCCGGCGCGTCCTGCGCGCTCGATCCGTTATCCGGCGGCGGGCACCGCCAACGCGGAGACGTCGCTGCACCTCGTCACCCTCGACGGCGGGCAGACACCGGTCCTGCTGCCGCGCGCGGCGGACGACAGGCACCCGGCGGCGGACCCGGCGGCGGCGGACGACAAGAGCGCGAAGGCGGACGCCGAGGAGCCCGTCCCCCTCGGCGCGTGGGATGCCCCCGCCTTCGAGTACGTCATCGCCGCCGGATGGGGCCGCACCGGCCCCGTCGTCAGCGTCCAGACCCGCGACCAGCGCACGGTGTGGACCCTCGCCGTCGATCCGCGCGACGGCGGCTGCGAACCGCTGACCCGGCACAACGACGCCGCGTGGGTGGCGTTCCCGCCGGGCACGCCGCTGTACACGGAGTCGGGCGTGTCCGTGGTTTCCTGCCCGCACGGCGACGCTCGCGGAATCCGGATCGGGAACACCCTCAGCCCGGCCGGTCTCCAGGTCCGTGAGGTGATCGGCGCGGTGGGCGAGCGAGTCTTCTTCACCGCGTCCGAGGACCCCACGGAGACCCATGTCTGGTCGTACGAACCGGAGAGCGGCTTCGTCAGGCTCACCCATGAACCCGGCGTTCACACGGCCGCCGTCGGGGGCGACACCCTCGTCCTCGACAGCAGGACACCGCGCGGCCAGTCGATACCGGTGCTGCGCGGCGGGAAAGAGACCGGCCGGATCACGGTCCTCACGGAAACGCCGCTCGTCACCCCCCGGCCGGTCCATCTTGCACTGGGCGAGAGGGAGTTGCGCAGCCGGCTGCACCTGCCGTCCTGGTACGAACCCGGCTCGGGCAAACTGCCCGTCCTGCTCTGCCCGTACGCGGGCCCCGGCATGCAGATCGTGACCAAGGGCTGGGGCTGGCCGCCCCTGGTGGCGCAGTGGTTCGCCGAGCAGGGTTTCGCGGTGCTGGCCACGGACGGACGCGGCACACCCGGCCGCGGGGTGAAGTGGCAGCGGGCGATCATGGGCGACCGGCTGACGCCCGTCCTCGACGACCAGATCGACGCGCTGCACGCGGCCGCCGCGCGCCACGACGCCCTGGATCTCGAACGCGTGGGCATCCGGGGCTGGTCGTTCAGCGGTTACCTGGCCGCGGGCGCCGTGCTGCGCCGTCCCGACGTCTTCCATGCGGCGGTCGCGGGAGCGCCGCCGACCGACCGGCGGCTGTACGACACGTACTGGGAGGAGCGCTTCCTCGGTCACCCGGACGTCCAGCCGGACGGCTATGAGCGCAGCTCGCTCCTGACCCACGCGCACAAGCTGACCCGCCCGCTGATGATCGTTCACGGGCTGGCCGACGACAACGTCGTCCCTGCCCACACCCTGCGCCTCTCGGCTGCGCTGCTCGCCGCGGGACGGCCGCACACAGTGCTGCCGCTGGCCGGTACGGGCCATCTCGTCGCCCGGGAGCCGGTGGCGGACAATCTGCTCCTGCTGGAACTGGACTTCCTCAGGACATCGCTCGGCGTCGGGTCGGCACGGTAGACCAGCCGCCGAAGTTGGCGTCTGTACGCCACACCGCGCGGGTGTGGCGTACAGACCCCGCAGAAGACACAGACCTGGCAGAAGGCACGGGGACGAAGCCGGACACCGTGGGGGCGCCGTCAGCCGTAGGCGCGCGCGGGCGCGGGTCCCACCGCCGAGGCGATCGCGTCGGCGAGCGGGCCGATGTCGGCGGCCGTCAGCGGCGACACCGTGACCCGTACGCCCTGAGGCGCCGACAGCCTGAAGCGTGCCCCAGGCGCGACCGCCCACCCGGCGTGCAGCAGCCGCGCCACCGCGCCCGTCTCGTCGGCGACCGGCACCCAGACGTTCATGCCGCTGCGGCCGTGCGCCTCGACACCCCGGGCCGCGAGGGCCTGTACGAGTGCGTCACGGCGCTCTCCGTACGCCCGCGCGACGACGGGGACGTCCACCGCGCCCGAGGCCCACAGATGGGCGGCGGTCCGCTGGAGCAGCCGGCTGACCCAGCCCGGACCGAGCCGCTGACGGCCCATCACCCGGTCGACGGTCGTCGCGTCCCCGGTCAGCACCGCGAGCCGCAGGTCAGGACCGTACGCCTTCGCCGTGGAGCGTACGAACGCCCAGCTGTCCGTGACCCCCGCGAGCGGGTACAGGTGCATGCCGACGATCGCGTGGCCGTGGTCGTCCTCGATGAGCAGCACGCCGGGATGGGCGGCGAGCACGGCGCGCAGTTCCTCCGCGCGATGCGCCCCGACCGCCGCGCCGGTCGGATTCTGCGCCCGGTCCGTGACAACGACCGCGCGTACCCCCGCGCGCAGCGCTCGCTCAAGATCGCCGGGAAGGGGCCCGTCATCGTCGACTCCCATCGGTACGGCCCGCAGACCGAGCGCGGGCACGAGGTCGAGCAGGCTGCCCCAGCCGGGGTCTTCGACCGCGACCGCGTCACCGGGCCTGAGATGCGCAGCCAGCACCCGTTCGATCGCGTCCAGCGATCCGGAGGTGACGGCGACAGGGCCGTCCGGCACTCCGTCCATGTCGAGCCCGGCACGGGCGAGCCGCGCGAAGTCCGCGTCCACCGGGGCCTGTCCGTACAGGCCGGGCCGTTCCGCGTGGTGGGACGCGGCCGCCGCCAGGGCTTCGCGCAGATCCGGCAGCAGCTCCGGGTCCGGATTGCCCTCCGACACGTCCCGTACACCGGGCGGCGCCTCGACGCGGATGGACCCGCGCGCCGTGCTGGCGGGACGCGACAGCACCCGGCTGCCCCTGCGCCCCGCCGTCTCGATCACTCCCCGGTCACGCAGGATGCGGTACGCGGCCGCGACGGTGTTCGGATTGACTCCGAGGTCCGTCGCCAACTGCCGCATGGGGGGCAGCAGCTGACCCGGGGGCAGCTCACCGGAGCCCACGGCCGATTCCACACTGGCGGCGATCTCAGCTGCACGCCGCCCGACGATCCGATATCCTTCTAGCACAAACACCATTATGCACTAGGGCAATGGAGACGCGATGCCGGAGACCACACCGCAAGAGGGCACGCCCGCCTACGAGCCGACCCAGCGCACCGTCCCCACCCGTTCCAAGGAGCGCGCTTCGTACGACCGCGAGCTGGTGCACGCGATACTGGACGAGTCGTACGTCTGCCACCTCGGCTTCATCCGCGACGGCGCGCCCGTCGTCCTCCCCACGCTCTACGGCCGGGTGGACGAGCGGCTGTACGTCCACGGCTCGACCGGCTCACGCCCGCTGCGCATGGCGGGCCGCGCGAGCGGCGAAGGGACGGACCCCGGCCTCGCCGTGTGCCTGACCGTCACCCATGTCGACGGCCTCGTACTGGCACGCTCCGCCTTCCACCACTCGATCAACTACCGCTCGGTCGTGGTCCACGGCGTCGCCCACGAGGTCACGGACCCGCAGGAGCGGAGCGCCGCGCTGGACGCGATCGTCGAGCACGTCGTCCCCGGCCGCTCGCACGACTCCCGGCCCGGCAACAGCCGCGAACTGGCCGCCACCGCCGTCCTGCGCCTCGACCTGGACGAGGTGTCCGCGAAGGTCCGCACAGGCGGTCCCAACGACGAGCCGGAGGACACCGCCCTGCCCCACTGGACCGGGGTCGTTCCTCTCGTACGCGGTTACGGCACACCGATCCCGGCCGATGATCTCGACCCGTCCGTCACCCTGCCCGACTACCTCTCCGCCCTCTGAGGTCCGCCGTGCTGATACACCCCTGGGACGCCCCGCAGGACGACGCCCACTGGCAACAGTGGCTCGCCGAACACGACTTCGGGCAACTCGCCGTCAACGGCCTTCCCGGTGAGGGACCGTGCGTCCAGCCGCTGCACTTCGCGTACGCCCCGGAGCGCGGCCCGCGCGGCGAGGTCGTCACCCACCTAGCCCGGCCCAACCCTCTGTGGCCCGCCGTCGAGGCGGACCCGCGGGTGGTGCTGAGCGTGGTGGACGACTACGTCTACGTACCGGGCCCCTGGCAGGCCCCCGACGACACCCCGCCGGAGCACGGCGTTCCCACCAGCTTCTACGCTGCCGTACAACTCCACTGCACGGCCCGGCTCGTGGACGATCCGCAGGAGAAGGCCGAGCTGCTGAATCGGCAGATCGGTCATTTCCAGCCGGACGGCGGCTCTGCGCGCGCCGCCGTGGGCGAAGCGCCGTACGGCCGGATGCTGGCGGGCATCCGCGGGCTGCGGCTCGAAGTGACCGATGTACGGGCCAAGTTCAAGTACGCGAGCCACAAACCGGACGACGTGAAGGAGCGGACCGCCGCGGGTCTGCTCGCGCGCGGGGGCGTACGCGACCTCGCCGCGTACGCCCACCATCTGCGCCACAGAACCACCGGCGGCCCGCAGGACTGATCAGAGAGGCGTGGGCGCACCACGCCCGGCCTCCGCAGTCTCGCCGGCCGCTGTCTCGCCCGCGGCTGCCCTGGTCGCCGCTGCCCTGGCTTCTGCCACCGCGAGTCCCAGCACGGCCGTCAGCAGCAGGAGCGTGCCGGTCACGGTCGCGGCGGTCAGCCGCTCGCCGAGCAGGCCGACCGCGATCACGGCCGCGCTCACCGGTTCGAGCAGCATGATCACGGAGACCGTCGCGGCGCGGACCACCGCGGCGCCCGTGAAGTAGAGCGCGTAGGCGAGCGCGGTCGGCACGGCCGCGACGTACAGCAGCAGCGACGCGACTTCCGCCACCGCGGAATGCGGCAGCAGCCCCTCGGCGGCGGCGAACGGCAGCAGCGCGGCCGAGCTGATGCCGAAGGCCCAGGCAGTCGTGGCCAGCGGGTCGGCGCCGCCGCCGGTGCGGCCGAGCCACCGGATGAGCAGGGTCATCACCGCGTACCCGGCCGCCGACACCACCGCGAGGACGATCCCGGCCGGGCGTACGGTGCCGCCGTCGCCGCCGAGTACCAGTACGGCGAGCCCGGCGAGAGCGCCGGTCACCGCGGCCAGGCCACCGCCGCCGAGCCGTTCCCCCAGGATGAACCGCGCGCCGAGCGCGATGAGGACGGGCCCCGCGCCGAGGGTCACGACGGTGGCAACGGCGAGGCCGGTCAGTCCGACGGCGGCGAAGTACGCCGTCTGGAAGAGCGCGAGGCCGAGACCGGTCACGAGGACGCGCAGCAGCATGCGGCGCCGCCGTTCGACCGGCGCGGACGACACCGACGGTCGCGCACGGCGCCCGCGCGACCGCAGTCCGAGTGCCCCGAGCAGCAGCACCAGTCCGCCGGCGCAGCGCCAGAAGGAGAGAGCGAAGGGGCCGAGATCGCTGATCCGGTAGACCAGTGACGCCGCGGCGCCCGCCGTCCCCCAGGCGGCCCCGGCGATGGCCAGAAAGAGCAGACTCCGCCGGACAGGCATGGCAGAAGCGGGAGTTGAGGAAGGATTCGACACGTGACGACTCCGTGAGAAGAACGGTTGGGATGGTCGCTGACTCCGTCACGCGGGCAGCGACGAACCGCTCGGAACACCTGCCCGAGCCCCGTCTTTCGTTCATGGATGGCCGCCCGCGCCGGGGCGTGTCCTGCCGGTCTTCATGGCCGCGGCAACGCAGCACCGCGCGACGCGAAAGCCCGCAACGCACCGCGGCCGCCCGCATCACAAGGCAACCCGGCGCGGCGACAAGGCAGCGCGGGCTCAGAAGACGGGCGGATACGCCCTGGTCCTGCCCGGCGGATCCTCGTGGATCGGCCCGGAGCGTCTGGTGCGGTGCATCGCAAGACGCGGGATCAGCGTCGTCCATGGCCCGGACGCACGTGGATGACTCCGACAACGCCGGGAGGTGGCGTGCCAAGCGTTCCGGGCCCACGAAGATCCGCCGGACAGGGCCTATGCGGCGGGAGGCGGCAACACGGTCGAATGCATGACGCGCACGCTAGCCCGTACTGCGGTCCTCGGACAACGGACTTGTCCGTGCGAGGGCGTCAGTGCCGCCGGACGCCACCGGGCCCGAGGCCGCCCTGGGCGTGGACGACTGCGCGATCAGGGCGCCCGCGAGCACCAGGGCGCCACCGAGGATCTGCGGCGCGGAGAGGTGTTCCGCCAGCAGGATCCAGGCCAGCACGGTCGCGACGACCGCCTCCAGACAGGCGACGACCCCGGCCACCTGCGGCGAGAGCCTGCGTACGGCCGTCACCCCCGTCGTGTAGGCGAGCACCGTGGCGATCAGCACGACCCAGCTGAGCAGCAGCGACGCGGCGACCTCTGATCCGCCGAGAGCGGCGTCTCCGCCGAGGACGGAGAAGTCCATGGTCCAGGGGCGGGCGACGACCGTCAGCACGACGGCTCCCACCAGCAGTCCGAACGCGATCACGCCCAGCGGATCCGGCGCCTTCCGGCCGCCTCGCACGTCACTGCCGTGGTCGGACAGGACGAAGTAACTGACCTGGCAGCAGGCGGCGCCGAGGGCGAGCAGTACGCCCACGGGATCGAAGCTCAGCCCGGCCCAGGCCTCGACCACACACGCGAGTCCGCCGACCGCCAGGACGACGCCGACCGCCGCGGCCCGGGTGACGGGCCGGCGCTGCACGAACCTCACCCACAGCAGGACGAGCGCCGGCCCGAGGTATTCGAGGAGCAGCGCGACCCCGACCGGGATACGGGAGATCGCGGCGAAGTAGCAGGCCTGGACGCCCGCCACCGCGAACAGTCCGAATCCGGCGAGCAGCGCCGGCCTGTGGCGCACCAGGGCGCGGTGGCGCCAGGCAACGGGAAGCATCACCAGGGCAGCGCCCGCGACCCGCAGCCAGACCACATGAAGGGGAGCGAGCCCCGCCTCGATCAGCGGCTTCGCCGCGACACCGGAACCACCGAACGCGAACGCCGAAGCCAGGGCGAGCCCGAGGCCGGCGCTTTTTCCTTGCGACGCGTACATGACGCCATCATGACAGCAGGCGTCAGGAGCTACACCCCCGTCACGCCTGTCGAGACGCTCGGGACGTCACACATGTCCGGACGCGCGGACGTCACCCCTGCCAAGACGTACGGGACAGCCGCTCGGCCAGCGCCTCCGCGTCCACCCCGGCCCGCTCCAGCACCTCGACCGCCCGGCAGCCCCGCTGCGAGGCGAGCACGAGGAGCAGATCGAGCCCGCCCGCCTGCGCCTGCCCGCGTTGCGCGGCACGATCGAACGCCCCCTTCATCGCGGCGACGGCGCCCGGCGACCACCCGGTCACCACCGCCGCCCGCACCAGCGACACGGTCCCGGACTCCTCCACCGTGCCGTACCAGCGCAGCCCGTAGCCGATGCTGCGCTGGACGAGGTAGCCGAGCACCCGGGCAACCTGGGCGCCACTGTCGAACACGGCCCGCACCTCGGGGTCGGATTCCAGCAGCGAGTGCAGCAGGTGGGCCGTGTCGATCCGCTCGTCTCCGTCGCGGTGCGCCCGCCTGCGCGCGCCGGAGACGACGGAAGCCAGCTCCACGGTGAGCCGGGCGTCGAGGTCGGAGCGGTTTCGTGCGGACTGTTCGGACAACACCGGAGGCAACCGCGGAGGAGGACTTTGCACCTTCCCACCCCATCATTTCCACGCGACCGGGACATCCCCGGCGGGAAGCATCTTCGCGTCCCACCGGAGGTGTGCTCGGCCCGGCCGGTTGTCCTCCTTACGAATGAGATCGCGCCCGATCTCCCCCGAGGGTCGCGCCGCCTTGTCAGGTTCCCGCCCACGCGAGCCCCGGCGCGCGACACGGGTGTCCCAGGCAGCTACGGGAACCGGCCACACCCGACCGGACGGGACAAAGGAGGGACCCCGCAACCGGGGCCCTTCCTCCGCATACCGACCGCACCAGCGCTCGTGCCGCACGCGTCAGTCGTCGTCGGCGAGGATCTGGTACAGCTTCTTGCGCGCTTCGTTGGTGACGGCGAGCGCCTTCTGGCGCTGCTCGGGCGTACCGGTCTTCCAGACCTGCCCGAACGCCTCCATCAGCCCGAAACCGGCCTGACGGATCTCATTGACGGTCTCCCAGTCGATCCCGCGCCCGGCGTCCTCCCACGGCGCGTCGGAGACCGAATCGGCCTCCGTACGCCCGGCCTCGGTGAGCGTGAACAGCTTCTTGCCGCCCTCGCTCTGGCTGGTGATCAGACCCTCGTCCTCCAGCAGCTGGAGCGTCGGATAGACGGACCCCGGGCTGGGGCGCCAGGCGCCGCCGCTGCGTTCGCCGATCTCCTGGATCATCTCGTAGCCGTGCATGGGACGGTCCTTGAGCAGCGCCAGGATCGAGGCGCGCACGTCACCGCGCCGCGCCCTGCCCCGGCCACCACCGCCGCGCCCCCGTCCGCCGCCCCCGAAGGGGCCGCCACCGAACGGCGGCCCGAACGGCCCGAAAGCCCCACGCCGCCCCTCGAAGCCGCCCATGCCGTGACCGTGGCGGCCATGGCCGTGTTCCGGTCCACATTCGTGTCCATGTGGTCGCATGATTACGTTCCTCTCATCGTTGATCTGTCGCGATACCTCAACGATATATCGGAACCGATCGCCTGGCAAACACCTCGCGCGTCTTTTTCACTGACCTGTCTCAACGAAGATTCCGCGATTCTCAGTGAAGGTGAACGGATGCCCGTTAGTCTCACCGAAGGTTGAGCGCCCGCTCGGCCTTCGGGGCTGGGGGTGCGGTGGAAGCTCTGTCGCGTGCGTACGGCGACGAGGCGTTAGCAGCGTTTGAGCTGGACTTTCTCAGCGGCGGAGAGCGTCGCAGGCTCCCTCTGGGCGCGAGTTGGCAGGTTTCCTTCGAGGCGGTCGAACCTGTCCGGCCGTTCCGCTGGGACAAGGACACGCCGGGCTTCGCCGGCTGGTACTACTCGGTGACCGCGCGGGATCACGTGGGCTATGAGTCGTGGCTGGAGCGAGACCGGTTGATCCTGCTTGACCGTGATCCGCAGGTGACGGCGATATCGTCACAGCCCTTCTGGCTGCATTGGGACGACGGCACAAGACAGCGCCGCCACGCTCCTGACTACTTCGTCCGGCTGGCTGCGGGGCAGGCCCGGGTTGTGGATGTCCGTGCCGAGGACGACATGGACGAGGGGACGCAGGAGGCCTTCGCGGCGACCGAGCGTGCTTGCGAGGCCGTGGGCTGGGAGTTCGAGTGGGCCGGCCGTCCTGATCCGGTACTCATGGCCAACATCCGGTGGCTGTCGCGGTATCGCCGGGCACGCTCGGGTCGGCCGGTGGCTGTGGCTGAGCGTCTCCTGGAGGTGTTCAGCGAGCCGAGGGGTTTATGGGAGGGCGCCGGGGTGGTCGGCGACCGGATCCAGGTTCTGCCGGTGCTGTTCCACCTGCTGTGGTCGGGGACGTTGAAGGCGGATCTGTCGGGAGGGCTGATGGAGACCGGGAGCCTGGTCTGGGCGAAGGGGCGGCAGCGATGGGCAGGCTGACACGTCCGGCGACTCTGGTGGTCGGTGAGAGAGTCCGGTTCGACGGGCAGGTCCGGGGGGTGCTCGAGGTGACCGCCCAGGCCGCGGTCCTGGAGGACTCCAAGGATCCGTACCGGGTGGTGGCCTTGATCGAGCTGTTCGAGGCGGAGGACTTCGAGGTCTTGTTCCGCCCGGAGCGGATGCCGCTGCCCGCCTCGTCCGTCCTGGAGGCGCTCCCGGCGGCAGCGGTCAAACAGGCACTGTGGTGGGAGAGCCACATCCTGGAAGTGGTGCACGGACTGCCGCCGGACGCGGAACCCGGCACGGAGCCGCGCAAGGAGTACGGGCCGGGCACGTCGCTGACCGCGCGGGAGAAGGCCAAGGCCTCGGAACTATCGGCGGCCGGGCACCCGGCGACGGCCAGTACGGTCGCCCGGCTGCGTCGCCGCTATCTGACGGGCGGGGTTGCCGGGCTGGCTGATGGCCGCGCGGCCCGCAAGCGGCCGGAGTTCGGGACGGTGGATCCCGGGGTGGTGGACGCGATGCGCCAGGCCATCAAGGAAGGCGTCGACACCTCCACCCGGACCGCGTCCTACCTGATCTGGAGGACGAAGGAGATCCTCAAGCAGACCGAGGACGGACAGGCGGCTCCGTGGCCGTCCAGGGCCACGCTCTACCGGTTGGTGGAGAAACTGACGGCGGGCACCCACGCGACGGGCTCGGCCGTGACACGCCGGTCGAAGGCCCACACGGCGGCTGTCCCGTTCGGAGAACTGACCGTGAGTGCTCCGGGCGAGGTCATGCAGATCGACTCCACCCCGCTCGATGTGATGGTCCGGCTGGACAACGGGGTCGTCGGCAAGGTTGAACTCACGGCGATGATCGACGTCGCGACCCGGACCCCGACAGCGCTTGTGCTGCGGCCGTCGACGAAGTCGGTCGACGCCAGCGTGCTGCTGGCCAGGACCGTGACGCCGGAGCTGATGCGGCCGGGCTGGGTGGACGCGCTGAAGATGTCCCGCTCGGTTCTGCCGCACCGGCGGCTGCTGACCCTGGACGAGCGCCTTGAGCACGCGGCCGCCAGGCCGGTGATCGTCCCGGAAATGATCGTCTGCGATCACGGGAAGGCGTTCATCTCACGCAACTTCCGGGCCTCCTGCCGGTTCCTGGAGATCGACTTCCAGCCGACCCACAAGGGCTCGCCTTTCGAGAAGGGCCACATCGAGAAGATGCTGGGCTCGGTCGCCACGATGTTCGCGCAGTTCCTCCCCGGTCACACAGGCCGCAACACCGACCACCGCGGCCGGCACCCGGAGAAGGAGAACCTGTGGTCGCTGCCCGAATTGCAGGAACTGCTCGATGAGTGGGTTGTCGCCAGGTGGTTGAACCGCCCCCATGAAGGACTGCGCGACCCCGACCATCCTGGCCGTCTGTTCACGCCGAACCAGAAGTACGCCGCGCTGATCGAGTCCTGCGGCTACGTCCCGGTCGCCCTGAGCGGCCAGGACTACATCGAGCTCCTGCCCGCGGCCTGGCGGGCCGTCAACGCCTACGGCATCCGGATCAACAACCGCACCTACGACGCCCCGGAGCTCGGGCCGATGCGGCGGCACCATTCAGGTGTCACCGCCAAGCGGGGACTCTGGGAGGTCCACCGCGACCCCTACGACGTCTCCCGGGTCTGGGTACGCAACCACCGAGGCGATGGCGAATGGGTCCAGGCGACCTGGAAATACCTCAACCGGGCCCCCGTCCCCTTCGGCGACCTGGCCTGGGACCACGTCAGCCACCAGCTGCCCAAAGCCACCGAGGAAGAACTCGCCGAGGCCGTGGCCGCTCTGCTGACCCGCGCACACGCCGGCCCCGCCCTGCCGACGGCGAAGAAGGGCAGGAAAGCCAAGCAGGCCAAGGGCGATCGCCGTGTCGCGGCCCGGACCAAGGCCGCCACGCCGGCAGCAGCCGCGGCTCCGCCGCCACCCGAGACGCAGAACAAGCCCGCGCCGGAACCGGCGGCGCAGGACGAGGAAACGATGGCCGACGTGATCCCGCTTGGCCTGTTCGACCCGCGCGAGGACCCCTGGAGACGTTCGTGACCACGCCTCACCTCCTGCCCTCCGGAGCGGACCGGCACCTGAGTACCCGTCCGGGCTGGCGCGAATTCACACAGGACCCGCCGGCTCTGCCGGTCATGCTGTCCGAGGACGCGTACGCGGCGCTGAGCGAGGCCGACCGCGCCCGCGACACCGAGGACCGACTGGACCACCACACCCGCCTGCGGGTAGTGGCCACCTCCACGGTCCGCCACACCGTCACCACCGGCCGTCGGCTGGTCCTGCTGAACCGGCACGCCGTCAGCGCCCGCCGCGGCCTGATCGTCTCCGGGCCCGCGGGCACGGGAAAGACCATCGCGATCACCCAGCTCGGCCTTGCCCACGAACTCCAGGACCAGGCCCGCCACCCGGATTCACCCGACCGCATCCCGGTTCTCTACATCACCGTCCCGCCGGCCGCGACACCCCGCATGATCGCGGCTGAATTCGCGCGCTTCCTCGGCCTGCCCACGACCCGCCAGTTCAACATCACCGACATCATCGAGGCCGTCGTCGGCGTCTGCACCAAGGGACGCACCGGCCTGGTCCTGGTCGACGAGATCCACAACATCTCGCTCACCAGCCGCACCGGCGCCGAAGTCGCCGACACCCTCAAGTACTTCTCCGAGCGCATCCCGGCCACATTCGTCTACGCCGGCATCGACGTCGAGCACAGCACCCTGCTCACCGGCACCCGCGGGGCCCAGATCGCCGGACGCTTCACACTGATCCCCTCTCACTCCTTCCCCTACAACGCCGAATGGAAAGGCCTGGTCAAGACGCTGGAGGAGACCCTGCTCCTGCGCAGTCACCGGCCGGGAACGCTCGCCCGGCTCGACCGGTTCCTCCACGACCGGACCGGCGGGATGATTGGCGCGCTCTCGCACCAGATCCGCGGAGCCGCGATCGACGCGATCCTCAGCGGCACCGAGAAGATCACCAGGAAGGGCCTGGAGAACATCCCCCTCGACGTCGCCGCATCCACCCGGATACCCGCGTCGGGGGACGCCCGTTGACCAGCAGAACATGGACCAGCCCCGCACTCGTCCCGCTGCCCTTCCAGATCAGGCCCATTGCCGACGAGGGCCGCGACAAGTTCGTCGAACGTCTCGCTGAAGCCAACTGCATCAAGACCCACTACCTGCGGAAGATCCTCCGAGAACCGCCCGAACACCGGGGCCACGTCCAATGGGAGCGCCTGGCCGCCATCACCGGCCGCGACCCAGTCCAACTCAGCGACATCCTGGGGCACTCCCGTTGCAGGGGCTGCGGCATCATCCTGCCCCTGGACAACAAAGCCTCGGACCGCCGGACATGCTCGGCTGCCTGCCGGACGAAGAGCTATCGTCAACGACTCCGCCCCACCGACACGTCACAAACGCATCGCGTGGTCGTCTGCGCAGGCTGCGGTCAAAGCGTCGAAGTCCTCGAACAGCGACAACCCCGCCGTTACTGTTCACGCACCTGTCGCCAACTGGCCCGCGAGCAGCGTCAACGCGAAATCGGCGCCCTCCCGGTCAAGGCTTGCGAAGCATGCGGGAAGGCCATGGGACAGTTCACCAGCAGACGCTGGTGCTCGGAGCGCTGCAGCGACTGGGCATGGAGGAAACGGAACGGCTACACCACCGCGCCGGCCCCCGACACTCCCTACCCGGGCCAGCCGGAGACCTGTGCCGGATGCGGCGGCCCACTCGCACCAGGAAGCCGACAGATACGCCTGACGTGCTCACCGGCCTGCAAGGCACGGGCCTCCCGCCGCCGACGACAAGCAGCACAACTGACCGGTGGCGCGGGCCCTCTATGCAGTGGCGTTCTCCCTTGGCCGCAGGGACAATCCACGGATGCGTGATCGTATGTGGTTGCTGGCGGGGCTGTGGTTGCGTCCATGGGAGTCATCCGATGTCCCCGTCGTGCTGGAGGCGTTCGCAGAACCGGTGATGGAACGGCAAGCCGACGCGCCCATCACCACGGCCGCAGATGCCGAGCAATGGATCCAGCGGCGGCGAAACCAGTGGCGACAAGAGGTGGCCTACGGCTTCGCCGTCGCCGACAGCACCAACGTGGTATTGGGCGGTGTCGCTGTCGGCAACCTCAACCCCGAGCACGCCACCGGATGGATCTCCTACTGGACCACTTCCGCCGCCCGCGGCAAGGGCGTGGCTACCCACGGCTGCCGGGCGCTGGCCCACTGGTGCTTCACCGACCTGGGGCTCTTCCGGCTCGAGCTGGGACACCGCACCAACAACCCTGCCTCCTGCCGGGTCGCCCTCGCCGCCGGCTTCGCACCCGAAGGTCTGCAACGACAAAAACTCGCCTATGACGGCGTCCGCTACGACGTCGAGACGCACGCACGACTCGCGACGGACCCACATCCGCGATAAGTGAAGCTCCGCCATCACGCGGGCACCTGGGGAATTACGCCGACATGGGCGTGGGGAAATAGCGCCGACGTCGGCAGTCCTCGCTCCCTGACGCCACCCGATCCAACTTCGGTGCAACCGGTCCAGATCCGATCGGCAGGGGACAGCGAGCACATGACACAGCCCGGCACGAACGGCGAGCCGATCGCCGAGCTCCCATTCCAGATCCGGCCGATCGCTGGTGAAGGCTGCTATCCCTTCATCGCCCGCCTCGCCCAAGCCAACTGCCTCCCACCCGCCCACCTGCGACGTTTCCTCGCCGGACCACCCGGATATCGCGGCAGCCCGTCCTGGGAACGGCTCGCGGCCGTCACCGGCCGCGACGCCGGACAACTGCGGGAGACGCTCAACACCGCAAAGTGCAAGGAGTGCGGTTCCGTCTTCCTGCTCGACCGCACGTTCGGCAACCTGCCCCGCTACTGCTCCGCCCGATGCCGCAGCCGCCCATCCCTCAAACACGAGGTCACAGAGCCCTGCCGGATCTGCCAGCAACCCATGAAGATCCAGTTCGGCCAACGCTACCGGCTGTGTTCCTCCATCTGCCGCAGGGTGGCCTACACAGAACGTCAACGTCGCAACAAGCGCACCACCGAGGATCACGAGCCCCGAACCTGCGCCGCCTGCGAGCACCCCCTGCCAGCGGCCACTCCGATCTCCGAGCGCACCTGCTCGGAGAAATGCAGCCGTCAGGTCTCCCGCTGGGACTGGATGATCGAGCGGCACGGACTTCCCCTGCCCACACTGACATGCGCGTTCTGCGGGACCCCGATAGGGACGAAATCCCCGTCTGATCCCCATCGGCGCTGGTGCAGTCGCCGATGCCGCACATGGGCATCCCGCGGCCATGACCCAGTCACCTTCTTCAACCCGCTGATCTGCGAACGATGCCAGAAGTCATTTCAACGCCACGCGAACGGCAGGGACCGACGATGGTGCTCACGCAAGTGCTACCGCCTGTCCCGAGGCTGGCCTGAGACACCGAAGACGCACCAGTAACCGAAACGATCACCGATCGTCTATCCGGCGCGGCCCACCGAAGCGGTCAACCTTCACTGAGACGAACTGGTGGGTTGTCGATCTTCGCTGAGACGAAACCCCATCAGTGCAGCTTGCCTGAGATCGCATCAACCTTCATTGAGACAGGTCATTCACCGACCTGTGCCAGTGAACGTTGATCGATTGCCGACGAAGGGCGATCAACTGATTTCTGTGCCAGTCAGGGCTGACTGCCTGTTTGTGACAGGGAAGGATGACCGCTGGTGGCCGTCCCGTTTCATCGAAGGTTGGGCAGTCTCACCGAAGTTTGGGCGCAGTTGGTGTCGGCCGTCGTCAGCCTCGGGCGCATCGCCGGCTCCTAGTCACAGCCGCATGGTCGGGTGGCCGGACTGGAGGGCGTCGAGACCCGCTGCGCGCGCGTGGCGGCGGCGTGCGGGCTCGATGGCGACCGGCTCCACGCCTGGAGCCAGGCGATCGCCCCGTTCGCGGCCATCGCTCAGCTCGGTAACGGTGGCGAGGAGCCGGTGATCGATGAACTGATCACCTTGGCCGGCGAGAACACCTGACGTTCCGAACGCCTCGCCCCCGCGCTCCGCCCGGTCTCTCGCGGCACAGGACACGGCCTTGCCGGCCTGCCCTGTCTGCCGTATCGCCCGCTTGATCACGGCTCCCATCGCTCGACTTCGATGAGAACCGGCCAATCTTGGATGGGCCAGGCCATGAGCCCCAGCCGGACCAGCCAACGGCCCGGAGGAAGGAGGCCGCCTCAGGCGTCCTCGACAGTGCCCGAGGAGAGCAGTCCGCAGCTGTCGAAGTTCATGCACCCGCAGGCCAGGCAGTCGGCCACGGCGTTCCGCAGGGCCCGCGTCTCCTGAATGAACCGGTCCAGTTCGGGGAGCTTGCGTTCCGCGAGCGCGCGCCATTGCCGGGTGGTGCCCCGGTCGGCGTCCGCGTCCAGCAGCTGGCGGATCTCGGCCAGGGTGAACCCGGCCCGCTGCGCCATTTTGATCAGCGCGATCCGCCGCACCGTGCCGGCCGGATAGACGCGCCGGCCCGCGACTCGGCCTGCGGGCGGCAGCAGGCCGACGCTCTCGTAGTAGCGCAAGGCGGACGGCCGCATCCTGACCTGCCGTGCGAGTTCCCCGATGCCGAGCCGCCGCACTGATCCCCCTTGACCTCAAGCGCGCTTGAACCACGAGCCTGGCCGGGTGACTCCCCCACCGACAACGCGCCTCCTGCCGCGGGCATATCAGCCCCTGTTCGCTCACCTTGAGTTCCGGCGGCTCCTACCGGCTCTGGCAGCCTCCGATCTCGGTGACGGAATGAGTATGGTCGCCGTGGCTTGGCTGGCCGTTCAGATCGCGCCACCCGGTCGGTCCGGCCTGCTCGTAGGCGCGGCGATCGCCGCGTATGCCCTTCCCGGGGCCGCTGGGGCACTGATCTTCAGCCGTTGGCTGCGCCGCTTCTCTGCCCAGCGGCTGCTGGCCGCCGACAGCTGGCTCCGTGCGTCACTCCTCGGCTGTGTGCCTCTGGCCTGGGCGACGGGGACCTTGAATCCGGTTCTGTACGTCGTCCTGCTCGCCGGTTCATCAGTACTGCACGCCTGGGGAAGCGCGGGAAAGTACTCCCTGCTCGCCCAGACCCTTCCCCCGGATCAGCGCCTGGCCGCCAACGCGCTGGTCAGTGCAAGCGCCTCGGCGGCCGTCGTCACCGGTCCCGCACTCGCCGGATTCCTCGCGACGGCCGTAAGTCCGGCCTGGATCATCGGGCTCGACGCCGCGTCCTTCGCCGTTCTCGCCGTCCGGATCGGCCGGTTGGGCGGAGTCGCCAGGACGACATCGATGTCCGCACCGGTCGACACCGAGCGATCCGCAGCCGGCCTGCGGTTGTTGCACAGTCAGCCCGAACTGCTCGGAGTCCTCGCCCTGACCTGGGTCTTCAACTTCCTGTACGGACCCGTGGAGATCGCGCTGCCGTTGCATGTCACCCAGGACCTGCATGCCGGGTCCGGACTTCTCGGGCTGTACTGGACTCTCTTCGGGGTGGGTGCCGCTCTGGGCAGCCTGGCCGCCGGTGTCCTGCGCAGGCTTCCTCTCTGGCCCGTCACCCTGACCATCGTCGCCGGTTGGGGCCTCACGCTCGTACCCTTCGGCCTGGGCGCACCGGCGTCCGTCTCCGTCGCGTGCTTCGCGCTGGGCGGTGCGATCTACGGACCTTTCACGGCACTGTCGTTCACCCTGTTCCAGGACCGCACGCCGGCGGCCTGGCTGACCACGGTCCTGGCCGCCCGAGGCGCGGCCCTTCTCACCGCCGCACCGGTCGGCACCGCGCTCGGCGGCCCCCTCACCGCCGCCCTGGGCCCGCGGCTGACGCTGGCAACCTCGGGGATCACGACCGTCGTTCTCGCTGTCGTCGCCACCGGGGTGTGGGTTCGGGGACAACGACGACAGATCGGTTCGAGGCCCGTTTGACGGACGGCTCGATCAGTCGCGACGCGTTCACCGACCGCCCCTTTGCCGGCAACCCCCGCAGGCGTGCCACTGGATGGCGGCGACCCGGTGTTCATCAACTTCGCGGCGGCGAACACCGGCACATGCCTGGCGGACATCCAGCCGGGCAGGCCGCCGGCAGTCGGGCCCGGCCGCCGCGCCTTGTCCAGCATGCGCCCAACCGCACCGTCGGCCCGCTTCATGCCGGCACGTGAGGAGGAGATCAGCCTCGTCGGAGCGCATCATCCGGTAAGCGGCCGTACCACCGAATATCCCCCATTCAGGAACACCAGGGCAGGCGGGGCAGGGTAGCCGGTGGAGCAGCTTCCCGCCCTCACGGAGAGTGTGACTTTCGTAACGGATGCGTTTGTTTTCGGATTGTATGAATAGTCCATTTCACGGGTAGGCACGGAGCGCTAATCTCGTGCAATCTTGAATGAAGGAGTCACCGTGGAGCCGGCCCTGGCTACTCTGTCCGTCGACCGACGCTCTGTCGTTTCGCTATTCTCCCGCCTGCGCACGGCGGGCGGGCAGTCGAATCCGCTGCCGTTCTACGCGGAGCTGCGAGCGATGGGAGACATCTTCCCGGCTCCGTGGGGCGGACACCTGGTGACCTCCTACACCCTGTGCAAGCAAGTATTGCGGGACAGATCCTGGCAGGTGCCCAGCAGCGCCTGGCGCGCCGGTCAGGACGACTCGGCACGCTGGGATGCTCCCGCCTCCCGTCAAATGGGTGGCACTCTGCCCATGCTCAATCCGCCGGATCACACCCGGATGCGGAATTCCATGGGCCGTATGTTCGACCGGAAATCCCTGGCTGCGATGAAGGATTCGGTCGACCGTACAACAGAAAAGCTCCTCGACCGTCTCACAGAAGAGTTGCGGAACGGCGAGGCAGATTTCAATACGCTGGTCTGCGAAGAACTTCCGGTGATCACCATAGGGGAATGGCTGGGAATTCCTCCGGAGGATTATCCACTGCTGCGTCAGCTCACCCACGACCAGGTATTCACCCAGGAATTGTTTCCCTCACCGAGTCAGCTCATGCTGTCCGACGCCGCGACCCACCGATTGAGAGAGTATTTCACCGGACTCGTACGGGAGCGGCGCAAGACACCCGGGGACGACCCGGTCTCGACCTGGATCCGGACCTGGGACGGACTCGAATCCGATCAGGCGGTCGCGGACGAGGCCGTCTACTCCCTGGCGCTCTTCGTGGTCCTGGCCGCGCTGGAGACCACCGCGCACCTGCTGGCCACCATGGTGTGGCTGCTCCTGGAGAACCCCGGCCAAATGGAGTTGCTCCGTCGCAATCCCGAACACATCCCGGACGCCGTCGAAGAGGTACTGCGCTACGACCCGCCGATCCACATGATCAGCCGGATCGCCGCCCAGGACACCGTTCTCGCGGGCACGCCGATACGTGAGAACGAGATGGTGCAGCTCATGGTCGGCGCAGCCCATCACGACCCGCTGGGGCACGAGAATCCGGAGACCTTCGACATCCGGCGCACCGCGATGCCCCTGAGCTTCGGCGGCGGAATCCACTACTGCCTCGGCGCGCCCCTTGCCCGTCTGGAAGCGACGTCGCTCCTGACCTCCCTGCTCAGGCGTCTGCCCGGACTCCGGCTCAGCCATGCGCCCTCGTGGGCGCCGCGAGTGGCTTTCCGGCGTCTCACCACGCTCAAGGTGGTCAATCCCTGACGCACCGGTCAGGCGGCAATCGGGGCGAGAGGAAACATGCCGGGAAACAAGGCTCCGGGCGAGCCGTGCGGAGCGATTTCACCCCGCTCGACGAGATGGCCGGCCTCGACCGGACATTGCGCTCCCGGCCAAAGATCGGCTTTCAACCGACCCTCAAAGGCGCCCTCTTCGATAAAGATCTACATCGAGAAGATGCCGGGTTCGGCCGCCGCCGTGTTCGAGCAGTTCCTACCCGGCCGCACCGGCCGCGAACACCGATCACCGCAGCCGACGCCCCGAGGAAAAACTGCGGTCACGGCCCGAATTGCGGAAACTGCTCGATGAGCGGGCCGGCGTCTCGCTCCCGCTGAGGGCACTTCAGCTTCACCGCACGGTTCGCGTAGATCTTCGGGAAATCACTTGACCGAAAACAGATATGAGATGCCGTCAATTTTTCGGTTTCTCCCACAGGTTCGTGTCCGGGCCGGTTGCGGACGACGACAGGGTTCGCGGCCCGCAGCCCGGCCGGGCGAGGGGTCCACACCCCTCGCCTCCGCTCTCCTCGCCCGGTACGGTCGCGCGGTGTCCTCGCCGCGGGAGCCCATGGGCTCCCGCGCATGAGCATTCCGGCAGTACGGTCGGTGCCATGCGGATTCGAATCGTCGACGCGTTCACCGACCGTCCCTTCGCCGGCAACCCCGCCGGGGTCGTGCTACTGGACTCCGGCGGTTTCCCGGACGACAGTTGGCTCCAGCGCGTGGCGGCCGAGGTGAACCTCTCGGAAACGGCCTTCGCCCATCCCCTGCCGCCCGGTGGCGACGCCGACTGGGCACTGCGGTGGTTCACGCCGGTCACCGAGGTCTCCATGTGCGGCCACGCCACCCTGGCCACGGCACATGTGCTGCGCTCCACGGGACAAGCCGCGGGCGCCGTGCGGTTCGCGGCGCGTCCGGGGATTCTCGGCGCCACCGCGCGCGAGGACGGCTCCCTCAGCCTCGACTTCCCCACGTCCACGCTGACCCCGGTAGCCGCGCCGCCCGGGATCGCCGAGGCGCTGGGCGCCGAACCGGTCTCGGTGCACGACACCTCGGAACACGTCGGAGACCTGCTGGTCGAGCTCACGGACGAGCGGACCGTACGCGGCCTCACACCGCGCTTCGCCTCACTCGCGGCGCTGTCCCGGCGCGGCGTCATCGTCACCGCCGCGGCCGACGACCCGGCGCACGGCTACGACTTCGTCTCGCGCGGCTTCTTTCCCGGCGTCGGCATCGACGAGGACCCGGTGACCGGCAGCGCGCACACGGCTCTCGCCCCGTTCTGGTCCGCCAGGACCGGCCGCGGCGAGCTGACCGGCCTCCAGGCCTCGGCACGTACCGGACTCGTGCACACCTCGCTGCGCGGTGAGCGGACCCTGCTCACCGGCCGGGCGGTGACGGTCATCGACGGCGAACTGCTCACGTCACCCTGAGCCCCGCCCCCGGGCCTCACTGTTGGCCACCCCCGGAAACACGTAAGGGGCGTACGGACCAATCCGTACGCCCCCACTACGTTCGGCCCCAGCACGTTCCGCCGAACACGTTCCGCCCCTGCCCGTCCCGCCTCACCCCGTGGGCAGCCAGCCGACCTTGCCCGCCAGCAGCGCGAAGCCCACGAAGGCCCCGATGTCCAGCAGCGCATGGGCCGCGACGAGCGGGCCGACGCGCCCCCAGCGCCGGTAGAGCAGCACGAAGACGACGCCCATCGCCATGTTCCCGAGGAAGCCGCCGATCCCCTGGTACAGGTGGTACGAACCGCGCAGCACCGCGCTGGCGGCCAGCGCGGCCATCGGCGTCCACCCCAGCTGCCCCAGCCTGCGCAGCAGGTATCCGACGACGATGACCTCCTCCAGCACGGCGTTCTGCACCGCGGAGAGGATCAGCACCGGGAACTTCCACCACACGTCAGGCAGCGATTCCGGTACGACGGTCAGATTGAAGCCCATCTCCTGGGCCACCAGATAGAACGCGAGCCCGACGCTTCCGATCCCGGCCGCCACGAGCGTCCCGCGGCCGAGGTCGGGCCAGGGCCGGGTGCGGTCGAAGCCGATGGCGCGCAGTCCGCTGCCCTCCCTCAGCAGGAGGTGCGCCACCAGCGCGACCGGCACGAGCGCGGTACTGATCCCGAAGAGCTGCCAGGCGAGATCGAGCCACGGCCGGCCGGGCGCCGCCGAGGAGTTGAGTGTGGCGGCCTGGTCCCGCAGCGCTCCGGGTTTGGTCACCGAACCGATAAAGCTGATCAGCGCCGACACACCGCTCGCACCCAGCGAAAGCGCCAGGACGAGCACGGTCTCCGACCCGAAAGTCCTCCGCGAGAGGTCTTCCCGGGGAGAAGGACCGGCCACGTGTCCCACTTCCGCCTTCACTCCTGCCTCCAGTTGTGTCATCACTCCCGAGGAGACAGCTTGCCCGACGAGCACGTGGCCGGGGCGGGCAGGGTCCGTTCGCCGCGCCGCGTCGGCGGCGGATCCGCTCATGGGCGGCACGGATCCCCGCCGCACCGCCCATGACCACGTCCGCCCATGATCACGCGCGGCCGCGACCACGTCCGGTCACGGCCGCGCGCCCCTCACCAGCCGGCGGAGGGCCCGGACAGACCGGCGGGCCACGTGTGCACCGGGTCACCCCGGTGCATCAGCTCGCTGTAGCGGCGTGTCATCGCCGCGAGCGCGGCCTCGCGTCCGAGCCCCGCCTCCAGCGCCTGGTGGTACGTGTCCACCTGCCACGAGGCTCCGTTGACCCGGCGTTTGCACCGCTCCTCGATCACACCGAGGTAGAAGTCACGGTCCACGGGCGCGATGTTCCAGGCGTCGAGCCCGGCCGCGGCGAGCGGCAGGAGTTCGTCCCGTACGAGCTTGACCGCCGGAACCATCGTCGTACCGCCGGAGCGCCCGGGACGCGGCCACCGCAGCTCGGCGTCGATGCCGTAACGGCAGGCGGCGTCGAAGTTCTCGGCCGCCGCTTCGAAGGACAGCTTGCTCCACACCGGCCTGGCGTCCTCGGCGAGCGCGCGCACCAGACCGTAGTAGAACGCCGCGTTGGCCACCACGTCGGTGACCGTGGGCCCCGCGGGCAGTACGCGGTTCTCCACCCGCAGATGCGGCATGCCGCCGGCGACCTCGTACACCGGCCGGTTCCAGCGGTAGACCGTGCCGTTGTGCAGCACCAGCTCCTGGAGGGCGGGCATTCCACCCTCGTCGAGCACCCGCATCGGGTCCTCGTCGTCGCACATCGGCAGCAGCGGGGAGTGGTAGCGCAGGTTCTCCTCGAACAGGTCGTAGGCGGAGTCGATCCAGCGCTCGCCGAACCAGGTCCTCGGCCGCACTCCCTGCGCCGCCAGCTCGGGCTGCCGGACGTCGGTGGCCTGCTGGAAGAGCGGCGGCCTGGACTCGCGCCACAGCTCCCTGCCGAACAGGAAGGGCGCGTTGGCCCCGACAGCGATCTGTACGGCCGCCACGGCCTGCGCCGCGTTCCAGGCGTCCGCGAAACGATCGGGCGTGACCTGCAGGTGCAGCTGCACGGAGGTGCACGCGGATTCGGGGGCGATGGACGACGAGGTGCAGGTGAGCCGCTCCACGCCCTCGATGTCCAGGGTGAAGTCCTCACCGCGCGCCGCGACCATCTGATCGTCGAGCAGCCGGTAGCGGTCGTCGTCCGAGATGTTCTCGCGGACCACGTCCTCCTGGGTGAGCGTCGGCAGAATGCCGATCATCACGATCCCGGCGTCGACCTCATTGGCTTTACGCTGAGCATATCCGAGACCGGCACGCAACTCCTCGGCGAGCTGATCGAGAACGCGCCCGTCGATGCGGTGCGGAGCGATGTTTACTTCGAGGTTGAACATTCCCAGTTCCGTCTGGAAATCTCCGCTCGCGATGCGCTTCAGCACCTCCGCATTCATCATGCGCGGCATCCCGTCGGACCCCGCCAGATTCAGCTCTATCTCCAGCCCCATCAGATTCTTCGGCCGGTCGAACCTCTTCTCCGTCAGGAGTCGCCCGAGCACCGTCAGACACTGCTGCAGCTTCCTGCGGTACCTCTGCCGATCGGACAGGCTGCCTGAGCCGTCCGCCTCGACCTTCTCCCCCATTGACGTGTCCCTCCTCGGGTGGTCGTCCCACGGCCGGCGGCCGCTCGTGTCACGATCGATAGTGCCCCGGCTGCGTGATCCATAACGTCCGATCGACACGGCTCGACCGCTGGAGTGGCGAAAAACGGTCGTGCGGCACATTCCAATGGCATGACGTTTTGCCTCCAGCGACCGATCGGAACTGGAAAGTCGACATCTTTCAGCCGACCGTGGGCACTCAGTACTCGCAGGCCAGAAGCGCGGGTTCGCCGTTTATCGTCAAAAAAGGCGCAGCAGACGGTCCGGATAGTGTCTTGTTCGCAATATCTGCGACAGCTAGAAGAAACATTGTGTGAACACATGTCGTATAAACTCGCGAACGAGGGCAGAGAGCCCGGGCCCGGTCACATTTCTCCGGGACGGCCTTTGACCCCGCACGCTGACAGCGACGTCCGCACCCGCCCGCGCTCCACCCCACGCATCACCCTGTCTCCTGAGTGAGAGGCAACCCACCATGCCGCTGCATGTCCCCCCGGCCCCCGCGCCTGCCCTGCGCAGTGTCCTCACGGCACTCGGTTCTCCCACCGCTGTACGTGACGCCCGCACCCCCGCTCTGCAGTCCGTCCAGGGACCGCTGAGCCCCGAACTTCCCCTTCCCGTCTACGTACTGAACCGGCCCACCACGGCCGGCGGCGCCCCGCGGACCATGCTGACCGGCTGGCGGTTCCTGATCCGCAGCGGCGACCGGGCCGTGGCGGCAGCCGACACGATGCTCACCCCGGACGGCTGGGCCTTCTCGAGATTCTTCGAGGGCCCCTACCTCACCGCCACGGAGCGGGCGCTGCGCCAGGCGGAGACCCTTCAGAAGGGTTACCAGCCGCGCCTGCTGGCCGTGCCGGACCTGTACATGCTCACCCTGTGGCTGCACGAGAACACGGACGCGGAGCCCGCCGAGGGCTCGCCCGCCCCGGCCGACCTGCTCGTGCCGCTGGCTCCGGCGCCCCCCGGCTTCGCGGCGCACCGTCCGCACCGCGTGTCCGAACTGCTGCCGGTGATCGGGCTGCGCCTGGCCCCGTCGGCCCCGCTCATGGGCACCCCGGCCTGACCGGAGTCGCAGCGGCTCTCCCCCGTGCCCCGCGGCCACCCGGCCGCGGGGCACGGTCCGAACCGGGAGCACCGGCGAAGTTGAACTGAACCGTCCGCGCGGATGAAGCGTCATCGACCAGAAAGAAGTGCTGCCGCGAAATCCCTGCGGATTGACGTCCGTGGGGCAACACTGGGGCCGGACCGACAGATACTGGGGGCGGCCGTGAACTCATCGAGCCGCAGGACACTCACTTCGACGCAGCGAAAGAACCCACCCATGTGCCAGCATCAACCCGCCTGCCCGTCAGCCGATTCCGCCGACAGAGAAGCCGCTTGCCTTGTCGCACACCATCCTGAGCAGGGCTGGAGTCTGCTGTGCAACGGGGTTCTGCTCTTCGAGGACACCGGTGAACTGCTGCCGGACGGCCAGATCATCGCCCCGCACCGGCCGTTGCGAAGCGAGCAGGTGGCAGCGGCGGCCTGAGGCCGCCGGGCAGCGTGACGGCTGCTGGAACTGACAGGGGCCGGCCGGAGGGATTCCTCCGTACCGGCCCCGACGCATGACCCGTGCCACGTCCAGACGCATGATCCGTGCCGCCGCGGGCCCGCCGTACGCCGGCTGTACCGCAGTAGCGGTACGTCAGCGTGCGTACGCGTCCGTACGTCAGTGGTCGTACGCGTCCAGCGGCGGGCACGAGCAGACCAGGTTCCGGTCGCCGAACGCACCGTCTATCCGGCGGACCGGCGGCCAGTACTTGTCAGCGGCCGCGACACCGGCCGGGAAGACCGCCTCCTCCCGGCTGTACGGGTGGTCCCACTCGCCGCCGAGCGCGGCCGCGGTGTGCGGCGCGTTGCGCAGCGGGTTGTCCTCCGCGGGCCATTCACCGGACGCGACCTTCTCGATCTCCGCCCGGATCGCGATCATCGTGTCGCAGAACCGGTCGAGTTCGTTCAGGTCTTCGCTCTCGGTGGGCTCGATCATCAGCGTGCCCGCCACCGGGAACGACATCGTCGGCGCGTGGAAGCCGTAGTCGATCAGACGCTTCGCGATGTCGTCGACGCTGACGCCCGTCGCCTTCGACAGCGGCCGCAGGTCAACGATGCACTCGTGGGCCACCAGCCCGTTCGGGCCGGTGTACAGCACCGGGTAGTGCGGCTCCAGGCGCTTCGCGATGTAGTTGGCGGCCAGCACGGCGACCTGCGTGGCGCGCTTCAGGCCCTCGCCGCCCATCAGACGGACGTACGCCCAGGAGATGGGCAGAATGCCCGCCGAGCCCCACGGAGCAGCCGAGATGGGCCCCACGCCCGTCTCGGGACCCGCCGTGGGCTGGAGCGGGTGGTTGGGCAGGTACGGCGCGAGGTGGGCCCGTACACCGACGGGGCCGACGCCGGGGCCGCCGCCGCCGTGCGGGATGCAGAACGTCTTGTGCAGGTTCAGGTGGGAGACGTCGGAGCCGAACTTGCCCGGCTTGGCGAGGCCCACCAGCGCGTTGAGGTTCGCGCCGTCCACGTAGACCTGACCGCCCGCGTCGTGCACGGCGGCGCAGATGTCGCTGATGTGCTCCTCGAACACCCCGTGCGTGGACGGGTAGGTCACCATCAGGACGGCCAGCTCGGGACCGTACTGCGCGATCTTGGCGTGCAGGTCCTCGACGTCGACGTCGCCGTCCTCGCGGGTCTTGACGACGACGACCTTCATACCGGCCATCACCGCGCTCGCCGCGTTCGTACCGTGCGCGGAGGACGGGATGAGGCAGACCGTGCGCTGCGTGTCGCCGTTCGCACGGTGGTACGCCCGTACGGCGAGCAGCCCCGCGAACTCGCCCTGCGAACCGGCGTTGGGCTGGAGGGACACCGCGTCGTAGCCGGTGACCTCGGCGAGCCGGTCCTCCAGCTCGTGGATGAGCGTGAGGTAACCCTCGGCCTGCTCGGCCGGGGCGAAGGGATGGAGCGCGCCGAACTCGGGCCAGGTGACCGGCTCCATCTCGGTGGTCGCGTTCAGCTTCATGGTGCAGGAGCCGAGCGGGATCATGCCGCGGTCCAGCGCGTAGTCGCGGTCGGCGAGCTTGCGCAGGTAGCGCAGCATCGCGGTCTCGGAGCGGTGCTGGTGGAAAACGGGGTGGGTCAGGTAGTCGTCGGCGCGCAGCAGGGAGCCGGGCAGCGCGTCGCCCACCGTCTCGTCCAGCGCCTCGATGTCCGCGTCGACGCCGAAGGCGCTCCACACGGCGGCGAGCTGCGCGCGCCCCGTGGTCTCGTCGCAGGCGAAGGAGACGTGGTCGGCGTCGACGAGGTGGAGGTTGACCCCGCCGTCGCGGGCGGCGGCGACCGCTTCGGCGGCCCGGCCCTCGACGCGGACGGTCAGGGTGTCGAAGTACGCGCCGTGCACGACCTCGACGCCACCCGCGCGCAGCCCCTCGGCCAGCAGCGTCGCGTACCGGTGCGTGCGCTCCGCGATCGCCCGCAGCCCGTCGGGGCCGTGGTAGACGGCGTACATCCCGGCCATCACGGCGAGGAGCACCTGCGCGGTGCAGATGTTGCTGGTGGCCTTCTCGCGGCGGATGTGCTGCTCACGGGTCTGGAGCGCCAGCCGGTACGCCTTGTTGCCGTCGGCGTCGACGGAGACCCCGACGAGCCGGCCGGGCAGGTTGCGAGCGAACTTCTCGCGTACGGCCATGAAGCCGGCGTGCGGTCCGCCGAAGCCCATCGGTACGCCGAAGCGCTGGGTGGTGCCCACCGCGATGTCCGCGCCCAGCTCACCGGGCGAGGTGAGCAGCGTCAGGGCGAGCAGGTCGGCGGCGACGGTGACGATCGCGCCCAGTTCATGGGCCCGCTCGACGACGGGCCTGATGTCCCGCACGGCACCGGAGGCGCCGGGGTACTGGATCAGCACACCGAAGACACCGCGCTCGGCCACCTCGGCCGGGATGCCCTCGCTCAGGTCCGCGACGACGACCTCGACCCCGGTCGGTTCGGCGCGGGTCCTGATCACGGCGACGGTCTGCGGCAGGGCGTCGGCGTCGACCAGGTAGACACCGTCCTTCACCTTGCCGACGCGGCGGGACAGCGCCATCGCCTCGGCCGCCGCGGTGCCCTCGTCCAGCAGGGAGGCGCCCGAGGTAGGCAGCCCGGTCAGGTCGGCGACGACCGTCTGGAAGTTCAGCAGCGCCTCGAGACGGCCCTGCGAGATCTCCGGCTGGTACGGGGTGTAGGCCGTGTACCAGGCCGGGTTCTCCATGACGTTGCGCAGGATCACCGGCGGCGTGAACGTGCCGTAGTAGCCGAGGCCGATCATCGGCGCGAGCACCTGATTGCGGTCCGCGAGAGTCCGCAGCTCGGCCAGGACCTCGGCCTCGGTACGGGCCTCGGGCAGCCGCAGGGCTTCCGTGCTCTTGATCACGTCGGGAACGGCTGCGGCGGTCAGCTCGTCGAGCGAGCCGTAGCCGACCTGCGCGAGCATCTTCGCCTGCGCACCCGCGTCGGGCCCGATGTGGCGACGTTCGAAGGGCGTGCCTCGCTCCAGCTGTGCGAGCGGAATGCGGTTGGCGGTCATTGCGGAGGCCTCCTGGTCGACGCGACCTGCGGGGGCACCATGGCGGTGCCCGGACGGCCTCCCCCTCTGTCATCTCGACCTGAGAGCTTCACCGGCCCGCCTCGCGGCAGTCCGGTTTTCACCGTCGGTGAGAGCGGATGCCGTCGGACAACCGCCCTGCTTTCCAGAGTGACCTCGTCCGTGCGGTACGGGGGCCTGAGAGATTCCGGGGAGGATTTGCTCCTTCGGCGCCTCCGGCGAACTTCCGGAGGACTCTCCCGCACAGGGTCAGCAGCCGTTTGCCAGCCTACCAGCGCGCCTCCGCTACGGAGTTTCGAGTGGCCGACGCCCCGGATCTGCCCTTTCGTAGTACTCATACCGGCCGTTTCGACGAGCGGGTGCGACCTGTTGGAGGGAACGTGGAGACCGAGTTCGATCCGCGCAGCCTGATCGGCCGCAAAGCCTTCGACCGTGACGGCCGCAAGATCGGCACGGTGGACGAGGTGTATCTGGACGACGCGACCGGTGTGCCCGAGTGGGCGGCCGTACGTACGGGGTTCTTCAGCCGGGACGCCTTCGTCCCGCTCGCACCGAGCACGCTGTCCGACGACACTCTCCGTGTCCCGTACGAGCGCGCCCTGATCAAGGACGCCCCGGACTTCGGCGTCGGCCGTCATCTCTCGCCCGAGCAGGAACTCCAGCTCTACCACCACTACAGCCTCCCGCTGCCCGAGCCGGAACCGCCGGAGCGGTCGGCGTCGCTGTCCGACGGGGACGCGAAGCGCGACTTCGGGCGGGTGGCCGGCAAGGACGACTGATCCGTTCCCGGCGCCGGGAACCGACCCGGTCCGGGCACGGGGTCCGCTCCGGGCACGGGGTCCGCTCCGGGCACCACGTCCGCTCCCGGCACCAGGGGCAGCGGATCGGACAGCTCCAGGTCGGGATCGTCCACCCAGAACGTCCTGACCCGTCCCGGCTCCGACGTCGGCTCCTCGAAGCGCACCGTGACCCGCCGCAGCCCGCTGCCCTGTACCCAGCCCGGACCGTACTCGGCGTGGCGCACATCGTGTCCGGACGGGAAGCGCCGCTCGGCCGGTGCGCCTTCCACGGCTTCCGCCACGCTCTCCGGCCCGGGCGCGGGCGGCCGGCTGTCCGCGGACGGCCCGCTGCCTGCGGCCATCGCGCCCACCGGATCCGATTCCGATTCCGGCTCCGGTTCCGGGAGCGCGGCCTGTGCCTCCGCCGCCTGGGCGAAGAGATCTTCCTGGGTATAGTCCGCGAGCCCAGTCACACCGACTCCCAGCAGCCGCACACCGCCCGTGGTGTCCACGGCCTCCAGCAGCCGTCCCGCGGCCTCCCGGACCACGCCCGGATCGTCCGTGGGCCCGCGCAGCGTCTCCGAGCGGGTCAGCGTGGAGAAGTCGTAGCGCCGCACCTTGAGCACCACCGTCCGCCCCGAGTGCCCGCTCGCCCGCAGCCGCTCCACACACCGGTCGGCGATCCTGTTCACCTCCGTCCGTACCCGGACCCGGTCGTGCAGATCCACGTCGAAGGTGTCCTCGACGGACACGGACTTGGCCTCGCGCTCGGAGACCACGGGCCGGTCGTCGTGTCCCACCGCCATCCGGAAGATCGAGGCACCGTGCGACTTCCCCAGCAGCCGTACCAGCTCGTCCTCACCCGCCTCCGCCAGATCGGCGATCGTGGTCATCCCGGCCCGTCTCAGGTGCTCGCCGGTCGCCGGTCCCACTCCGGGCAGGGTCCGTACGGACATGGGCGCGAGCAGCTCGCGCTCCGTGCCGGGCTCCATGAGCACGAGGCCGTCGGGCTTGGCCTGCTCGGAACCGATCTTCGCCAGCATCTTGGATCCGGCGAGACCCACCGAGGCCGTGAGCCCCGTGACCGCTCTGATGTCCCTGCGCAGCCGCTCACCGGCCTCCCGTGCGGACGCCGTGTCATGAGCCGAGCCGCCGGCTTCCAGGTCCACGAAGGCCTCATCAAGGCTCAACGGCTCCACCAAGGGCGAGAGACGGCCGAGCAGCTCCATGACCTGCTCGCTGATCGCGCGGTAGAGGGCGAAGCGCGGCACGAGATACGCGGCGTTCGGCGCGAGCCGTCTCGCCTGCGCCATCGGCATGGCCGAGTGCACCCCGAACCGTCTGGCTTCGTACGAGGCCGTCGAGACCACACCGCGCGGGCCGAGGCCGCCGACCACCACCGGTTTTCCGCGCAGACTCGGCTTCGCCGCCTGCTCGGCTGCGGCGAAGAAGGCATCCATGTCCAGATGCAGGATCGTCGGTGCGGATCTCACCTCACCGATGCTGCCTCAGACCACTGACAATCGGCCGCCCGGCCTCGCCGTACGAGGCCGGAAGGAGCCGTTGACGACCGATGCACATGGCCGGAGTCGGACGACCCGACCAGGTCACACGCCCCGGTCAGACGGCCCGGTCCCGCCGGCGTCGTGCCAGCTCGTCGGCCGGGTTGTTCCCGACCAGCGTCTCGCCCGTGTCGATCCGCTCCCCGTGGAGCTGGGACAGCGCCACTTCGACGTCCCGCCACACCACGCCGACCGCGATGCCGAAGATCCCCTGCCCGCTTTGGAGCAGGCGTACGACCTCGTCGGGCGAGGAGCATTCGTACACCGTCGCGCCATCGCTCATGAGCGTCGTGCGCTCCGGGTCCTGGAACCCGCCCGCCCGCAGGTGCTGGACCGCCGCCCTGATGTTCTGGAGCGCGACGCCGGTGTCCAGGAACCTCTTGACGATCTTGAGGACCACCACGTCCCGGAAGCTGTAGAGCCGCTGCGTGCCCGACCCGTACGCCGGGCGCACGCTCGGCTCGACGAGGCCCGTACGCGCCCAGTAGTCCAGCTGGCGGTACGTGATACCCGCCGCGGCGCACGCGGTAGGACCCCGGTATCCGACCGTCTCGGCACCTGGGTCGGCCGCACTGCTGTGAAGCGGATACGGACCGTCCGCCGCCGTACCGTCACTGCTGCTTGTCACGCCGACCTCCGTCCTTGACCTGCTTTGTCGAAGGTAGGCAGTCACCAGGGGTGCGTCAACGATCGCCACACTCGCCACGCCGAGTGATAATCACCCCAAGAGTGGTTTCCCGGCTCGTGTTCCGGGGAAAGGCTGACCGAATGCCCTGTCGGAGCCCCGCCCGGGGCCCCTCCCAGGGCATTTCTCAGGCGCTCAAGAGCCAGTCACTGGCTGTTGGTCCCGAAGTCTTCGGGAGAGATCTGGTCGAGGAACTCACGGAACTTCTCCACCTCGTCCTCCTGCTCGTCGGGGATGGCGATGCCCGCATCGTCAAGCACCCCGTCGCTGCCGTAGATCGGCGTGCCGGTGCGCAGCGCGAGAGCTATGGCATCGGACGGCCTGGCGCTCACCTCGACCCCGCTGGCGAAGACCAGCTCGGCGTAGAAGACACCGTCCCGCAGGTCCGTGATGCGGACCTCGGTCAGTTCCTGTCCCACCGCTTCAAGGACGTCCTTGAAGAGGTCATGCGTCAGCGGCCTCGCCGGGGCCATGCCCTGCTGGGCGAAGGCAATGGCGGTGGCCTCCCCCGGTCCGATCCAGATGGGGAGGTAGCGGTCGCCTCCCACTTCACGCAGGAGCACGATCGGCTGGTTGGAGGGCATTTCCACCCGGACACCCACAACGTCGAGCTCGTTCACACAGCAACCCTAGGTCGTGCCCGGCCGGTTTGGGTAGTCGGGCTCCCCCAATGCTCAGAGACGGCGGACTCCGAGAGCCGTCCTGACCAGCGCCGCGTGCAGTCGTACGGACAGCGAGGCGAGTTCCTTCGTGGTGGCCTCCGCATGGGCCCTGGTCTGCGGATTCCGGTGCCGGCGCAGGGGTGCCACCACCTGTTCGACCAATCCGGCCTCACGTTCGGCCGCCGCTTTCATCACGCGGAGATGCCTCGGTTCGAGACCGAATTTTCCGAGATCCGCGACCAGTTTCGCCACGGTGACGGATTCGGCGTCGTAGCCACCCTCCGGCATCGGAGTGATGAGGCCGTACGCCTCCCACTCGTCCAGGGTGCTCTCGCCGACCTCAGCGGCGGCCAGCAGCTCCGCACGGCCGATCCGCACCGCCGTCTGCGGCTCGGCCGGCGGGGCCTCCCAGGTGCCGTCCAGCAGCTCGCGCTGCGGGCTCGGCAGAGGGACCTGCTCGCCGCGGCCGACGGCGTCCAGGTGCTCCCTGATGACCTTCAGGGGAAGATAGTGGTCCCGCTGTATCCGCAGCACCTGAGCCAGGCGCTCGACGTCATCCGGGCTGAATTTCCGATAACCGGAAGGCGTCCTGCGCGGCTCCACGAGACCTTCGGCCTCCAGGAAGCGGATCTTGGAGATGGTGACTTCCGGGAACTCGTCCCGCAGCCGGTGCAACACCGCCCCGATACTCACGAGGGGGTCGGCCGGTGAGGCGGTGCCGTTACCGGCACCGCCTGTCGGTGTTCGCAGCATGGACCTTCCCTGAGGGTCACACGCCCCGCTGGCTCGCGTAGAAGACCAGCCGGTACTTACCGATCTGGACTTCGTCGCCGTTCGCCAGCAGGACCGAATCGATCCGCTCACGATTGACGTACGTACCGTTCAGGCTGCCCACGTCCGAGACGGTGAAGTGACCGTCCCCGCCCCTGCGGAACTCCACATGGCGACGCGACACCGTCACGTCGTCCAGGAAGATGTCGCTCTGCGGGTGGCGTCCCGCCGTGGTCAGCTCGCCGTCCAGGAGGAAGCGGCTGCCCGAGTTCGGACCGCGGCGTACCACCAGGAGCGCCGAGCCGAGCGGCAGGGCGTCGACGGCTGCCTGCGCCTCGGGAGAGAGCGAAGGCAGTGACGTCTGGCCGGTGACCTCCGCGTCGTACGCCTCGAGACCCGAGATGGAGATCGTCGAGGTCGTCTCCGACGGACGCTCCGCCGGCGTTCCCGGCCGCAGCGGTGCGCCGCAGTTGGAGCAGAAGCGGCCGGCTTCCGTGTTCTGGTGGCCGCACCTCGTGCAGACGGGCGGGCCCGCGGGACCCCCCTGATTGGTCGCGTACGTACCGGTGGGGAACTCTCCACCGGGCGCCGGTGCGTCTCCGGAACCTATGCGGCCGGGACCGGCCGGCGCGCCTGCGCCGCCGTCCTGACCGGCCACCTGGTCACGGAAGAGCGGGCGGTCGCCACTCGGCTCCTCGCTTCCGCCTTGGCGCGCCGCACGATGACGGGCAGAACCGCTGCCTTCTTCGCGTGCGCTCTTGCCGAACAACTTCCCAAACAACTTCACGGGCGATTCCCCTTGACCGATACAGACCCGCCCGTGGGGCAGGACGAACCCTGAATGAACACATCTGCCGGCCCGGACATCTTGACAACATCCGCATCCACCGGACAGTTTCCACCACACATCACGCTGATCGTGCGCCGACCCCCCGCAACCTCATGCCCGCCTCGAACACCTCCCATGCACCGCCGCCTCACTGCGATGACGACCGAGCGTAGTCAGGCCGCTGCGCCGGTCGCAAGGCATCCACAATGATCTTCTCAGAGCGGGCCACGGCGGCGGTGGCCTGCTCCTTCTCCAACGTCTGCACCACACCACCCGGAATGTTGAGCGCGGGCTCCAGATCCTGCGGCTTGCCGATGACCTTGAAGCGGTACGGAGCGGTCACCCGCTTGCCGTCCACCTCGATGCCACCGCCCGTTCCCGAGAAGTGAGTATCCGCGACGACCCGGACAGTATTGACCTGAATCGCCTCGGCACCGGCCGCCCGCAGCTCCTGGATCGCGTCCAGCAGCATGTCCGGTTCGACCGTGCCACCACCATCGTTGATGGTGAGGGTGATACCGGGTCCCTGTGCCGCGACAGTACCGGCAAGGATGCCCAACTGCTGCTCTTTCTCGAGCGTCTGCTTACGGGCCTCCTCCGCCTGGTCCGAACTGGTCTCCAACTCGGTGCGCTGCGCGTCCAGCCGCTGCTTCTCGTCGTCGAGCCGCTGGGTGCGGTTGTCGAGTTCGTCGAGGATCCGCACAAGGTCCTCCTGACGCGCCCCGCGGAGCGCACTGTCGTCACTGTTCGACCTGACCTGGATGGCAAGTCCCAGACCAAGCACGAACAACAGTACGGCGACGATGAGTTGGGCGCGCGTGACACGCGGCGGCCACAGCCCGGCAAGCAGCCTCTGACGGCCGGTGAGAGGCTTCGCCTCCTCCTGGACCGTCTCGTCCTCCCGGCCCGTCTCGTCGCTGATCACGTCGCTCATCGGCGTCACGCCCGGAACACGTGCCGGCGGATCGCGGCAGCGTTGGAGAAGATCCGGATGCCGAGCACCACGACCACACCGGTGGACAACTGGGCACCCACGCCCAGCTTGTCGCCCAGGAAGACGATCAGCGCGGCCACGACGACGTTCGAGAGGAAGGAGACGACGAAGACCTTGTCCACGAAGATCCCGTCGAGCATGGCCCGCAGGCCGCCGAAGACCGCGTCGAGAGCGGCCACGACAGCGATCGGCAGATACGGCTCGACCACCGCGGGCACCTCGGGCCTGACCAACAGCCCGACCACGACTCCCACAACGAGGCCCAGTACGGCGATCACGATGTGCCCTTCCCTGTGTCGGCCGCGTCCTGCCCGTCGCCCTTTCCGGCGTCGGCGGTCCTCGGCTCTGCTGTACGTACGATCAGGCTCGGCGCGGGCGGCAGCCGCACCTCGCCCTGGTCGGCGATGCCGGTACGGATGTCGAAGCTCTCCTGGAGCGCGTGCAGGTACTGGCCGTCGGCGCTGTCCTGGAACGTGATGCTGAGCTTTTTCGCGTCGCCCACCGCGAGGACCGTGTACGGGGGCACCAGGGGCCTGTTGTCGACCAGTATGGCGTCGCCCGCGGCACGGATCGCCGAAAGCGCCGTCAGGCGCTGGCCGTTGATGGCGATGGCCTCGGCACCCGATTCCCACAGACCGTTGACGACGCGTTGCATGTCACGGTCGCGGACCCGGCCCGTGTCGGAGAAATCACTGCTCTCGCGCGGTCCGCCGCCGCCCGATTCGCTGCCCTTGGCGTCATCGACGACCAGTTTCACGCCGGGACCGCGCACCTCGGTCGCGCCGGCCAGCAGGGCCACCAACTCACCCTGGTCACCGCCGTGTTCCCGCAGGGCCGCGCGCTGACGGTTGCCGACGTCGACGCGGAGCTTGTCCACGGTCCGCTCCATGGCGTCCGCCGACGAGGTCTCCGCGTCGATCCTGTCGATCAGCTCCTGGCGCTCCTTGGCCACCACCGGCGCCGAGATCCGCGCCTGGGCCGCCCCGACGGTGACGACCGTCGCGGCCAGCACCAGACCGGCCGCGAGCCCGAGCTTCGCCCGCAGCGTGCGCGGCAGTCCGCCCTCCTCGGCGTCCCTGCGGGCCGCCGCCTCCGCGTATCCCTCGTCGAGGCTGTGGTCCATCACATTGGTCAGCAGCGACATCGACGCGTCGGGACGCGGACGGGGGGTGTCTGTGCTCCGAATGGGGGGCGGCTGGGGCATGACGCACATCGTCGCACGCCACGGGCGCTACCACCGAATGGCCCCACGCAGTGTGCCGGGCGGCGTCGCGAGGGACACCGCCCGGCACACTCCTGTCGGGTCAGTGACCCGCGCTCTCCACCACGGTCGCCCACTCGTCGAGCAGCGCCTGCGCCGACGCGTCGTCGGGGCCTTCCGCCCACAGATGGGTGACGGCCTCGGAGGGGTCGGGCAGCACCATCACCCAGCGGCCGTCGGCCTCGACGACCCGCACGCCGTCGGTGGTGTCGACCTGCCGGTCACCCGCCGCTTCCACGACGCTGCGCATCACGAGCCCCTTGACCGCCCACGGCGTGGCGAGGTCCCGCTTGAGGACATGGGCTCGCGGTATACGGGCGTCGATCTGGCTCAGCGTGAGCTGTGTACGGGCCACCAGGCCGAGCAGCCGCACGAAGGCCGCCGTACCGTCCAGGACGCTGCTGAACTCCGGCACGATGAAGGCCCCGCGGCCGTCACCGCCGAAGATCGTCTCCTCTTCGCGGCCGACCCGGGTCAGGTCGTCGGGCGAGGTCGTCGTCCATTCCACCTGCGTGCCGTGGTAGGCGGCGACCTGCTCGGCGATCCGGGTGGTCGTGACGGGCAGCGCCACCCGCCCGCTGCGCCGCTCGGCCGCGACCAGGTCGAGGAGCACCAGCAGCGCCCGGTCGTCCTCGATGATCCGGCCCCGCTCGTCCACGAGGGACACGCGCTCGCCGACGGGGTCGAACCGCACGCCGAAGGCCGCGCGCGCGGATGCGACGATCTCACCGAGCCTGACCAGGCCCGAGCGGCGCGACTCCGCCGTCTCCGTGGGCCTGGACTCGTCAAGACCGGGGTTGATGGTCAGCGCGTCGACCCCGAGCCGTCCCAGCAGGCTGGGCAGCACCAGACCGGCGCTTCCGTTGGACGCGTCGACCACGACCTTGAGGCCCGCCTCGGCGATCCCCGACGTGTCGACGTTGCGGAGGAGTGAGCCCGTGTACGAGTCGAAGACGCTCGCCGGGAAGTGCAGGTCCCCGATCTCACCGGGGAACGCACGCCGGTACTCCTGCCGCGCGTAAACCCGGTCGAGTTTGCGCTGACCGGCCTGCGAGAGGTCGGAGCCCCGCTCGTCGAAGAACATGATGTCCACCGAGTCGGGGACCCCGGGGGATGTCCTGATCATGATGCCGCCCGCGCTGCCGCGGCCGGTCTGCTGCCGGGCGACGGGCAGCGGCACGTTCTCCAGGTCGCGTACGTCGATGGCGCTGGACTGGAGCGAGGAGATCACGGCCCGCTTGAGCGCACGTGCACCACGGGAGTGGTCACGCGCCGTGGTGACCGTGGACCCCTTCTTCAGCGTGGTGGCGTACGCGCCGGCCAGCCGTACCGCCAGCTCGGGTGTGATCTCGACGTTCAGGATCCCGGAGACACCGCGTGCTCCGAAGAGATTCGCCTGTCCCCTCGATTCCCAGATCACCGAGGTGTTGACGAACGCGCCGGCCTCGATGGTCTTGAACGGGTAGACCCGCACATTGCCCTGGATGATCGATTCCTCGCCGACGAGACATTCGTCGCCGATGACCGCGCCGTCCTCGATCCGGGCCGCACGCATCACGTCGGTGTTCTTGCCGATCACACAGCCGCGGAGATTGCAGTGCTGTCCGATGTAGACGTTGTCGTGGACCACCGCACGGTGCAGGAACGCCCCGGTTTTGACGACCACGTTGGATCCGATGACGGTGTGCTCGCGGATTTCCGCGTCCGCCTCGACCTTGGCGTAGTCACCGATGTACAGCGGGCCGCGCAGGACGGCGTCGGGGTGCACCTCGGCGCCCTCGGCGACCCACACGCCTGGAGAGATCTCGAAGCCGTCGATGTCGACGTCGACTTTGCCCTCGAGAACGTCTGCCTGGGCCTTCTGATAGCTCTCGTGCGTGCCGACGTCTTCCCAGTAGCCCTCGGCGATATAGCCGTAGATGGGCTTGCCTTCCTTCATGAGCTGAGGGAAGACATCACCGGACCAGTCCACCGAGACGTCTGCCTCGACATAGTCGAAGACCTCGGGCTCCATGACGTAGATGCCCGTGTTGACCGTGTCGGAGAAGACCTGGCCCCAGGTGGGCTTTTCCAGGAAGCGCTCGACCTTTCCCTCTTCGTCCACGATCGTGATGCCGAATTCCAGCGGGTTCGGCACCCGGGTCAGGCACACCGTCACCAGTGCGCCCTTCTCCTTGTGGAAGGCGATCAGGTCGGTCAGGTCGAAGTCGGTCAGAGCGTCACCGGAGATGACGAGGAAAGCGTCGTCCTTCAGAGCTTCCTCGGCGTTCTTCACGCTCCCCGCCGTACCGAGCGGCTTCTCCTCGTTGGCATAGGTCAGCTCCATGCCCAGTTCTTCCCCGTCGCCGAAGTAATTCTTGACGAGGGAGGCGAGGAACTGCACTGTTACGACGGTTTCACTGAGTCCATGGCGCTTGAGCAGCCGGAGCACATGCTCCATGATCGGCCGGTTTGCGACCGGCAGGAGCGGCTTGGGCATACTCGAGGTCATGGGGCGAAGTCGCGTACCTTCGCCACCGGCCATCACGACGGCCTTCATGTCGGAAGCGTCCTCCTTGAAGAAAAAATCTCGCCGACTTCACCCGTCTGGACAGGCCATTTGGCGTCAGGCGTGGGCCGGCGACTCTGCACGGCACCACAGCGACGAGATCAATCGGCCACGGCATCCGCCCGGACGAGCCGGCGGACCTGGACCACGTACAGGATTCCTGCCCACCAATACAGAGTTGTACCCCATCCGGCGAAAGCCCACCCGAAAACTTCGGCGAGTGACGCAAGCCATCCGTTTCCGTCACTGAGAAGCAGGAGCGGGAAGGCGTACATCAAGTTGAAGGTAGCTGCCTTCCCGAGGAAGTTCACCTGGGGAGGCGGATAGTCGTGCGTTCGGAGGATTCCCACCATCACCAAGAGCATCACCTCGCGGGCCAATAGCGCCGCGGTGAGCCAGAGCGGCAGGATCTCCCGCCAGGTCAGGCCGACCAGGGTGGAAAGGATGTAGAGGCGGTCGGCGGCGGGGTCGAGGAGCCGGCCCAGGCTGCTGATCTGGTTCCACCGACGGGCCAGCTTGCCGTCGAGGTAGTCGCTGATGCCGCTCAGGGCCAGTACGAGCAGGGCCCAGCCGTCACTCTGCCCGCCGCCGAAGACGGGCCGGAGGATCAGCCACAGGAAGAGTGGTACGCCGACGAGGCGAGCCATGCTCAGGATGTTGGGGATAGTGAGTACCCGATCCGTTTGAACGCGGGTCTCCTGGACCTCCATCCGGGGGCCTCCTGTGTGGAAATGTGCCAACGATGCCTTCTGACCCTACCCTCAGGACGGGCCTGAGCATGCCGCGGGGTGCGGCTGAATCGCCCCGAAAACGCAGAAAAGGCCCTGTACCATCCCGGTACAGGGCCCTCTCCATAAAAATTGTTCGGCGGCGACCTACTCTCCCACAGGGTCCCCCCTGCAGTACCATCGGCGCTGAAAGGCTTAGCTTCCGGGTTCGGAATGTA
>NZ_JBIVLO010000012.1:0-193208 GCF_044751305.1 Streptomyces sp. NPDC088725
CAGTTCTACAACCTGGTCGGGATCAACGTCCAGGGCTTCTACATCTCCATGTTCGACGAGTTCAACGAAGGCAACCAGATCGCCAAAACCGCCGAGACGGGCGCCGATGTGCCGTCGGGATCCGGGATCTGGGCGCTGGACGAGGACGGCACCTCCTGCTCGTCCGACTACTACCTGCGGCTGACCGCGGACGGCGGACGCATGCTCAAGGGCCAACTCCCCCTGACGCCGAACAGGCCGACCCAGCCGAGGGTCTGACCCAGCCAAGGACCTGACCCGGCCGAGAGTCTGACGCGGCCGGGAGCCTGACCACGAAGGACCGGCAGCGGCACACGGATCGGGCGCGGGCCGCCGGGCTCAGTCCCGGCGGCCCGCGCCGCCGCGTCCCCGCAACCGCGGGGTGAACGTCGCGTGGAAGATCGTGGACGCGGCTCCCACCGCCGCCGCCTGCGCGCTCAGCACGGACGGCTCGACCTCGACCCGCCGCAGCCGTCTCGCCGTCGGGAACTCGTTGACGGTACGGGCGATCTCGTCCACGTAGAAGCCGGCGACGTCCTCGGTGAAGAACGGTCCGCCGAGCACGATCAGGTCGATGTCCAGCAGGTCGATGAGCCCCAGCGCCCCCCGCCCGACGGCCTGTGCGACCTCCCGTACGGCGGCGGCCGCCGCGGGATCACCCGCCGCCGCGGCCTCGCCCACCGCCAGATACGCGGCGGTGCTCCCCGACGCGGCGGCCGGCGTCAGCCGCATCCCGCCCCGTACGGCGAGGTCGGGCACGGACACCGGCGGATTGCACTCGGGCAGGATCTCGGGACGGCCGTCCTTGTCCACCCGTCCCAGCGCGATCGCGCACAACTGCCCGAACTCCCCGGCGTTGGCGCTGATCCCCCGGTAGAGGTCACCGTTGAGGTAGAGGCCCGTACCGACCCCCGTACCGAGATAGAGGTACGCGAAATCCCGGGCCCTGCGCTCCCGGCCGATCCACCGCTCCCCGGCGGCCGCGGCGGTGGAGTCCTTCTCCATGATGACGGGGCACGGGAAGTGGTCCTTGAGCAGATACAACAGTGGGAGATCGCCCCACGCCGACATCAGCGGCGGACCGAGCACGGTGCCGGAAGCGATGTCGACGGGGCCGGGGACGGCCACGCCGATGCCGAGGAAGCCGTCCTCGCGCACCGCCCCGCGTGCCTCGGCCAGCGTCTCGCGGCCCAGCGAGGCCACCCGTTCCACGAACTCCGCCGGATTGATGTCCGCCGTGACGGGCCGGGTGCGGGTGCGGACGATCGCCCCGTCGAGATCGATGACGACCGCCGTGAGCACTTCCGGGTCGATATGGATGCCGAGCGCGTGCGCGGCCGTACCCGACAGCCGTACGGGGGTGCGCGGCTTGCCCGAGGTTGCGCGGCGCTGGGCGTCCTCGATGAGGATCCCCCGGTCGAGCAGCGAGCGCGCGATGCGGGACACCGACTGCTGGGTGAGCCCGGTGCGGTGGGCGATCTCGCCGCGGGTGATGGTGCCGGACAGCCGTACCGTCTCGATGACCACGCACTCGTTGAAAGAGCCGAGATCGATCTGATTGACGCCGCTCCAGGCCTGGTGCCGCACCGCACCGGCCGCGGGACGGTCCGCGCCCAGATGACCGGCGACGTTCTCGCGCAGCCAGCGCACAGCGGTGCGGGGGCCTTCCTGCGGGCCCGCCGCGTACCGGTCGAGCTCGGCGGCCAGATCGAGATAGACGCGGCGCGAGGACTCGGGATGGCTGGTGGAATCGAGCGCGATCATCGCCCGCAGGAAACTGCGCCATGTCGACCTGACCGGGATGTGGTGGTGCGTCACCCTTCTCGCGTCGGGACGGGCGGCGCCGGGGGAGTGGGGAGAGCGGGGAACGCCGTCCGCGTCGAAGGACGCGGGTACGACGGCGGTGTCCCAGAGCGTGATCGCGTGGAGGTCCAGATCCGGATGGCCCCGGCTGGCCTCCGCCAGATACCCGGCGATGCCGGCTGTCTCGTTGCCCGTCTCCTCCTCGCCCGGCCCTTTCCCGGCCGCCCGCTCCAGGTCCCCGGTACGCCACGCGGGCGCCGCCGTCAGGGCCGCGTCCATGGCCCGGTCGAGTCCGGCGAGCAGGTCGGGCCCGATCACCGTCCCCGCCGTGGCCTGCGGTCGCGCCCGCTGCCGGGTGCCCGCCAGGAGCACGGCGCGCAGCGGGTCGACGTACAGGCCCATCACCCAGACGTCGGCGCCGGGCAGCGGCGGTCTGGTCGGTACGGAAGGCGCGGAGGCCTCGTCGGGGGTGAGCCGCCAACGCCGCCGGATCCCGGCGACCGTGGCGTGCGAGAGCCCCAACTCCCTTGCCACCGCACGGGAAGCGCCGCTGCCGCCCGGGGCGAGCAACGTACGCGTGACGACCTCCGCCTCGTCCACGGTGGCCGGCCTGCCGGTGCGCGGGCGGTGCCCGAGGCCGTCGAGGCCCCCGCTCGTCCAGCGCTGGCGCCAGCTGCCGACGGTCTGTCGGGACACCCCGAGCCGACGGGAGATCTCGGCGTCGCGCAGTCCGTCCGCCGCGAGCAGGACGACGTTCGCCCGGGTGGCGAGCTGGCCGCCCTCCTCGGCCCAGCGGCGCAGGACGGTCCGGTGCTCCGGCGGCAGCGAGCCGCTCGGGCCCACGTTCGTACGGGCGTCAGGCACGGGGGCCTCCGGTCCGCTCCGCGCGGCCGGTCCGGTCCGCGCCGCCGGTGTGATCGGCGTGGTCTGTGCCGCCGGTGTGATCGGTCCTGTCGGTGTGATCAGTGCTGTCGGTGTGATCGGTGTGGTCCGCGCGGGACATGTGCTTGCCGCCGTCCGCTCCGGGGAGCCCGCGGGCCAGCCGCAGGGTGAGGATCTGGAACGGCCGCAGCGTCAGCGCGACCGCGTCCCCTTCGTACGGACGGACGGCGAGGGTGTCCTCCAGGAGGTCCGTCTCGTACACGCCCGTGACCGGGAACCCGGCGGTGAGCCTCGTGCGCGCCCGCCCGCCGCGTGACTCGTAGAGCCGTACCACCACGTCCCCCGAGCGGTCGTCCGCGAGCTTCACGGCCTCCACGACGACATCCGGATGACCGACCGAGACCAGCGGCCGTACGTCCGGTCCGGCGGGTCCCGGTCGCAGCGGCAGGTTGAGCGCGTATCCCTCGGCGATCGCGTCGCCGATCTCCGCCCCGGGCCGCAGGGTGTGCCGGAACCGCTGCGGGCCGCGGTCGGCATGCGGGTCGGGGCTGTGGGCGGCGCGCAGCAGGGAGAGCCGTACGGTCGTGGTGGTCCCGGCGTCCTCGCGGGTGTGCCGCGCCACGTCGTAGCCGTACGTGGAGTCCCCTGCCAGCGCGACCCCCCAGCCGTGCTCGCCGACATGGATCCAGCGGTGCGCCCAGACCTCGCAACCGGCCCCGTCCCGGTCGGTGTTCTCGTGCGTGGAACGTTGGACATGGCCGAACTGGATCTCGCCACTGCTGTGTTCGGCGTGCACGTCCAGCGGCCAGGCGGCCTTGAGCAGGGTGTCCTGCTCGCGCCAGTCGACATCGGTGTCCACAGTCAGGACCTGGCTTCCCGAAGTCAGCGAGAGCCGCTGGGCGATCGTGGACCTGCCGGTGGAGCGCTCCACCAGGACGGAGGCCAACAGTGGGCCCCGCTCGGTGACTTCGACGCGGGAGGCCCGGCCGAGGTCCCGGTGGACGGCGCGGTGACGGACGTCCAGATCGCGGGCGCTTCGGCTCGGCGGGTCGTCGCGGTGCAACTGGAGCAGATTGCCCGCCGCGCCCGGCGCGATGGCGTCGCGGCCGGTGGCCAAGTCCACTGCGGAGCACACGAGTCCGGCCGCGTCGATACGGATCCGCAGGAGCCCGTTGTCCAGGGTGTGGCCGCCGTCGGCCGCCGCGCTCACCGTCACCGGGGCGTCGTCGCCGAGTGGCAGCCGGGCGGGCCCCGCGCCCAGTGCGGGCGCCTGCGCGAGGACGGCGGTCCTGCCGTCGGCCAGCGACTGACCCTCGGCCGCGGTGGAACCGTCGCCGTCGAGTACCACCACCTCACGGCGCCGACGCGGCCCTGCGTTGAAGACGGACACACGGGAGCGGGAGACACCGTTGGACGAGCCGGATCCGGATCCGGAGGCGCTTGTGGCGCGGTGGATCAGCTTCTCCAGCCGCCGGTGGATCTCGCGGTACGACTGCTCGGCCTCCTCGTGCACCCAGGAGATCGAGGCACCCGCCAGTACGGTGTGGCACTGATGGAGCAGGACCTTCTTCCACAGCGTGTCGAGTTCGTCGTACGGATACGGGACGTTGTCGCGTACGGCGGCTGTGGCCGACCACAACTCGGCCTCGCGGAGCAGCGATTCACTCCGCCGGTTGCCCCGCTTGGTGCGCGCCTGGCTGGTGTACGTGCCCCTGTCGTTCTCCGGACACAGCTCGCCGCGCCACACGGGAGCGCCCTGGCATTCGGCGCGGGCGTCTCGGAAGAAGTGGGAGGGCTGCTGGATTTCGACCCGGGGAGAGCCTTCGAGGTCGGCGAGCCTCCGGGCCCGTTCCAGCATCTCGCGCGTGGGGCCGCCGCCTTCGGCGTGACCGAAGGGCGTCAGCGAACGTGCGGCGCCGTCCGGGTCGCCGAACTCCCTCACAGAGTAGGGCACTTCACGGCCGATCAACGCCGATCCCTGGTCGGGGCCGGGCGGGACATGGCTGAAGAGGCGGCTGCCGTCGATGCCCTCCCACCAGAAGGTGTCGTGAGGCGGTGAGTCGGTGTCACCGCGCGTGAACGAGGAGGCGAGGAACCAGTTGGCTCCGGCGAGCGCGGCCAACTGGGGGAAAGCGGCGCTCATTCCGGAGCCGGCCGGCAGCCAGACACCGTCGGTGTCGGCTCCCAGCTCCTCACGGTGGAAACGGCGCCCGTACACGAGCTGTCTGGCCAGCGCCTCGCCACCGGGCAGATTGCCGTCGGGCTCCCCCCACGTCCCGCCGCCCGGAACCCAGTTGCCGTCGGTGACCGCCTTTCGCACCCGCTCGAAGACATGCGGGTACTGCTCCTTCATCCAGGCGTACTTCTGCGCGGACGACGCGGCGAAGGCCAGTTCCGGATACTCCTCGGCGAGCGCGGTCACGCTGCTGAAGGAGCGCGCTTCCTTGCGTACCGTCTCGCGCATCGGCCACAGCCATGCCGAGCCGGGCGGAGTGTGTCCGACAGCGGTGACGGTGTGCGCCGGCTCGTGCGCGCGACGGGCCAGCACCGGGGCGAGGATGTCGCGGGCGTACGCGGCCGTCCCGGCGATATCCCGGGGGTCGACGGCGTCGACGGCGCGCTCCAGGGACCGCAGTATCTCGTGTGTGCGCGGCTGTCCGGCGGGCAGCGCGCGTGCCAGAGCGTCGAGGACATCGATGTCATGGATGAGCTGCCAGACGTTCTCGTCGCGCACCACGAGGTCGGCGCGGAGCAGCCGGTAGAGCGGGGCGTCACCGGAGGTCACCGGGTCGCCGTAGTGTGCGCCGGAGCCCGCTGCGGCATCGACGGGCGGGTTGGCCGCGGCCTCGACGAGAAGCCGGACGGCCTCGCCGCCGTGTGCCGAAGTCGCCACGGGAAAAGTCCTGTTGGCCGGATGCAGACCGTGCAGCGGAGTGCCGTGCACATCGTGGACAAGCCCTTCGGGGCCGCCGCGGTAGCCGGCGCCGCCGTGCCGGGACCCTCCGTACCCCGCCCCGGCAGCGGGACCGGGCCCGAACCCGAGGTCGAACAGCGCCTGGACCCGCCTGCCCGCCCAGCGCTCCGGGATCTCGGCATGGACCTGGAACCAGGTGGTGGACCACGGGCCGCCCCAGGCGTCGCCGACCACGAAGGGCCGGTATGCGGCGCGCAGGGCCACCTCGACGGGGACCGGCTCACCGGGAATGTGCCAGGCGCCGACCTCCATGGGAAGCCGGGCCGCATACAGCGCGGGACGCAACCGGGCGGTGAGGAAATGGGCGGTCCGCGCCTCTGAGGACTTCCTGCGGTCATGCATGGGGGCGCCCTTCCTGTCCAGGCAGTAACCGCCATGTAAAACCAAGAGTGTTATCAAGTCAACGCCTTTGTGGATTCCTTCTTCTTCCTGGTGAAAGCGGCAGGTCAATGAATTGTCAGGTAAATAATTTACCGGGAAGTGAAATGTCTGGAAATTAAGTCGCCTGACGTTCCGACAGAAAAGAACGGCGGGGAGGGAGCGCCCTCTCCGCCGTTCTTCTCACCCGCGCGTTTCTTCGCGCACGTGCCTCACCGCCCGTACACGGGTCAGTGCTTCACCGGCTCCGGCCGCTCGCAGGTGGAGTGCGTATTGAGCGACCTGCCCTCCGCCGCGGAGTCCAGCAGCGTCAGCATCACGTCGAGGACATGGCGGGCGACCTCGGCCGAGGCCCGGTGCGGCCGGCCGGCCTCGATGGCGTCCGCCATGTCGGCGAGACCGGCGCCGCGCCCGGCGTCCACGTAACCGGCGGACACCGGAAGGGTCTCCCACTCGCCGCCGGCCCGGAACAGATCGACGGTTCCGTCGAAGTTGTTGGGGTCGGGGACCGAGAGGGATCCCGCGGTGCCGTACACCTCGATGCGCGGCAGCCGTGCGGCCTGGATGTCGAAACTCATGACCAGCGTGCTGAGTACACCGTTCGCGTGCTCGAGTACGCCCGTGACATGGGTCGGTACGTCGACCGTGAACCGTTCGCCGGCCCGCGGCCCGCTGCCGATCTCCCGCTCGGCCCGCGGCCGGGACGAGGCGCCGGTGACCTTGACGACCGGGCCCAGCAGATGGATGAGCGCGGAGAGGTAGTACGGGCCCATGTCGAGCAGCGGCCCGCCGCCGGGGCGGTAGTAGAACTCCGGGTCCGGGTGCCACCGTTCGTGTCCCGCCGTGGTCATGAACGCGGTCGCGGCGACCGGGGTGCCGATCAGACCGTCGTCGACCGCCTTGCGCGCGGTCTGCACGCCGGTGCCGAGGACGGTGTCGGGCGCGCAGCCGATCCGCAGCCCGTCCGCCTCCGCCGTGGACAGCAGGACGTCCGCGTCCGCGCGGTCGGCGGTCAGCGGCTTCTCCCCGTACACGTGCTTGCCCGCCGCGAGCGCGGCCCGGGCTACCTCGGCGTGCACGGCGGGGATGGTCAGGTTCAGTACGGCGTCGACATCGGGACGCGCGACCAACTCGGCCACCGAGCCGACGACTTCGGCGCCGGGCACCCGGTCGGCCGCCGCCTTGGCGCGGTCGGCGTCGAGGTCCGTGACGGCCGTGAGCCGTACGTTCTCCAGCTTCTCGAAGGTGTTCAGGTAGGCGCCGCTGATCTTGCCCGCGCCCACCATGCCGATCCTCAGCGGCTCGCCCACAGCAGTCCCCTCTCAGTGAGTGCCCGCACCTCGGGCACGTCGAAATCGTCCGGCTTGTGGCCGATGGCGGAGACGAAGACGCGTCCGGCTCCGGCGGTCCTGGTCCAGACGGCCGGGACGGTGACCGGCCGCTCCCGCTCCTCGTCCGCCTCGAACACGACGGTCGCCAGGACGTCGTTGTACGCGTCCGTGGCCATCCAGTACTTCTCCGTGTGGACACGGAAGTTGTCGAGCCCCGCGATGATCGGGTGGTCCGCGCGCTCCCCGACCAGAGTGACCTCGTGGTCGGAGAAGCCGTGCGGGTGCATCAGGAACTGTCCGCCGGTGAGCAGCGTGTAGTTCACATCGCCGCGGAAGGCGTCGACGATCCCGCCGTGCCAGCCGGCCAGACCGGTGCCGGCCCGGACGGCTGCCGCGAGTCCCGCGCTCTGCTCCTTGGTGATCTCGCCCATGGTCCAGCACTGCAGCACCAGGTCGGTGGAGGCGAGCAGTTCGGCGTCGGTGTACACGTCGAGCGTGTCGGAGATCTGGACGTCGTATCCGTGGTCGCGCAGGAAGGGCAGGAAGAGGTCCGTGGTCTTCACGGGCTCATGTCCTGCCCAGCCGCCACGGACGACAAGTGCCTTTCGGGCATCGGATGTCACGGTCGTTGCACACTCCCATCGGTGTTGCGAAGCAGGGCCCAGCGGTCGTGCTCCAGTGGCTCGGGCACGGGGTGGCGGCGGGCGGCGGCTTCGTCGAAGTCGACGCCGTGGCCGGGGGTTTCATGAGGCCGCAGGCCGCCGTCGACGGCCTCGATCGTGCCGGGGAAGACCTCGTGGACCGGCGCCTTGAAGACCGCGGCCTCCTGGACGCCGAAGGCGTGGCTGCTGATGTCCATGGCGAGGGTGGCGGCCTGGGCGACGGGACTGACGTCCGCGGGGCCGTGCGGTGCGAGCCGTACGCCGCGCAGTTCGCAGTAGACCGCCAGCTTGCGCGCCGGGGTGAGACCGCCCAGGGTGGGCACGCGGATCCTGGCGAAGTCGATGGAGGGACCGTCGAGCAGCGGCAGGAACTGGCCGACGTCGCTGAAGAGTTCACCGACGGCGAGTGGCACGGACGAGTTCGCGCGCAGCGCCGCGAAATGGGACGCGTCCTCCGGGGCGAGCAGGTCCTCCACGAAGTACAGACCCGCGTTCTCGATCCGGCGCAGGAAGTCGCGCGCCTGGCGCGGGTCCAGCCTTTCGTGCACGTCGTGCAGCAACTCCACGCCGTCGCCCACCCGTTCGCGCACCTCAGTGAGGATGCCCGGGACGGTTCTCAGATACGCGGCCGAGTCCCACGGCACCGAACGGTTCCGGAGCGCGCGGGCGTCGGCCGCGCCGTCCGCCTTCGTGCCGTACGTGTCGGAGCCCGGCACCGCGACCTGCACGCGGACATGCCGGTAGCCGTGTTCCCTGGCCTCCGTCACCTTGTCCGCGATCTCCGCGGCGTCGGTCCCGTCGACATGGGTGTAGGCGTCGGCGTGGGTACGGACCCGACCGCCGAACAGCGAGTACAGCGGGGCCCCGAGCCGTTTGGCCTTGAGGTCCCACAGAGCCACGTCGATCCCGCCCAGCGCGTTGCCGGTGAGGGAACCGCCCCGCCAGTAGGCGCTGTTGAGCATCAGACGGTGGATGTCGTCGATGTCGTCGGGGTCGCGCCCGACCAGCATCGGCGCGAGATAGTCGTCGACGACCGAGCGTACGGCCAGGGTGCGCTGCGGATCGCTCGCGCAGCCGAGGCCGTACAGTCCCGGTTCATTGGTCTCGACACGGACGACGAGATGAGGGCAACCGTGCGGTGCCGTCAGGAACGTACGTACGGCGGTAATGCGGATCTTGGCGCCGCGCTCCTCGACCCAGGGTGCTGGGGCGAGAACATCGGAGCGGGCAGCAGGCTGAGCCATGCGAACTCCAGCATACAGATAGCAGAATGATGTACTGCTATCTGAACGTATGGAGTGAAGATCAATTTGTCAATGACTCGACCAAATACCGGCCGGGCATCGGCTGTTGGCCTCAGTGCTGACCGAGGCGCTTGAGGAGAGTCCGCAGTGAGTGCGCGGCTTCGGTGACCGCCCCGGCGATTTCCTCGGCGCGCGCGTCGTCCATCCGGCTCTTGGGCGCGGAGCAACTGAGCGCGTCCCCGCCGCCGTGGCCGGAGCCGAGCGCCACGGCCACGCACCGGATGTCCACGGAATTCTCCCCGTCATCCATCGCCCACCCCCGCAGCCGGGCCCGCGCCAGCTGGCCGAGCAGCTGGTCCGGATCCGTCACGGTGTCCGGAGTCAGCCGCTCCAGGGGCCAGTTGAGCCGCATCCGCACCTCCGTCGCGTCGTACTGGGAGAGCATGGCCTTGCCCAGCGCGGTGGCGTGCGCGGGCAGCCGCCGGCCCACCGCCGAGTACATCCGCAGGGCGTGCCGCGACTCGCGTTTGGCGAGGTAGACGACGTCCGTACCGTCGAGCCTGCCCAAATGCACCGACTCGCCCGTCTCCTCCGCGAGCGCGTCGAGCACCGGCCCCGCGAGGCTCGCGACATCGTCGCCCTCCAGGTAGGCGGTGCCCGTCAACAGGGCTTTGAGACCGAGGCTGTAGCGGGTGCCTGAAGGGTCCAGGTCCACCCAGCGCCGCGCCTCCATCGTCCTGAGGATGGCGTGGAGGCTGCTCTTGGGCACGGACATGGCGGAGGCCATCTCGGCGAGCGAGAGTCTGGCGCCCTCCGTGCCGAGCAGTTCGAGTACTTCGAGCACCCGAGCGGCGGACTTCACTTCTTCGGGCTTGCGCCCGCGTGCTGTTGCAGCCACCGATTCCACGGAACCTCCGCTTCCCGCACCGGCGCCCCTCGGCAATCCGGTCAGCACGATTCTCGACGTGCGTCTTGACGCTATATCACCACGACCATAAGTTCGGTCACTCCAACGTCATTCGGCCTTCTGAACGGTTGAGACTTAGGTAGGGGCCATGCGTATACCTTTTTCGCTCCATGCTCGGCGTACGGCGGTCGCCGCGGTCACCGCGCTTTCACTCACCGGCCTGTCCGCCTGCGGCGGTTCGTCCGGCTCGGGCAGCGACTCGACGTCGCTGGAGATGTGGACCTTCAAGCAGTCCCATGTGGCGGCCCTGCGCACCGCGGCCGCCGCGTTCAAGAAGCAGACAGGTATCTCGGTCACGATCGAGGCGTACACGCCGGACGACGCCTACACCACCAAGGTGCAGAGCGCGGCCAAGACTGGTGACCTGCCGGACGTCCTCGAAGTGCACTCCGACGGCGAGGACCGGGTCTTCGGCGCCGCCGGGATCGTGAACGACCTCGCGGCCGACTTCACGGGCGACTGGGCCGAGCGCATCCAGCCCCAGGTCCACGACTCGGGCCTGGTCACCGACGCGCGGTACGAGGCCGCTCAGCCGGAGAGCGCCAGGGACCACGGCATCGAGAAGGGGGCCCGCTACAGCGTGCCGCTCACCGTGGGCACCTTCGGCATCGTCTTCGCCAACAAGAAGATGCTGGCCGACGCGGGCATCACCAAGGCTCCCGCCGACTGGGAGGAGTTCCTGGCCGACCTGAAGAAGACCCGGGCCAAGAACGCCAGGACCGGCGGTGTCTCGCTGGGCCTCAAGGTCCAGGCCACCGGACTGACCTGGGTCCTCCAGCCGCTCGCCTTCAGCCAGTTGGGCAAGGCCGGGTACGAGTCCCTGTTCAAGAAGGACCGGAGCGCGGACTTCGGCTCACCCAACGGGGTCAAGGTCCTGTCCCTGTACGACCAGATGACCCCGTACTGGATGCCGGGCACCCAGTCGCTCACCATCGACGAGGGCGACCAGGCCTTCGCCCAGGGCAAGTCGGCCTTCGACATCGGCGGCACCTTCACGCTCGCCTTCCTCAAGCAGAACGGCATGAACCCCGACGACGTGCTCGCCTTCGGACTCCCGTCCCCCAAGGACGGCGCCGTACCCGACCGCGCCCTCGGCCCCCTCGCGCTGACCAGCCTGAGCATCCCGGCCACCAGCAAGCAGCCGGACAACGCGAAGAAGTGGATGGAGTTCCTGTCGCAGGAGAAGGTCGCGGCGCAGTTCGCCAAGGACTCCTCCGACCTGCCGGCCACCGAACTCGGCGCGGGCTCCGCCGACGTACTCGGCCCGACACTCGCCGCCCTCGTCGACAGCTTCAAGGGCGAGCCCGCCCACACGTACGAGCCGAGCCCCGCGGTCGAGTTCCGCGCGCCCGGCTACGAACAGGACGACGCGGGCGCGATCCTCGCCGACCTGACCCCGCTGGGCCGGCAGTCGGTCCAGGAGACGGCCGCCAAGCTCCGCGCGCTCAACGACTCCTACTGGGCGGCGGCGAAGCAGTGACCACGGCACCTCGACAGACCGTGCCGGGAACGGCCGGGAGCACACCGCTCCCGGCCGGGCACCCCGGCGCCGCGGACCGCGCGACACGCAAGCGCGCGCGGGTGTACGAAGCGCTCACCGGATACGCGTTCGTCGGCCCGGCCGTCGTGCTCTTCTGCGTGATGGGCCTCTACACCGTCGGATACGGTTTCACGCTCAGCTTCGCCACCTGGAACGGATTCACCCCGGACTGGACCTGGGTCGGCCTCGACAACTACGCCGACCTGCTCTGGCGCAGCCCCGTCTACGCGCCCCGCGTACGGCACGCCGCGCTCAACACCCTCTGGGTCATGATCGCCGTACCGGCCCTGACCGTCGTGACGGCCTTTCCGCTGGCCGTCCTCCTCAACCAGGTCAAGCGGCTCCAGTCGGTGCTGCGCTCGGTGTACTTCCTGCCCTACGTCACCAGTGGTATCGCGGTCTTCTTCGCCTGGCAGTACATCCTCCAGCCGGACGGCGCGATCAACTTCCTGCTCGAAGGACTGGGGCTCGGCTCCCTCGCGCAGCCCCAGGGCTGGCTGGGCAACCCGACCACCGCGCTGCCCGTCCTGATCCTGGTGACGGTGTGGAGCGCCGTCCCGGTCTCCATGCTGCTCTATCTGACGGGGCTCCAGGGAATCGACGGAAGTGTCCTGGAAGCCGCGAAGCTGGACGGCGCCGGGTGGTGGCGCACCAACGCCTCCGTGGTGTGGCCGCTGGTGCGGCCCATCACCGCCATCGTCGTCCTGCTCAACCTGCGCGAGGCGCTTCAGGGCTTCCAGACCTTCCTGGTGATGACGAACGGAGGCCCCGGAGACCACACGAACGTGCTCGGCCTGGAGGCCTACCGCCTCGCCTTCCTCAAGAACCTCTCGCCCACCCTGGGCCTCGCGAGCGCGCTCGGCTGGATCCTCTTCGCCGTCGCCCTGGTCCTCGCCCTGATCAATCTGCGAGCCCTGCGGAGCAAGACATGACCTCGATTTCCCTCAAGGCGCGCCCGGCGGCGCCGGACACGGGCCGGGCCCGTACCGGCAAGATCGTCGCCCGTACCGTCGTCGGCGTACTGCTCGGTCTCTACGGCCTCGTGAGCGTCTACCCGTTCCTGTGGATGGTGTCGGCGGCCTTCAAGGACCAGATCGAAGTCGTGAGCGGCGGACATCTGATCCCCCGGCACCCCACCCTCGACACCTTCGTCGACACGTGGAACAAACTGCACTTCTTCGACTTCTTCCTGAACAGCCTGCTGGTTACGCTCTACACCGTGGTGCTGACCCTGGTCATCTACGCGGCGGCGGGATACGCCTTCGCCGTGCTGCGCTTTCCGGGGCGCGGCGCCCTGCAGAAGCTCTTCGTCTCCCTGCTGTTCGTCCCCGGCATCACGGTCATGCTCCCGATCGTGCTGCTGGAGAACAAGATGGGGATCCTCGGCTCGCACTTCGGCCTCGTGCTGCCGTTCGTCAACGGCGGCGCCCCGCTGTCGATCCTCCTGATGACCGGCGCCTTCCTGGCGGTCCCGGCCGAACTGCGCGACTCCGCCCGCGTCGACGGCGCGAGCGAGCTGCGTATCTTCACCCATGTCCATCTCCCGCTCGCCAGGCCCGCGCTGATCACGGTGGCGCTCCTGACGGCGATCCCGACCTGGAACGAGTTCCTGCTCACCCGGGTCTCGCTCAACGACCAGTCCACGTTCACCCTTCCGCTGGGTCTGCAGACCCTGTCGTCGGAGAACGTGCCGCACTACAACAATCTGATGGCAGGCGCACTGATCGTGGTCATCCCGGTGATCATCCTTTTCCTCAGTCTCCAGCGGTACTTCGTCAACGGTCTGGTCGGGGCGGTGAAGGGCTGATGCGCGTCCTGGTCACCGGCGCCGCCGGCCACATCGGCGGGTACGTGATCGATGAACTCCTCGCCCACGGGCACCGGATCATCGCCACCGACCTCGTGCCCGTCGACGACCCGCGGGTCGAACGCGTCCACACGGGCGATCTCCAGGACCGCGCGCTGGTGCGCGAGGCCATGGAAGGAGCCGAGGCCGTCGTCCACCTGGGGGCGATCCCGCACCCCAACAGCGAAGACGACAGCGCGCTGTTCGCCACCAACTGCCTCACCGCGCACCGGGTGCTCGACGAGGCGGGGCGCCACGGGGTCCGGCGGGTGGTCGCCGCGTCCAGCCTCTCGGCCATCGGCCTCGCCTGGTCGCCGGTCCCGCAGTCGCCCCGGTACGTGCCCCTGGACGAGGAGCACCCGTTCCTCGTCCAGGACCCCTACGGTCTCTCGAAGATCGTCCTGGAGGAGGCGGCCCGCGCCACCCACCGCCGCTACGGCACCGACATCGTCTGCATGCGCTTCCCCTTCACCGGGACCGGCGAGCGCCTGAAGCTCCAGCTGGAGAACGTACGGGCCGACCCGGAGTCCAACCGGGGCGACCTGTGGGGCTGGCTGGACACCCGGGACGCGGCGGAGGCCGTGCGCCGCGCACTCGTGGCGGAGCTGCGGGGATGCCACGTCCTCAACGTCGTCGCACCGGACACCGCGTCTCCCCTGCCCACGGCGTCGCTCCTGGAGCAGTACCACCCGGGGGTACCCGCTTTCGCGGAACTCCCGGGCCACACCGCGCTGTTCGACGGCGGCGCCTGCGCCAGGCTGCTGGACTTCGTACCCAGACACACCTGGCGCGAGAGCCCGCCGGTGCTCGCCGAAGCCCCCTCTCAGGAGGACGGCTGATGGCCGCGCGTTAGCCTCGGTGCAGCAGCCGCAGTCACCGACACGAGGGAGACCCCGCACCATGGACACCGCCCCGCGCACCACCGGCGAACTGACCTACCGGGACGCCACGCCGGCCGACGCGGAGGCGCTGGTCGCCCTCATAGAGTCCGCGTACCGCGGCGACAGCAGCCGTACGGGGTGGACCACGGAGGCGGACATCCTGGCCGGGCAGCGGACCGACCGGCAGGGCGTGCTGGAAGTGATCGAGTCGCCGCTCAGCCGGCTGCTGATCACCGAGCGGGACGGCGGGATCGTCGCCTGCTGTCAGCTCGAACACCGCGACGAGGCCGCCTACTTCGGCATGTTCGCCGTCAGGCCGGGCATGCAGGGCGCGGGGCTCGGGCGGCGGGTCATCGAGGAGGCGGAGCGCCTTGCCCAGCAGTCCTGGGGCGTGCGGGAGATGCACATGACCGTGATCACCGCGCGTGAGGAACTGATCGCGTGGTACGAGCGGCGCGGCTACCGCCGTACGGGAAAGCTGTTCCCCTTCCCGTACGGCGACGAGCGCTTCGGCCTCCCGCAGCGGGACGACCTGCGCTTCGAGCTGCTGGTCAAGCCCCTCCAGGGCCGCTGACCCCTCGCGCGCCTCTGAACAGGCGGTCTCCCGGATGGGTTCCTGGCGAGGAGTCTCCCGGGAGCCGCCAGTCCTGCCGCGGTCTGCGGTCCGGGAGTCTTCCCGCGGCCTCGGGTCCGGGAGTCTTGCCGCGGCGCCGGGGCCGGGAGTCTCTCCGCGGTCTCGGAGTCGTCAGTCTTCCCGCGCCCTCCGGTCCCGGAGTCTTGCCGTGCCCTCCGGTCCCGGCCCCTCAGGCCGTGGACCGGGCGAGGTTCCGTACCTCCGGGAGGTCGGTGGTCACCGCCTCCAGCTGGAACGCCCTGGCCAGCCGCAGCTGCTCCGGTGTGTTCACCACCCAGCCGATGACACCGAGCCCCGCCCCGTGAGCCTTTTCCACGACCTCCAGGCTCAGCCTGCGGATGCTCAGCGCCAGCCTGGCGGCGCCCGCCGCCTTCCCGCGTTCCACCACGTCCGCGCCCCAGCGGCTGGCGATCAGCACGGTGCGTACGCCGGGGACCAGGGCGGCGATCTCGGCGACCGCCTCGTCGTGGAACGACGACACCTCGACGCGCTCCACCAGGTCACGCTCGCGCATCACCTCGGCGAGCGCGCGCGCCGCGGCCACGTCCTTGATCTCCGCCTGGATGGGTGAACGTACGGCGTCGAGTACCTCCTCGAAGACCGGAACCCGCTCGCCCTGCCCGGCGTCCAGCTCCCGCAGCTCGGCGAGCGTCCGGTCGGCGATCGCGCCCGACCCGTCGGTCGTACGGTCCACCGAGGTGTCGTGCATCACGACGAGGGCGCCGTCCTTGCTCAGATGCAGATCGAGCTCGATGGCGTCCATCCCCTCCTGCTCGGCGCGCAGGAACGAGCGCAGGGTGTTCTCCGGCTCGACACCCATCACTCCACGGTGACCGATGGTGAGGAAAGTCAAGACAATCTCGCTTCCGTCGACGGCGGTTGTGGCGCACGGCGTCTGACCCGGCGCCAGATCGCAGCCTAGTGTCCCGGCCCACGAGGGGAGTTCGCGGCACGCAGACAGGTGAACGACAGGAAAAAACGCGGCGATCAAGCGATTCTACAGGACGATTTATCCTGCTCCCCTTGTACAGGAGAAGCGGAGGCCTATACCCTTAATTAGGTGTACCGACGTATCGGCGCCGGATACTCCCGTGGAGGAAGTGACATGACGGAAATTCTTGCGCAGGAAGCCGCCGCAGGCGACATATCTCGTGGCGCGCGCGTGGTCGACCACCCCGCCTGGCCGCAGCTCAAGAATGCCGTCGAGGAGATCCGTCCCTGGCAGTCCAAGGACGGCTCCATCGACTTCGAGGCCGAGGGCGCTCCGTCACTCCAGGTAGTCGTCCGGATGCTCGACCAGGTGATCGCGGCGCTGGAGAAGCTGTCCCCGCTGCTGCCGCACGACGCCGACTACCACACGGCGCTCGTGGCGGACCTGCGCAGATGGGCCGACGGCTCCTTCGGAGTGCCCGACTTCCTGGACTCGCTGCTCGCCTTCCAGCCGGCGGCGAACCGCGTCGACGGCCTCCAGCACCTCGCCGTCTTCCCCATGTACACGCAGAACGGCAACCCGGACCGCAACCTCGAAGCGGTCGTGCTGCGCATGGTCTGGCCCGAGTGGCTCGCCGAGCTGGAGCGCACGCGCTACGACAACCCGCTGTTCTGCGGCATCACCTTCGAGGACTTCACAGCCGGGTACGACACCAACTCCGCGGTGTTCTTCCCGGAGACGATCGCCGTGCGCGAGGCGCCCGAGCGGTTCAGCTGGGGCGGCATCTTCTGCGACCGCGAGGCCGCGCGCTTCCGCGTCGTCACCGAGGCCGCCGTGGACCTGCTCAGCGTCGGACTGCCCGACGACGTCCGCGAGATGATCGCCGACCAGAGCCGGGGCCAGCAGGCCTTCGTCCTCTGGGACATGATCCATGACCGCACGCACAGCCACGGCGACCTGCCGTTCGACCCCTTCATGATCAAGCAGCGCCAGCCGTTCTGGATGTACGGCCTCGAGGAGCTGCGCTGCGACCTCACCGCGTTCCGTGAGGCCGTGAAGCTGGAGGCGGACGGCGTCACACAGGGCCGGGACGTGCAGTACGCGATCCTCTTCGACCGGATGTTCCGCTTCCCGGTCACCGGCGAGCGGGTGCGCAACTACGACGGCCTCGGCGGCCAGCTGCTCTTCGCGTACCTCCACAAGCACGACGTGGTGCGCTGGACGGACAACACCCTGCGCATCGACTGGGAGCGGGCCCCCGAGGTCACCAACCAGCTCTGCGGCGAGATCGAGGACCTGTACCGGGCCGGCATCGACCGCCCCAAGCTCGTCCACTGGTTCGCCGCGTACGACCTGGTCTCGACGTACCTCGCGCCGCACCCGGGATCCCGCTGGGCCAAGGGCCCCGACGCGCTGGACCTCTCGCTGCCGCCGCGCAAACTCGTCGACGACGTGCTTCCCGACGAGTTTCCGCTCAGCATGTTCTATGAGGCACTGTCCAAGAAGCTGAAGAAGGTGATCGCCTCCACGAAGGGGATCACCGCCGCCGGGCCCGTCACCGGCGCCGGTCCCGAGCCCGTGGCCGCGTGAACTCTCATCAGCAGGAGGCGACGACCATGAACGGTGACGACACGGGCAGCGCGCTCGACGGCGCGGTGGTCGCCGTGGCCGGTGCGGCCGGGCCCGCGGGCCGCGCGACCCTCCTCAGGCTCGCGGAGGCGGGTGCGACCGTCGTCGCCGCCGACGCGGACGTCACGCGCCTCACCGAGGCCGTGGACGCGGCGAGATACGCGCACGGCGGAGCCACGGTCACCGGCGACACCGTCGATCTGCTCGACCGCGAAGCCACCCGCGCGTGGGCCGAGAAGGCCGAGAAGGACTTCGGCCGCATCGACGGTCTGGTGCATCTCGTGGGCGGCTGGCGCGGCAGCGCCTCGTTCCCCGAGACCGACCTGGCCGACTGGGACCTGCTGGAGAAGCTGCTGATCCGCACGGTCCAGCACACCTCCCTCGCCTTCCACGACGGCCTGCTGCGCAGTGACAGGGGCCGCTACGTGCTGATCAGCGCGGCGGGCGCGGGGCAGCCCACCGCGGGCAACGCCGCGTACGCCGCCTCCAAGGCCGCGGCGGAAGCCTGGACCCTTGCTCTGGGCGACTCCTTCCGCAAGGCGGGGGGCGACGAAGGGCCCGGTACGGCGGCTACGATCCTGGTGATCAAGGCACTGGTGCACGACGCGATGCGCGCCGAGCGCCCGAATGCGAAGTTCGCGGGCTTCACGGACGCCAAGGACCTGGCCGAGGCCATCGCCGGGGTCTGGGACCGGCCCGCCCCGGAAGTGAATGGAACCCGCCTGTGGCTCACCCCCCAGCCGTGAGGCCCGCGGCGACGGACGCCCGCCGTCACCACGACCCCGACGTACGCGGCTTCGCCAGTGACAACTACGCCGGGGCCCACCCCGAGATCCTTGCCGCGCTGGCCCTCGCCAACGGCGGCCACCAGATCGCCTACGGCGAGGACGACTACACGGACCACCTCCAGCGGGTCATGCACAGCCACTTCGGTCCGACCGCTGTGGCCTTCCCGGTCTTCAACGGCACCGGCGCGAACGTCGTCTCGCTCCAGGCGCTCACCGACCGCTGGGGCGGGGTCGTGTGCGCCGAGTCCGCGCACATCAACACCGACGAGTGCGGCGCCCCCGAGAAGGTCGCGGGCCTCAAGCTGATGACCGTACCGACGCCCGACGGGAAGCTCACGCCCGAGCTGATCGACCGGCAGGCGTACGGCTGGGACGACGAGCACCGGAGCAGGCCGCAGGTCGTCTCGATCACCCAGAACACCGAGCTTGGCACGGTCTACACCCCCGACGAGATCCGGGCCATCTGCGACCACGCCCACGAGCGCGGAATGAAGGTCCACCTGGACGGCGCCCGGATAGCCAACGCCGCCGCGTCGCTCGACGTCCCGATGCGGACGTTCACCAACGCCGCCGGTGTCGACATCCTGTCCTTCGGCGGCACGAAGAACGGCATGCTCTTCGGCGAGGCCGTCGTCGTCCTGGACCCGGACGCGGCGCACGCGATGAAGTACCTGCGCAAGCTGTCCATGCAGCTCGCGTCCAAGATGCGGTTCGTGTCCGTACAGCTGGAGGCGCTGCTGGCGGGCGATCTGTGGCTGCGCAGCGCGCGTCACAGCAACGCGATGGCGCAGCGGCTCGCGGAGGGCGTGCGCACGGTCGACGGCGTGGAGTTCCTGTACCCCGTCCAGGCCAACGCGGTCTTCGCGCGCCTGCCGTACGACGTGGTGGTACGCCTCCAGCGGCGCTTCCGCTTCTACGACTGGGGCGGGCGGCCGGGGGACGTGCGCTGGATGTGCTCCTTCGACACGACCGAGGACGACATCGACACCTTCCTGCTGGCCCTCAAGGAAGAGATGGCCGCATAGGTATACGGTCGGCCTGAAAAACAGTGGACGTGGTCGTGCCGCGAACCTAAGGTCCCGGTTCATGCTGCTGATCCAGCACGACCCGTACCTCTCGGCCTACCTGGCGTCCGACGAGGCAGTCGACCACGACCACCCACGGGTACGGGAGACGGCTGCCCGCCTGGGCGCGGCCGGTGTGGACGCCTACGTGTACGCCGAGGCGGCGTACACGTACGTCCGCGACACCATCGCGCACTCGGGCGACGCGGACGATCCACGCGTCACCTGGCGTGCCTCCGACGTCCTCGAACAGCGCACCGGCATCTGTTACGCCAAGGCCCACGCGCTGACCTCGCTGCTGCGGGCGGCGTCCATCCCGGCCGCCCTCTGCTACCAGCGCCTCACGGATGACGACGGAACGAACCCGGCCGTCCACGGCTTGGTCGCTCTCAGACTGCCGGGCCAGGAGCGCTGGGCCCGGCAGGATCCACGCGGCAACAAACCGGGTGTCGACGCGCGGTTCTCCCTGGACGACGAGCGGCCGGCCTGGGTTCCCCGCCCGGAGCGCGGCGAGGTGGACTACCCGGACCTGTACGCAGCGCCGCACCCGTCGGTCCTTAACGCCCTGCGCACGGCCCGCGACCGGGCCGGACTCCGCCTTCCGACGGCGCTGTGAGAAAGGCCCGGCGGCCGTATGAACGGCCGCCGGGCCCCAGAGGTACGTTTCAGCTCGCGCCGCGGACCTCCGCCGCCGTGGGCGCTGTCCCGCCGAGGTGGGCGGGTACCCACCAGGTGTCGTTCGCGTCCTTCGGGCGCACCGGATAGGCGCGCTGCGCCGCCTCCAGCAGTTCCTGCACCCGCTCTCGCAGCCGCCGCGTGATGGCGCCCGCGTACTGGTCGGAAGGCGCCTCGACCTGCTCGCCGACCCGGATCGTCACCGGGATGTGGCTGCGCTTGAAGTTGCGCGGCCGACCCTTCGTCCACAGTCGCTGGGTGCCCCACAGGGCCATCGGAATCAGCGGTACGCCCGCGTCCTGGGCCAGCCGGGCCGCGCCCGACTTGAAGCTCTTGAGCGTGAACGACTGCGAGATGGTCGCCTCGGGGAAGACCCCGACGATCTCGCCGGCGCGCAGCGACTCCAGCGCGTGCGCGTACGCCTTCTCGCCCTGCTCCCGGTCGACCGGGATGTGTTTCATGCCGCGCATCAGCGGACCGGAGACCTTGTGCCGGAAGACCGATTCCTTCGCCATGAAGCGCACCAGGCGCTTCTGGGGGAGCGCGGTGACTCCCGAGAAGATGAAATCGAGGTAGCTGATGTGGTTGCTGACGAGGACGGCGCCGCCGCTGCGCGGGATGTTCTCGGTTCCCTGCGTGTCGATCCTCAGGTCAAGCGCCTTGAACATCGTGCGGGCGAAGCCGATGACCGGCCGGTAGACAAGCTCTGCCATCAGGTGAGGGCCCTTCTGTTCCGGGGAGGGTTCTCCCGACGGAAGTTACGCAGCCGTAGGTTTTCGGCATTGCGCAAAGGGTGCCCCATGCGCGGCGCCGTGACCAGTCCTCAACCCTCCGCAGGGCGAGATTCTTGTCACGTCACCGCAGGCCGACCGTGGTCCGCCGGAACAGGAGGTATGCCTCGCAGCCCAGGCAGTAGCCGAAAACCGCGTTGAGGAACGCCGCTGCCAGCGCACATCCTGTCGCCGTGAGAGCCAGCCACTGCGGCCCCCAGAAGTAGCCCACCAGGCCCAGCAGCGCGAACCCGAGTCCCACGGCCTGCGCGAACCGCGGCGGCGTGGGCGACTCGAACTCCACGGGCGGTCCCAGCCGTGGACATATCACCCTGCGGAACAGCCGGCCGTACGGCGAACGGCCGGTGCCCGCGAATGCCCCCAGTGCGAAGCACAGTGCCTGCCAGGCCAGCAGGGTGCCGCTGCCCGTGAGCAGGACGGCGGCCAGTACGACGCTGGTGAGGGCCGCTCCGAAACGCGGTCCCCTGATGTCGATGTCCATGACGCCAGCATCTCTTCCCCGTGCGGCGGCGGGGAGCAGGAATATTTTGCAGTCGTGTGAACGCTGCACACGGCTGTGACGACAACCGGACTGATGGTGTGCGCGGCGGTGCTCGCGGCGGCGAGTCTCTTCGGGCTGTCGCACCGTCGCCGCGACGGGAGGCTGAAAGTGCGTGGGCAAGAGGACGAGAGGCGGCTCGGTGCCGCCGAGTTGGGGACGGAGCTGGGCGAGCGTGCCACGCTCGTGCAATTCTCCAGCGCGTTCTGCCAGCCCTGCCGGGCGACCAGGCGGACCCTCGCCGAGGTGGCGGGCATGGTCGAAGGCGTCTCGCACGTGGAGCTGGACGCCGAAGAACGTCTCGACCTCGTACGGGAGTTGAACATTCTCAAGACACCCACGGTCCTCGTGCTCGACTCCGCGGGCCGGGTCGTCCGCAGAGCGGCGGGCGCGCCCCGCAAGGTGGATGTGATCGCCGCGCTGGGCGAGGCGGTGTGAGGTGCGCCCTTGACCGCGGCCGACACGGCTCGTCACGCTGAACGGATGCTCACAGAACTCCTTCCCGACGGCCCGGACCAGGCGAATCCGGCCCGTGACGCGAGCGCGCGCTGTCCGGGTTCCTAGGACTCCCGTTCGGATCATGCGGGGCTCGCGTGCCCCGGCCCCGCATCTCGCGGCGACCCCGGCCGCTCCTCCCGGCAATGTTTCCCGCGTCACGGCACTGCCAGCCACGCGCCCGTTCGTACTTCTCGCGGAAGGATTCCCCCCACATGACGGCGACGCCCGGCCTCGGCACCCCCCGGCTTGCCTCTCCCCACCTCCTCCGTTCGGTCTTCCGGCAGCACGCCGCCGGCGTCGCGGTCATCACGGCCCAGGGTGAGAACCCGGTCGGCTTCACGGCCACTTCTCTCAACTCGGTCGCCGCGGAGCCCCCGTTGATCTCCTTCGGCGTCGGTACGTCGTCCTCCAGCTGGCCCGTGATCGCCGAGACCGGCCACGTCGGCGTGCACATACTCGGCGAGCACCAGGCGGAGCTGGCCGCCACGTTCGCGCGCAGCGGCGCCGACCGGTTCGCGCCGCCCACCGCCTGGCGCGCGGGACCCGAGGGCGTGCCCGTGCTCGACGGCGTACTCGCCTGGCTGGTCTGCCGGATCGTGGCCCGAGTGCCGGCCGCCGACCACCGCATCGTCGTGGCGCAGGTCGTCGCGGGCGACGATCTCGGTCACGAAGGCCCGGGAGGCCACGAAGGCCCCGGAGGCACCGGCCGACCCCTCCTCTACCACCAGGGACGCTTCAACGCGCTGCGCGACTGAGAGATCCCCGTCCGCCGCTTTTTTCCGGCGTTGGTAACGTCACAGTTATAAGCGCTTGCTCAGGGGTAAGCGCTTGGTTGTACTGGTGAGTAATATTTACTCCGGTGCACCGGTCTCCCGACCGGAAACCGCCCCACAAGGCGCCTATGCTGCCAGCTACAAGGCAGCCCGGAAAAGACGATGCAGTAGGAGAGCCGGCGTGAGCTTGAGGATCGTTGTCTGTGTGAAGTACGTGCCCGACGCCACTGGTGACCGGCACTTCGCCGAGGACTTGACCGTCGACAGGGACGACGTCGACGGTCTGCTCTCGGAACTCGACGAGTACGCGGTGGAGCAGGCGCTCCAGATCTCCGAAGAGGCCGACGACGCGGAGATCACCGTGCTCACCGTCGGGCCCGAGGACGCCAAGGACGCGCTGCGCAAGGCGCTGTCCATGGGCGCCGACAAGGCCGTCCACGTCGAGGACGACGCGCTGCACGGCACCGATGTCCTCGGTACGTCGCTGGTGCTCGCCAAGGCCATCGAGAAGACCGGCTACGACCTGGTCGTCTGCGGTATGGCCTCCACCGACGGCACCATGGGTGTCCTGCCCGCACTCCTGGCCGAGCGCCTGGGCGTGCCGCAGGTGACGCTGGTGTCCGAGGTCTCCGTCGAGGACGGGACCGTGAAGGGCCGCCGCGACGGCGACGCCGCGAGCGAGCAGCTGGAGGCTTCCCTGCCGGCCGTCGTCTCGGTGACGGACCAGTCCGGCGAGGCGCGTTACCCCTCCTTCAAGGGCATCATGGCCGCCAAGAAGAAGCCGGTGGAGGCCCTGGACCTGGCAGACCTGGAGATCGACGCGGACGAGGTCGGCCTCGCGGGCTCCTGGACGGCGGTGGACTCCGCGACGCAGCGCCCGGCCCGTACGGCCGGCACGATCGTCAAGGACGAGGGCGAGGGCGGCAAGCAGCTCGCGGAGTTCCTGGCGGGCCAGAAGTTCATCTGAGCTTCGGTCACCCCCTCAACCGCCCCAGACACCTCGCATTCGCAGGAGAGCACCCATGGCTGAAGTTCTCGTCTATGTCGACCACGTGGACGGCGCCGTCCGCAAGCCCACCCTGGAGCTGCTGACGCTGGCCCGCCGCGTCGGCGACCCCGTCGCCGTCGCGCTCGGCGCGGGCGCGGAGGCCACCGCCGCCACGCTCGCCGAACACGGCGCGGTGAAGGTCCTCACCGCCGACGCCCCCGAGTTCGCCGACTACCTCGTCGTGCCGAAGGTCGACGCGCTCCAGGCCGCGTACGACGCCGTCTCGCCCGCCGCCGTGCTGCTGCCCTCCTCGGCGGAGGCCAAGGAGATCGCGGCCCGGCTCGCCGTGCGCATCGGCTCCGGCATCATCACCGACGCCACCGACCTGGAGGCCGGTGACGAGGGCCCGGTCGCCACGCAGGCGGTCTTCGCCGCCGCGTTCACCACCAAGTCGCGCGTCTCCAAGGGCACTCCGGTCATCACCGTCAAGCCCAACTCCGCCCCGGTGGAGCCCGCCCCCGCCGCCGGCACCGTCGAGGCGCTGGCCGTGACCTTCGGCGCAACGGCCACCGGCACGAAGATCGTCTCGCGCACCCCGCGCGAGTCCAGCGGCCGCCCCGAGCTGACCGAGGCCGCGATCGTGGTCTCCGGCGGACGCGGCGTCAACGGCGCCGAGAACTTCGCCGTCATCGAAGCGCTGGCCGACTCGCTCGGCGCGGCCGTCGGCGCCTCGCGCGCGGCCGTCGACGCCGGCTGGTACCCGCACTCCAACCAGGTCGGCCAGACCGGCAAGTCGGTCTCCCCGCAGCTGTACATCGCCTCCGGGATCTCCGGCGCGATCCAGCACCGCGCCGGTATGCAGACCTCGAAGACCATCGTGGCCGTCAACAAGGACGCCGAGGCCCCGATCTTCGACCTGGTGGACTACGGCGTGGTCGGCGACCTCTTCGCCGTTGTCCCGCAGCTGACCGAAGAGGTCAACACCCGCAAGGGCTGAGCTGCTTGAACCACGCCCGGCGCGGGGCCGCGCGGTGATCCCACCGCGTGGCCCCGCGCCGCTGGTCTCGTTCACGCGGTCAGGTCCGCCCGGCGGACATCAGGACATGGAAGGTGGGGGACATGGGCCGGCAGGAGAAGGTCGCCACAAGCTTCGCGGACACGGTCGCGGAGTCCATCGGAGCCCGGCTCGCGCCGGTCGACGCGGAACTCGCCCGACGCTATCCGGGCGATCCCGGCACCCGGCAGCCCGTCCACACCGTCTACGTTCCCGGAGACGCCTTCGCCGCCGGCACCATCCGCTCGTGGGGCGACCAGGCGCTCGCGGCCCTCGACGAACACGCCCCGGACGCCGCCTCGCTGGGCCGGGTCCTCGGGCTCTCCGGCGCGCTCGCGGAATCCGTCCACGACCGGGTACGGGCCAAGCTGGCGCGCGAACCCGTCGAAGACCTGCGGATCGACTTCGAGGACGGCTACGGACCGCGCCCGGACGCCGAGGAGGACGAGGCCGCCGCCCGTGCTGCCCGGCTCGTCCACACCGCCTGCGGAGACGGCACGGCGGCGCCGTACATGGGCATCCGGATGAAGTGCCTGGAAGCGTCGGTGCGCGACCGCGCCATCCGCACCCTCGACGTCTTCCTCAGCGGCCTGATGGACGCGGGCGGCCTGCCGGAAGGCCTCGTCCTGACCCTGCCCAAGGTCACCTACCCCGAACAGGTCGCCGCGATGGCGCGGCTCCTGGAGGAGTTCGAAGGGGCGCGCGGCCTCCGGCCGGGACGGATCGGCTTCGAGATCCAGATCGAGACCAGCCAGGCCATCCTGGCCGCCGACGGCACCGCCACCGTCGCCCGCATGATCGACGCGGCCGGCGGACGGGCCACCGGGCTGCATTACGGCACCTTCGACTACAGCGCGTGCGTCGGTGTCAGCGCCGCACACCAGTCGAGCGACCATCCGGCCGCCGACCACGCGAAGGCGGTCATGCAGGTCGCCGCCGCGGGTACGGGCGTCCGGATCAGCGACGGCTCGACCAACGTCCTGCCCGTCGGTCCGACCGCGCGGGTCCACGAGGCGTGGAAGCTGCACTACGGCCTCACCCGGCGGGCGCTGGCCCGCGCGTACTACCAGGGCTGGGACATGCACCCGGGGCATCTCCCCACCCGGTACGCGGCCGTCTTCGCCTTCTACCGCGAGGGCATGGAGGAGGCGGCCGCCCGGCTGGCCGCGTACGTGGCGAAGGCGGGCGGCGACATCATGGACGAGCCGGCCACCGCCAGGGCGCTCAGCGGGCATCTGCTGCGCGGGCTCGACTGCGGCGCGCTCGACGACGACGAGGTCGCCGGGCTGACCGGACTGACCCGCGCCGAACTGGAGGGCCTGGCGATCCCGCGCCGCGCGGGTCTCACCGTGGCCGGCCAGTGACCGCCTCCCGCCCGTGAAGGCGCCGTTCGCGCCGGGGAAGGGGCTTCACGCCGTCAGGGCCGGGTGTCCCGCGTCATTCCCAGGCGGGCGGGCGGATCTCGCCGGAGCCGCGCGGAATGAGCCGCGTCGGCAGTACCACCCGGGACGGCGCGTCCGCGGCTCCGTCGAGCCGGCTGAACAGCCGCTCTGCGGCGGTACGGCCCAGCGTGGTGGCGTCCTGTGCGACAACCGTGAGACCGGGCTTCAGCAGGTCGGCGAGTTCGAGGTCGTCGAAGCCGATCAGGGCCACCGGGGGCTCGTGCGCCGCCAGCATCCGTACGACCGTGACCGTCACGCGGTTGTTGCCGGCGAAGATGGCGGTGACCGGATCGGGGGCGCCGAGCATGGCGACGACGGCTTCCTCCACGCGCTGCGCCTCGGTCGTCCCGAGGGAGACCCAGTCGTCGTGAATGTCCAGGCCGGCGTCCGCCATGGCGGTGCGGAAGCCGCGCAGCCGCTCGCTCGCGGTGTGGATCATGGGATGGTCGCCGATGAAGCCGATTCTGCGGTGGCCGTGCGCGATCAGATGCGCGGTGCCCGAGCGGGCGCCGCCGTAACTGTCCGACAGCACCGCGTCGGCGTTGATCCGGCCGGCCGGACGGTCCACGAAGACCGTCGCGACGCCCGCCGCGATCTCCGGCTCCAGATAGCGGTGGTCGTGCCCCGCCGGAATCACGATCAGGCCGTCCACCCGGCGCGCGCAGAGCGCGAGTACCAACTCCTGCTCGCGGCTGGGGTCTTCGGCGCTCGATCCGTTGATGAGCAGCGCTCCGTGGGCTCGCGCCACCTCTTCGACGGCGCGGGCGAGCGGACCGTAGAACGGGTCCGCGAGGTCTTCGAGGACGAGCCCGACACTGGCCGTGCTGCCCTTGCGCAGCACACGTGCGGAATCGTTGCGCCGAAAGCCGAGGGCGTCGATCGCCTCCTGCACCCGCCGCTCGGTGTCGGGAGTGACACCCGGCTCGCCGTTGACGACACGGGAGACCGTCTTGAGCCCCACACCCGCGCGCGCGGCGACGTCTTTCATCGTGGGCCGGTTGCCGTATCGGGGTTGGGAGCGGCGAGCGGTATCGGCCACAGTGCGATGTCCTGTCGTCGTGCGGATTGCTGTCTTTTCCCAGCCTGAAACTGTGGCGTTGAGCATAGGCCCTGGACAACGTTGTCAGCTAAATGGAGACTGTCCATGAACACGTATGTCCATTCCCCTTCCCGTGTACACACGGGAACGACTCGTCCTCCCGGGAGATCCGACACCGATGCATACCGACCCCGTCGCCGCACTCGATATCGGCGGCACCAAGATCGCCGGCGCGTTGGTGGACGGCGGCGGCAGGATTCTCGTCCGGGCGCAGCGTCCGACGCCCGCCCGTGAGGACGGCGAATCGGTGATGCGCGCCGTGGAGGAGGTCCTTGCCGAGGTGAGCGCCTCGCCGCTCTGGGAGCGGGTGCCGGCCATCGGCATCGGCAGCGCGGGACCCGTCGACGCCTCCGCCGGTACGGTCAGCCCGGTCAACGTGCCCGGCTGGCGCGGGTTTCCGCTGGTGGAGCGGGTAGGGCAGGTCACCGGCCTTCCGGTGACGCTCGTCGGCGACGGCGTCGCGATGACCGCGGCGGAGCACTGGCAGGGCGCGGCCCGCGGCTACGACAACGCGCTGTGCATGGTGGTCTCCACCGGCGTCGGCGGCGGGCTCGTTCTCGGCGGCAAACTTCATCCGGGGCCGTCGGGCAACGCCGGCCACATCGGCCACATCAGTGTCGATCTGGACGGGGACCTCTGCCCGTGCGGGGCCCGCGGCTGCGTGGAGCGGATCGCCAGCGGCCCGAACATCGCCCGCCGGGCGCTGGAGGACGGCTGGCAGCCGGGCCCCGACGGTGACGCCACCGCCGCGGCGGTGTCCGCCGCCGCCCGCGAGGGGCACCCCGTGGCGATCGCTTCCTTCGAGCGCGCCGCGCAGGCCCTGGCCGCCGGGATCGCCGCGACCGCCACCCTGGTGGAGATCGACATCGCGGTCATCGGCGGGGGAGTGGCCAACGCGGGCGAGGTGCTGTTCGCCCCGCTGCGCCGTGCCCTGCGGGACTACGCCACGCTCTCCTTCGTCCAGCAGCTCACCGTGGCCCCGGCGCTGACCGGCACGGACGCGGGTCTGGTGGGTGCGGCGGCTGCCGCGACGCTCGGCCGCCACGACGAGCCGGCGACCGCCGTCGGCTGAGCGGGACCACGGAGGGACGAGGCGCGGGCCTGCCGGGCCGGCGCCTTCTACGCGTCTGTCGCGCCCGCTCCTCACCAACGGGGACGACGTCAGCGACACAGCCTGGGCCGGTTTCGGGCAACCCCCGTAATCTCTTCACCAATTACCCGGAGTTCCGATCGGCGGCGCGGGACAATCCGCTGTGCCCGGAGGTTCTCTGACTGATCGCCGCGCCCTTCGGTATTTTTCGTCGTCCTCATCGACAGGGGCATGCGATTCAGCCGCTTCTACCGGTCGACGGTCTGTATAGGGTGGTTCTTTGGCCGCCCCTTGTGGGCTTCATCGACCAGTTGATCTTCTCCCGCGAGCAGGGTGCGCTCCGCGCGATCCTCGGCGGCATGGGAATTCCCACCGACCGGCTCGGCGATCCGGACCTCAATACCGAGTGGCGCTGCTGACCAGGGCGTGGAAGGCCTGGGGGCAGACCGGTCGGGCGCACGGCACCCGGACGGCACCCGGTTGTCAGTGCGTGGTCTGGCAGGCACGCCGCTCGCTTCCCTGGAACTTCACACACAGTTCGGTGTCACTGCCGGTGTCGCCGGTCGGCCATGTGTGGCTCAGCGCCTTGCCCACGCGGGTGGCCCGCGCCGTATCGACCAGGCGTCCGTCGCGGTACAGCGACACGGCGCGCGAGGTGAGGTCGCCCGGCGGATTCGTCCACAGGGCGGTGACCGCGTTCCTGTCGCCCCGGCCGTCCAGCCTGATACAGATCTGCGGTCCCGAGAAGTCGTGGGTGCACGCGCTGCTGTCCGCGGCCGCGGGCGCGGCGGACAGCGCGAGGGCGATCCCCGCGAGCGCGAGCGAGAGGGCCGGCGCGGCCCGAGGCGGCCTCACGGGGCCGGTTCCGCGGCCTGCTGTGGTACGACCACCAGGAAGAGGTCCGCGTCGAGATCCATCACGACCTCGGCGGGCGTTCCCTCCTTCCGCCGGTCCCGCGCGAACTCCTCCGCGGGCCAACTGCCCCGCGGCCCACCCGCGGGAAACTTCTCCAGCACCGTCCGGCACATTGCGTACCCCCTTGTCACATCAGTGTTCAACGATGTGTGGTGGCCATCTGTTACGGCCCGGCACGGACATTGGTTCGTACCGATCGGGCCTTGAGTTCTGGCCAAGGGTTTCCAGGGCGGGGTGTTGCGGGCAGTCCACCTGGGGGCTCGGGCCTATGGAAGAGGGGGAACCGTGATCGTCTGGATCAACGGTGCGTTCGGTGCGGGCAAAACCAGTACCGCGCGCGAACTGGTCGACCTGATCCCGGACAGCACCGTGTACGACCCCGGCCTGATCGGCGGGGAACTGGCACGGCTGCTGCCGCAGAAACGGCTCGCCGAGGTGAGCGACTACCAGGACCTGCCGATCTGGCGGCGTCTGGTGGTGGACACGGCGGCGGCGCTGCTGGCCGAGGTGGGCGGCGTGCTCGTCGTCCCGATGACGCTGCTGCGCCAGGACTACCGCGACGAGATCTTCGGCGGGCTCGCCTCCCGCCGCATCCCGGTCCGGCATGTCCTCCTGACTGCGGATGAAACGATCCTGCGTAGCCGTATCGCCGCCCGTGACGACGCCGACGACGATCCGGGCACGGGCGAGCGCAACCGGCAGTGGGCGTACGAGCACATCGAGTCCTACCGCACGGCGCTCAGCTGGCTCACCGGCGATGCCCACACCGTCGACACCAGCGCGCTGACGGCGCGCCAGACCGCCGAGTCGGTCGCCGAGGCGGTACGCACCGGCGTGGCCGACGCCTGCGACATCGTGCAGACGCCCGAGCCGACGTCCGAGACGGTCGCCGCCGGGGTGCTGCTCTTCGACGAACAGGACAGAGTGCTGCTCGTCGACCCCACGTACAAACCCGGCTGGGAGTTCCCGGGCGGCGTCGTGGAGGCCGGAGAGCCGCCCGCGCGTGCCGGGATACGTGAGGTCGCCGAGGAGATAGGCATTCAGCTCACCGGCGTGCCACGGCTTCTCGTCATCGACTGGGAACAGCCGGTGCCCCCCGGATACGGCGGCCTGCGCCTTCTCTTCGACGGCGGCCTGCTGTCCGCCGAACTGGCCGCGGAACTGCTCCTGCCGGGAACCGAACTGCGTGGCTGGCGCTTTGTCGAGGAGGCGGAGGCGGCCGAACTGCTGCCGCCGGTGCGCTACGAGCGGCTGCGCTGGGCGCTGCGTGCCAGGGAGAGCGGAACGGTACTCAACATGGAGAACGGCGTTCCGCTCGTCTGACGCGCCCGCTCAGCCGGTTCGGTGTGTCAGGAGGCCGGCTCGGTGTGCCGGGCCCGTTCGGTGTGCCGGGCCCGGCACACCGAACGGCCTCCGTAGGGAAGGTGGCTGTCCGCGATCCCGCGCTTCGCCGGCGTCGCGGACAGCTTTTGTCAGGTGAGAGATCAACTCTGCTTCGAGCGAGCGTAGTTGATCAGGAAGTGGGCTTCGGCCACGGAGAGCCGGGCCAGTTCGTCGGGCGAGACACTCTCGTTCACCGCGTGGATCTGCGCCTCGGGCTCGCTCAGCCCGATGAGCAGGATCTCCGCCTGCGGATAGAGGGCCGCCAGCGTGTTGCAGAGCGGGATCGAGCCTCCCTGTCCGGCTGTCTGCATCTCCTGGCCGGGGTACGCCACACTCATCGCCTCGGCCATCGCCGTGTACGCGGGGCTCGACGTGTCGGCGCGGAACGGCTGGCCCTGGCCGATCTGTTCGACCGCGACCCGAGCCCCCCACGGCGTGTGCTTCTCGACGTGTTCGGTCAGCAGCCGGGTCGCCTCACCGGCGTCCTGGCCCGGTGCCACCCGCAGGCTGACCAGGGCCCGCGCGCTCGCCTGGACGGACGGGGTGGCGCCCACCACCGAGGGGGCGTCGATGCCCAGCACGGTGATCGCGGGGCGGGCCCAGATCCGGTCGGCGACCGAACCCCCGCCGATCAGGCCGACGCCGTCGAGCACCTTGGCGTCCTTGCGGAAGTCGGCCTCCGTGTAATCGATGCCGTCCCACGTGGCGTCCGCGGCCAGACCGTCCACGGTGGTGGAGCCGTCCTCCGCGCGCAGTGAGTCGAGGACCCTGATGAGGGCCGCGAGCGCGTCGGGGGCCGCGCCGCCGAACTGCCCCGAGTGCAGGTTGCCTTGGAGCGTATCGATCTGGACACGGAGCAGTGTCATTCCGCGCAGTGTGGCCGTGACGGTCGGCAGGCCGAGACGGAAGTTTCCGGCGTCCCCGATGACGACGGAGTCGGCCGCCAGCAGCTCGGGACGGGCCTCGGCGTACCGCTCGAGGCCGCCCGTCCCCTGTTCTTCGGAACCCTCGGCGATCACCTTGACGGTGACCGGCACACCGCCGTTCGCCTTGAGGGCGCGCAGCGCGAGCAGGTGCATCAGGAACCCGCCCTTGCAGTCGGCGGCGCCGCGTCCGTACCAGCGTCCCTCACGGTCCGTCAGCTCGAACGGCGGCGACAGCCAGGCGGCCTCGTCCAGCGGCGGCTGCACGTCGTAGTGGGCGTACAGCAGCACCGTCGGCGCGCCCTCGGGGCCCGGCAGCAGGCCGTAGACGGACTGCGTGCCGTCGGGGGTGTCGAGGACGGCGACGTCCTGGAACCCTTCCGTGCGCAGCGCGTCGGCGACCCACGCGGCCGCGGCCTCGCACTCGCTCTTCGGGAACTGCGCTGGATCCGCAACCGAACGGAAGGCCACCAGCTCCGCCAGCTCCGCCCGGGCACGGGGCATCAGGGAAGTGACGGTCTCTGCGATCGGATTCGCGGTCATGGGCACGCTCCTTGCGGGTAGGACGTTAAGCGGGCAGGGCGGGTTGTGGACGTAACACGAAGGTGGTGTTGATCCTCCCACAACGGGTTGACGCGGCCCGCGCCGTAGGATGCCGTTCGACAGCACGGGTCACCGGTCGAATCAGGAGCAGAAGCACATCGTGAGCAGCGAGAACGCAGACGCCGGAAGCGAGCACGACGAGCCGGTGTGGGATGTCGTCGTGGTCGGAGCAGGGCCGGCGGGAGCGTCCGCGGCATATGCCGCGGCGGTCGCGGGCCGTCAGGTGCTGCTGCTGGAGAAGGCGGAGTTGCCCCGCTACAAGACCTGCGGCGGGGGCATTATCGGGCCCTCGCGGGACTCGTTGCCCCCGGGCTTCGAGCTTCCGCTCAAGGACCGGGTGCACGCGGTGACGTTCTCACTGAACGGGAAACTCGCCCGCACCCGCCGCTCGAAGCGCATGATATTCGGACTCATCAACCGCCCGGAGTTCGACGCGAGTCTGGTCGAGCACGCGGAGAAGGCCGGAGCCTCGGTCCGTACCGGAGTGACGGTCTCCCGGGTCGAGCAGCACGGTCCCGCCGTCCCCGACCGCCGCACGGTCGCCGTCGTGCTCTCGGACGGCGAGACGATCCTCGCGCGGGCCGTGGTCGGAGCCGACGGGAGCGCGAGCCGGATAGGCGCACATGTCGGTGTGAAACTCGACCAGGTGGATCTGGGCCTGGAGGCCGAGATCCCCGTACCGGCGACGGTGGCCGAGGACTGGGCGGGGCGGGTGCTCATCGACTGGGGCCCGCTGCCCGGGAGTTACGGCTGGGTCTTCCCCAAGGGCGACACCCTGACGGTCGGGGTGATCTCGGCGCGCGGCGAGGGCGCGGCGACCAAGCGCTATCTGGAGGACTTCGTCGCCAGGCTCGGCCTCGCCGGGTTCGAACCCTCCGTCTCCTCCGGGCACCTGACCCGGTGCCGCAGCGACGACTCACCGCTGTCGCGCGGCCGGGTGCTGGTGTGCGGGGACGCGGCGGGCCTGCTGGAGCCGTGGACCAGGGAAGGGATCTCCTTCGCCCTGCGGTCCGGACGGCTGGCGGGGGAGTGGGCGGTCCGGATCTCGGAGTCGCACGACGCCGTGGACGCCCGCCGTCAGGCGCTGAACTACGCGTTCGCCATCAAGGCGGGGCTCGGCGTGGAGATGGCGGTGGGCCGCAGGATGCTTGGTGTCTTCGAGCGCCGTCCCGGCCTGCTGCACGCGGCGATCACCGGTCTGCGTCCGGCGTGGAACGCGTTCGCGGACATCGCCCGCGGTTCGACCACACTGGCCGGTCTCGTACGGACACACCCGCTGGCCAGGCGGGCGCTCGATGTACTCGACCGCAAGCAGGCGGCCGCCGCGGCGGCGGGCGCGCAGGAGGACGGCGCCGCGGAGCCGGGCGAGGCGGCGGCCGGCCCGGCGGGCAGCGGGTCCCGGAAGGCCGGCGCCGCGGAATGAGCGGGAGAACGGCGAAGGAGTGACGGAGCGGGGCGTCCGGACGCGGTGAGGCGACCGGACGGGTGACGCGCGGGGCGCTGCCGTGACCGTGGATCCGTGGCCGGGATCCGGTCACGGTCGCGTCGACGTCACGGCCAGCGTCGACCACGATCACGCCGACGTCGTGATCACGAAGACGGGGTGGTCGGGGGCCGCCGCGGCGATCTCCTCGTCGGAGGACTTCGCGGTGACGCCCTGGAAGTACTGGTTGACCTCCCAGCCCCAGTTCTCCAGGTAGGTGCGCAGGACGGGGAGCTTCTCGCTGTCGGGGAGCTGCCGGGCGGTGAAGGTCTTCACCTTGCGGCCGACCCGCAGTTCACCGCCGCCCGCGCTCTCCATGTTGCGCACCCACTGCGAGTGGCCGCGGGCGGAGACCAGGTACTGGCTGCCCTGGTAGGTGTGCGGGTTGACGGGGATGCGCTGCATCCGGCCGCTCTTGCGGCCGCGTACGGAGAGTTCGGCGGTCCCCAGCATGCTGACGCCGTGCCGGGCGAGCCAGCCGATGACGTTGTTCATCCGGGCGGCGACCGGACCGGCCTTGAGGTAGTACGGCTTCGACATGGCCGAGCCTTCCTGAGTGTGTCCCGTGAGAGAGCACTGCTCTCGCTTGAGATCAGTGTGCACTGAATTAGTGATCCATGGCAAGAGCAGTGCTCTCTATTCGGATCGCCGATCCGTGCGTGGCACACTGATCCGCATGACGACCATCCGTGGAGCCAGGGACCGGGCCCGTATCGAAGTCACGGCGGCGATCAAGGACGAGGCCCGCAGACAGCTCGCCGCCGAAGGCGCGGCCAAGCTTTCGCTCCGCGCCGTCGCCCGTGAGCTGGGCATGGTCTCATCCGCCCTCTACCGCTACTTCCCCAGCCGGGATGATCTGCTGACCGAGCTGATCGTCGACGCCTACGACGCGGTCGGCGCCGCCGGGGAACGGGCCCTCGCCGCCGCCGACCCCGCCGACCACCTCGCCCGCTGGACCGCCATCTGTACCGGCGTACGGAGCTGGGCGCTCGCCCGCCCGCACGAATACGCGCTGATCTACGGCTCGCCCGTGCCCGGCTACTCGGCGCCCCGCCGGACGGTCGGCCCCGCCTCCCGCGTCGGCGTCGCGCTGATCTCCGTCGCACGCGACGCCTTCGACGCCGGGGGGATCGCCCTGCCGCCGCTCTCCGAGGACTTGCGTCCGGAGGCCGAGCGGTTGGGGGCGGAGTTCGCTCCCGGCCTTCCGCCCGAGGTGGTGGCCGCCCTGGTCGCGGCCTGGGCCCAGCTCTTCGGCCTTGTCTCCTTCGAGCTTTTCGGCCAGTTCAACTCCATGGTGGAGGAACGGGAAAAGCTGTTCGTCCACGCGGCCGGGCGTCTGGGCCGCGAAGTCGGTCTGCTGCCGGGCCGGTAGACGCGCGTGCAGCGGACCGGGCCGGCGGCCGGGGCTGGTGGGAGAGGCGATGGGCTAAGCGATGGACCGGGCCTCCGTGCGTCGGGTTCGGCCTTCCGCCCCCGCGCTTCCCCCGTACCAGTGGCGGCAGTGCGGTACCCGGCCCGGTCTACGCGCCGGGATGCGTACGGTGGCGGGACGGGCCCGGTCGTACGGGCCCTGACCGCTGCCGGGGAAAGCGCCACAGCACACGTACCACGCGCGCGACGAAGGCCAGCCCGGCGAGAATGCCGGCCGCGCGGAACACACCGTGTTCCGCCGCACGCGGCAGCTCCAGGAACAGAGCCGGAGCCGCCGACAGCAGGAACGCGGCCGCCGCGACAAAGACGGCGGTCAGAACGGCGAAGCCGATCTCGACCGTGATGGCGTCCCGCTCGGCGGTGCTCCGTATCCCCATGGGGCGATTTTCTCCGCATACGTGCCTTGCGGCAAGGGAGAGTTGGACAACCGCTGTCAGCGGTCAGGCTTCACGCGGGTGCGCGGGGCGCCCGCCGCCGCGCAGCAGCCGTACGAAGGCACCGAGCGCGGCCGACTGGATCAGCACCGAGAGCACGAGTCCGATGTAGAGGTACGCCGACGACCCGGCGATCGCGTCGCCCAGCAGCCCGCCACCGGCGAAGAAGAGGAAGACCGTCGGCGCGGCGAGGAAGAACAGCCACACCCCCGCGAACGAGGCGTCCTCGTGGTGCACGAAGAGCGTGTCCACGGCGACGAGCACCGCCGCCGCGACCACCAGACCAAGGTAGATCTGTGAGGCGCGGTTCCCGAAAGTCAGCCGTGCGAGTGCGGTCAGCCGTGCAGTGATCATGACGTTCTCTCTTCCCGTGACGTCCCTCCAGCGTGGGGCAGTCCGGACGGATGCGCCTGAGTACGCCTACTCAAACGCCTCGGCCGTCTCCGTCACCGGTCGCACCACCGTGCTCCGTGGCGCGTACCCGTCGTACGGGGCCGCAACCGCCGGTGGCGTCCGTGCGGCGCTCCCCCCGTGCTCGCCGGCGGTTCGCGTGAAGCGGCGCGAACCGGGCGCCGGGGCGGTGGGCCGCATTCCGCGCATGGCACCTGCGGCTCCCGCGGACCATGGGAGACTCGCCCCCATGAACGGCAAGGCGACCACTACCCGGACGAAGCTGGAGCGAGGCCGCAGCGCGCTCGGGCCGGCCCTGGAACTGGTGCACACCGGCCGCGCGCCCACCCGAGCCGTGCTCACAGCGGAACTGGGCGTCACCCGCGCCACGGCGGGAGCCGTCGCCGCGGAACTCGAAGCGCTGGGCCTCATCCGGGTCGACTCGCGCCCCGGCGCGGCCGCGGGCTCCCAGGGACGGCCCTCGCACCGCCTGGCCGTCGACCACAGCGGCCCCGTCGTGCTAGCCGCGCAGATCCACGTCGACGGCTACCGCGCCGCGCTCGTCGGCCTCGGCGGCCAGATCGTCGCCACCGCCCCCGGGCGCCGTACGGTCACGGCCGACCCCGCGCAGGTACTCGGCGATGTGGTCGAGGCCGGTGCGGAACTGCTGCGCGGGAGCGGGCGGCGCTGTGTGGGCGCCGGGCTCGCCGTTCCCTCGGCGGTCGCGGAACCGGAAGGCACCGCGCTCAACCCGCTGCACGTCGCCTGGCCGGCCGGCTCCAGGGTGCGGCAGATCTTCGCCGGGAAGGTACGCGCGGCGGGCATCGAAGGCCCCGTGTTCACGGCCAACGACGTCAACCTCGCCGCGCTCGCCGAACACCGGCACGGCGCGGGCCGCGGCGCCCAGCATCTGCTCTGTGTGGCCACGGGCCACCGCGGGGTGGGCGGCGCGCTCGTACTCGACGGCCGCCTGCACACCGGCAGTTCGGGCCTCGCGCTCGAAGTCGGTCACCTCACGGTCAACCCGCAGGGCCGGCCCTGCTACTGCGGCAGCAAAGGCTGCCTCGACGTCGAAGCCGACCCGCTCGCGTTCCTCACCGCCGCCGGACGTGTCCCCGGTCCCGCGGTGTCCCTGCTCCAGCAGTCCCGCGACCTGCTGCGTACGGAGTACGCCGACCGCGCGGTACGCGGGGCGGCGGAAGCACTGATCGACCGTCTGGGCCTCGGCCTCGCCGGGCTCGTCAACATCCTCAACCCCGACCGCATCATCCTCGGCGGACTCCACCGCGAACTGCTCGACGCGGACCCGGACCGCCTGCGCGCCGTCGTCGCCGACCGCAGCCTGTGGGGGCGCAGCGGCGGCGTACCCATTCTGGCCTGCACACTCGACCACAACAGCCTGGTGGGCGCGGCCGAGATGGCATGGCAGCCGGTACTCGACGACCCGCTCGGAGCGCTCACCCGCTGACGCGCCGACCCGCTGACACGGGTCAGCCCTGGGGCTCGTTCCTCACGCTCGTCCTGAACACGAGCGAGTGGAGGGGCCGGCGCCGGGGTGGTGCCCCCGTCCCGTCAGCCGACCACAGCCGACCGTGCGGGGGTCTGTCCGTCCTCGCAGGGGACGAGGCTGATCTCCGGTCCCGCGAAGGGGCCGTCGACCGTCGCGCCGTACCCCGCGTGGGCCGACAGGGTGATCGTGCCGTACGGGGCCGGCAGGGTGAACCAGATGCTCTTTCCCGCGGCGTCGTACCGGGGCCGTACGCCCCAGCTCTCGCTCACGGCCGCGATCAGGGCGAGGCCGCGGCCCCCTGTGTCGAGGGGGCCGGCCTGCGTGACCGTGGGAATCCGGGGGTCGTGGTCGCTGACCGAGACGGTGAGGCGGTCGAGCAGCAATTCGATGTCGACCGTGCACCGCTTGTCCGGTTGCGCGTGCTGGTGAACGTTGGTCAGCAGCTCGGTGACTCCGAGCGCCGCTTGGTCGATCAAAGGGTCGAGATGCCAGTAGCGCAATTGCGCGGAGATGATTCTGCGTACCTGGCCGATCCGCGACGGCAGGGCATGGAGCTCCACCGTGCAGTGCCTGCTTGGCTGACTGATCACGGCTGCGACTCCCCGAATGAGGTCCGGAAGAAGACGAGAGGATCGGATCCAGCGGTCGGCGTTGTTCCACCGGCCGCTGTTCGTGCCCGGCGGGGCTGGATCCCAGCGTCACCGCCGTTTCACCCTGAGTGATGTGATCAGAGTGAACCCGCGACTCCGGCTCCGCAACTCGCGGGACTCAGCTCTGCGGGGCGCCCGCCCTTCGTACCGCGTCCAGCAGGCGCCCGGCAAGCGCCGTGGCGTCGGGCCTGGAACCGTCGGAGGTGTGCCCGCCCGGCCGGTGACCGCGCTGACCCATGGTCAGCCGGTAGCGCGTCCCGTTCAGGGTCGCCACCATGCTGCCCCGGCCCGAGAACCAGGACCTGTCCGCCCGTACGGCTCGCACCGGCGCGCTGTCGATCACCCGGCCGTAACTGGTCAGCAGCGCCAGCCTGCCGTCCTGGATGAGGACCTGGCCCGCTTTGGTGAGCGAACGGGGCCAGCGCTCTATCCGGACCCCGCGCGCGTTGAACTCCGGCTCTGACATCCGGTCAGCCCCCTCCGTGCCGTTCTCTGATGGCAGTCTGCCCAAGTATCCGCGCATACGCCAGACCGCCTCTGCCGCGTGCCCCCAAAGGCGCCGTCATGGAGACCCAAAGGCAACGTTTGCGCAGGTGGTGGGGATACCGTTGCATGTGGGGTCCGGTGTCGACAGTGACAAGGAACGGCGCGTATGACACAGCGAGAGAGCACCGGGACGAGCGAGGCGGCGCCGCCCGGGGGCGGGGCCGCGGCCACGCTCGACGTGGACCGCAGCGATCCCGGATACCGGTCCTGGCTCAAGGAAGCCGTACGGAAAGTGCAGGCGGACGCCAACCGTTCGGCGGACACCCATCTGCTGCGCTTCCCGCTGCCCGAACAGTGGGGCATCGACCTGTACCTGAAGGACGAGTCGACCCACCCGACCGGCAGCCTCAAACACCGGCTCGCCCGTTCACTCTTCCTCTACGGCCTGTGCAACGGCTGGATCCGCCCCGGAAAGCCGGTCATCGAGGCGTCCAGCGGCTCGACCGCCGTCTCCGAGGCGTACTTCGCGAAGCTCATCGGCGTGCCCTTCATCGCCGTCATGCCTCGCACCACCAGCCCGGAGAAGTGCCGGCTGATCGAATTCCACGGCGGACAGTGCCACTTCGTGGACGACTCACGCAGGCTCTACGAGGAGTCCGCGGCCCTGGCCGCCAGGACCGGCGGCCACTACATGGACCAGTTCACCTACGCGGAGCGCGCCACCGACTGGCGCGGCAACAACAACATCGCCGAATCGATGTACCAGCAGCTGAAGCTGGAGCGCTATCCGGAGCCGGCGTGGATCGTCGCCACGGCCGGTACCGGCGGCACGTCGGCGACGATCGCGCGGTACGTCCACTACATGCAGTACGACACCCGGATCTGTGTCCCCGACCCGGAGAACTCCTGTTTCTTCGAGGGCTGGACCCGGGGCGACTCCCTGGCGAGCAGCGACCTCGGTTCGCGGATCGAGGGCATCGGCAGACCCCGGATGGAACCGAGCTTCGTGCCCGGCGTCATCGACCGCATGATGAAGGTGCCCGACGGCGCGAGCGTCGCCGCCGTGCGCGCCCTGGAGCGGGTCGTCGGACGCAAGGCCGGCGGCTCGACGGGCACCGGTCTGTGGAGCGCGCTGAAGATCGTCGGGGAGATGGTCGGGGAGGGGCGTACGGGGAGTGTGGTCACGCTGCTGTGCGATCCGGGCGACCGCTATCTCGACAAGTACTACTCGGACACCTGGCTCGCCGCGCAGGGCCTGGACATCGCGCCGTACGCGCGCACGCTGGAGCGCTTCCTGACCGACGGCGTCTGGCCCGACTGACCGGGGCCGCGGGAGATGGGCCGCAGGCTTGCGCGGCTTCGAGGCTATCGGGTGAGTCTGCGGTCCAGATCGCGCATCGCAGTACGGAAAGCCCGGTCGAGCACCGGCCGGGCCGGACGCAGAAAGGCGCGGTACGCCGCCGTGCCGTCCGTCGCGAACGTCCACCGTACGCGGGTGCCGCCTGCGGTCGGTTCGAGCCGCCACTCCTCCGCCAGGGCGCGCATGCCAGGGACGTTGGTCCGGTCGGCGCGGTACGCGTAGCGCGCGCCGGGCTCGGCGGCCAGCACCGTCTCCCAGAACAGGAACCCGCCCCTGAGGCGGATATGCCGCCCGTCGGGCGTGAGTACCGCCGTGGCCAGCGCCGTGAACCACTCCGGCCAGGCTTCCGTCTCGTCGGCGAGCGCGCGGTACACGGCCGCGGGCGGTGCGGCCATCCCCGCGGCGAACACCAGGCGCACGGCGGCGGATTCGACGAAGGCCAGTTCTACGGGACGGATTTGACGGCTCATGGAACATCACACCCCTGGGAGTCAGGCGTTTGATCCGGTCGGCACACTGTAGGGCCGCGCCGGCCGGATGTCCTTCCCGCCGACCGGTCCGGGTCCGGGTCAGGTCCGGCGACCGGTCAGCCGCGCAGCAGCCGGTCGACCGCCCGGCCGAACACCGCGTGCCCCGTGCCCGCGATCGCCGGTCCCAGCAGTGGGTCGAACCGTGCCGGCAGCCGGCCGATCCGCAAGTCCTCCGTCCAGCGCGCCCGCGACCTGCCGTCCTCCTCCTCGCGGACACCGATCTCGGCCCACCCCAGCAGCACTCGCCCGCGCTTCTCCAGCCGGCAGTGGCCAGGACGGCCCGGCGCGGGCGGATCCCAGACGACGACCTCCATGGGATCGTCGAACCCCGCGCGTCCCAGCGCGGTGCGGGCGACGAAGAGTGTGCCGACGCCGGTGGGCCCCGGTGTCAGGACCGAGATGGTCGTCAGCGGCACCTGGTCCGCGTGCGCGGGCCAGTCGGTGAGTCGCCGCCAGGTCACATCGGCGGGGAGCAGCACGGTGCGATCGATACGGAAAGCGGTCACGCGGAGATCCTCCAGGTCCTGTCCGGCCGGGTCGCATTGTCCGGAGTTATAAGCCGACGATGCGGATGATTTCATCAGTGTTCAAATTATTTTAAATCCTCTCCAGTCGGACGTGATCAAGACATTATGGAGCGAATTTCGGTCGTGGCGGCGAAGTGAATCGCCCCGTGGAGCGGTTGGTCTGGATCGTCGTGCGTGAGGCGCGAGACAAGACGGCGTGATGGCTCCTGCGGGGGTGATCGAGAGGCTTGTTCGGTGCGATGGCGCCCACGGTGGTCGTGAAATGAGCTACCCGTTCGACATTCGAATTAAGGAGAAATCGTGATTTCGAAAACGAAGAAGGCCGCGCGTTCATTCGCCGTGGCCTTCGCCGCAGCCGCCACGCTCACCATGGTCGTGCCTTCCGGCAACGCTTTCGCCATCGACCACGTCGCTTGCCGCGGCGGAGAGAACTTCCTGAAGATCTGGTCGCACAGTGGCGGGACGCAGAGCGTGGACTGCTACGCGAATGGCGGGAAGACCTCCTTCGGCGGGTGGTGGGTCGACAAGATTTCCACGGGGAACAACGACTTGATCTACTACGACGCCAACGGTGATTCGGTAAAAATCGAACGGTGGCATGAAATCTCCTTCCCGAACCGTCCGCCGAAGGTCAACGCCATCGAAATCCTGTGACGCGTTAACGGTCCGCTTGCCCGGGATGGCCATTTCCGCTGACTGATCATCCCGGGATACCGACGCTCCTCAGGGGGCGTCCGCAACCGGCTCACCGCTGCCGACCACGCCTTTCCTGGCGGGGTCGGCAGCTTGCGTCGGTGGTTCGTTCAGCGGAGTACACAGGCCTCGTCCGCGGGCAGTGGAGCTTGACGCTGCTTGTTTCGGGCCCGGTTGGGGGCGCGCGCCCCGCCTCGGTCTTCGCTGTGGTCGCGTCCTCGGCCATGCCCAGATCACCAGGTCGCGTCGCACCGCGAGGTCCGGCGAAGCCGCACCGCGCGGTCCAGCGCGTCCCGCCTGGAGTGCCTCGCGCCCGGAGCGTTCCGCGCCCGAGCACCGTCGACGCTCTCCGTCGTCACTGTGAAGCCGAGGCCCCGTCGTTCCCGCAGGGGCAAGGACTACGAGCGTGACGCGCCGCCTCAGCCCCGTCTCGCCCCGTGCCACGTCGTAGATCCGGACACCGCCGGACGGCTCGTCCGGACTGATCCACGCGACCCAAAAAAATCCGGCGGCGGTGTCGAGAACCCGTGGCCGGCTCCGTCCCCGCTATGAAAGCGACCACAATGGGTCGCATCAGCACCGAGGAGTACCACCATGGCCAAGTACTTGCTGCTCAAGCACTACCGCGGCGCCCCGGCCGCGGTCAACGACATCCCCATGGACCAGTGGACGCCCGACGAGATCTCGGCCCACATGCAGTACATGAACGACTTCGCGGCCCGGCTCCAGGAGAGCGGCGAGTTCGTCGACAGCCGGGCGCTCGCCCCCGACGGGATGTGGGTCCGGTTCGACGGTGAGGGGCGCCCGCCGGTCACCGACGGCCCGTTCGCCGAGACCAAGGACCTCATCGCCGGCTGGATGGCGATCGACGTCGACAGCGAGGAGCGCGCCATCGAGCTGGCCGGCGAGCTGTCGGCAGCCCCCGGAGCGGGTGGGAAGCCGATCCACGAGTGGCTTGAGGTGCGCCCGTTCCTGACCGCGCCGCCCACCATCACGGAGTGAACCCCGAGTGAACGAGGACCTGCTCCGGAGCCTCACACCGAGCGTGCTCGGGGTCCTCGTCCGCCGCGGAGCCGACTTCGCGGCGGCCGAGGACGCGGTGCAGGACGCGCTGGTCGAGGCGGTCCGCGTCTGGCCGACCGAGGTGCCGAGGGATCCCAAGGGCTGGCTGATCACCGTGGCCTGGCGCCGATTCCTCGACGCGACCCGGGCGGACACCGCCCGCCGCCGCCGTGAGGACCGTGTGGACGAGGAACCGGCGCCCGGGCCCGCCCCAGCGATGGACGACACACTCCAGCTCTACTTCCTGTGCGCCCACCCATCGCTGACACCGTCGTCCGCCGTCGCACTCACGCTGCGCGCCGTCGGCGGGCTGACCACCCGCCAGATCGCGCAGGCCTACCTGGTGCCCGAGGCGACCATGGCGCAGCGCATCAGCCGGGCCAAGCGCACCGTCTCCGGCGTGCGGTTCGACTGTCCCGGTGACGTCGCCACCGTGCTGCGCGTCCTCTACCTGGTCTTCAACGAGGGCTACTCCGGGGACGTCGACCTCGCGGCCGAGGCCATCCGGCTCACCCGGCAGCTCGCCGCCGCGATCGATCATCCCGAGGTGGCGGGGCTGCTCGCCCTCATGCTGCTCCACCACGCCCGGCGCTCCGCCAGGACCGCGCCCGACGGCAGCCTGGTGCCGCTCAACGAGCAGGACCGCGGCCGGTGGGACACGCGGGCGATCACCGAGGGGGTTGACCTCCTGCGGGCGGCGCTCGCCCGCGACCGACTGGGCGAGTTCCAGGCCCAGGCAGCCATCGCGGCGCTCCACGCCGACGCGCCGACGGCCGAGGAGACCGACTGGACGCAGATCGTGGAGTGGTACGACGAACTCGCGCGCCTGACCGACAGCCCGATCGTACGGCTCAACCGCGCGGTGGCCGTGGGCGAGGCCGACGGACCACGCGCCGGCCTGGCGGCACTCGCGGCGCTGGACGACTCCCCGGACGATGCCTCCCCAAGCGCCTCGCGCAGGAGATACCCGCTGCCCCGCCACACCGCTGTGGCGGCGTACCTCCACGAGCGCGACGGCGACCTGGCGACGGCGGCACGGCTGTACGCCGAGGCGGCCCACCAGGCACCCAACCTCGCCGAGCGCGACCACCTGACACGCCAGGCCGCCCGGCTCAACATCAACCGGACTCGCTGACTGGTCACGCGCCGGGTTTTCCCGCGACACTCGAAAGCGGCCATGCGGCGATCGCCTCCACCTCGGCAGGCGGGTCGAGACCAACCGATCGACATGTCGCCGGTGGGGGCTCTGCGGTGACGAACGCCGCCCCTTTCGACCTCTCCGCCGAGCAGCCGGATCTCGTGCCGTCATCCTTCAGCGCCTGAAGGGCTCGTGCCGCGCCACCAACAAGCACGCTCGCGTTCATCGCTCGGGGAGCCGTGAGAGCGCCGTGCGAAGCCGTGCGAAGCCGGCCGAGGAAGCTGAAGAACAGGCGCCCCACACCTTCCTCAGGTACGCGCATCCGCAGCGCCACCATCCTGCCCGCAATCCCCCGAAGGAGTGACACGACCTGATCGAACGAGTTTGAAACCGGCTCGCCGCAACCCGCATGCCCAATCGACTTCATCAGAACTCATGTTCACAAATACCTTGCGATCGGGCCGTGACGGGAGCGGGTCCGGGGCGTTTTTTAGAGCACCAGTGCCACTTCACTCAGATGGAGACGCCATGCATCCCGCTCCCACATCTACGCACCAGCCTCCAGGAATCGAACGGAACCTCAGCGCGATCACGCATCGCGTTGACGGCGCCGACGGCTCGACACAGCCCGATGAGGGGTGGGCGGCATGAGTGACAAGCCCACCGATGTATCAGCCGACCATGTCCCGGGACCGCGCACCGCCCCACCGGCGCATCCGTCCTCGACGAAGCCCGCCGGACCGATGAACCGACCGGGCGTCCTCCTTGAAGCCGAAGCCGAAGCCGGCGCCGCCGGATCCGAGTCCGGCGCCGCCGAGGCGACCGCGTCCGGGCCGCAGATGCGGTTCGTCGATCTGACGGGCAGCCGTGAGGCGGCCGGCCGGTCGATCCGGATGCGTGACATGGCCCGGCGCCTGCCGCAGTTGGTGCGCCGGTCGCTGGCGCTCGCCTGGCGGGTCGACCGGCGGGCGACCGTCGGCCTCCTGCTGTGCCAAGTGGTCGCCGGCGTGATGCAGGCCCTGGGCCTTGTCGCGATCAGTGGAACTCTGACCGCGCTGCTGACCAGTGGTGACGTCTACCAGCGACTCCTGCAGGCGTGGCCGTCCGTGGCCCTGCTGGCCGGTGCGTCCGGCGTACGCGCGCTTCTCGGAATCACCGTCAGCTGGCTTTCCTCCCGGCTGGGTCCGCTGATGTCGCGGGAGGCGGAGCAGATGCTGCTCACGGGCTGCGCGGAGGTCGAGCTGTCCGCGTACGACGAACCCGACTTCAACCGCGCCCGCGAAGCCGCCGACCGCGGAGCGCAGGTGACCGGGGATCTGATCGACGAAGGACAGGACCTGATCGCCTCTGCGGCCTCTTTCCTCGCCGGGGCGGTCGTACTGGCCGGGGTGAACTGGGTGCTCCTTCCACTCCTGGTTGCGGCCAGCCTTCCGCAGGCCCTGGCCCAGGTCAGCGCAGCCCGGGCGCGCTATCTGGCGAACCTCCGCAGCAACGGCGACAACCGGATGCTTTCCGTACTGCGGTGGCACATCTACACCAAGGACGCCGCCGATCAGATCCGCGCGGGCACCATGTCCGCCTTCCTGTCGGGCCGTTACCGGCAGACGGTCGCCCGGATCAACCGTGAGGACCGCGCCGCGGCCGACAAGGGAGCCCGCATGTCCCTGGTCGGCGCGGTGTGCGGAGGCCTCGGGTCGGCTGTCGTATGGGCGGCGGTGGTGTGGCTGCTGGCCACCGGCCGGATCAGCGTCGGACACGCGGGGACGGCGGTCTTCGCCCTCCAGACGGTGGGACAGTCGGTGCGCGGACTGGTGGCCGTCGGCGCGCGAGCCGTACGTACCGGCCTGTACATGGACGACTGGAGCGCCTTCCTGGACAAGGCAGGAGGTTTTCGGATGCGCCGGGGCGCACTCCGGCCCGAGCCGCCGAAGACGATCGAGATCAAGTCGGTCTCCCACCGCTACGGAGGGAAGGACCGGGACGCGCTGTCCGACGTATCGCTCACCCTGCGCCGCGGCGAGGTCACCGCTCTGGTCGGTTTCAACGGCTCGGGGAAGTCGACGCTGTCGAAGCTGGTGAGCGGCCTCTACCTGCCCACCGACGGACAGGTGCTGTGGGACGACACCCCCACCGGCGACGCCGACCCGCAGGCGCTGTGGCAGCAAGTCGCCCTGGTGCCGCAGGACTACGCGCACTGGCCCCTGACGGTCCGCGAGAACATCACCCTCGGCCAGCCCTCGTCGCGCGGTGACGCGGCGGTGCGCGAGGCGTGCGAGGCCGCCGGCGCCGACGAGGTCGTCGACAGACTCGGTGCGGGTCTCGACACCCTCCTCGCCCGGGAGTGGCTCAACGGGGAGGAGCTGAGCGGTGGCCAGTGGCAGCGCATCGCTCTCGGGAGAGCGTTCTTCCGCGAGGCGGGGCTGCTGGTCCTCGACGAACCGACCGCCAACCTGGACCCCCGCGCGGAGCACCGGATCTTCCAGCGGCTCCGCGGACTGGCACAGGACCGGGTGGTTCTGTTGGTGACCCACCGCATCACCAACGTCGCCGTGGCCGACCGGATCGTCGTCCTCGACGAAGGCAGGATCGTGCAGGAGGGCACGTACCAGGAACTGGCAGGACAAGAAGGCTTGTTCCAGCAGCTGCTGGCGTACCAGGTCACCTCCGACACGGCCCGGAGCGACGCCGAGAAACACGGGACACACGCATGAACCGCGCCCGCCCCGGTGTCCCCGGGAGGAAGCCCGGCCCGGGACACCGGGGCGGGCGCGGCCACGTACTCCTTCCACCGCCCGATGCCCCGCGCTCCCATTCACGACTCCCGAGGTGATGACGTGCCGCTGACCCGTTCCCACATCCGCGCCACCGCCGAGGCCTATCTCGCCCGGCACCCTCACGAGCGGAAGGCCCTGGCAGGACTGCGGTCGGTCCTCGACGGCACAGGAGATCCCGCCGACCGTGCGGCGCTGCCCGCGCACATCACCTGCGGCGCGGTCGTCATCGACCGCGACCGGCGCGTACTGCACATCCACCACAGAGCGTCGGGGCAGTTGCTCACGCCGGGCGGCCACATCGAAGCGGATGATCGCAGCCTCCTGTCCGCGGCCCTGCGGGAGCTGCACGAGGAGGCTGGGGTCCGCCCCGGGGACCTGTGCCTGACGTCGTGGTTCCTCGGGGCTCCGATCGACATCGACGTTCATGACATCGACGCCGATCCGGCCAAGGGCGAGCCCGCCCACCAGCACTACGACTTTCGCTTCGCGTTCTGCCTCGCAACCGGACAGCCGCCGCCTCTCGCGCTCCAGGACGAGGAGGTCTCCGGAGCCCGGTGGCTCCCGTTCGCCGACGTCAGGTCCCCGACGCTGCGCGCCAAGCTCCTGGACGCCGGACTCGATGGGCGCGACGGGCTCGACGGGCGGCCGGAGCCGGTGAACGCGTCCGCCCTGATCCACGACGGGGCCGGCCGGTACCTGCTCCATCTGCGCGACAACTTCCCCGACATCTGGGAGCCGGGAACCTTCGCGTTCCTCGGCGGCGGCCGCGAGATCGGCGACGCCTGCCTGGAAGCGACCCTTCGGCGGGAACTCGCCGAAGAAGTCCCCGGCCTGGAGCCCATGGACCTGTCCCCGTACGCGGTGGAGGAGGCCACGAGCGTCGAGGGCCTCGCGGTACCGGTCCAGGTCTACTCGGGCCTCTGGACGGGTGATCCCGCCACAGTGGACCTCCAAGAAGGCGTGCTTCTTGGGTGGTTCACCCCCGACATGCTGGACCGGCTGCGCCTGAGCCCCGGTGCCGGAGAGCTGATTCGCCGGCACGCGGCCGAGCACCCGGCGGCCGGCGGTGCTTCAGGCAGCGTGCGTCAGATGCGGGGGACACCTTGCATTTCCTGGCCGGGCACTGCGAGCGGGAGTCCGCGGTCACCTGCCTCGTGAGGGAGGCCAAGGAGGCAGCCGGCCTGATCATCGATCCCGGCGAGGTCGAACTTATTCACGTGGTCCATATCGCGGACTCGCCCGTGGCGCGGCCGCGAATCCGGCTCGTCTTCCGGGCACGCTCCTGGACGGGCTCGCCGCAGATCCTGGAGCCCGACCGGTACGTGGAGTGGCGGTGGTGGATGCCGCAGGACCTCCCGGCTGAGGTTGTGCCGTACACGCGTGTGGCGACGGACGGGGTCCTCGCAGGCCGTGCGTACGCGGAGACGGGGGCTTGGGTGAACGGTGATGTGTGCGGCAGGTCCTCGGTCGCGTGAAGGGATTTCTCCCGCCCCCGGCGCGCACAGAACGTGCGCTGGATTGCCGGCCTGCCGTCAAGATGGCGGTAGCTCAGTGTTGAGTCTGTCGGCAGGCACGCGCTCGATGCGGGTCCAGCCCCTCCAGCCCCGCTCCTCCAGGATCGCCAACAGCCGCGCGGCGGCCGGTGCGGACTGGATCATGGTTGAGTCCAGCAGGTCGACGAACTGGTCATCGAAGCCGTCAGCACCCACCTCGCCGGCCTCCACAGCGGAAATCATCAGACGCTCCAGGATGTCGGCGATCTCGGTTACTCGCGAGTCGTCGGCCGACCAGTCGAGTGCCCCGCTGAGAAGGCTGTAGAGCCTCACCATGTCGGGGTTGTCCAGCTCCTCGTGCTTCTTGGCGATTACGGCTTCGATTCGATGCGGCACTTGGGCGGCGATCATGATCCAGGCATCCCGCTCCATCTCGATATACCGCTCCTCGACGCCGAGACCGCGCAGCCGGTCGAGGTAGTCCACGACGCTCTGCGGGAGCGCCAGGTGCTCTCCGGCTGCGAGCCGGGCGAGCCGTCTGCGGGTGCCCCGCAACCGCCGGATCTCGGCTCGCAGGTCCTTGTCGATCTCCTGGACGCCATCGGCGAACTCCTCCGGACAGGCGTCGAGGAGTTCCTGTACCCGGGCCAGCGGCACGCCGGCATCTGCCAGGGTGTGGATCCGGATCAGTCGCACGACCGTGCCGGCGTCGTAGATCCGGTAACCGGAGCGGTCGCGTTCGGGCTCCGGCAGCAGCCCTATCTGGTGGTAGTGGCGTACCGCCCGTACCGTCACCCCTGCGTACGCCGCTAGCTGGCTGATGGTGAGCATGGGTCTCAGCCTGCCTCAGGCGATCTTCCGGCGATAGGCGGCCATCGCGAAGACGTACGCCACGACGAGGGCGCCGACGCACCAGGCGAGGGCGGTCCAGATGTCGTCGCCGACCGGCCGCTGGGAGAAGAGGTCGCGGATCGTGTTGACGATCGACGTCACCGGCTGGTGCTTGGCGAACCAGCGCACTGGGCCGGGCATGGTCTTTGTGGGTACGAACGCCGAGCTGATGAACGGCAGGAAGATGAGCGGGTAGGCGAACGCGCCCGCGCCTTCGACCGACGTCGCGGAGAGTCCGGGTACCACGGCGATCCAGGTCAGTGCCAGGGTGAACAGAAACAGGATGCCGGTGATCGCGAGCCAATCCAGCACTCCGGCCCCGGTGCGGAAGCCCATGAGCAACGCGACGCCCACGACGATCACGAGCGAGATCAGGTTGGCGACCAGAGAGGTGAAGACGTGTGCCCACAGCACGCCCGACCGCGCGATCGGCATGGACTGGAATCGCTCGAAGATCCCGCTCTTCACGTCGGTGAACAGCCGGTAGGCGGTGTAGGAGACCCCCGACGCGATGGTGATCAGCAGGATGCCGGGCAGCATGTAGTTCACGTACGAAACCGACCCGGTGTCGATCGCGCCGCCGAACACGTAGACGAACATCAGCATCATGGCGACCGGCGTGATGACGGTCGTGATGATGGTGTCCATGCTGCGTGTGACGTGGCGCAGGGTCCGTCCCGTGAGGACAGCAGTGTCGCTGAAGAAGTACGCGGTCATCCTCGTCCCCCTAGCCGTTCCTGCTGATGGCGTCGCTCTTGTCGCCGATGAGCGCGAGGAAGATTTCCTCCAGGGTCGGCTGCTTCTCGACGTACTCGACGGTGGCGGGCGGGTAGAGCTGCTTCAGCTCGGCGAGGGTGCCGTTCACGATGATCCGCCCCTGGTGGAGGATCGCGATCCGGTCGGCGAGTTGTTCTGCCTCGTCCAGGTACTGCGTGGTGAGCAGCACCGTTGTGCCGTACTCAGCGAGCTCCTTGACCGTATGCCACACCTCGATGCGCGTCTCGGGGTCCAGCCCGGCCGTCGGCTCGTCCAGGAAGATCACCGGCGGATTCCCGATCAGGCTCATCGCGATATCAAGCCTGCGGCGCATCCCACCCGAATACGTGGACACCTTCCGCGGCCCGGCGTCGGTCAGCGAGAAACGCCTCAGCAGGTCATCCGCGATGGCGCCCGGGTCCTTGAGGTGGCGCAGCCTGGCGACGAGTACGAGGTTCTCCCGACCGCTGAGGATCTCGTCGACGGCCGCGAACTGCCCGGTGAGGCTGATGGACTCCCGTACGTCCGCCGGTCGCGTGGCGACGTCGAAGCCATGGACGCCGGCTGTCCCCGCGTCGGCCTTCAGAAGCGTGGCGAGGATCCTCACGGTCGTGGTCTTGCCCGCCCCATTGGAACCGAGCAGGGCGAAGATGTTGCCCCGCGCCACGTCGAAGTCCACACCGCGTAGCACTTCGAGCTTCCCGTACGACTTCTCCAGACCCCGCACGCGAATCGCCGGACCGGCGATCGATTGGGCTGTCATGGCCATCTGCCTCCTTTGCGGAGCTGTTCCAGGCGACGGCGAGGAAGCTCCTGCCGGAAGGATGGAGGGTTAACCCAGCGTCAGGGTCAAGCCTGCTTCGACCGCGGCATCGAGATTGCCGGCGCTGATGCGGGTGGTCGACGTGTGATGGTTCGCTCAGCCGGCGAACAAGCAGACTCGACGAGGCGGAACCGGAAATGACAGACGGTTAGTTGATGTGGTGTCTCTTGGAGCCGGAACCTGAAGGCGTTTCCTGCCGCCGCGACTCCGTTCAGTCCCGAACGAGACAGAACGGGTGCCCTGCCGGGTCGGCGCAGATCCGCCAACTGCGTTTCTCGTCACCGGCGTCGAGCAGCGTGGCGCCCAGTTCGAGGGCCTTCTCCTGGGCCCGGTCAAGATCCGGGACGCCCAGGTCGAGGTGGAACTGCTGTGGCCGGGCAGGGTCTGCCCACTGGGGCGGCCGATGGTCTTCCACACGCTGGAAGGCGAGCACGAGCCCGGTGTCCGTGTGGAGGGTCGCCCAGTCATCGTCGAGCGACCACCGCGGGTTCGGCTGGTTCACCGCACCGCCGAGAAGCGACTGATAGAACCTGGCGAGCTCAAGGACGTCAGCACAATCCAGCACCACACACTGCAACTTGGCGATCACGAAAGGCAGCGTAAGCCAGCGACGCGCAGGGAAGGCGAACAAGGCGCCCCCGGGACCGGCTGTCGCCCCCGCGCGAGGGTCACGTCACCGTTGGGGGCCACGCGTTCGCGTCCAGGACGCCGAATGCGTACGCGCGTGCCACCAGCGCCGTACGGCCGGGGACGCCCCAGAGTCTGGCGAGGCGGCCGAAGTGGTAGTTGACGCCGTCCGCGGTCATGCCGACGGCGCGGGCGATCGCCTCGGTGGTCGCGCCGCCCGCCGCCAGCGCCAGCAGCCTGCCGTCGACCGGGCTCACCCTGTCCCGCTCGCCGGCCGGCCGCGCCGAAGGGCGTTCGCGCTCGCCCAGGACGCGCAACAGCACCAGCAGGCCGCGCGGCGCCTCGGCGGAGTCGCTCATCGGGTCGACCGTCAGCTCCCCGTAACGCTCCTCGCTCCCGTCGGCCGCCGGCCAGCTCACCGCGATCGGGTAGCGGGAACTGTGCCCGAGCCGCAGCGCCTCCTTCAGCTTCTCCAACTGGGGCTCCGAACTGGGCCGCAGCAGGCCGAGTACGTTCCGGCCGCGCAGCCGGCCCGGCGAGGTGCGCCATTCCTGGGCCATCGAGGTGTTCGCCAGCAGGATGGTGCCGTCGGTCCGGCATACGGTGCCGGGCACCGGGACCCGGTCGAAGAGGGCCATGGCGCGGTTGCGCCACACCACCGCGTCTCCGTGTGCGTCGTCCGGGAAATCCGGCAACGCCGGCAGCTCGCCCACCCACCCACCACTCCCACTCTCGCGGCTTCACATCGTCTACGCGGGATCCAGCATGAACCACTCCGGATCACTACAGGATCATGTAGTGCCACCGGAGGTCCCGCAGGGTGTGCAGGGAGAGGATTGAACGGCAAACGTACTTCCCTGAAAGGCAGTTCATCCCCCCATGGCCGACTCCACGACGCCTCCTTCCCAGCCCGGTGAGGGCACCACGTACGACGATGGCGTACCGCTCGTCGATTTGTCCGACCAGCCTCCGTCCCCCCGGCTCGTTCAGGCGGCGATGGACCTCCTGCGCGAGCACGGTCCTGTGGTCAGGCGGCGTCAGTACGGCCGCGACACGCTTTTCGTCAGCGACCTCGACCTGGTCACGGAACTCGCGGACGACCAGCGGTTCGCCAAGCACATCAACCCGGGGCTGGAGAACGTCCGCGCGATCACCGCCGACGGACTGTTCACCGCGTACAACGACGAACCCAACTGGGCCAAGGCGCACGACATCCTGATGCCGGCGTTCGCGCTCGGTTCGATGCGTACGTACCACCCGGCCATGCTGGAGGTCTCCCGGCGCCTGATCGCGACCTGGGACCGGCACGCCGAGGCAGGTACCCCGGTCGACGTCCCCGCCGACATGACCCGGATGACGCTGGACACCATCGGACTGAGCGGTTTCGGCTACGACTTCGGCTCCTTCGACAGCGAGGAGCCGCACCCGTTCGTCTCGTCTCTGGTACGTGCTCTGAACTGGAGCATGGTCAAGATCACCGACAAGCCGGGCGACGACCACACGGAGCGCGACCGCGCGTTCCGGGCCGACGCGGACTTCCTGGCGTCGGTCGTCGACGAGGTCATCTCGGCCCGGGTCTCCTCCGGTGACACCTCCACCGACGACCTGCTCGGCCTGATGCTCCAGGCGCGGCACCCCGCCGACGACGCCACCCTCGACACGGACAACATCCGCAACCAGGTGATCACCTTCCTGATCGCCGGACACGAGACGACCTCGGGCGCGCTGTCGTTCTCCCTGTACTACCTGCTGAAGCAGCCTTCCGTGCTGCGGCTGGTCCAGCGCGAGGCCGACGAACTGTGGGGCGACGTCGCGGATCCCGAGCCGACCTACGAGGACATCGGCAGGCTCACGTACACCCGCCAGGTGCTCAACGAGACGCTGCGGCTGTGGCCGACGGCCGCCACGTTCAGCCGCGCGCCGCGTGAGGACACGACACTGGGCGGCCGGATCAAGGTGAGCGCGGGCCAGGACGTGATGGTCCTGACCGCGATGCTGCACCGGCAGCCGGTGTGGGGCGACAACCCCGAATTGTTCGATCCGGCGCGGTTCACAGCGGAAGCGGCGGCGGCCCGCTCCCCGCACGCGTTCAAGCCGTTCGGCACGGGTGAACGCGCCTGCATCGGAAGGCAGTTCGCGCTGCACGAGGCGACGATGCTGCTGGCCATGCTGGCGCACCGCTTCCGGCTCATCGACCAGGACGACTACCAGCTCTCCGTCAAGGAGACCCTGACCCTCAAGCCGGAGGGCCTGACGCTCACCCCCCAGGCCCGCACCTCCGCCGACCGGGAGGCGAACGCCGCCGCGCTGTCCGCCTTCGGCTCCGCCGCCACTGACGGTGAGCCGGCCACGGCGGGTGAGGGTCTGCCGACCCGGGTCGTACGGTCGACCGGCGCGCTGTTCCTGCACGGCAGCAACTACGGCACGTGCCGGGGATTCGCCGCCCAACTGTCCGACGAGGCAGCCGAGATGGGCTGCGAGACGGCTGTCGCCCCGCTCGACGCGTACGCCGGCGGCCTGCCCACCGACAGGCCCGTCGTCATCACCACCGCCTCGTACAACGGCCAGCCCACCGACGACGCCATCGCCTTCGCCGCATGGCTCACGGACGCGGAGCCGGGCGCGGCGGACGGGGTCAGCTACGCCGTCCTCGGCGTCGGCGACCGCAACTGGGCAGCCACGTACCAGCACATGCCGACCTGGATCGACAACCGCCTCGCCGAACTCGGCGGCACCCGGCTGCTGGAGCGGGCGGAGGCCGACGCCTCCGGCGATCTCACGGGCGACGTCAAGCAGTTCACCTCCGCGCTGCGTACCAGTCTGCTCACCGAGTACGGCGACCCCCACTCGATCGGCGCCGCCGCCGTTCCGGACGACGGGCCCGCGTACGCCGTCACGGAGGTCAGCGACAGCGACCCGCTCGACACCCTGGCCGCCCACCACGAGATGATCCGTACGACCGTGGTCGACGCGTCGGACCTGACCAGCCCGGGCCACCCCAAGGTCAAGCGCTACCTCCGGCTCGCGCTGCCCGAGGGCGTCGACTACCGCACGGCCGATCACATAGCCGTTCTTCCCGTCAACAGCCCGGCGCTCGTCGCCCGCGCCGCAGGACTGCTGCACGCCGACCTCGACACCGTCCTCAACATCACCCCGACCAGGCCCAAGCGCGACGGCCTCGCCGTCGACCGGCCACTGACGGTACGGGAACTGCTCAGCAGGTACGTCGAGTTGCAGGACCGGCCGACCGCCGAGCAGTTCGCCACGCTGGCCGAGCTGAATCCCTGCCACCCCGAGAAGAGCGCACTGGCCGCACTCGCGCACGACGAGGAAGCCAGGCAGGGGGACTGGCGCACCCTGCTCGACGTGATCGAGGACTGCCCGGCGCTGCGCGAGACGCTGACCTGGCCCCGACTGCTGGAGCTGCTGCCGCCGATCAGGTCCCGCCTGTACTCGATCTCCTCCTCGCCGCGGATCGATCCCGGTCATGTGGAGCTGATGGTCGCCCTGCTGGACGCGCCCGCGCGCTGTGGCCGGGGTGACTTCCGGGGGGCCGGATCCGGTTACCTGAACGAGGTCGGCGAGGGTGACACCGTTCTGGTCCGTATTCAGCCGTGCCGTGAGGCGTTCCGCATCTCTCACGAGGACCGGGCCCCGGTCGTCATGATCTCGGCGGGCACCGGTCTCGCACCGTTCCGCGGAGTGGTCCAGGACCGAGTGGAACTCGCCTCGGAAGGAGCCGAGTTGGCGCCCGCGCTGCTCTACTTCGGTTGCAACGCGCCGGATGCCGACTATCTGCACGCGAAGGAATTCCAGGCCGCCGAGGAGGCCGGCGCCGTCTCCATGCGCCCGTCCTTCAGCCGCGCTCCCGTCGACGGCGCCCGGTACGTGCAGCACCGCGTCGCCGCCGAGGGCGACGAGGTGTGGAAGCTGCTCGAAGAGGGCGCGCGGGTCTACGTCTGCGGCGACGGCGCCCGGATGGCGCCCGACGTACGCGAGGCCTTCCGCACCCTGTACGTGGAGCACACACCCGGCGCGGACGACGCGGCGGCGCGGGACTGGCTCCAGTCGCTGGTCACCGGGGGCCGCTACGTGGAGGACGTATACGCGGGCTGAGCCACCGCTCCTGCCTCCGGCCGCCGCATCCCGGCGGCCGGAGGCAGGAGCGTGTCCGTGCCGAGACAGCCCCCGGCCCGGTGGTGACGGGCGACGGGCGCGACCCGGCGTCCGGCGGCGGCATTGGCTGGGGCGTGGCCGATAAGAGTGAGAAGTGCGCCGGATCCGTTATTCATTTTCTCTGTGCGGGGCGGTCGCCGTACGGCAGGCTGAAAGCATGAACGCTGCCAGGCATGCCGGCGAACGGCTGATGACGTGGCCCGGTCTCAGTGGAGACCAGTCCTACTGCGGCACAGACCTGTGCGTGAGCGCGGGTGACAAGGAAATCGTGCACTTCCACGGCGAGAACGAAGCCGATGTGCACCTTACCCATTCCATGATCGCCAAATTGCGACCCGCTCTGAAGAACTCGACCGCTCTGCGCCTGCGGGCGGGCTCGGGGTGGGTGACCGTGCGGCTCGACACCGGCGCCGACATCGATCTGCTCACCACTCTGGTCAGCGCGGCGCTCCAGGCCGCGACCATACTTCCCGAGGGATCGGTCACCGGGCCGGTCACCGATCCCTGCTCACGGCAGCGCGCGTACTCCTCGTCCCACTGACTCCCGCCGCCCCGCCCCGCCACGGCTCCGGCTCCGGTGACGCGGCCGATCGCGAAACGGACAGCAAACACAGCGGTCGAGTCGGCACCGGTCGTCAGAAGCCCGACGATCAGCTCGGTGGCGACGGGAGCGGCGGAAAGCGACCCTCGGGTGACCGGCTGCCCCAGAACTGACGGTCCCAGTCAACTTCAGACGTCAGCCGCCGTCGAACGCCCTGCGTACCAGTGCCACCGACCCGGGGCCGGGCCCGGCGGCCTCGTGCGTAACGGCGTGTGCCGCCGTCCTCGTCCGCTCACGTCTTCGACTTGTCGAGAGCCGCCCTGACCAGCGCGGCCGCGAACGTCGCCCGGTCCGTGTCGCCGGCCAGGTCCGCCAGTTTCCCCGGCTCCGGCGGCAGCCCGACGCGGCGCGCGCCCTGCTGGGCCTTCTTGTCCAGATAGGGCGCGACCTCGGGCCAGATGCTCTGTACCTCCCGCAGGAAGATGTCCGCCCCCACCGGTCCCAGTCCGGGAACCTGCTGGAGCAGCCGGCGCAGCTCCGTGACGTCCTCGTGCGCCTCGGCGCGCAGCTTGCGCAGGTCGCCGCCGTACTCCTCCAGCAGGATGTCGGCGCCCTTGCCGAGCTGCGTCGCCGTCCGTTCGTCGTAGCGCCGGTATCCGCCCCGGCCGAGGGCGTCCACGCGTTCCTGCCAGGTGGTGTCCGCCATCCTGCGCGGGGTGCGCATGCCGGCCCGGGAGAGCGCCCGCGACGAGGCGAGCGCGATGCCGCTGCTGATGCGCGCGCTCAGCAGGAAGGACAGCACAAGCAACTGGTAGAGCGGCTGCGGAGTGTTCTTGAGCCGGATGTCCGCCTCGGACGCGTACGTACTGCCGTAGGTGTCGAGCAGTTCTCGTACGGCTTCGCGGTTGCCGGATTGCGCCACGACGCACCTCCTGAGTCAGGTGGTTGCGGTCACGGGCCTCGGTCACGGGCCCCGCGATCAGAGGTTCCGGTCACGAACCCCACGGGCCCCACGTCACGGGCCTTGCGGCCGGAAACAGGAAGAGATCAGTCCCTGCCCTTTCCATTGTTGCTCGGCCAGGTGCCCGTCGCGCGTTCTATGGCCTTGGCGCCCGCCCGGTCGACGGCGCCGCGTACGACGGCGAAGATCGCGCCCTGGATCGCGGCCGCGAGCAGGACCTCGCCCCAGCCCCGGTCCGGGTCCAGGGCATCGGGCGCGTCGTCCTCGTGCCGCAGGGCCTTCCACGTCTGCTGGAACACCTGCCCGGCCAGGGCGCCGCCGACCCAGCCGAGGGCGAAACCGACGGGTTTGTAGGCAAGTGACAGCTTCTGTTTCTTCTTCACCTCAATCGACTGCCCGCCGCGGGCCCGGTGCACACACCCCGGCAGGCCCGATACGCACGCTCCGAGGCGGGACCCGCCTACAGCAGGACCGGCGTCAGATCAGGGCCGGGACCGTCGCCGTACGCGTCCTCGTCGAACGGGTACAGCGGCCGTTCCACCCGGTGGTGGCCCAGGCGCAGCAGGTCCTGGTCGACGCCGCCCGGGGTGAGGGCGAGGAGCCAGTCCGCCGCCATGTCGTACAGCTCGGGTTCCAGGTAACCGATCTTGACGACGACGAGGTCGAACGTGCGCGGGTCGATGCCAAGGCCGCCCACCGCCGGCCCCGTGAAGTCGGCGAGCGTGTGGAACGGCTTGCGGCGCTCGGTGACGACGACCGTGAGACCACCGACCGTGATCGCCGCCAGGTCACAGCCCAGGTCGTACGCGCCGCCCTCCGCCCGGTCGGTCTTGTCCGCCGCGCGCTGGAGGGCCGTCACGGTGCCGGTCAGCCGGTACGGGCCGCCGTGGTTCGGGTCGACCTTGCCGCCGATGTCCAGCGTGACTCGCGCGCCCGTACCCGCCTCGAAGCAGGCGCGTACGGCTGCGGGGTCCGTGATGCCGGGGTGTACGGCGGTGACCCGGCCGGAGGCGATGTCCTCGTGGGAGAGGAGCGTGGAGAGCATGTACGCGAGGTCGCCCGCGCCGCCCGCGGTCGGGTTGTCGCCCGAATCGCTGATCAGGAACGGACGGCGGTCTGAGGCGACCGCTGCGGCGACGCACTCCCGCGCCGTGCCGGTCGGCCCGACGAACTGGAAGTCGCGGCGTACGTCCCAGTACTGGCGGGCCAGCGACGCGGCCTCCGCGGCGGCCAGCTCCGCGTCGTCGCCCGTGACGACCACGGCCGCCCGGCAGCGGGGCTGGTCGGCCCACGCGTACCCGACCCAGATCGCCGCGTCCGTGATCCCGGGCTTGGCCTCGATCCCCGCGAGCCTGCCGTACAGGCTCTTCGCGGGCTCCAGCCGGGTGCTCGTCTTCTCGCCGGGCAGCAGGACGGGGATCTGTACCCAGGCGCGGTGCGGGCGGCGTGCGCCCTCGGGCAGCCGCAGCCGCTCGACCAGCTTGCGGGCCGCGCGTTCGCGGGTGTCCCAGGCGTCCTCGTGCGGCGCGAGCCGGTGGGCGGTGAGCAGGTCCACCAGGTCGGCGAACCTGCGCGAGACATTGCCGTGCAGATCCGTCGCCGCCGAGATCATGGGACGGCCGTTCGCCGGGTCCTCGGGGGTGCCGACCGCGTCGAGAGCCGCCCGTACGGCTTCGGTGAGATCGCCTTCCGCGTCGGCGAGGCCGATCACACTCATCGCGCCGTGCAGGTCGTAGACCAGCCCGTCGAGGGGGCCCGCCGCACGGATACGGGTGACCAGCTCGTCCTTGAGCAGCAGGTACGACGCGGCCTCGACGGGACCGCCGGGCAGCGCGGTGGCGTGCAGCAGGGGCACCCACTCGATGTGCGGCGCGAGGTCGGAGTCCGGCCGCGTCCAGGTGTAGCGGCCGAGGAGTTCGGCGCCACGCGTCTGACGGAAGTCGTCCGCCGTGGAGCGGTGCGGACAGAAGGTGGACGACTCGATGCCGATGCCGCCGATGCCGATACGCAGCGGACGGCCGGGGTTTTCAAAGGCGTTGGGAACGTCGGGGGAGGCGCTGGTCATGGGGAGTGCTTTCCGGGTCGGGCGCACCGCGTGCCGGCGCGGTGTGCGGTGGTGGTGTGCCGTGGCGTGTGTGGTGGTGTGTCTACGGGCGTGGCACCGGGGAGCCCGCTGTGTCCGCCAGGTGCGGGACGCCCTCACGCAGGACCATGAGCCCCGCGCCCAGCAGCCCCGAGTCGCGTCCCGTGACGGTTGTGGTGATCTCCAGGTCCGCCGTGGCCATCGGCAGGCAGCGCTCGTACAGCACCCCTCTGACCGAGGCGACGAGCGGTTCGGCGGCGGCGAGCGCGCCGCCGAGGACGACCGCCTGCGGGTTGAAGAAATTGACGACGACGCTCAGTACGGTGCCGATGTGCCGACCGGCCGTGCGGACGAGGGTGGTCGCGTACGGATCGCCGTCGGCCACCAGCCGGAGCAGATCGGCCGTACCGTCCACCGCGGGCCCCTGCACGGCGAGTTCACGCTGAAGCGCGGCGCCGCTGGCGACCGTCTCCAGGCAGCCGATGTTGCCGCAGCTGCATGGGCGGTCCTGCGCCGCGTCGACCCGGACGTGGCTGATGTCGCCCGCGGCCCCGTTGGCACCCCGGTACGGACGGCCGCCGGAGATGACACCGCAGCCGATGCCCCTGCCGACCTTGACGACGACCAGATGTTCCAGGCGCTGACGTGCTGTCAGGTGTTCGCCGACGGCCATCAAGGTGGCGTCGTTGTCCACGAAGACGGGCATCCCGAGACGCCGGGCGAGAACGTCACGCAGCGGGAAGCGGTGCCAGCCGGGCATCCGGGACGGGGACAGTACGCGTCCTGTCGCCACGTCCACCGGGCCCGGGAAGGCCACACCGGCCCCGGTCACGGTGCGTCCCGCCGCCCGCTGCCGCTCCGCGAGCGCGCCGAGCCTGCCGGCCAGCCACTCGACGGCCGGTTCCGGTCCCGCCGTGAGGTCGTGGCTGTGGTCGGTGGCGTCCATGACCGTGCCGTCGGGCCCCACGGCGGCCATCCGCCCGTGGTGGGAGCCGAGGTCGGCGGCGAGAGCCACGCCGTCGTCCCGGCGTACCCGCAGCAGCCGGGGCCGGCGCCCGCCCCGGGAGGCGCCCTCGCCGGACTCGGTGAGGAGGCCGGCCGTGACGAGTTCCTGTACGCGCAGTGACACCGTCGAGGCGGCCAGGCCCAGTTCACGGACCAGCTCGGCCCGTGACGTCGCCGCGCCTGAGGACACCATGCGCAGGATGTCCTGGTTGGACGGGCTCTCCGCCATCTCGCTCCCTCGTCTTGTTTCGAATAATCGAATCAAGTTCGCGTTCTCTCGGCGTAAGTTACCGATTCAGGCCCAACTTCCGCCAGGTGGTAGGGGAAAGTCTTCACCGCATCGGGCCGGTGAAATCGCTCATCAACGGACAAAGTGTCCAGGCGAGTTGCTTCGTCCGTTGTATTCAGCCCTTGACTTATTTTCGTCATCGGTCCTAACTTTCCCTCACTTTCACCCACAACCGGCCGAACTCCTCTTCGGCCGTCCGCCGGACCCGATGGAGGCCCATCCATGCGCCCAGGGCGCTCACCCGCGCGGCTTCGCGCAGTCGTCGCGGCCCTCGTCGGGGCGGTGCTGGTCGCGGTCCTGTCCGGCTGTACGCAGGACGGTGGCCGGATCGACATGGCCCCCACCGGCGGTGTCCCCGTCGAGGGCGGTACCGCCACGATGGCACTGCCACCGGCCGCCACACCGAACTGGATCTTCCCCATCGGCGCCCCCGGTTACGGCGCCGCGTACAACTACGCGATCCAGACGCTGCTTTACCTGCCGGTCTACGACGCGGTGAAGAAGGACGGCTCCCTCACCACCACGGGCTCCAACACCCTGGGCGGCAAGCCCGTCTACAGCGACGGGAACACCACGGTCACGGTTCCGCTGCGCGAGGACATCACCTGGTCCGGCGGGAAACCGGTCACCGCACGCGACATCGAGTTCTGGTTCAACCTCGTCAAGGCCAACAAGGCCGAGTGGGGCAACTATTCGGTCGGCACCATGCCCGACAACGTCAAGCGGTTCGAGACCGTCGACGACCACACCGTACGGCTGCATCTCGACCGCGCTTACAACCCCGACTGGTTCACCGCCAACCAGCTCACCCTGATGCGCGCGCTGCCGCAGGCCGCCTGGGACGCCACCACCGACGGCGGGAAGACCGGCGACTGGGACCGCACCACCGCGGGCGCCAAGAAGGTCTTCGCGCGGCTCACACGGCACTCCAAGAGCCTGGGCGCCTACTCCACCGATCCGCTCTGGAAGACCATCAACGGCCCCTGGAAGATAGCCGAATGGCGGGACTCGGGTCAGGTCTCGCTGGTACCGAACCCGCAGTACACCGGGCAGGCCCGGCCGCATCTCGACAAGGTTGTCCTGAAGCCCTTCACCACCGCCGACTCGGAGTTCAACGTCCTGCGCGCCGGCGGCGTCGACTACGGCTACATACCGCCGTCCGTCCTGGCGCAGAAGTCGAAGTTCGAGAGCCGCGGCTACCGCGTCGACCCGTGGGAAGGCTGGGCGGCCACCTACATCGTCTACAACTTCAACTCCTCGCACGGCGGGCCGCAGATGAGGCAGCTCTACATACGCCAGGCCATGCAGCACCTGGTGGACCAGAAATCCATGAGCGACATCGTCTGGCAGGGCAGCGCGGATCCGACGCTCGGCCCCGTGCCCGTCACACCCAAGACGCAGTACACCTCCGAGGCCATGGAGCACAACCAGTATCCGTACTCGGTCGGTTCGGCCCGCGCGCTGCTGACGGAGCACGGCTGGAGCATCCGCGACGGACGGGCCCGCTGCACCCGGCCGGGAACCGGGCCCGACCAGTGCGGCGCCGGGATCGCGAAGAACGCGCCGCTGAACCTGACCCTGCTCTCCCAGTCGGGCTCCACCGAGACGACGAACATGATGCAGGAGCTGAAATCCTCGCTCAGCAAGGCCGGGATCACCCTGGAGATACGTCAGCAACCGCTCAACTCCGTCCTCGGGAACTCCGTGCCCTGCAAGGCGGGTGAGCCGGGTTGCGACTGGGACATGTCGTTCTTCGGCACGGCCGGCAGCTGGTACTACCCGCTCAACCCCAGTGGTGAGCAGCTGTTCTCCACCGGCGCCTCGGCCAACTTCGGCAACTACTCGGATCCGAAGGCCGACCGGCTCATCCGCGCCGTCCAGTACTCCGCGGACCCGAACGCCACCCACGCCTACGGCCTCTACCTGGCACGGCAGTTGCCCGTGATGTGGATGCCCAACCCCGCCTACCAGGTCTCCGTCATCCGCAACGACCTGCGCGGCATCGACCAGAACCCGACCGTCACCATCGCCCCCCAGGACTGGTACTACGTCAAGAAGGGAGCCGATCAGTGACCGGCTTTCTCGCCAAGCGTTTCCTCCAGGCGGTGGTCGTCCTCTTCCTGGTGTCGGTCATCGTCTTCGTGCTGCTCCACCTGCTGCCGGGCGGACCCGCCCGCGCCATCCTCGGGCCGAAGGGCACCCCGCAGCAGATCGCGCACTTCAACGACGTACAGGGCTACGACCGCTCCCTGCCCATGCAGTACTTCAGCTATCTGAAGCGGCTGCTCACCGGTGACCTGGGGGAGTCGTACAAGCTCAACCAGCCGGTGTCGCAGCTGCTCACCCAGCGGCTGCCCAAGACGCTGATGCTGACCGCGCTCTCCACACTCGTCGCCGTGCTCGTCGCCGTGCCGCTGGGCCTGCTGCAGGCCGTGCGCCGCGGCAAGGTCTCCGACTACCTGCTCACGGGCGCCGCGTTCCTCGCGTACGCCACCCCGGTGTTCTTCCTCGGGCTGATCCTCATCATCGTCTTCAGCCAGATCCTGCCGGTCTTCCCGGCGGAGGCGCCCCAGGGCGAGTCCGTCTCCGCGATCTTCAGCGGCTTCTCCGGCATGGTGCTGCCGGTCGTCACCATGGCGCTGGGCATCATCGCGATGTTCAGCCGCTACATGCGCTCGGCGACCCTCGACAACCTCACCGAGGAATACGTACGCACCGCGATGGCCAAGGGCCAGTCCGGCCGCCGGATCCTCGTCAGGCACGTCCTGCGCAACGCGCTCATCCCGCTCGCCACGCTCCTCGGGCTCTACCTGCCGACGCTGTTCAGCGGCGCTCTCGTCGTCGAGGCGATGTTCAACTACCCCGGTATGGGGCTGCTGTTCTGGAACGCCGCACAGGGCTCAGACTTCCCCGTACTGCTCGGTGTGACGCTCGTCGTCGGCGTCGCCACCGTGCTCGGATCGCTCCTCACCGACATCGTCTACGCCGTCCTCGACCCCCGGATCCGGAGCGTCGCATGAGCACCGCAGCCATAGCACCCGGGCACGAGGACGCCGACCTCGCGACCCCGTCCCTCGCCCGCCGTACGCTCCAGGTCTTCACCGGCAACAAGCTCGCCCTCACCGGCGTCGTCGTTCTCGTCCTGCTGCTGGCGTTCTGCTACCTCGGACCGCTGATCCATCCCACCGACCAGGTGCACACCGCCCTGTCGCAGGCCAACCTGGCACCGGGCAGCCCGGGACATCTCCTCGGTACCACCGACCTCGGCTATGACCTCGTCGGACGGCTCATGGTCGCCGGGCGTTCCTCCCTGGAGGTCGGCCTCGCAGCCGGCCTGCTCGCCACCCTCTTCGGTACGGTCTGGGGCGCCGTCTCCGGGTATTTCGGCGGCTGGACCGACGCCGTGATGATGCGGGTCACCGACGCGGCGCTCGCCATCCCCGCGATGTTCCTGCTGGTCGTGGTCGCGGCCATCATCACACCGACCAAGACCGTGCTCGTGGTGATCATCGCGGCGGTCGCCTGGCTCTCCCCGGCCCGCCTGGTCCGCGGCGAGGCGCTTTCACTGCGCGACCGCGAGTACGTCCAGGCGATGCGCATGATGGGCGGCGGCGGCGCCCGCGCCGTGTTCCGGCACATCGTGCCCAACGCCATCGGCACGGTCATCGTCAACTGCACGTTCCAGATCGCCGACGCCATCCTCTACGTGAGCTATCTGGCGTTCCTCGGCCTCTCCGTACCGCCGCCCGCCACCGACTGGGGATCGATGCTGTCCGCCGGCATCACCTACACCCAGAACGGCTACTGGTGGCTGATCTTCCCGCCGGGCATCGCCATCGTGCTGGTCGTCGGCGCCTTCAACTTCATCGGTGACGGCCTCAGGGACGCCTTCGAAGTACGGCTCCAGAAGAAGTAGTTGACCGCGAGGGAGTCGGGCGCCAGTCCCGCGCACTCCCGCGTCACTGTCACCGCGCCGTACGCGCGCGTCACCGCCACCGTCATCGCCCCTGTCCGGAGGAACCGCCCATGACCGATCCGCTGCTCCGGATCGACGATCTGTACGTCGACATCGAGACCCGCGACCGCACCGTCCACGCCCTCGACGGCATCAGCCTCGACCTGGCCCCCGGCGAAGCCCTCGGCATCGTCGGCGAGTCAGGCAGCGGCAAGACGATGACCGCGCTCAGCGTCCTCGGACTGCTCCCGTCCGGCGGCTCCATCAGCCGGGGCCGGGTCCTCTTCGACGGACAGGACCTCGCCGCGGGCGGCGAGAAGGTCCTGCGCGAGGTCCGCGGCAACACCATCGGCATGGTCTTCCAGGACCCGCTGACCTCCCTCAACCCGACCATGACCATCGGAGCCCAGGTCGCCGAACCCCTGCTCCTGCACCGCGAGACGACCCGGCGCGAGGCGTGGCGGCGCGCCCAGGACATGCTCGGTCTTGTCGGTATGCCGCAGCCCGCAGAGCGGATGAAGTCCTACCCGCACCAGCTCTCCGGCGGCATGCGTCAGCGCGTCGCCATCGCCATGGCGCTCGTCTGCGAGCCGAGGCTCCTCATCGCCGACGAGCCGACCACCGCGCTCGATGTGACGACGCAGCACCAGATCCTCGAACTCATCGACGACCTGCGCTCCCGTCTCGGCATGGCGATGATCCTCGTCACCCACGACCTCGGCGTCATCGCCAACCGGGTGGACCGCGTCGCCGTGATGTACGCGGGCAAGGTCGCGGAGACCTCCGGTGTACGAGACCTCTTCGCGCACCCCAAACACCGCTACACCCAGGCGCTGTTCGCCGCTCTGCCCGAGCGGGCCGTCGTCGGCGCCACCGAACTGCGCACCATCCCCGGCCTGCCGCCCAACCTCGCGGCCCCGCAGCAGGGCTGCCGCTTCGCCGCGCGCTGCTCGTACGCCACCGGCGTGTGCCGCACCGAGGAGCCACAACTGACCGAAGGGGAGCACCGGTTCGCCTGCTTCCACCCCGTCCCCGAGGAAGCGGGCACACCGCTGGAGGTCGAGCCGTACGACACCGGGGCGCCGGCGCCCGTGGTGCCGGCGGGCGCGGCCCTGCTGGAAATCACCGAACTGCGCAAGGACTTCCCGCTGCGCGGCGGCCCGTTCTCGCGCTCGCGCGGAACCGTCAGTGCCGTCGGCGGTGTGACGCTGACCATCAGGAAGGGCGAAACCTACGGCGTGGTCGGTGAGTCCGGCTGCGGCAAGACCACCATGGGCCGGATGGTCGCCGGGCTTGAGGACCCGACCTCGGGCACGATCGCCTTCGAGGGCCGCGACCTGGCCGCCATGGACCGCGCCGAGCGCCGCGCCCACCGGCGCAGGATCCAGCTGATGTTCCAGGACTCCACCGCGGCCATGGACCCCCGGATGCGAGTCGGCGCGATCCTGCGTGAACCCCTGGTGATCCAGGGCGTGGGCGACCGGGCGGAACAGGACCGTATCGTCGGCGAACTGCTCGACGCGGTGGGCCTGCCGCGCGGCGCGGTCGCCCGCTACCCACACGAGTTCTCCGGCGGCCAGCGTCAACGCCTCGGTCTCGCACGGGCGTTGACCCTGTCTCCGGAGCTGATCGTGGCCGACGAGCCGGTCTCGGCGCTCGATGTCTCCGTGCAGGCGCAGATCCTCAACCTGATGCGGGACCTCCAGCGCGACCGCGGACTGACGTACCTCTTCATCTCGCACGACCTGGCGGTCGTCCGCTATCTCGCGGACACGGTCGCTGTGATGTACCTGGGCAAGCTGGTCGAGTCGGGGCCGGCCGAGCAGGTGTACGCGCGCCCCCTGCACCCGTACACCCGGGGCCTGCTCGACACCGTCAACGTGCCGGACCCGGCCCTGGCGGCCCCGGACCGCGCCCCGCTCGGCGGTGAGACACCGTCCGCCGCGAACCCGCCGTCCGGCTGCCGGTTCCGTACCCGTTGCCCGCGCGCCCGGGACGTGTGCGCCGAGACGGAACCGCTCGCGACCACTCCGGACGGCGAGGGCCACCAGGTCGCCTGTCACTTCCCCCTGGTGCGCGAAGCGGTGTGACCGGCGAATTTCAGCCAGCAAGCCTGTCACGTGCAGGTTTTATGGCTGGTTCACTATTCGGTTCCCTCTGGGTCTTCCCCGCGCCGTCTTTTCGCCGGACTGTGGAGACCAGTCCTGCGCTGTTGTTCAACAGCGCGGCTCAGCAAAGGTTCTGGAGGACCTCGCACTCATGTGGGCATCAGTTTCACGGCAATTGTCCCGCCCCTCGCCCTTGTCCCTCCGCCGCCGAAGACTCGTGTCGGCGGCTCTCGTCGCGGGCGCGGTCGTGGCGAGCCTGGTGCCCACCACGGCGGCGGCCCACACCAAGGACATCAGCGCCTTCGACGCCGTGGACCAGTTCATCGGCACCGAGCTGGACACGACGCAGAACAAGGGCAACAGCGCCTACGGCAACACCTGGCCGGGCGCGACGGTCCCGTTCGGCATGGTGCAGCCCAGCCCCGTCACCTTCCGCACCAGCGACGGTGACCAGAAGGGCGGGTACGAGTACACCGCCGACAAGATCCGCGGCTTCGGCATGACCCGCCTGTCGGGCACCGGCTGCGAAGGCCGCTTCAGCGGCTTCGACTTCCCGGTCCTGCCGTACACCGGCGAGCTGACCGGCGGCGCGCTGCCGAAGAGCCCGTCGACCGCCATCACCGACTACTACCTCGGCTTCGACCACGCCAAGGAGAAGTCCGACCCCGGCTACTACTCCGTGGACCTGGCCAACGGCGTCGGCACCGAGCTGACTTCCACGACCCGCACGGCCGTCAGCCGCTACGACTTCCCCTCGCGGGGCAACTCCACGCTGATCCTGGACGTCGCGGGCTCGAACAACCGGGTCTTCGGCAGCGAGATCACCGTCAAGGGCAAGACGGTCAGCGGCTGGGTGGAGACCGCGTCCGTGTGCGACGAGGGCGGACGCTACCGCGCGTACTTCTCGGCCACGTACGACAAGCCGATCAGGTCCTACGGCACCTGGAAGGGTGACGCCGTCACCGCGGGCTCCGCCACCGTCAAGGGCGGCGAGGCCAAGCACGACGCCGGCGCCTACCTCGTCTTCGACAAGGGCGCGAAGGTCACCGCCAAGACCGGACTGAGCTACGTCAGCATCGCCAACGCCGCGCAGAACGCCACCAGCGAGGCCGGCAAGCACAGCTTCGACCAGGTACGGTCCGGCGCCGCCCGCACGTGGCGTGACGCCCTGGACACCGTCAAGGTCAGCGGTGGGAGCAAGGACGAGCGCGTGAAGTTCTACACCGCGCTCTACCACTCCCTGCTGAACCCCAACGTCTTCGACGACGTCAACGGCCAGTACACCGGCTACGACGGCAAGGTCCGCAAGGTCGCCAAGGGCCGTCACCACTACTCCACCTACGCCGGCTGGGACATGTACCGCAGCCAGTCGCAGCTGGTCGCCCTGCTCTACCCCAAGGTCGGCGACGACATCAACCAGTCCATCGTGGACATGGTGACGCAGACCGGTACGTGGTCGAACTGGCCGCACCTCAACGCGGCGCAGCAGAAGATGAGCGGCGACTCCCTGCAGTCCGCGCTCTCCTCGATCGACGCGTTCGGCAGCACCGGGTACGACCGCAAGGCCGCCCTCGCGTCCATGGTCAGCACCCAGACGCTGCCCGCGGACACCACACGGCGCAACAACGCGTACCAGTACTTCAGCACCGGTTTCATCGAGAACCGCAAGGGCGGCGTCGCGACCTCCACGACGCTCGAGTACGCCATCGACGACTTCGGCATCGCCCAGCTCGCCCAGCGTCTCGGTGACCGCAAGTCGTACGACACCTTCATGGCGCGTGCGCAGAACTGGCAGAACGTCTTCGACGACCAGACCCGCCAGATCCGCCCGCGTGAACGCAACGGCTTCGACCGGGCGTTCAACCTGACGGAGCGCGGCGACCAGTTCGACCAGGCCACCGGCCTCCAGTACGGCTGGCTCGTCCCGCAGAACGTGGGCACCCTGATCGAGAAGCGCGGCGGCATCGAGACCGTCACCGCCGACCTCGACGAACACACCAAGGAGCTCGACGCCGGTGTGTACGGCACGACCGGCGCGTACCTGAGCAACCAGCCCAGCTTCTCCATGCCGTTCGTCTACAACTGGCTGCGCCGCCCCGACAAGACGAGCGACGTGCTGCGCCGCGCGGTCAGCGAGATGTACGACACGACTCCGACCGGTCTGCCGGGCAACGACGACCTCGGCTCCCTCAGCTCGTGGTACGTCTGGTCCAACCTCGGTATGTACCCGTCGATCTACGGCACCGCCAACCTCGTCCTCAGCGCGCCCATGTTCGAGCGCATCGAGATCGACAGCGTCGGAACCCGCCGCTCCATCAGCATCAAGGCGGATGGCGTCGCCGGTGCGAAGAAGTACGTGACCGGCCTCAAGGTCGACCGCAAGTCCACCTCGCGCTCCTGGGTCGGCGAGGACTTCGCCCGCAAGGGCGGCACGCTCGACTTCACCATGGGCCGCACCGCGGGCGCGTGGGGAACCAAGGCCGCCGACGTACCGCCGTCGTACACCGACGGCAGCGACAGCCGCAACAACATCGGCAGCACCCCGGCGGGCAAGGGCTCGCTCGGCTCGCTCGACGTGAGCGACAACTCGCTGTCCCGCGAGCAGCTCGCCGCGGCGGGCGCGGCACCGGGCGCGCGGCTGCCGCTCGGTGACACCGGAGTCGAGTTCCGCTGGCCCGACACCAAGCCGGGCACGCCCGACAACTGGATCCCGCACGGCCAGCGCATCGACATGAAGGGCGCCAAGGCGACCGGCGTCTCGTTCCTCGGCCTCGCGACCAACGGTCCCGCGCAGGGCAACGCCACCGTCGAGTACACCGACGGCACCACCCAGAGCGTGCCTGTACAGCTCACCGACTGGACCCCGGGCGACACGTACCAGTTCGGCAACGTGCCGCTGGTCACCACGTCCGGGCGCAACAACGCCAACGGCACCACCGACACCTTGCAGGCCAAGGTGTTCGCCACCGTCCCGCAGGTCCTGGACCCGGCCAGGCGTGTCGCCGCCGTCGTCCTGCCGCAGGGCACCGACCGCGGCATCATGCACGTCTTCGACGTGGCCCTGACCACGAAGTAGGCGTTCGCGTCGCTCCGTTGATACGGCGCTCGGCAGAGACAGGAGGGACGGGCACCGCCTCGGGCGGTGTCCGTCCCGCCTGCTTTCGCTGCTTGCGGTTCTTGCGGTTCTTTCAGTTTTTCTCAGTGTTCTCGTTGTTCAGTCCAGCAGCCGCAGCGAGGTCACCGACCGCCCGAGGCGCACCGTCTGGCCCCAGGTCAGCACCAGCGCGTCGTTCTCCATGCCGTCACCGAAGGCCACCAGACGGTCGGACTCCACGGTCAGCCGCAGCCGCTCCGCGTCGGCGAGCACCCCTTCGACCAGGGACGTCCCGGTGGTGGGGGAGGGCCACGCCTCGCGTACGTACCAGACCAGCAGCGGGTCCGAGGGGCCCGGCAGCGGCAGGGTGCTGCCGCGCTCCTGGCGCAGGGAGCGCAGCCAGCCGGTCGCGCCCGTGCCCGTACCCACCAGCACGCCCGAGGACGCCTGGGCCTCGGCGGGTACGGAGTCGTCGTCGGGGCCGAGACGGTAGCGGGCGCTCTGGTGCCCCGGGCTGCCGAGATAGATCTCGTTGAGGGCGAGCAGCCGCTGCGTGTCGTCGGCGACGGCCTCCACCATGGTGAGTTCGTCCACGACTGCGCCGCCGGAGCCGGCCGCACGCAGCAACTTCCCCGCGTCCGCCGCACGGTGACGCACCAGCACGCCGGGATTGCGGCCGGGATCCGCGTCGATGCCGATCACCGGCCGTCCCGCCAGGTACTTGGCCGCGTTGGCGACCAGCCCGTCCTGCCCGACGACCACCACCACATCCTCCGGGGCGAACAGGAACCGGTCCAGATCGGCGCGCTCCACCCGGGCCTGACGCCACTGCGGCGGGACCGCGGCCGCCACCGCCGCGAAGGCGCGCCGCGCCCGGTGGTGCCGCTGCGCCACCTCCTCGATGTCCCGGCCGCGCGAGGAGAGGAAGAACGCCGCCTGCCCGTGGGTGCCGTGCCGGGCGAGCAACTCCTCGTACTCACTGGTGCGGTGCACCAGCACCGCGCGCGGCGCCAGGCTCACGGCCGCTCCCCGGCTTCCCCGCCGAGCTTGGCCAGCAGTCCGGTGAGGACGTCCGGGGAGAGGGTGACGCTGTCGACGCGCGGCAGGTTCTCCGCGAGCCGGGTGACGGCCAGCGCGTGCAGCGTCGCCGCGTCCGCCTCGCCGTGCACCCGCAGCCAGGCGTCCTGGGCGGCGGCGCGCGCCTCACCGGTCTCGCGCGCGGCCTCGGCCCCGGCGCGTGCCAGCCGTACCGTACGCAGCGCCTCGGCCTCGGCCCGTATCGCGTCGGCCGCCGCGTTCTCCTCGGCCTCTCGGCGGGCGTTCGTACCGTGCTGCTCGACCAACTGCTCCTCGCGGCGGGCCAGTTCGATCCTGCTGGCGAGTTCGTTCTCGGCGATGGCGCGCTCGCGCTCCACGGCCACGGCCCGCCGCTCGTAGGTGGCCCGGTCCGCCTCCTGCTGGATCTGCTCCCGGGCGGGTGTGCGCAGGGCGCGCTCCACCTCCGGCTCGGGGCGGACGGCGACGACGCGTACGGCCACCACCTCGATGCCGGTGGCGGGCAGCCGGGGTTCGGCGGTGAGTCCGTCCCGCACGCGTTCCCGTACGGTCGCCACACCGTCGGCCAGCGCCTCCGCCAGGGGTGTGCGGGCGAGGACGTCGAGCGCGTGCTGCTGCGCGGTCTCGGTCAGCAGGGTGGCGAGCTGTTCCAGCGGCGCGCCGCGCCAGGCGCCGGTGTCCGGGTCGAGGGAGAAGTCGAGACGTGTCGCCGCGGCGGCGGGCTCGCTGATCCGGTACGTCACGGTGGCCTGCACGGTGACGTCCTGGAAGTCGGCGGTACGCGCATGGAAGACCATCGCCAACTCGCGGTCGTCGACCGGTACTTCGGAGAGCGCGGCGGTCAGGGCCCGGAACCAGAAGCTCAGTCCCGCACCTTCGTGGACCAGTGTGCCGCGCCGGTGGTGGCGGACGTGGGCGGTGGGCGCGGAGCGCAGATGGCGCCATCCGAGGCGCCGGGTGATGTCGGACATGACGGGACCCCCTCTTTTCGTCAATGAGACGATATCGAGAGGAGCTATTTATCGTCAAGATGACGAGAGGAAGGGAAGAGGGAGTCCCGGCTCCGGCTGGCTCAGGCGATGGCCGCCGAGACGATCGCGGCCACCGCGATGTTGCAGGACGCCGTGATCCACACGGCCGGATGCGGCTCCCTCTCCACCAGGGTGGCGCCCAGCTTCCCCGGCGTGACGAGGTCCACCACCAGGAACGCGATCCCCATCATCACCAGCCCGAGCAGCCCGAACGCGGCGGTCGACACGAGGCCCTTGCCGAAGTCCTCGTACGTCGTCCAGATCGACGTGAACACGATGCCGCCGATGCCCAGCAGCGCCGAGCTGAGCAGGACGGCCGCGTTGCGGTTGCGCTCCTCCCAGATCTGCTTGCCGAGCTTGCCCGGTGTGAGCAGATCCACCAGCGCGATGCCGAGCAGGAGCAGGACCACACCGAGCGCCCCGTAGGCGCTCGCGCGGCCAAGTCCGTTGACTATGTCGCTCATTGAATCGTTCATCTCCCCGTAGAAGTTGATCCAGGACAAGGCGCCGGAAAATGTACCGCACGGGACGGGCGTACGGCCCTGACCCGTACGGACCAACAACGCCAGGCCTGCGGGGCGGTGGCCGACGAGAGTGGACCCGTACGCCCTTCTTCCGTGCCCCCGGACCACCGGAGCCCGCCATGACCCGTCTGAACCGTCGTGACCTCGGACTGCTCGCTCTGCGGGCGGGCATCGGTACGGTGCTCGCCGCGCACGGCAGCCAGAAGCTGTTCGGCTGGTTCGGCGGCGGGGGAATCAGCCGAACCGCGGAGGGGATGCGGGCGATGGGCTTCACGCCGGGCAAACCGAGCGCCGTCGCCGCCTCGCTGTGCGAGGCCGGCGGCGGACTGCTGCTCGCGCTGGGACTGGCGACCCCGGTGGCCGGGGCGGTGGCGGCGGGCGGCATGGCGGGGGCGGCCTCCGTGCACGTCTCCAACGGGTTCTTCGCTCAGAAGGGCGGTCTGGAGTACCCGGGCCTCATCGGGTGGACAGCGGCGTCCCTCGGAATCATGGGCCCGGGACACTACTCGCTCGACCATGCGACGGGGCACCGCCTCGACCGGTCCTGGATGGTGCCCGTCGCTCTGGCGGCGGGCGCGCTCGGTACGACGCTGATCCTCCGGAAACGGCTCAAGGAGAACGCCGAGGACGAGGACTGACGTGCCCGGGACGCGTAGTACGCCGGTCGTCTCCGGTCATCGCGGGACGGGTCCGGAGAGATCCGGAAGGGAATCGCGGAAAGGGGGAGCCGAAAGGGAGAGAAGGGAGAACACCGCATGGCACAGCTCGACATCCGCGACGACCGGCCGAAGGGCCGCCTGGAAGCGTACGAGGACGGCGAACTCGTCGGCGTCATCGCCTACTTCACCATGGCCACCGCCCCCGGCCCGCTGGTCGCCGTGCACACGGTCGTCGAGGAGGGCCAGGAGGGCAAGGGCATCGGCAGCGCGCTGGTACGGGAGTTCTACGCGATGGCCGGACGCGAGGACGTCCCCGCCGTCCCGCTGTGTCCGTACGCCGCCCGGTGGGCGCGGCGCCACCCCGACGGGGCGCCGGCGGTCCCGGCCGGGACGGTCGACGCCGCGAAGGCTGAGTTGAAGGCGCAGTTGAAGGCGAGCCCGGGGCGCTGGTGACGGCAGCGGCGCGCCGCCGGACCGGCGAGCGGTCAGGACGGCCCGGCCGGCCCGGAAGAATGAGTGGACCCGGCGCGCGTGGGCACGCGCACCGGGAGACATTGGGAACGCACGTCTCGGCACCTCTGGAGGTCAGGCATGACCAGTCCGTACCCCGACCCCGTACCGCCCTCGCCCATTCCGCAGCCGGGGCCGCCCGTGCCCGGGCCCGGCCCGCTGCCCGGACCGGCGCCGGTGCCCCCGCCACCGCCGGGCCCGACACCCGATCCGGTGCCGAGCCCGCCGGGCCCCGACCCCGTACCGGAGCCGGAGCCCGCGCCCGGGCCGCTGGGCTGATCAGCCGCGCAGCCCGCACACGGCCGAGGCTGATCAGCCGCCGGACACCTCGGAACGGTCGCCGCCCCAGAGGGTGTGGAACGAGCCCTCACGGTCGGTACGGCGATAGGTGTGCGCGCCGAAGAAGTCGCGCTGCCCCTGCGTGAGTGCGGCGGGCAGCCGCTCGGCGCGCAGCGCGTCGTAGTACGACAGCGCCGCGGCGAAGCCCGGAGTCGGGACACCCTGGTGCACGGCGGCGGCGACCACCGCGCGCCAGTCGTCCTGCGCCGCGCCGATCTCCTCGGCGAACGTCTTGTCGGACAGCAGGCTCGGCAGGTCGCTCCGCGCGTCGAACGCCTCGCGGATCCGGTCGAGGAACGCGGCCCTGATGATGCAGCCCGCCCGCCAGATCGCCGCGACCGCACCGAGGTCGATGTCCCAGCCGTACTCCTCGCTGCCCGCCTGGATCTGGTGGAAGCCCTGCGTGTACGAGACGATCTTGGACGCGTAGAGCGCCTGCTCCACCTGGTCCGCGAAACGCGCCGCCTCGGCCTCGCCCAGCGGCGTCGCCCGCGGGCCCGGCAGCGACTGCGAGGCCTCGCGGAGCCCGGCGTGTCCGGACAGCGAGCGCGCGAAGACCGCCTCGGCGATGCCGGAGACCGGCACACCCAGATCGAGGGCGATCTGCACGGTCCAGCGTCCGGTGCCCTTCTGCTCCGCCTGGTCGGTGACGATGTCGACGAACGGCTTGCCGGTCGCCTCATCCGTATGGGCGAGTACCTCGGCGGTGATCTCGATCAGATACGAGTCGAGCCTGCCGGTGTTCCAGGTCTTGAAGGTCTCCGCGATCTTCGCGGGGGAGTAGCCGGCGACCGACCGCAGCAGGTGGTACGCCTCGGCGATCAGCTGCATGTCGGCGTACTCGATGCCGTTGTGCACCATCTTCACGAAGTGACCGGCGCCGTCCGGGCCGATGTGCGCGACGGTGCGCGCGCCGTCGGGAGCCTTCGCCGCGATCTTCTCCAGCAGCGGACCGAGCGACGTGTACGACTCGGCCGAGCCGCCCGGCATGATGCTCGGGCCGTGCAGCGCGCCTTCCTCGCCGCCCGAGATGCCCACGCCGACGAAGTGGATGCCGCGCTCGCGCAGTTCCTTCTCGCGGCGGCGGGTGTCGGCGAAGTGGGCGTTGCCGCCGTCGATGATGACGTCGCCCTCCTCCAGCAGCGGCGCGAACTCCTCGATCACGGCGTCGGTCGGCTCGCCCGCCTTCACCATGATGACGAGACGGCGCGGCCGCTCCAGCGCCGCGACGAAGTCCTCGGCGGACTCCGCCGCGACGAAAGTGCCTTCGTCGCCGAACTCGTCCACCAGAGCACGGGTCTTCGCCGCCGTCCGGTTGTGCACGGCGACCGTGAGCCCGTTGCGGGCGAAGTTACGGGCGAGGTTGCGCCCCATCACCGCGAGCCCTGTGACGCCGATCTGGGCGGTACCACTCATGCGTGCGCTCCTGATTGTCCGTCGGATGTACCGGTTCCGCCGGCCGTGACCCCCGCACAGGGGCACGCGCCGCCGGTCGCGGCCGTTCTTCACAGTCAAACAGCCCGGAGGATCTTGTCATCCCGGGCCCTCGCATCGTGCCGTGTCCGCCCGTCGAGCGCGAGTCTTCGACCGTGTCCGGTTGCGAGGTCTTCGCCGTGTCCGGCCGGACGGAAGGCCCGGCGCCGACTCGGGATCGTTCACGAACTATTGACACCCTCTCAGCGGCGGCGTAACACTGGCACCGCTTCGGAGAGCGCTCTCCCATAGTGATCCCGGCTATTTCCGGTCGTTCGCCGAGTGCGGGCGCGACTCTCCCCGGTGCACCGTCCAGCTCCACTCTCCCCCCGGCGCACACCCTGCGTGTGCGGACGAAGAGCGGCACGGAGGTCCGCATGGCGAAAAGATTCCGCAGTTCCATCCTGGTGTCCGCGTTACTCGTCGCGAGCGCACTGGCCCTGGTGGCCTTCGGGCTCACCGCGATCCCGGACACCGCGACCGCCACCGAACGGACGGCGCCCGCGCCGGCCGCCGCTGCCCACATGGGTCATCAGATGGCCGCGGCCGCACCCGTACCGTTCGGCGACGACCCGGACGGCGACGGGTACATACCGGCGAACCCGCCGGTGACCGGCGTGGTGCCGTCCGCCGAGATCCCACCGCACCGTTACTTCCACGAGTTCCAGGCGAACTGCTCGGTGAACCACGCCGCGCCCGACGACCCGATCGTGTTCCCCGGCCAGGCGGGCGCGTCGCACAACCACAGCTTCATCGGCAACGAGACGACCAACGCGTCGAGCACGACGGCCTCGCTGGACAGCGGCACCACGACGTGCAAGGCGCCGGGCGACAAGTCCGGGTACTGGATGCCGACGCTGTACAAGGGTGACACCGAGGTCCGCCCGGTCGGGCCGCAGACCATCTACTACAAGTCGGGTGTCACCGACTACCGTTCGGTGCGGCCGTTCCCCAAGGGGCTGCGCTTCCTGGTCGGCAGTCCGATGCAGTCGGCCGACGAGTTCCGCAACCACCCGGGCTTCGTCGAGGGCTGGGAGTGCGGTGAGTCGTACTTCAACACCGAGTTCCCGGCGTCCTGCCCGACCGGTCAGGACGTTCAGCTCAACCTCCGCTTCCAGGCGCCCAGTTGCTGGGACGGAAAGTACCTCGACACCCCGAACCACCAGGCTCACATGGCCTATCCGGTGGCTCAGGGTGCCAACCAGGACGTCTGCCCGGCCGACCACCCGGTGGCCCTGCCGATGATCGAGTTCAAGATGGCCTGGCCGGTCAACGGCGACACGTCTCAGCTCAGACTGGCCAGCGGCGCGGGACACACCTTCCACTACGACTTCTTCAACGCCTGGGACGACGCCACCCTGAACGCGCTCGTGCAGCACTGCGTCGTCGAAGGCCTCCAGTGCGACGCCCGCGGCTACGACCAGGCCAACCCGGACGCGGGCGCGGCGCTCGACGAGAACTACGAACTGCCCTGACCTGACGCGCGATTCCCGTATGGGCGCACCGCGCCCATACGGGAGAGCGCTCTCCCAATCCCGCACCTCCCCCCACCCGTGAGGAGAACACCACCCCCATGTACAGACCAGCGTGGAGAAACCGGCCCGGCGTGGCGCGGCTCGCCGTCGCCGGCCTGCTCGCCGCCTGCGCCGTGGCCCTGCCGGCCCCGGCGGCACAGGCGGCGGGCAGCGTCGTCAAGGTCACCGGATCGCAGGGTGACTGGCAACTGACCGTCGACGGCGCGCCCTACCAGGTCAAGGGCCTGACCTGGGGCCCGGCCGCGGCGGACGCCGCGCAGTACATGCCCGACGTCAAGTCGATGGGCGTCAACACCGTACGCACCTGGGGCACCGACGCCACCAGCAAGCCGCTCTTCGACGCGGCGGCCGCCAACGGGGTCAAGGTCATCGCGGGTTTCTGGCTCCAGCCCGGCGGCGGTCCCGGCAGCGGCGGCTGCACCAACTACCTCACCGACACCACGTACAAGAACGACATGCTCGCCGAATTCCCCAAGTGGGTCGACACCTACAAGGACAACCCCGGTGTCCTGATGTGGAACGTCGGCAACGAGTCCGTCCTCGGACTGCAGAACTGCTACAGCGGGGACGCGCTGGAGCAGCAGCGCGACGCGTACACGTCGTTCGTCAACGAGATCGCGCGGAAGATCCACGCCGTCGACCCCAACCACCCCGTGACCTCCACGGACGCCTGGACCGGAGCCTGGCCGTACTACAAGCGCAACGCGCCCGACCTCGATCTGTACGCCGTGAACTCCTACGGCGACGTGTGCAACATCCAGCAGACCTGGGAGGCGGGCGGCTACACCAAGCCCTACATCGTCACCGAGGGCGGGCCCGCCGGTGAGTGGGAGGTGCCGAACGACGCGAACGGTGTGCCGGACGAGCCCGCGGACACCGCGAAGGCGGCCGGATACACCAAGGCCTGGGGATGCATCACCGGACACCGGGGAGTCGCGCTCGGCGCCACCCTCTTCCACTACGGCACCGAGTACGACTTCGGCGGTGTCTGGTTCAACCTGCTGCCCGCCGGCCAGAAGCGGCTTTCCTACTACGCCGTCAAGAAGGCCTACGGTGGCGACACTTCGCGGGACAACACCCCGCCGGTGATCTCCTCGATGACGGTCGACGGAGCGTCGGCGGTTCCGGCCGGCCGTGAGCTGACCGTACACACCTCGGTCGCCGACCCGGACGGCGATGCGGTCACATACCAGGTACTTCTGGGCAGCAAGTACATAGACGATTCCAGTCAGTTGACCGACACTCACTTCACCGACGAGGGCAACGGAACCTTCAAGGTGACCGCTCCCGACCAGCTCGGTGTGTGGAAGGTCTACGTCAAGGCCTCGGACGGCAAGGGCAATGTCGGTATCGAGACCAAGTCGTTCAGGACCGTGCCGCCGCCGGTCGACGGAACCAACATCGCCCGGGGCAAGGCCGCCACGTCGTCCACGTCCCAGCCCACCGGTGACGGCTGCCCCTGCACCGCTGACAAGGCGTTCGACGGCTCGTTCGACACCCGATGGGCGAGCGACTGGAACGACAACGAGTGGATCCAGGTCGACTTGGGTAACAAGACGTCGTTCCGTCACGTCCAGCTCGCTTGGGAGGCCGCCTACGCCAAGGGCTACACACTGCAGGCCTCCGACAACGGGCAGGACTGGACCACCGTGCAAACGGTCACCGACGGAAACGGCGGGATCGATGACCTCGCGGTCACCGGCAGCGCCCGCTACCTGAGAGTGAACTCGACTGTGCGGGGCACTCCTTGGGGCTATTCGCTCTACGAGTTCGGCGTATACAGCTGATCCGTACGAGCATCCGCCGCGGCGGCCCACGGAGACATCCGGGGGTCGCCGTTCAGCCGTTCGGGCTCCGTTTCGCGCCATCGCGCGGACCGCATCGGACTCCGAACGGGCCTCAGTCATGCCCAAACGGACTGTGGGCTGTCTGACATCTACGCGCCTCAATTCCCTGACCTGCGAAACTTCCTGGCGTGAAGCGGGCATGAACGGGCACAGGAGATGCAGCGAAGAGCCTGGTGGCAGTGGGTCTCTTGCTTGTAAAAACGACGCATGAGCCCGAACGGGTGCTCAGTCGCAGTGAAGCAGGGAAGTGTGTGTCGTGGACACGGACGAACGCCGAAGAGAAATCCTTGAGATCGCCCGACGTGACGGGTCAGTGGAAGTAACCGCGCTGGCCGGAAAGCTCACGGTGGCCAAGGAGACCGTCCGGCGTGACCTGCACGTCCTGGAGGAGCACGGTCTTGTACGACGTACCCACGGCGGTGCCTACCCGGTGGAGAGCGCCGGGTTCGAGACCACCCTCGCGGTACGGACGACCCGGCTCGTCCCCCAGAAGTCCAGGATCGGGGCGGCCGCGGCCGATCTTCTCGGCGACGCGGAAACCGTCTTCGTCGACGAGGGCTTCACTCCCCAGCTGGTCGCCGAGGCACTGCCCCGGGACCGCTCCCTGACCGTGGTCACCGCGTCCCTCGCCGTCGCGACCACACTCGCCGACGCGGAGAAGATCGCGGTCCTGCTCCTCGGCGGCCGCGTGCGCGGCTCCACGATGGCCACCGTCGACCACTGGACCACGCGTATGCTCTCCGAATTCGTCATCGACCTGGCGTACGTCGGAGCCAACGGCATCTCTCGTGAATACGGCCTCACCACCCCCGATCCGGCCGTCAGCGAGGTGAAGGCCCAGGCCGTGCGCAGCGCGCGCCGCCGGGTCTTCGCCGGAATACACACCAAGTTCGGCGCGGTGAGCTTCTGCCGCTTCGCCGAAGTCGGTGACTTCGAGGCCATCGTCACCGACGCGGGTCTGCCCTCGGCCGAAGCGCAGCGTTACTCGCTCCTCGGACCCCAGGTCATCCGCGTCTGAAAACGCCCCACCCCCCAGTCCTGTGCTCACCGAACCTCGCCGAGACGGCCGGGGAACGGACCGGCACGTCTCAGGAAACCTTCGCAACACATGATCAGGAGAGAACTCATGCCTCAGCTACGACGACGTGGCCTGTACGTGCGTGTGGGAGCCGGCGCGGCCCTGACGGCCCTCCTCGCGGGATGCAGCGGCGCAGGCGGTGCCTCCTCCTCCGGCGGGGGTGACGACACGCTCAACGTCCTCATGGTGAACAACCCGCAGATGGTCGAGTTGCAGAAGCTCACCGCGGCCAACTTCACGAAGGACACCGGCATCAAGGTGAACTTCACGGTCCTGCCGGAGAACGACGTCCGCGACAAGATCACCCAGGACTTCTCCAACCAGGCCGGTCAGTACGACGTCGCCACCATCAGCAACTTCGAGGTGCCGTTCTACGCGAAGAACGGCTGGCTGCACTCCCTCGACGACTACGTCGCCAAGGACAAGGCGTTCAACCAGGGCGACATACTCAAGCCGCTCCAGGAATCCCTCACCGCCGCCGACGGCAAGCTCTACGGTGAGCCGTTCTACGGCGAGTCGTCCTTCCTCATGTACCGCAAGGACGTCTTCGCCGAGAAGAAGCTGACGATGCCGGATAAGCCCACCTGGCAGCAGGTCGCGGACCTGGCCGCCAAGGTGGACGGCGCCAAGCCCGGTATGAAGGGCATCTGCCTGCGCGGTCTGCCCGGCTGGGGCGAGGTCATCGCGCCGCTGACCACCGTGGTCAACACGATGGGCGGCACCTGGTTCGACAAGGACTGGAACGCGAAGCTCGACACCCCCGAGTTCAAGAAGGCCACGCAGTTCTACGTCGACCTGGTGCGCAAGCACGGTGAGTCGGGCGCTCCGCAGTCCGGCTTCGCCGAGTGCCTGAACGGCATGACGCAGAGCAAGACGGCCATGTGGTACGACGCCACCTCCGGCGCCGGATCGCTGGAGGGCACCGGTTCCCCGGTCAAGGGCAAGGTCGGCTACGTGCCCGCGCCCGTCGACAAGACGGACAGCTCCGGCTGGCTCTACACCTGGGCCTGGGGCATGCAGAAGGCCTCCACCAAGACGGAGAGCGCCTGGAAGTTCATCTCCTGGGCGTCCAGCCAGAAGTACGAGGAGCTGGTCGGCGCCAAGGCCGGCTGGTCCAACGTCCCCGCGGGCAAGCGCGCTTCGACCTACGAGAACAAGGACTACCTGAAGGACGCGGCCGCGTTCGCCGACGTCACCAAGCAGGCCATCTCCAGCGCCAACCCGAAGAACCCGGGCACCCAGCCGCGCCCCACCATCGGCATCCAGTTCGTCGACATCCCGGAATTCACCGACCTGGGCACCAAGGTCTCGCAGGAGATCAGCTCGGCCATCGCCGGCAAGCAGTCGGTCGATGAGGCCCTCAAGGCCTCGCAGGCGCTCGCCGAGAAGGTCGGCAAGGAGCAGAAGTGAGCACCTCCGTCAGCACTCCGCCAGTGTCCCCGGCCGACGCGTCGCCCCCCACGGCGCCACGACGCGACGGCCGGGGGCCGTCCCTCAGGGCCCGTAAGTGGGCCACCCGCGCCCCCCTCATGCCCGCGCTGATCTTCCTCATCGCGGTCACCCAGCTGCCCTTCGTGGCCACGCTGTTCATCTCGCTCTTCGACTGGAACTCGCTCGCCCCCGACAAGCGGGCGTTCAACGGGCTCTCCAACTACGCCTCCGTGTTCAGCGACGCGGACCTGCGTGAGTCGGTGTTCACCACCGTGCTGCTCACCGCGACCGTGGTGGTCGTCAGTGTGGTGCTCGGACTCGCCCTCGCGCTGCTGCTCGACCAGAAGTTCATCGGCCGCGGCCTCGTACGCACGCTGCTCATCACACCGTTCCTGCTGGTGCCCGTCTCGGCGGCGCTGCTGTGGAAGCACGTGCTCTACAACCCCGAGTACGGTTTGCTGAACGGGGCGTGGGCCTGGGTCACCGGACTGTTCGGCGACTCCAGCCCGGCCCAGCCCGACTGGATCTCCGACATGCCGCTGCTCGCGGTCGAGGCCGCCCTCGTCTGGCAGTGGACGCCGTTCATGATGCTCATCCTGCTCGCCGGACTGCAGAGCAGGCCGCCGGACATGATGGAGGCCGCGCGCCTCGACGGTGCCAACGCCTGGCAGATGTTCGGCTTCCTGACGCTGCCGCACCTGCGCCGCTACCTGGAACTGGGCATCCTGCTCGGCTCGATCTACATCGTGCAGAACTTCGACGCGGTGTTCACCATCACCGCGGGAGGACTCGGCACCGCCAACCTCCCGTACACCGTCTACCAGACCTTCTATCAGGCTCACGAATACGGACTGGCGTCCGCCGCGGGAGTTGTCGTCGTGATCGGCACCATCGTGATCGCGACCTTCGCCCTGCGTGTGGTCTCGTCCCTCTTCAGTGAGGAGGCAGGCCGCGCATGAGCACCCTCACCGCTACCGACGCCCCGGCAGCACCCGCACCTTCCGCCCGCCGTGCGGCCCCCGCCGAAAAGCGGGAGAGGCGGCGCGCCGCAGGAATCGGCCTGCTGGCCTGGGTTGTCGGCATCCTCTTCTGCGTGCCGGCGATCTGGATGCTGCTGACCTCCTTCCACTCGGAGCCCGACGCGGCGACCAACCCGCCGTCGCTCATGGCGCCGCTGACCCTCGACAGCTACCGGTCGTTCTTCGGTTCGGGCAGCGGCGCGAGCCCCTGGCCGCCGCTGATCAACTCCCTGACCGCGTCGCTGTTCTCGACGCTGTTCGTGCTGGTGCTCGCGCTCCCGGCGGCGTACTCCCTCTCCATCAAGCGGGTGGAGAAGTGGACGGACGCGATGTTCTTCTTCCTCTCCACGAAGATGCTGCCGGTCGTCGCCGGACTGCTGCCGGTGTACCTCTTCGCGAAGAACGTCGGCATGCTGGACAACATCTGGCTGCTCGTCATCCTCTACACCTCGATGAACCTGCCGATCGCGGTCTGGATGATGCAGTCCTTCCTCGCGGACGTGCCGGTCTCCATCATCGAGGCCGCGCAGGTCGACGGCGCCAAGCTGCCGACCGTCCTCGCCCGGGTGGTCGCGCCCGTCGCCGCCCCCGGTATCGCGGCCACCGCGCTGATCTGCTTCATCTTCAGCTGGAACGAACTGCTCTTCGCCCGGGTGCTCACCGGCGTGACGGCGCAGACGGCTCCGGTGTTCCTGACGTCGTTCGTGACCAGCCAGGGCCTCTTCCTCGCCCAGCTGTGCGCCGCGTCCGTCGTCGTGTCCCTGCCGGTGCTCGCCGCCGGCTTCGCCGCCCAGGACAAGCTGGTCCAGGGCCTTTCTCTTGGAGCTGTGAAATGAGGGCTGCGATCGTCGAGTCCGTCGGCAAGGTATCGGTGACGACGGTTCCCGACCCCACCCCCGGTCCCCGGGACGTGGTCGTACGAGTCGCGGCATGCGGACTGTGCGGTACCGATCTGCACATCCTCCAGGGCGAGTTCGCGCCCACCCTGCCGATCATCCCCGGCCACGAGTTCGCCGGTGAGATCGTGGAACTCGGTGCCGATGTCACCGAGCTGGCCATCGGCGACAAGGTCGCCGTCGACCCGTCGCTGTACTGCCACGAGTGCCACTACTGCCGCATCGGCCGCGGCAACCTGTGCGAGCGGTGGAACGCGATCGGCGTCAGCAAGCCGGGCGGGGCGGCCGAGTTCGCCGTCGCGCCCGTCGCGAACTGCGTCAAGCTGCCCGACCACATCGACGTGAAGGACGCGGCGCTGATCGAGCCGCTGTCCTGCGCCGTGCGCGGGTACGACGTACTGAGCAGCACTCTCGGCGCCCAGGTCCTGATCTACGGGTCCGGCACCATGGGCCTGATGATGCTGGAGCTGGCCAAGCGCACCGGCGCCGCGTCCGTCGACATGCTGGACGTCAACCCGGAGCGGCTGACGACCGCCTCCAAGCTCGGCTGCTCACGCTCCGCCGCCTCGGCGGACGAGCTGGAGACACGGCGCGGCTGGGACATCGTCATCGACGCCACCGGCAACGCCAGGGCCATCCAGGACGGCATCGGCCGGGTCGCCAAGGGCGGTACGTTCCTCCAGTTCGGCGTCTCCGACTACGCGACGACCGCGGTGATCGAGCCGTACAAGATCTACAACCAGGAAATCACCATCACCGGCTCCATGGCGGTGCTGCACAGCTACGAGCGCGCCGCCGCGCTCTTCGCCACCGGTGTGCTGGACCCCTCGGTCTTCATCAGCGACCGGCTGCCGCTGGAGCAGTACCCCGACGCCATCGAGAAGTTCAAGGCGGGCCAGGGCCGCAAGATCGTGGTCGAGCCGTGACCGAAGGATCCGGCGCCGTGCTGGTCATGGGGGAGGCACTGATCGACCTGGTGCCTGCCCCGGACCGGCCGGGGACCCACCTGGCGCAGCCCGGCGGCGCACCGGCCAATGTCGCGGCCGGCCTCGCCAGGCTCGGTACGCCGAGCTGGTACGCGGGGGCCCTGGGCGGCGACGGTTTCGCCCGTTCGATCGAGGAACGGCTCGTCTCGGCGGGTGCGGAACTCGGCCTGTGCGCACGCTCACCGCTGCCCACCGCGCTGGCGATCGCCGACCCGGGTCCCGACGGGACCAGCTACCACTTCCACCTGGCGGACACGGCCACCTTCCGCCTGGAGGACCGCAGCGCCGAGGTGGACCGGTTCGGCGCGGTGTACGTGGGCGGCCTGACCGCGGTCGTCGAGCCGGCGGCGGCGGCCGTACTGGCCACCGCGCGCGCGGGCGCGGAGCGCTCCGTGCTCGTGGTGGACCCCAACGTCCGCGAGGACCGCACGCTCGACGCCGACCGGGGCGCGGCCAGGCTCCGCGAACTGTGCTCGCTGGCGCAGGTCGTCAAGGCCAGCGACGAGGACCTGGCCCGGCTGTGGCCGGACGCCGACCCCGAGGCGACGTGCCGCGAACTGGCCCGGGAGGGCCGGCTCGTGGTGCTCACCCGGGGCGCGGCGGGCAGCACCGCCTACACCGCCGGCTCCGAGGAGCCGGTGTCCGTTCCCGCCCTCCGCGTCCCCGTGGTCAACACGATCGGGGCCGGTGACGCGTTCATGGCCGGGGTGCTCAGCTGGCTCAGCACCAGCGGAGCACACCGCGACGGCGGCGCCGCTCGGCTGCCGCGCGAGCGCGTGGCGGACATGCTCGGCTACGCCTCCGAGGTGGCCGCCTCCGTGGTCACCCAGTCGGGTACGGAACCCTCGGTGCCCGTACGCGGCTGATCCAGGACCGCGGTTCGTCCGCGCGCGGGAGCCACCGCCCTACTCGGACAGGACGGTGGCTCCCGTGCGTACGGGTACCGGAATCGCGGTGCCTGGCCGCGCAGCCCGGAACCGCGGCGCCCGGGTCAGGCGGCCTTTCCGTCGCGTCCCGGCCGGGAGCGGATGATCTCCGCGTACCGGTGACCGCTGGTCTTGACGGTGCGGCGCTGCGTCTCGTAGTCCACATGGACCAGGCCGAACCGCTTGTCGTAGCCGTACGCCCACTCGAAGTTGTCCAGCAGCGACCAGGCGAAGTACCCGGCGAGCGGCGCGCCCTTCTCGACGGCGCGCGCGCAGGCCGCGAGGTGCTCCTCCAGGTAGCGGGTGCGCTCCGGGTCGTCGACCGAGCCGTCCGCGCGTACCGCGTCGGGGTAGGCGGATCCGTTCTCCGTGACGAAGACGCGCCGCGCGCCGTACTCCCGGGTCAGCCGCAGCAACAGCTCTTCCAGACCGTCAGCGTTGACCTCCCAGCCCATGTGGGTGTGGCGGGCACCGGGCACCTCGACCTGCTTGGCGTACGGGGCCGGTCCCGTCGGGTCGTCCCGTACGAACTGGCGGAAGTAGTAGTTCAGCCCCAGCCAGTCCAGCGGCGCGGCGATGGTCTCCAGGTCGCCGGGGCGAGCCGGCAGCTCCACGCCGTACACGTCGAGCATGTCCTGCGGGTAGCCGCGGCCGTGGATCGGGTCCAGCCACCAGCGGTTGGTGTGCCCGTCGGCCCGGACGGCGGCGGCGCGGTCGGCCTCGCTGTCACTGGCGGGCAGGATCGGGCTGAGGTTGTTGACGATGCCGATACGGGCGTCCGAGGACGCCGCGCGGATCGCCTGGACCGCCAGGCCGTGCCCGAGGTGGAGGTGGAACGAGGCGCGTACCGCGGCGGTGAGGTCCTTGACCCCCGGCGCCATGCTGCCCTCCAGATGCCCGATCCACGCCGAGCACAGCGGCTCGTTCAGCGTCGCCCAGTCCTTGACCCGGTCGCCCAGGCGCTCGGCGACGACGGCGGCGTACGCGGCGAAGTGCTCGGCGGTCTCGCGGACCGGCCAGCCGCCCCGGTCCTGGGACGCCTGCGGCAGGTCCCAGTGGTAGAGCGTGGCGAACGGGGTGATGCCGGCTTCGAGCAGCCCGTCCACCAGCCGGTCGTAGAAGGCGAGTCCGGCCTTGTTCACCTGGCCGTTCCCGTCCGGCACGATGCGCGGCCAGGCCAGCGAGAAGCGGTAGGCGTCGACCCCGAGCCGCTTCATCAGCCCGATGTCCTCGGGCACGCGGTGGTAGTGGTCGCAGGCGACGTCGCCGTTGTCGCCGTTGTCGATGGTGCCGGGCAGGTGCGAGAACGTGTCCCAGATCGAAGGGGTACGGCCGTCCTCAGCCACGGCTCCCTCGATCTGGTAAGCGGCGGTGGCGACGCCCCAGGTGAAATCGGCGGGGAGTGCGTTGAGGTCGTTCACGGACTGCCTTTCTGAATCGGTCACTTGACGGCGCCCGCCGTCAGGCCGGCGACAAGATAGCGCTGGAGGAGAAGGAACCCGACGACGACCGGCACGCTGACCACCAGCGAAGCGGCCATGATCTGGTTCCAGTACACGTCGTTCAGGGTGGAATAGCCCTGGAGACCGACGGCGAGTGTGCGGGTGGTGTCGTTCGTCATGACGGAGGCGAACAGGACCTCGCCCCACGCCGTCATGAACGCGTAGACGGCGACGGCGACGATGCCGGGAATCGCGGCGGGCACCACCACCCGGAAGAGCGCGCCGAGCGCCCCGCAGCCGTCCACCTTGGCGGCCTCGTCCAGGTCCCTCGGGATGGAGTCGAAGTAGCCGATCAGCATCCAGATGGAGAAGGGCAGCGAGAACGTCAGATAGGTGAGGATCAGTCCGACACGCGACCCGTACAGCTCGATGCCCGTGCTGTTCCCGATGTTGACGAAGATGAGGAACAGCGGCAGCAGGAAGAGGATGCCGGGGAACATCTGGGTGGAGAGCACCGTGACCGTGAAGACCCGCTTGCCGCGGAACCGGTAGCGGCTCACTCCGTACGCCGCGAACACGGCGATGATCACCGAGAGCACCGTCGCGGATCCCGCCACGATCAGGGAGTTGCCGAAGTACCTGGCGAGCGGGACCGTCTTCCAGATGTCGAAGTACGGACGGATCGTCAGATGTTCCGGGAACCACTGGAACGAGCCGGTGACGTCCTGGAGCGGCTTCAGCGAACTGCTGATCATGACGTAGACCGGCAGCAGGGCGAAGAGCGCGAGCAGCGTCAGGACGACGCGCCGGGTCCAGAGGAAGGACCGCGGTGGTGCGATGGGAGACCTGGTGCTAGACATCCGAGCCCTTCCTTCCGCGTGAGGTGAGCAGCAGATAGATGGTCGTGACCACCAGCAGGAAGAGCAGCAGGAGCACGGACATCGCGGAGCCGGAGCCGAAGTTCCAGGTCACGAACGACGACTGGTAGATGTGGATCGAGATCAGGTCGGCCGCCTCCGGCGCCGATTTGCCGAACAGTACGTACGGCGTGTTGAAGTCGTTGAACGTCCACAGGAACAGCACGAGCACCAGCACCTGGTTGACCGGACGCAGCGACGGCAGTGTGATCTTGCGGATCTGCTGCCAGATGCCGGCGCCGTCGATCGAGGCGGCCTCGTACAGCTCACGCGGGATGTTCTGGAGGGCCGCCATGATCATCAGGAAGGCGAACGGCCAGGACTTCCAGAGCGAGACGACGACCAGCGCGATGAAGCTGTTGTTGCCGATCAGCCAGAAGGACGGCTCGTCGGTCAGCCCCAACTGGTCGTGCAGGACGTGATTGATCATGCCGTTGTCGTGCTGGAACATGAACGCCCAGGTGATGACGGCGGCGTAGACCGGCAGGGCGTACGGGACGAGGAAGATCGTCCGCAGTATGCCGCGGCCGCGGAAGTGGTCCTGGAGCATGACCGCCGCCGCGGTGCCGAACACCCACGAGAGACCGACGGACAGCACGGTGAAGGCACAGGTCACCAGGAACGAGTGGAGCAGTGCCTGGCCGATCGGGGCGTCGAAGTCGACGGCGACTTTGTAGTTGCCGAGCCCCGCCGACGGGGCCTGGCCCCAGTTCCTGATGAAGAACTGGGTGAGCTGGCGGAAGCTCACCCAGATACCGATGATCATCGGGATCAGGTGGATGAGCAGTTCGAAGACGACGGCGGGCAGAAGCAGAAGGTAGGGCAGACCGCCTTGGCGGATACGGTCGGGGACGCGCGGCAGACGTCGTCCGCGCGCATCCCCACTGCCCGTACTTCCCTTGCCGCCTGCCTCGTGCGCACTGGGAGGTGTCACTGTGGCGGTCATGGGAGGAGCCTCACTGCGTCATTTGCTGCTGGGCCTTGGTCAGGGCTGCCTTGACGGACTCGGTGGTCACCGGCTTGCCGGCGGCGGCGTCCGCCCACAGGCTCTTGATCGCCGTACCGACCGTCGTCTCGAACTGCGACTCGTTCGCGACCTGCGGCAGCGGGGCCGCGCTGGTGGCGAGCGTGTCACGCAGGACCTTGAGGTCGGGCGCGTCGAACGCCGGGTCGGCCTGCGCGGCCTTGACGGGAGGGATCGCGCCGAAGCTCTTGTTGAGGATCTTCTGCTCGTCGTCGCTCGTCATGAACTTCACGAACTTCTTCGCGCCGTCGACGTTCTTGGTGTTGTTGAACACCGCGATGTTGATGCCGGCGACCATCGAGTTGACCTGCTTGCCGAGACCGGGAGTGCCTGAGGGCACGGGCACCGGAGCGACACCCCAGTCCGAGGGCTTCATGCCCTGGGAGGCGAAGGTGCTCGCGGCTGCCTGCCAGAGCACCATGGCCGTCTTGCCCTTGGAGAAGTCCGTGAGGGACTGGTTCTGGGCGTACTCCGCGTTGCCGGGAGCGATGATCTTGTCCTTGGCCATGAAGTCGACGTACTGCTTCACGGCGGCGACGGCACCGTCCGACGTGTAGGTCGCCTTGCCGGACTTGTCGAAGAAGTCGGCGCCGTGCTGCTGGCCGAGGACGAACGCCTGGTGGATGTTGTTCGAGAGGTTGCTGCCCTCGGCAGCGAGGCCCCACTTGTCCGGGTCCTTCTGGTGGATCTTCTGGCCGTCGGCGATCAGTTCGTCCCAGGTGGCCGGCGGCTTGGAGATGCCCGCGTCGGCGAACATCTTCTTGTTGTAGTAGAGCGCGTACGCCAGCGAGTACAGCGGCACCGCCGAGGGGTCTTTGCCCTCGGCCCCGGCCGAGCCCACCGCGGACGCCACGAAACGGTCCTCGCCGCCGATCGCGTCGAAGTTCTCCTTGGTCCACGGCAGCAGGGCGCCACTGGCCTGGAGCGAGGCCGACCAGGTGTTGCCGATGTTCAGCACGTCGGGACCCTGACCCGAGGTGGTGGCCGCCAGGATCCGGGTGAGCAGGTCCGACCAGGGGACGACTTCGAGCTTGACCTTGATGCCCGTGTCCTTCTGGAACTTCGCCAGCTCCGGCGTGAGGATCTTCTTGTCGGCCTCGATGTTGGGCCCCTGGTTGGAAGCCCAGTACGTCAGCGTCTTCGGCGACTCGTTGCTCCCGCCGCCCGACGAGGAACCACCGCCGCACCCGGTGACGGCGGCGAGGGCACTGACGATGGTGACTGCTGCTGCGGCTCTGATCGTGCGCATGTGAGACGGCCCCTTTCCGGGGGTGGCAGCGTTCGAGAGTCGAACGGCCTCCATGACTTAATTTATGACGTGATTTAAGAGGTGAGGGAAGGTCGCGTCAAGGGCTGTGACAGGGGTATGTTGCGACCAGGGAAGGAGAATCATGTCGGAACGCAACAGAAGAACGGTGCGTGACCTGCGGCGGGGTAACCGCGCCAGGGTTGTGCAACGGTTGTATTTCGACGGCCCGCTCAGCCGCCAGGAGTTGGGACCGGCGACCGGCCTGAGTTCAGGATCTATCAGCAACGTCGTCGCCGAACTCGTCGCGGAGGGACTGCTCGAAGAGGCCGGAGTCGTCGATTCCGACGGCGGACGCCCCCGTACGCTGCTGCGCGTCGCGCCCGGCGGCGGCCTGCTCATCGGCATCGACATCGGCGAGACCCGCGTCCGTGTCGAACTGTTCGACCTCTCCCTCACCGAACTCGCCCGCACCGAAAGGCTGCTGGCCCAGCACGGTTACGACGTGGCACGCGTCGTGTCCCATGTCCGCACGGGCATCGCCGATGTGCTGCGCGACGCGGGGGCCGACCCGGGGCGGTTGCTCGGCATCGGCATCGGCGTGCCCGGCATCATCGAGCGCGGTGGCCCCGAGGGCGCCGTGGTCCACGGCCAGACCATCGGCTGGCGCGCCGTACCGTTCGAGAAACTACTGCGGGCCGTGATCGAAGTGCCGCCGGAAGTACCGCTGTTCATCGACAACGGCGCGCTGTCGCTCGGTCAGGCCGAGATGTGGTTCGGCGGCGGCCGGGGCGCGCGGGACGCCGCCATCGCGCTCATCGGGTCCGGCGTCGGCGCGTCCGTCATGCACGGCTCCACGTTCGACGACAACCGCCTGGGCAGCGCCCTCGAATGGGGCCACACCACGGTGCAGATGCGCGGCCGCCGCTGCCGCTGCGGCTCCATAGGCTGTCTGGAGGCGTACGCGGGCGCCGAGGCGATGCGCGAACGCTGGCACGAGGCGGGAGGACCGCTGCCGGACGACGCGGACGACGAGACCGCGCTGGCCGCCTTGCTGGAAGCGGCTTTCCCCGGCCCCGGCGGGCCCGAACCCGATCCGGTGGCGGTCTCCCTGCTGGACGACACCGCGGAATGCCTGGGCGCCGCCGTCGCCGATCTGATCAACCTCTTCCTGCCCGAACGGATCCTCCTCGGCGGCTGGGCGGGCCTGCTCATCGGGCCGCGTCTGCTGCCCGCGATCCGCCGGCACGCGGCGCGTTACGCGCTCAGTCACGCCGCGGAACGCGCCACCATCGACCTGGGTGAACTCGGCCCCGACGCCGTCACCGTGGGCGCGGCCACCCTGCCGCTCGCGGCGTTCCTCGCACGCGGCGGCAGCCGGCTTCCCGCCTCCGGCACAGGCGGCCCGGCGGAACCGGCCGGTCCGGCCGCTGCGCGGCGCCGGCCCCGTACCCCCGCGGTCGCCGGTGAGGCGTCAGGCTGAGCCCCGTACCACCAGCGACGGTTCGAAGATCACGGAAGTGGCGGGCCGGCCCGGCCGCGCGAGCCGGTCGATCAGCAGCCGGGCCATCTCCCCGGCCATGGACTCCACCGGCTGCCTGACCGTGGTCAGCGGCGGCCGGCAGGCGGGGGCCGCGCTGCTGTCGTCGAACCCGATGACGGCCACGTCCTCGGGCACCCGCCTGCCGCGCTCCCGCAGCACATGGCAGGCGCCGACCGCCATCAGGTCGTTGGCCGCGAACACCCCGTCCAGATCAGGGTGTTCCGCGAGCAGCCGCTCCATGGCCGCCTCGCCGCTCTCCTGGGTGAACTCACCCTCGACGACCGGCACATGGGGAATGCCCCGGAGCGCCATCGTCTCGCGGAAGCCGGTCAGCCGGTCCTGGGCCGCGGGCAGGTCGAACGGCCCTGCGATCGTGGCGATCCGGCGGCAGCCCCGTGCCAGCAGATGTTCCGCGGCCAGCCGCGCGCCGTCCTGATGGGCCAGGTCCACGTAACTGATGCGCGCGGGGCGGGAAGGACGCGCGTAGAGCACCGCGGGCAGCCCCGCCTCCGTGATCAGCGCGGGCAGCGGATCCTCGGCGTGCGTCGACACCACCAGCGCTCCGTCGGCGTTCCCCTGGCGCAGATACGACACGACCTCGTCGCGTGCCCTGGCCGTCTCCGCGAACATCAGGACCGGATACATCCCGCGCGGCCGCAGGTAGTTGACGACGCCGGTCACCACCCGTCCGAAGAACGGGTCGGCGAAGACCCGCGCGGTGAACGAACCGCTGCCGCCGTCGGGCTCCGCGCCGTCGCCGCTCCCGGTGGCCGTCTCGCGCCCGTCGTCCGTTCCCGACCCGTCGTCCCGGTGTTCCGTGCCGGCCGGACCGTCAAGTGCCGCGTCGTCGGGCGCCGGATCGTCGCCGGCGCCGGAGACCACCAGGGCGATCGCGTCGGCGCGGCGGGTGACCAGCGAACGGGCCGCCCGGTTGGGCGTGTAGCCGGTGGCGGAGACAGCCTGCCGTACCGCTTCCTGGATCGCCGGGTCGACATTGCGCACGCCGTTGATGACCCGTGAGACAGTGGCCCGCGAGACCCCGGCCGCCTTCGCCACGTCCTCCAGGGTGGGCGCACCGCCGGCCGGTCGCAGGTGTTCCGTCATGAGCGCATTTATAGCAGCAGGGGAGAGCGCTCTCCACGGTCGGCCCTGCTCAGTGCGACGGTGCCACCTCCAGGATGACATCAGCGCCGAGCGGCAGATCACCGGCCGAGCGGCCACCGAGCAGGGTGAAGCGGCCGGGTTCACACTCCCAGCGGTGTGAACGCGTCGACCAGTGTTCCATGGCCCGCCCCTCCACGCGTACGACCGCGACGGCCTCCTCCCCGGCGTCCGCGGTGACGGCCGTATGGCCGGCGAGGCGCAGAGCCGGGCGCTCGACCGCCGAACCGGGCCGGGCCAGGTAGAGCTGGACGACCTCGCGCCCGCGCCTGGCACCGGTGTTGCGCAGCCGGACCCGTACCTCGAAGGCGGCGCCCGCGTACACCGAGGCGGGTGCTTCCATCGCCTCGTACGACCAACTCGTATAGCCCAGACCGTGACCGAACCAGTGGGCGGGTGCGGCGCCCGAGCGCAGCCAGGCCGCGTAACCGATGTGCGGACCCTCCTCGTAGCGGAGCACGCCCGCGGTGGGCCGGGTGTCCAGCACGGGGACGTCCTTCTCGGCGGCCGGCCAGGTCGTGGGCAGTCTGCCGCCCGGCTCGGCCCGGCCGAACAGCACGTCCGCCAGGCCGTGTCCGGCCTCCTGACCCGGGAACCAGGCCAGCAGCAGGGCCGGTACGGCCGTGCGCCAGGGGAGTGCCACCGGGCCGCCCGTGTTGACGATCACCACCGTACGTGGGTTGGTCGCGGCGACCGCGCTCACCAGCGCGTCCTGATCCCCGGGCAGGGCGAGTGTGTCGCGGTCGCGCCCCTCCGACTCGCTCTCCTCCGTGGTGCCCACGACGACCACCGCCACCTCCGCCGCGCGGGCCGCTCCGACGGCGTCCGCCAGCGCCGCCGCCGGGTCGCCGGCCGGCGGGGCCGCGGCCAGGATCGTCGCGACGCCCGTACCGGGAGCGAGTCCGCGCCTGACCGTCACCTCCACCTCGTGCCCGGCGCGCAGTTCGGCGCGGACGTGACGGTACGGCGGAGCGACGTGGACCCGGGTCGGATCGTCGGAGTCCAGCGGAAAGACGCCGTCGAGCAGACACCGGCCGTCCACGGACAGCGAAATCGGACCCCAACCGCCCACCGCCAGCGTCCAGTTGCCGCCCACCCGGGGGCGGATGAGAGCGCGGATCTCCACGGTCCCGGCCCCCGCTACCCGGGCGGGCTCCACGATCCGGCCGCAAAGCCGGTGTTCCGAATGGAGTTCGGCGCCGGACGCGTCCAGCAGGCGCACCAGCACGCCGGGTTCGCCGGTACGTGGATTCCGGGACCACGCGGGGTCCAGCGGTCGCGGCAGCGAGGACGGCGCGAGACCCGGCGTATACGTCACCTCCGCGCGTTCCCCCAGCGCCTCCGCGATGCCGTCCAGCGGCGAGACCACGGAGGCGGGGAACACCTCCGCGCTGCCGCCTCCCTGGATCCGTACCGCCGTGGCGTGCGGGCCGATGACGGCGACGGAGCGCAGCCGCGCGGGATCCAGTGGCAGTACGTCACCCTCGTTGCGCAGCAGAACCGTCCCGGCCGCGACCGCCCTGCGCAGCAACCGCCGCTCCGCGTCCGGGGACATGGGCGGCTGTGGAGTCCGGGGCTGCGTACCGAGAGCGCCCAGCCGGGCGGCGAGCCGCAGCAGCCTGCGTACCTTGTCGTCGATCAACTCCTCCTGAATCAGGCCCTCTTCCACCGCGCCGAGCAGCCCGTCGGCCCAGGGGCCCTCGGGACCGGGCATCGCCAGGTCCTGTGCCGCGCCCGCGGTGTCGAGGAGCGAACGCACCGCGCCCCAGTCGGAGACGACCGGTCCGTCGAACCGCCAAGCCCCCTTGAGTGGTTCGGCGAGCAGCGGGCTCGCGGTCATCGTCACGCCGTCGACCCTGTTGTACGCCGACATGACCGCCAGCACTCCGGCCCCGACCGCCGCCTCGAAAGGGGCCAGATACACCTCGTGCAGGGTCTGTTCATCGATCCGGACGTCGACCCTGAGCCGGTCGGTCTCCGCGTCGTTGCCGACGAAGTGCTTGGCCGTGGCGGCCACTTCACCGGACTGGATGCCCCTGATGAGAGCCACGCCCGTACGCCCGGTCAGCAGCGGGTCCTCCGAGAAGCACTCGAAGTGCCGCCCGCCCAGCGGGGACCGGTGCAGATTGAGGGTGGGTGCGAGGAGGACGTCGACGCCCTTGCGCCGCGCCTCCGAGGCCAGCAGGGCGCCGAGTCCGGTCACCAGCTCGTCGTCCCAGGCCGCGGCGAGCGCGGTGGGAGAGGGCAGCACGAGCGAGGTCTTCCGCTCGTCCCAGGCGTCGCCGCGCACTCCGGAGGGACCGTCGGACAGAGTGAGGGAGCGGAGCCCGACGGCAGGCTCGGCGTGGGTGCTCCAGGTGCTCGCGCCGGTCAGAAGGCGCGTCTTCTGGCGCAGATCCAGCTTCTCCAGCAGATGATCGATCTCGTCGTCGGTCATGCCGGCCCCCTTCGCGCAGCGGACGGAGAGCGCTCTCCCGTCGATTCTTGAACAGACTTCCCGGACAATGTCCGCTCTGTCAATGGGGACTTCCGCCGCAGCTCGGGGCGGGTGAGGGCGCTGCGCTGCGTGCCGGGCGGCCGACGGAAAGTAGTGGATCCCCTTGTCCAGGTCTGCGCCAACCCTCTAGGTTGACCCAGTGCGACATGTCCTACTTGCCGATGGGGGAGCCAGTCATGGCCGCTAACGGTCGCCACCGCCGATACCAGCCGAGCCGTATCAACCGCGCATCGCTGACCGTCACGGCGGGCGGCGCGGGGATGGCGCTACCGCTCATTGGGGCGGGGGTGGCGCAGGGGGCATCGGTGGACGCCTGGGAAAAGGTAGCCGCCTGCGAGTCCACGGACAACTGGCAGATCAATACCGGCAACGGCTATTACGGCGGGCTCCAGTTCACCCAGTCGACCTGGGACGCGTACGGCGGCGCGAGATACGCCTCGCGCGCCGACCTCGCCACGAAGGACCAGCAGATCGCTGTCGCGGAAAAGGTGCTCAAGGGCCAGGGCCCGGGTGCCTGGCCCGCCTGTTCGGACGGCGCCGGACTGACACTCGGCGGGAACGCGCCCGCCGCCGACTCCGTACGCACCCAGCGGATCGACCAGAAAGCCGTTCCGAAGAAGGCCGCGTCACCGACCTCCGTACCGACGCGACGCGACGGCTACACCGTGGCCCGCGGGGACACGCTCTCCGAGATCGCGGTCGACGAAACGGTCAAGGGCGGCTGGCAGCGGCTGTACGAGGAGAATCGCGGCGTCATCGGCGCCGACCCCGATCTGATCTTCCCCGGGCAGAAGCTGGTGCTGCGGGTGAAGGCCCCGGCGAAGGCCGCTCCCGCCGCCCCGCCCAAGCAGGCGGAGAAGCCGAAGCCGGCCGCGCACCCCGAGAAGCCCGCCGCACACCCCGAGAAGCCCGCGCAGACGGCGAAGCCCGAACACACGGCGAAGCCCAAGCCCCCACCAGAGAAGCCGAAGCCCGCAGCCCACACGGCGAAGCCCAAGCCGGCGGTCCACACGGCGAAGCCGCACGCCGGTGGAGTCACGGCCCCGGTATCGGCCGCGATCGGCACCGCGTACCGCAGCTCGGGCTCCTCCTGGTCGAGCGGCTACCACACGGGCGTCGACTTCCTCGTCCCCACCGGCACATCGGTGAAGGCCGTCGAAGCGGGCCAGGTCGTCTCGGCCGGCTGGGGCGGCTCGTACGGCTATCAGATCGTCATCCGGCACGCGGACGGCAAATACAGCCAGTACGCGCACCTCTCGGCGCTCAACGTGCGCGCCGGCCAGAAGGTCGGCGGCGGTCAGCGAATCGCCCGGTCAGGCTCGACCGGCAACGTCACGGGCCCGCATCTCCACTTCGAGATGCGTACGGGTCCGGACTACGGAAGCGACATCGACCCCCTCGCCTACCTCAGGTCGGCGGGCGTCCACGTCTAGGTCCTGTCCGGCGGGTATGGCCTGCGGCGGACCGCCCGTGCGCGGCGGACGGTCCTCTGACCGTGACTCCGCGTCAGGTGCCGAAGAAGTTTCACGCTGTTCGGTGGTCAGCAGGATCAGCCCGCCCGCCGCCACGATGCCGGAACCGAGCGCGAGCAGCGTCCCCGTCAGCCCGTACCGGAAGTCCTCGCCGAAGAGCGTGAGGCCCACGGCCGCCGCCACCACCGGATTGACCACGGTGACGGTGGCCAGTGGTGCGGCGAGCCCGGCGCCCCGGTAGGACGCCTGTGAGAGAAGCAGACCCGTCGCGGCGAGCACCGCGATGACCGCCAGACTGGGCACCTGAACGGTCGCGGAGGCCGACGTCCAGTCCTCCGCCACGGTCTTGGTGAACACCGAGGCGATACCGAAGGCCACACCTGCCGCCGCGGCCAGGGCCACACTCCGCACGATCGGCCGGTGCACGAACTGACCGCCCAGGAAGAGCAGGCCGACCCCGCCGAAGGTGGCCAGAGCGAGGATCAGCCGCTCCCCGCCGTCCAACGACCGCGAGTCGCCGCCACCGGTGAGCGCGAGCAGCCCCGCGAGCCCGACAGATGCCATGATCGCGCCGCGCCAGGCGGTGTGCCCGGCCTTGCGCCCCACGAAGATCGCGGCCATCGGCAGCGCGAACACAATCGTCAGCGCACCGAGCGGCTGCACCAGGCTGAGCGGCCCGAACGCCAGCGCGGCGACATGCAGCAGCGCACCGAGCCCGTTGAGCAGCACGGAGGCCCACCACACACCGTGGTGCCAGGGCGCGTAAGGACGGTCAGGGGTGTCCGCGGCGACGCGCTCCTGAAGGATCGCGGCGGCCGCGTAGGCGACCGCCGAGACCAGCGACAGCAGTACGGACAGCGCAAGTGCACTCATGGCATCCACGATCTCTCGTCAAAACCGTTACGTCGTCGTTCTGAAGAGCTCAATCCGGAGTACTGCTTTCGTAGTACACGGGTGCCCGGATGTTCTCCCAAGGATCCTGGTGTGTGAGATCGGGTTGCGCCATGCCGCAACGCCGAGGAGAGCCGACGTGTGTGGGCGGCGGGCTTCTGGTCCGGCTGCCAGCCACAGCCGCCCCACGACCTGATGCGATGGGTCGTCCGAGGGTGGAAGGGGGCCGTGGAGGGGTGGTGTGCAGAACGTAGAGCGTGACTTTGCGGCGTGGAAACCATCGGTTCGGTATCCACTGTGCCTGTACACGCCGTACGTCATGCGGTGCCGGACACCCTGCCGGGCCCGTGTCGGAAGGCGATCCCATGCTGAACAGCGCACCCGCGACGTACAACACCCGGCCCGCGCCAGCACCTCGGCGAACGGCGGCGCGGCCCTGGTGACGGCTGCGGGGTGGAAGGGGGCCGTGGAGGGGTGGTGTCCAGAACGTAGAGCGTGACTTTGCGGCGTGGACACCACTGGCCCGGTGTCCACTGTGCCTGTACACGCCGTAAATCATGCAGTGGCGGACACTTCCCCTGCGCGGAACCCGGCGACAGCACCAGCCACAGCACGCCGGCGCACGGCGGCGCGCGCGGAACCCGTTACCAGCACCAGCCACAACACGCCGGCCTACGGCGGCGCGCGCGGAACCCGTTACCAGCACCAGCTACAGCACGCCGGCCCCCGGCGGCCCGCGCGGAACCCGGCACCAGCACCAGCTACAGCACGCCGGCCCCCGGCGGCCCGCGCGGAACCGGCGACGACCGCAACACTGCCTGGCCCGCACGGGACGGCGATCCCGCGCCGGACGGCGCACCCGCAATGCCCCGGCCACGGCGGCCCGCGCGGTCCGGCGACAACCGCAACCACGACGACCCCGCTCCAAGAGCGTCCGCGAGATGCGCCGACCGGCGCGGGTGGTCTTCCCCACAGCGCGTTTACGGGTGACCATGTGAGGGCCGCGACCGACGTACGACGACCGGGGGTACCGCGTGAAGGTGGGACTGCTCACTCGTGAGTATCCGCCGGACGTCTACGGCGGAGCCGGTGTGCACGTCGAGTTCCTGGCCAGGGAGCTGCGGGCGCTGACCGACCTCCAGGTCCACTGCTGGGGCGAGCATGACACCGCCGATACCCCCGGCTCCGCAGTGACCCGCCACCGCCCCGCCCCGGACCTCGACGGCGCCAATGACGCGCTGCGTACCTTCTCCGTCGACCTCGCGATGGCCGCCGCGCTCGAAGGGCGCGAGCTGGTCCACTCCCACACCTGGTACGCCAACCTCGCGGGCCACGTCGCCAAGCTGCTGTACGGCATCCCGCATGTGATGACCGCTCATTCGCTGGAGCCGCTGCGCCCCTGGAAGGCCGAGCAACTGGGCGGTGGGTACGCGCTGTCCGGCTGGGCCGAGCGTACGGCGATCGAGGCGGCGGACGCGGTGGTCGCCGTGTCGCGGGGGATGCGCGCCGACATCCTCGCCTGTTATCCGGTGCTCGACCCCGACCGTGTGCACGTCGTGCACAACGGCATCGACACCCGCCTGTACCGGCCGGACCACGACACCGCCGTACTGAAGCGGATCGGCATCGACCCCGGCCGTCCCTACGTTCTCTTCGTGGGCCGCATCACCCGCCAGAAGGGCGTCCCGCACCTGTTGCGGGCAGCCCGCGCGCTCGAACCGGACGCTCAGCTGGTGCTGTGTGCCGGGGCGCCGGACACCCCCGAGATCGAGCGGGAGTTCCGCGAGCTGGTGGACGAGCTGAAGCGGACCCGTGACGGTGTGTTCTGGATCCCCGAGATGCTGCCACGTCCTGACGTGGTCCAACTCCTCACGCACGCATCGGTGTTCGTGTGCCCATCGGTGTACGAGCCGCTGGGCATCGTCAATCTTGAGGCGATGGCCTGCGGGACCGCCGTGGTCGCCTCGTCGGTCGGTGGCATTCCCGAGGTGGTGGACGACGGGCGTACGGGACTCCTCGTGCCCTACCGCGAACGCGCCCCCGAGGCCTTCGAGTCGGGACTCACCGAGGCGCTGAACCGGGTTCTGGACGACCCGGAGTCGGCGGCCCGGATGGGAGCGGCAGGCCGGGAACGAGCGGTACGTGAGTTCGGCTGGGATCAGGTGGCCCGCCGTACGCATCAGCTGTACCAGGACCTTCTCACGTCCTCATAGAGGGAGCGGCCATGCGCGGTGGACCTTCGGTGCTCGGGATCGTACTGGCAGGTGGCGAGGGCAAACGCCTGATGCCGCTCACCGCGGACCGGGCCAAACCAGCGGTGACCTTCGGGGGTACGTATCGCCTCGTCGACTTCGTGCTGTCGAATCTCGTGAACGGCGACATCCTGCGCAACTGCGTGCTGACGCAGTACAAGTCACACTCCCTGGACCGCCATGTGACCACCACCTGGCGGATGTCCAGTCTCCTCGGGAACTACGTGACACCGGTGCCCGCGCAGCAGCGGCTCGGGCCGCGCTGGTACCTGGGCAGCGCAGACGCGATCTTGCAGTCCCTCAATCTGGTTCATGACGAACAGCCCGACTATATAGCGGTGTTCGGCGCCGACCACGTGTACCGGATGGACCCGCGGCAGATGCTCAACCAGCACATCGACAACGGCGCGGGTGTCACCGTCGCCGGAATCAGGGTGCCGCGTTCGGAGGCGTCGGCCTTCGGTGTCATCACGCCTGCCGGCGACGGGGTCCAGGTCGAACGGTTCCTGGAGAAGCCGGCCGACCCGCCGGGCCTGCCGGGAGAACCCGATCAGGTCTTCGCCTCGATGGGCAACTACCTCTTCACGACCAAGGTGTTGATCGACGCCCTGAACCAGGACGCAGAGGACCAGAGCTCCGCGCACGACATGGGAGCCTCGATCCTGCCGATGCTCACCGAGCGCGGCATGGCCCAGGTCTACGACTTCGACGACAACAGGGTGCCGGGCGAAACGGACCGCGAGCACGGCTACTGGCGTGATGTGGGCACCCTCGACTCGTACTACGACGCGCACATGGACCTGATCTCGAACCGTCCGGTGTTCAACCTGCACAACAGACTCTGGCCCATCTACACCCACTCGCCCCAGCTCCCGCCCGCGCGGTTCGTCGCCGGAGGCATCGCGAGCGAGTCGATCGTCGGCCCGGGCTGCGTCATCCGCGGCCAGGTCACCAAGTCGGTGCTGTCTCCCGGCGTGGTGGTGGGGGAGGGCGCGGTCGTGCAGGGCTCCGTGCTGCACGACAACGTACGGATCGGACGCGGAGCGGTGGTCCGCGGCTCGGTACTCGACAAGAACGTCGACGTACCGGCGGGCGCCACGATCGGTGTCAATCCCGGACGGGACGAGGAGCTGTACACGGTCTCCAAGAACGGGGTCATCGCCCTGGGCAAGGGGCAGACGGTCCTCTGACCACTCAGTCGGGGTGCGGACGGCTGCGTGTCCGGGATTACCGCTGCAGCCGGTCGGCCCACGGATGTGGCCCGGGAACCAGGGGCCCCGATCACCAGATCTTGACAAGTACTCATAGGGCAGGTTCCGAACCGCTACGGCAGCTGGCCATCGACCACGTACGGACAGAGCTCACGGAGCATGGCGAGGATCGAATCCGCGTCGGCGAAAGTCAGCTTCTCGACGAAGTAGTGCTGCCGTGCTCGAGTTCGCACTCGGGCGTCGGTCGGAACTCATCCGCGTAGAGGCATCGGGCGTGCTCCGTCAGGGTGCCGTGCATGTCCTGGAGCGTATGACAGCTTGATCGCCTGGAACGAACCTGAGGGCCGGCCCGTGAATACTTGTCGGTGGCGTGGCCGGACACCCGGGCCGGCTGTCGCAAAGGCGCTGCATGGCATTCGGCTGTGGAACGACCGTGTTGTCAGTGGCTTTGGATATGGTGCAGTGTGTTGGCCGGACGGAGATCGTTAGGGACTCGCGGCTATGGGGGGTAGGTCGCACAGGCCCCGGCATCCAGCTCGGGACTGGAGATGATTTGCCAGTTCCTGCCCCCCAACTCCGTTTGCCTTTCTGGTCTTGTCACGAGTGGCGCGGTTGACCAGCCCACCAATGGGCGTAAGAGATGGCCCGTCGGATCACCTGTCGTCATGGAGACCGTCCCCCAGTCGTACCAGCGGTGTCCTTTCGTACCGCGTCCGGAACCTGACGGGCCGTGTGAAAGTGCACCTTGGCCGGAGATGATCACGCGCCATGCGGTGTGAGGCGCGAGCAGTTATGGGCTCGGCCCAGTGAAAATGCCTGATCGGAGCAGGTGAGCGAGTGTTACCTTCGCTGGTATGCCTGAACTGATCACACCCACAGTTCGACTCCGGTCCTCGTGGCTCGAGGCGCGTGACGAGTGGCCTCCCGGTGCCCACCAGGACGGAACCGGCTTGCGTCTTGCGCCCGAAGCCGACCTCGGCAGCCCCGAGGTTTTCTCGGACTGGGTCGAGCAGCTGAAGCAGCAGGCGGACACGTCGATTGCTTTGGGAGAAGGGCGTGTCCATGCCACCCACTGGTGGATCGTCGAGGGCGACAGCTATCTGGGAGCTATCGATCTACGGCACTATCTGAACGCCTTTCTGCTCGATGTCGGTGGGCACATTGGTTACAGCATTCGGCCTTCCGCCCGGAGATGCGGCCTGGCCACGTGGGCCCTTGGGGCGGTTCTGTCCGAGGCCCGCGCGCTCGGATTGGAGCGTGTCCTCGTCACCTGCGACGACGACAACATCGGATCGGCGCGCAGCATTGAGGGCAACGGTGGCGTCTTGGAAGATGCCCGCACGACTGACGCGGGCCTCAAACGCCGCTACTGGATCACTCTGTAGGCGGTGGCCACCGCCTGATCTTCTGTCTTCAAGACCGATGATCGACGGGGGCCGACTTGTTGGTCGGCGACGCCGCGCCGGCAGGAGCGGAGGTTGAGCTGGCAGGTGATGGCGCAGACCCGGAGAGCGGCCCCAGAAGGCTCAGGGTTGGGGCAACATCGCGCACAACAGCGCCTCCCAGGTGCCACCGCGTGCCTGGACGGGGGAGGGCCTGGGCTTGGCCCTCCCCGCGTTCTGTGGCGACTCAGAGCATGCGGCGGCGCCGGCCCAGCCAGGTCTGGGCGATCACGACGACCGCCAGGAACGCGCCGCTGACGACTTGCTGGTAGGCCGAGTCCAGGGACCCGATCTGGTTGATGATGTTCTGGATCACCTTCAGCAGCAGGACACCGACCAGTGACCCGCTGATGAAGCCGAAGCCACCGGTCAGCAGGGTGCCTCCGATGACCACGGCGGAGATGGCCTCCAGTTCCATGCCGGTGCCGAGGATGGTGACGCCGGAGACCAGCCAGGCCGCGTTGAGGGCGCCCGCGAGTCCCGCGCAGACTCCGGAGAGGGTGTAGACCGAGATCTTCGTACGAGCCACCGGGGCGCCCATCAGCGCCGCGGCGTCCTCGTTGCCGCCGACGGCGTACACGTACTGTCCGAAGCGGCTGCGGCGCAGTACGACCGCGCCGAGTACGAAGAGCGCGACCGTGATCCACACCGGTACGCCGATCCCGAGCAGTGTGTCCTGGCCCAGGTGGGCGAAGAAGGACTTCTCGTCGACCAGGTAGGTCTTCGAACCCTCGTCGGTGACCGCGAGCAGCACACCGCGCGCCAGCAGCATCGCCGCCAGTGTCACGATGAAGGGGGCCAACCGGGCCCGTGCGATCAACACCCCGTTGACCAGGCCGATCAGCCCGCACACCACGAGGGGCAGCAGCAGCGCGACAGCCGTGCCGTACTGCGATCCCCACGCGCCGAGCACCCCGCCGAGTGCGAACAGCGAGCCCACCGACAGGTCGATCCCGCCGGTGATGATGACGAAGGTCATGCCGAGGGCGACCACGGCGAGGAACGCCGAGGACACCGCCATGTTCTCCAGGTTGTCCCCGGTCAGGAACGTGTCGAAGCTCGCGGAGGCGGCGATCACCACCAGGATCAGTGTGACCAGCGCGCCGTGCTGCTGGGCGAGTGCGCTGAGCCGTTCCGCCCGGCTCGCGCCGAGTGGTTCCTCTTCCAGCGCGGGTGAGTTGGTCGCCTCGGTCTGTGCGGTGGTCACCGCTTCCCCCGTTCCCGTGCCGCGTACACGGCGAGCACGATCACCACGGCCTGGGCGATCTGCGTCCAGGACGGGGGCAGATCGTGCTTGATGAGTGTGGCGGTGAGCAGTTGGATGAGGACGGCGCCCGCGACGGTGCCGCCGATGCGGATCCGGCCGCCGCTCAGTGGCGTACCGCCGACCACCACGGCGGTGATCGCGGAGAGTTCCATGAGTGTGCCCAGTGACGTCGGGTCGCTGGCCTGGAGCCTGGCCGTGGCCAGCACACCGGCGATCGCCGCGAGCACACCGGAGACGATGTAGACGAGGATCAGCACCCGGCGCACCGGGAGTCCCGCCAGCTGCGCGGCGGGACGGCTGTCACCGATCGCCAGGAGCTGCCGGCCGAACGTCGTGCGCCGTACGGTGAATCCGACGGCGAGCGCCAACGCGGCCGCGATCAGCACCAGATACGGGATGCCGAGCACATCGCCCGAGCCGAGCGAGGCCATGCCGGGGTCCCGTACGTCCTTCAGCTGGGGGAGCAGGACCAGCGCGATCCCGCGTCCCGCCACCATCAGCGCCAGTGTCGCCACGATGGGCTGGACGCCGATGAACGCGATCAGTGAGCCGTTGGCGAGGCCCACGACCACTCCGCCGATGACCGCGACGATCAGCGCGATCCACACTCCGTACCCGAGGTACAGCGAGAGCAGCGACGTCGACAGGGCCATCACGGACCCCACCGACAGGTCGACGCCCTCGCTGCCGATGGCCAGCGCCATGCCGAGCGCCACGATGAGGACGGGCGCGACCTGCACGGCCTGGGTGCGGAAGTTCTCCGTCGACAGGAAGTGCGGGGTGAACACGACGTTGGCGACGATCAGGACGGCCACACCGACGTAAACGCCGTACTCCTGAAGGAGTTTCAGCGCCCGCTCGCGGTCGGCGGGCACGCGCCGCAGTGCCAGGTCAGTCATGGTCGTCCCCGCCCTTCGAGGCGATCGCGTGCAGCAGCCGTTCCTCCGTCACTTCGCCTCCGGTCAACTCCGCCACCACAGCGCCGTCCTTGAGAACCACGACCCGGTCGGATCCCTCGATCAGTTCCTCCATGTCGGAGGAGATCAGCACCACCCCGAGCCCGTCGCGGGCCAGTTCGTCGATCAGCCGCTGCACCTCGGCCTTGGCGCCGACATCGATGCCCCGGGTGGGTTCGTCCAGAAGCAGCACCTTCGGCTCCATGGCCAGCCAGCGGGCCAGCAGCACCTTCTGCTGATTACCCCCGGACAGCTCGCCCACCTTCTGGTGCGGCCCCGACGCCTTGATCCGCAGCCGCTTCATGAAGGTGTCCACCAGCCGGTCGATCCTGGCGTCGTCGACCAGGCCGAAGCGGGAGAGCCCGGGCAGCGCCGCCAGAGCGATGTTCTCCCGCACGGAGAGGCCGGGCACGATCCCCTCCGCCTTGCGGTCCTCGGGCAGCAGACTGATCCCCGCCCTGATGGCGGCGGGCGTGGACCCGGTACGTACCGGAGCGCCCGCCACCACCACCCGGCCGGAGTCGGGTGCGAGGGCGCCCGCGATGGCCTTGGCGGTCTCGCTGCGGCCGGAGCCGAGCAGACCGCCGAGGCCGACGACCTCGCCGGGACGCACGCGTACCGTTACCTGGTGCAGGACATGACGGATCGTCAAGTCCTGTGCCTCCAGGACTGCTTCGTCGCCACTGTGATGGCCGCCGGTGAATTTGGTGACGCCCTCACTGCGTACCTCACCCACCTCGCGACCGAGCATCAGCGACACCAGACGCAGCCGGTCGAGTGCTGCTATGGGGCCGGTGTGGACCCGCTTGCCGTCCCGCAGGACGGTGACGGTGTCGCACACCTCGTAGAGCTCGTCGAGACGGTGGCTGACGTAGACCACCGCGATGCCCCGCTCCTTGAGCATCCTGATCACCCCGAACAGGGTGCGCACCTCCCGCGGTTCCAGCGAGGACGTGGGCTCGTCCATGATGACGACGCGCGCGTCGACCGAGACCGCGCGCGCCAGCGCCACCATCTGCTGGGCGCCGACACCGAGCGAGCGCAGCGGACGGCGCACGTCGACCCGCAACCCCAGTGTGTTCAGGGCCTCCCGCGCTTCCCGGTGCATCCGGCGGAAGTCGATCAGACCCAGCCGGCCGCGCGGCTCGCGGCCGAGGAAGAGGTTGCGCGCCACGCTCATCAGCGGGACGAGGTTGACCTCCTGGTAGATGGTGGAGATCCCGGCGTGCTGGGCCTCCAGCGGTGTGTTGAAGTGCACCGGCTCGCCCTGGTGGACGATCTCGCCCGCGTCGGGCCGGTACACCCCGGTGAGCAGCTTGATGAGCGTGGACTTCCCGGCGCCGTTCTCACCGATCAGGGCGTGCACCTCCCCGGGCCCCACCGAGAAATCGACGGAGTCGAGAGCCAGGGCACCGGGGAAGCTCTTCGTCAGGCCGGTGACCGACAGCACGTCAGAATGCCTTGCCGAGGTCGGTCTTGGCGTTCGCCGAGGTGTACGCACCGTCCTGGATGACGACGTTCTGCGAGACCTTCTGGCCCTTGCTGAAGTCGTCGAGCGTCTGGAAGGCGAGCGGTCCGAACCGCGGGTTGGACTCCACGACTCCGGAGATCCAGCCGCCGACGATCTGCTGGACCGCGTTGCGCGTGCCGTCGACCGTGACGATCTTGACGGCGCCGGCCTTCTTGCCCGCGCCCTTCAGGGCGTTGACGGCGCCGAGACCCATCTCGTCGTTCTCGGCGTAGATTCCCGTGATGTCCGGGTTCGACTGGATGAGCTGCTCGGTGACCTGCTGGCCCTTCTCCCGCGCGAACTCGCCGGTCTGCTCGAACACCACCTGCAGATCAGGGGCCTTGTCCTTGAGCCGGTCCTTGAAGCCCTTGGTGCGTTCGGTGGTGACGTTGTTCCCGGCGGCGCCGAGCAGGATGGCGATCTTGCCCTTGCCGCCGGTCGCCTCGATCATCTGGTCGGCGGCGCGCTTGCCCTGCTCGATGAAGTCGGAGCCGATGAAGCTCACATAGTCCTTGCAGGGAGCCGCGTTGATCTTCCGGTCGATGGTGACGATCGGGATCTTCTTGGCGGCGGCGGTGCGCAGCACGGGCCCCCAGCCGTCCGAGTTGAGCGGGGCGATCACCAGCAGGTCGGCGCCCTTGGCGATCAGGTCCTGGACGTCGCTGATCTGCTTGGAGAACTGCGTCTGGGCGTTGACGGCCAGGAGCTTGACCCCCCGCTTCTTCGCCTCGGCCTTGATGGAGGCGGTCTCCGCGATCCGGAAGGGGTTGGCCTCCTTCTCGGACTGCGAGAAGCCGACGGTCGCGGTCGACAGGTCGATCTTCTTACCGCCGAACTGGTCGACGGTGCAGGTCTCGCGGTTTCCCGCACTCGGGGTGGCGACCACCTGGCCCGCGTTGTCCCCGGCCGAGGTGCTCTTGTCGCCGGAGGCGTCGTCCTCGGACTTCGCGCACCCGGAGAGGGCGAGCGCGGCGACAAGACTCGCGGCGAGCACGGTCGTGGTGGTGGTACGGCGGGCGACGGAGGACATCATGGCAAAAACCCCATCTCGGCGCGGCCCCGGCGCGCGGAGCGCTCACGGGGGGTCGGGCTCGTACGGCCTGCTGGTCTGCGCGGTCGTTCGGAAGGGTTTTTACATCGTTGTACGGACCCCTGTAAACCCTTTGCGCCATAACGGTTCGTCATGGCGCGCTCACCGCCTGCCGAGTGTGCTCTCCCGCGCCACCAGCCGGAAATCCGCGCGGAGTTCGCGCGGGCCCGAGGTCAGAGGCCCTTCGGCGGTGCCCAGCAGACGCTCCACGACCGACCGTACGGCAAGCCGCGCGATGGTCTGCTTGTCGGGCGAGATCGTCGTCAGCGTCACAGCGCCGTAGCGGCCGCCCGTCACATCGTCGAAACCCACCACGGCGATGTCCTGCGGCACCCGCAGTCCCCGCTCGGAGAGCACGCGCATGGCCCCGATGGCGATCAGGTCGTTGTACGCGAAGACCGCGTCCGGCAGCTCACCGGAGTCCAGCAGCCGTGCCATCGCGGCGGCGCCGTCCGCGTGGTCCCAGCCGCCGGTCGGGGCCACCATCGAGTCGGGGGCCGGCAGCCCGCACTCGGCCAACTCCGCCCGCCAGCCACGCAGTCGAAGGTGGGACGGCTCGTTCACGCGGTCGGTGCGCGCGCCGAGGAACGCGATCCTCGACCGTCCGAGACCGAGCAGATGCCGGACGGCGACCCGGGCCGCCGCCACATTGTCGATCGCGATGTGGTCGTACGGCAGGTCGTACTCGCGCTCGCCGAGCAGCACCAGTGGCGCGTCGTGGTCGCGGCCGAGCAGGTCCTCCGTCTCCAGCTCGATGGGGCTGAGGATCAGCCCGTCGATGACCCGGGCGCGAAACCCCTGGCTCACCAGGATCTCCCGCTCGCGGCGGCCGCCGGTGTGATCGAGCAGCACGGTGTACTCGTGCTCGGCGGCCGCGTCGACGACCGCGCCGGCCAGCTCGGCGAAGTACGGGTTCTCCAGCTCGGGCACGGCCAGCGCGATAATGCCCGTACGGCCTTTGCGCAGGTGGCGGGCGGTCAGATTCGGCCGGTAGCCCAGCTCGTCGATGGCCTGCTGGACCCGGGTGCGCATCGCGGGCGTCACATGCCGGTAGTTGTTGACGACGTTCGAGACCGTCTTGATGGAGACGCCCGCGCGTTCCGCGACATCCTTGAGGCTGACGCTCATCGCATTCCCCCTCCGAGGCGGCCGCATGAGCCGCCGTGCCCATTTTGTACAACGTTATACAGGGCTGCCGACCTGGTGATGTCAGGACCCTGGACAGTCGGCGGAGTGCCGTGCTGTCATGCCAACTGCCGTCCCTTCCAACGTTGTACAGACTGACGCTACGAGCCGCCACCCCTGACGGGCTGGTCAGCAGCAAGGAGGATTTGTGCGCATCGGGAGAAAACTGGCCCTGCTACTCGCCGCAGTCCTGAGCACCGCGGGACTCGCCGTGGTGTCGCCCGCCTCGGCCGCGGACGACCCGGTCGAGCCTCATGGACTGAAGGGTGAGTACTTCACCCAGTCGGGCCCCGGCGCTTTCGACTTCGACGAGCTGAAGGCCACGGGATTCGACCCGGACATCGACTTCGACACACTGGAGCCGAGGCTCCAGGCCGCCACCGGACAGGCGGACGACGTCTCCGTGCGCTGGACCGGGAAGATCGTCCCGGAGACCACCGGTGCCCACACGTTCTCGATGATCGGGGACAACGGCTTCCGGCTCTGGATCGGCGGCGAACTCGCCATCGACCACTGGACCGACGACTGGGAGGTGGAACAGAGCTCCCAGCCCGTTGAGTTGACCGCCGGCAGGGCCTATGACGTGAAGGTCGAGTACTTCGAGCACGAGGGAGGCTCCGACCTCCACCTGAAGTGGACCCCGCCGGGCGCCGCCAAGGCACCCGTCCCGCAGTCCGTGTTCCGGCTGCCCGACGGGTTCGCGTACGACGGCGCCATCGCCGCCACCGTCGGGAAGGACGGGCGCACCCTCGCGCTGGACTTCGCGCAGAAGCTCGCGCCTCCGCCCGCCGGCGTCGCCGCTCACCTTGAGGCCGTCATCGGCGGCGCCGCCTGGCCGCTGGGCGACGTCACCCGCGACGCGGCCGACGACCACCGCCTGAACGTCGCGCTCAAGGAGCCCGTCGTCGGCAAGAAGGGCGGCGGCGCCTCCGGTCTCGCCGACGTCCGTTACGACGGCGAAGGCGGCCTGAACGGGCAGGACGGCAAGGCCGTCCACCCCTTCTGGTCCAGTGGCCCCAACCAGTCGGAGTACGAACTGCGCACCGACTTCGCCGACGACGTCAGCGCCACCAACGCCCACCCGGAGTACCCGCGTCCGCAGCTGACGCGTGACAACTGGCAGAACCTCAACGGCTCCTGGCAGTTCTCCGCGGCGAAGGCGGGGGAGCGTCCGCCGGTCGGCAGGACGCTGGGCGAGAAGATCCTCGTCCCGTACCCCGTCGAGTCCCAGCTCTCCGGCCTCGAACGGCACGAGGACCGCATGTGGTACCGCCGTACCTTCACCGTCCCGAAGAACTGGAAGGTCGGCGAAGGCAAGCGGCTGCGGCTCAACTTCGACGCCGTCGACTGGCAGTCCGAGGTGTACGTCAACGGCAAGAAGGTCGCGGAACACAAGGGTGGTTACGACCATTTCAGCGCCGACGTCACGGACGCGCTGAAGCCCGGCCGTACGCAGGAGCTGATCGTCGGCGTCTACGACCCGACCGACGCCGCGAACGGCGAGAACCCGCCCATGGGCAAGCAGCGCCTGGACCCGAGCGGTATCTGGTACACCCCGTCGTCCGGTATCTGGCAGACGGTGTGGATGGAGCCGGTCGCGGCCGACCACGCCGACTCCCTCAAGCTCACTCCCGACGTGCCGGGCGGAAAGCTCGCCGTCGAGGTGCGCGGGATCCGCGCAGGCGTGCCCGTCACGGCCACCGCGTACGACGGCAAGCGCAAGGTCGGCACGGCGAAGGGCCGCAGCGGAGTCGCGCTGTCCGTGCCCGTCCCGCACGCGCACCTGTGGTCGCCCGACGACCCCCACCTCTACCGGCTCGAGGTGAAGGCGGGCAGCGACGAGGTCGGCAGCTACTTCGGTATGCGCTCCATCGCGGTGGAGAAGATCGACGGCGTGCCGCGCACCGTGCTCAACGGCAAGCCGACCTTCCTGATGGCCACGCTCGACCAGGGCTTCTGGCCGGACGGACTGAACACCGCGCCGACGGACGAGGCGCTCGCCTTCGACCTGAAGGCGCACAAGGACCTCGGTTTCAACTCCGTGCGCAAGCACATCAAGGTGGAGCCCGACCGCTGGTTCTACTGGGCCGACCGGCTCGGACTGCTGGTCTGGCAGGACATGCCGGCGATGAACAACGACGTGAACCCGGACACGGCCGCCCGCGCCGAGTACGAGCACGAGATGAAGCAGATGATCGACCAGCACAGCAGCAGCCCTTCGGTGATCATGTGGGTCACCTTCAACGAGGGCTGGGGTCAGTACGACCAGAAACGCGTCGCCGACCAGGCCAAGTCCTGGGACCCGACACGGCTGATCAACAACATGAGCGGGCTCAACTGCTGCGGTGCGGTCGACGGCGGTACGGGTGACATCGCCGACGCCCACGGCTATCCGAGCCCGGCGCTGCCCGACCCGGACGGCAAGCGGGCACTGGTCAGCGGTGAGTACGGCGGGCTCGGGCTCGCGGTTCCCGGTCATGCCTGGGCCGTTCAGCAGTCGTACATCGCGGTCGACCAGGACAAGTACACCGACGAGTACCTGGCCCAGCTCGACAACGTCCGCGCGCTCGCCTGCCAGGGGAGCAACGGCGCCGTCTACACCCAGATCACCGATGTGGAAGGTGAGTTGAACGGCCTGCTCACCTACGACCGCAAGGTGATGAAGCCCGACGTCAAGCGGGTGAAGAAGGCGCAGGACGCGCTGATCCGCGACGCGTCCCACCCGGCCACGATGGAGTGCGCGGGCTCCTGACCCGGCCGGACGCCGCCCCGGTCCGCCTCTCCCCAGGCGGACCGGGGTCGTCCTGGGCGGTCTGGCCCGTCCGGGTCGTCCGGGGTTTCCCCGCGCCGCGAGGGGACCGGATCTGCTTCCTCCGCCGGGACGAGTTGTGCCGGCGCTCTTGACGCGGTCGGTGACACCTACGAACAATGACCGCCGGGCCTTGACAACGTTGTCCAAGGTGAATTCCAGGAGGCGCATCCGCGTGAACCACTCCCCGGCCGAGCCGAGCAGGCGCAGCTTCGCCCAACTGGCAGGCATCACAATGGGGTTGGCGGCAGCGCCACTCTCCCTGGCCGTTCCCGCCGCTGCCGGCGTCCGCACCCGTGACGGCGCGGACGAGCACGTTCCCACCGGTCACCGCCCGTCCGCTCCCGACGATGTGGCGCGGACCTACTACCGGGTCCTGCTGACCCACACCCGGTGGTCGGAGACCCAGTGGGACGAGGCCAGGGGCTGCTACACCGCCACGGACTCCGGGTTCGCCGTCGTTCTCGGCCACGCCCTCCTGCTCACCCGCGGCACCTACGACGCGGAACTCGCCGGAATCAGCCAAGAGACCCTGCGTGTGAGGACCTTGGCCTCCATCAAGCACTACGCGGCCTCCAACCGCCTCACCGGCGGCACGGAATGGGGCCGCACCCTCTTCTTCGACACCACCTTCCAGTTGTATTTCGTCCTCGCCGCACACCTGCTCTGGGGCCAGCTGGACGCCCCGACGCGCGACAACATCGACACGATCGTGCGCGCGCAGGCCGAATACACCACCGGCCTCGGTACGGGCGACGACCCGGCCTCCGGCGACTGGACACCGAACGGTCTTCGGGGCGGTTACATCGGTGACACCAAATTGGAGGAAATGGGCGTCTACGCGCAGGCGCTGGCCCCCGGTCTCGCCTGGGCCGGCGACGACCCGCGTCACCCGGCGTGGAGCGAGGCCTTCGGCCGCTGGAGCCGCAACGAGGCCGGACTGCCCGCGGCCGACCGCGTCAACCCGGCCCGTGTCGACGGAGTTCCGGTCAGCGACAACACCGCCCAGAACCTGTACGACACGTTCATCGTGGAGAACCACGGCTCCTTCGGTCCGCACTACCAGGCCGAGTTGTGGCGCACCTCGGGCCGTAACGCCGCGCACTTCATCGCCGCGGGCAGCCCGATGCCCGAGGTGCTGACCGCCCAGCCGAACGCCGGACCGCTCTGGGAGACCCTGCTCACCGTGATGAGCGACGCCGGTGAACCCCTGATGCCGATGGTCAACGACCGCGAGCACCTGTACGGGCGTGATGTCATCCCGCTCGCCTTCCTCGCCCAGGTGCTCGGCGACCGCGCCGCCGCCCGCGCGGAGGCCGCGCTGGCCGAACGCCTCGACGCGTACCAGGCGTACCCGCCGGTCAACCGGCTGGCCAAGTTCTCCGGCGAGCCCAAGTACGAGCCGGAGGCCCGAGCCGAGATCGCCATCAGCTACCTGCTGCACGAGTGGCGCGCCGCGCACGGCACGCCCGTACGCCCCCTCACGGACCGGGAACTCTTCGCGCGGGCGAGTGGTGTGAAGGACTTCGGCGCGGGCCCCGGGCTGCTGGCACACCAGTCGCCCGCGGCCTGGGCCGCCGCCGTCAGCAAGGCGGGCTTCGTGAAGTTCGCCTGGCAACCCGCCCACGACGACTGGCTGTTCGCGCTCAGCGGCGCCACCCCCATGTTCCTGCCCGGCACCACGGGTGAGCCGGCCGCCCGCTCGGTGGTCACGTACAGCGAGCTGCGCGACGGCTTCGAAGGCAGCGCCACACTCCTCACTCTGCCCACCGGATTCGCCGGATTCACGACACTGCCGTCCGGTGCCGTCGTCTACGCGACCAGTGGCACCGCGCCCGGCGAGGGCCACGTCGAAGTACGCAATGTCACCATGCCGGGTATCGCGGGCCTGGACGGCAGCCGTACGTACACCACGGCCGAGGGCGAGGTCACCGTCGCCGCCCAGGACGCCGGAGCCGTCGCTCCCGCGCCGTCCGCGACCGGCCGCACCGACGAGATCACCTTCTCCCGGGCCTCGTTCAGGCAGCTGCGGATGCGCGGGATCAGCCCGGATCCGGCGTACGGCTACTCGCTCTACGCGATCGAGATCCGCGACGGCGCCGACGGAACGGACCTCGCGCGGGGCGCCACCGCCACGGCGTCCTCCGCCGACACCGACAAGGGCGCGCCCCTCGCCGTGGACGGCGACCTCGACACCCGCTGGGCCGTCTCCCGCGACGACCGGGCCAGGGCGGACAGCTGGATCGCCGTCGACCTCGGCGAGGAGCGGGAGTTCGACCGTGTCACCCTGCGGTGGGAGGCGGCGGCGGGACGCGCCTACGTGATCCAGGGTGCCACCGGCGAACCGGACGGGCCCGACGGACCTGGCGAGGCGGCCTGGACCGACCTGGCCCGCTGGCCGGACGCCGATCTCACCAGCACCGGAGGCTGGATCTCCGTCGACGGCCGGGCCGGACTCGTCGTACGGGGTGCGAAGAATCCGCTCGCCGTCTACGGCGATACGGTCATCCTCTCCGACGGTCCGGCCGAACCGGTGCTCGTGGAGGGCGTCCCCTCCGGAGCCCCGTCCGAGGTGAAGGCGGCGGCCGCCCGCCAGGCTCCCCGGGCAGACCACGAGGCCGTCCGGGCGAGCACCGCGGGAGAACATCTCAGCCTCTTCAATCTCTCCGCCGACGCGGTGAGCACCACGGTCTCCGTACCGCAGGACCCCCGCGCGATCCGCCTCTACGCGGGCACCCAGACCATCACCTCGGACGGCACCGACTTCCACGCCGAACTCGACGCCGCCTCCGCTGCGGTGGCACCGGTCCGCTTCACCCTCGGTCCGGACACGGGCGGACGCGTGCCGGCCGGGTTGCGCGCGGACGTGATCGACGCGGCCACCGTCGAGCTGACCGGGCCGTCCTGCCGGCTCGTCGTCACCACACCGGGCGGCCGGACCGTCCACGCCGCCGTCCGCCGGGGCCGCACCGAGCGGCTGTCCGTGCCCGGCGCTCCCCGTCATCCGCTCGCGGACGCGGCGCTCGGATGCGTCACGTTCCCGACCGCTCCGCTGCCGCCCGGCATGTCGGAACCGTCGGCGGTGGTCGACGGCGACCCGCACACGTCCTGGATCCCGGGACCGGACGGCCGGATGGTGGTCGACCTCGGTGCCCAGATCCCGGTCGGCGAGATCAAGGTGGCGTGGACGGCCGGTCATGTCCCCTCTGCCCGCATCGAGTTGAGTGCCGACGGCCTGTCCTACCGGGCAGCAGGCAGGCTCACGGCCAAGGGCCGCGACGCTGTCCTCCGGGTGCGGGACACCGCCCGGTACGTGGCCCTGAGCGTCGAGGGGCGACGCGCCCGCGACGCACGGGTCGTCCACCTGTCCGTGCTGCCAAGCCAGTTGTGACGGAATCACCTCGTTCGAAAACGACCTTGACCGACTCATCCCTGGAGGCTCATCCCATGCGACGGACCCCATGGCTGCGCGGCGCGGGAGCCGCGCTCGCCGCCGCCGCGCTGCTCGGGGGTGTGCTGGCCGCGCCCACCGCTCAGGCCGCACCCCACGAGCAACGCCTGACCGATCTGGTCAATCCCTTCATCGGTACGCAGAACGAGGGCAACACCTATCCCGGGGCATCCGTACCGTTCGGGATGGTGCAGCTCTCTCCCGACACCGGTCACAACACCGGCTACGCCTACGAGGACACGCAGATCCGTGGCTTCAGCAGTGTCCACCTCTCCGGTGTCGGTTGCGGTCTCGGTGGTGACCTGCCCATCCTGCCCACCACCGGTGACATCACGGAGACCGACTACGCGCGCTACGCGGCCGACTTCAGCCATGACAACGAGGAGGCTTCGCCCGGCAGTTACAAGGTCGGGCTGACCTCGTACGGCGGCATCACCGCCGAACTCACGGCGACGCAGCGCACCGGCGTGCAGCGCTACACCTTCCCGGCCACCGACAAGGCCAACGTCCTGCTGAACGCGGGCCAGTCGCTGCACAAGACGCTCTCCACCTCGGTGGAGATCCTCGACTCGCGCACGGTCCGTACCGCCATCACCGGCAGTGGTTTCTGCCAGGACACCGAGCCGTACACCGTGTACACCGTCACCCGCTTCGACCGGCCGTTCACCACCTCGGGCACCTGGAACGGCACCACGGTCACCGAGGGGACCAAGAAGTCCGTCTCCACGGCGGGCAACGGCGCCTGGCTGCGGTTCGACACCTCCAAGGACCGCACCGTCGAGGCGACGACGGCGATCAGCTATGTCGACGCCGACGGCGCCGCCCGGAACCTCCGGGCCGAGGGCGGATCGGGCTTCGACCGTACGGTGCGCGCCGCGCGGGCCGCCTGGGAGGACCGTCTCGGCGACGTAAAGGCCAAGGGCGGCGACGAGACGCGGCGCAGGACGTTCTACTCCTCGCTCTACCGGTCCTTCCTCGCCCCCAACGTCGGCAGCGACATCGACGGCCGGTACACGGGCTGGGACCAGAAGATCCACCGCGCCAAGGGCTTCACGTACTACCAGAACCTCTCGCTGTGGGACACCTACCGCACCCAGACCCAGCTCCTCGCCCTGCTCGCGCCCGGTGAGTCACGCGACATCGCGATCTCCGTACTGAAGATCGACGAAGAGAGCGGCTGGCTGCCCAAGTGGGGTTACGGCACGGTCGAGACGAACATCATGACCGGCGACCCGGTGACTCCCTTCCTCACCAACGCCTACCAGCAGGGGCTGTTGAAGGGATACGAGGAACAGGCGTACCGGGCGCTGAAGAAGAACGCGGACGGAGTCCCGCCCGCCGATTCCCCCGGCGTCGGCCGCGAGGCCAACGTCCCTTACCTCAAGGACGGTTTCGCGCCCTACATCAAGGACAGGGCGCACGCCAAGCCCGGTGACTCCGACTACGACCACGGCGCTTCGGCGACGCTCGAATACGCGCTGTCCGACGCGATGCTCGGCGAGATGGCGCGCGACCTGGGTCATGACGACGACGCCCGGCGCTACGCCGACCGTGCCCAGAACTACCGCAAGATCTTCGACAGTTCGACAGGATTCTTCCGGGCCCGTGACGAACAGGGCGCCTTCACCGGCCCGTCCGACCCCGCGCAGAGCGAGGGATTCCACGAGGGAACGGCCTGGCAGTACCAGTGGATGGTGCCGCAGGACCTGCCCGGCATGGTCGGGCTGATCGGCGGCGAGGAAGCGGCGAACGCCAGGCTCGACTCGTTCTTCGCCTACGACGAACTGCTGAAGGACCCCGCGAAGACCGCACGCGAGGTCTGGGTGAACGGCCCGTACGACTACTACAACGCCGACAAGTACAACCCGCAGAACGAGCCCGACCTCATCGCCCCGTACATGTACCTCTCCACCGGGCAGCCCTGGAAGGCGACCGACGTGGTGCACGCGGCGCTGACGCTCTTCACGGACGCCCCGACCGGTATGACCGGCAATGACGACCTCGGCACGATGTCCGCGTGGGACGTGCTGTCCTCGATCGGGATCTTCCCGGTCCAGCCGGGCACCGACACCTGGGGCCTCTCCACCCCCGTCTTCGAGCGGGTGGACCTCACGCTGGACCGTAGGTACTACCCGCACGGCGGATTCACCGTGACCGCTCCCGGGACGTCGGACAGCGCGCGCTACATCCGGTCCGCGCGGGTCGACGGGGCGCCGCACGCCGCCACCTACTTGACGACGGAGGAGATCCGTTCCGGCAGGCAGCTGTCCCTGTCCGTCGGTACGGAGCCCTCCGACTGGGGCACCGGGGACGGCGCGGCGCCGCCTCCGCTCGCGGGGAACTAGCGCGGGAATAGTGATCCGCCGATCCGGCTTGCACCTGCTGTCGTCCCGGAGCTTTCCTTCAGAGCTGTCGTACCCGGGGCGGCGGCAGTTGTCATCGGTAAGAGCGAGGAATCACATGCCCGACGAGTCCGTTGCCGTGTCGCTCCCCAGCGAGCGGCGGCCGGTGCCTCCGGCTGACGCGCATCCGCTGGACAACCCCGTGCGCGCCGCGCTGACGGGCCCGCACGCCCACTTCGCCGAACGGCGCGGCAGGCTGTTGCGCTACCAGCCCGATGTCTCCCCGTGGGTGGCGCTGCCCGACCTGCCGGACGAGCGGGACTGGGCCGACGCCGCCGCGCTCGCCGGCCCCGGCGGTTCGATCACCCTCGCGGGAGCCGGCGCACCGCCGCCGGACGGCTGGGAGATCCACTTCTCGGCCGAGGGCGTGCAGCTCGTCGACGCCGGGATCGTCGCCGTACCGGACGAGGAGGCTGTGGTCCTCGGCCCCGCCGACGTACCCGAGATGCTCGGCCTGGTCGAGCGCACCAGGCCGGGCCCCTTCCTGCCGCGCACCATCGAGATGGGCACCTACCTGGGAATCCGTCGCGACGGCGTGCTGGTGGCGATGGCGGGCGAGCGGATGCGCCCGGAGGGCTGGACGGAGATCAGCGCTGTCTGCACCGCTCCCGAGTTCCGGGGCCAGGGCCTGGCGGGACGCCTCGTGCTGGCGGTCGCCGCGGGGATCCGCGCCCGCGAGGAGACACCGTTCCTGCACGCGGCCGCGTCCAACACCGGCGCCGTGCGGCTGTACGAGTCGCTGGGCTTCGAGCTGCGCAGGACCCTGACGTTCCTGGGGGCCCGGGTGCCCGCCGCCGCGGGCGTCGCGGGCTGACGAGCGTCTGGCGGGGGAAGTGGCCGGTGCCGATTGCGGTCGGCGCGGCCACGCACCCCCGCACCGGCCACGCACCCCCCGCACCGGATAAGATAGTGGGATTTTGTTGACCCCCGGCGCGTCGGTATGCTCCTGACCTGCGGGGATCACCGCAATAGCGAACAAAAGCCCCCTTTCGGGCCTCCGGTATTCGAGTGAACGAGGAACGGCAGCAGATGACGGTGACAGAGGACAGCCCGGCGGTGTACGGCGACGATTCCGCCGAAGGCGAGAGCCCCGCGTTCGGTCCCGGCATCGACGCGGAACGGCTGGCCGTCTGCCTGAGCGTGCTGGACGAACTCGACCGGATCGACGTGGACCACCCCGACGCGATCGCCGTCAGGCGCGCCACCGCCGGGATCTACCGCACGGTCAAGCAGCGCCGGCGCCAGGAGCGCAGGGCGGCCAAGACGGCCCACGACAAGGCGGTCACCGAGGCCACGGCCACGGGCTCCGCCGAGCGCATCGACGACGAGACGCAGGGCCTGCTGCCCTCCTCCTCCGTCACCGGCGAGATCGCGGGCCTGCTCAAGCGGCCGCGCTCCTGCTACATCTGCAAGACCCGCTACGTCGAGGTCGACTCCTTCTACCACCAGCTGTGCCAGAAGTGCGCCGCCGAGAACCGGGCCCGCCGGGACGCCCGTACGGACCTCACGGGCCGGCGCGCGCTGCTCACCGGTGGCCGCGCCAAGATCGGCATGTACATCGCGCTGCGGCTGCTGCGCGACGGGGCCCACACCACCATCACCACCCGCTTCCCGACGGACGCGATCCGCCGGTTCAAGGCGATGCCCGACAGCGCCGACTGGATCCACCGCCTCAAGATCGTCGGGATCGACCTCCGCGACCCGGCGCAGGTCGTCGCGCTCGCGGACTCCGTCGCGGCCGAGGGCCCGCTGGACATCCTGATCAACAACGCCGCGCAGACGGTTCGCCGCTCCCCGCAGGCGTACAGCGAACTGCTGGCCGCCGAGTCGGCCCCGCTGCCCGCGGGCGAGCTTCCCGCCTCCCAGGTCATCGGGGCCTTCGGCAGCGGGGCGCAGGCCGTCCTGCCCTCCGGCGGCGTGGAGGCGCTGACCGCTTCGGACGTCACGGACCTCGCACTCGTCGGCGGCTCGGCCACCCTCGCCAGGATCGAGGCGGGCACGGCGATCGACGCCGGCGGCCTGGTGCCCGACCTGCACGACACCAACAGCTGGGTCCAGACGGTGTCCGACGTCGACGCGGTCGAACTGCTCGAAGTCCAGCTGTGCAACTCCACCGCGCCGTTCATCCTGATCAGCCGGCTCCGCCCGGCGATGGTCGCGGCCGAGGCCGCCCGGACATACGTGGTGAACGTGTCCGCCATGGAGGGTGTTTTCAGCCGCGGTTACAAGGGCGCGGGACACCCGCACACGAACATGGCCAAGGCCGCGCTCAATATGCTCACCCGCACCAGTGCGCAGGAGATGTTCGAGTCCGACGGCATCCTGATGACGGCGGTGGACACCGGCTGGATCACCGACGAGCGCCCGCATCCCGACAAGATGCGGCTCGCTGACGAGGGGTTCCACGCCCCGCTCGACCTGATCGACGGCGCGGCCCGGGTCTACGACCCGATCGTGCGCGGTGAGGCGGGCGAGGAGCTGTACGGCTGCTTCCTCAAGGACTACGCGCCCGCCAACTGGTAGAGCCGACTGGCCGGAAACGTCACCCGAATGGAGACCCATCGAGCGCCCTTCCGCTCATCTGGCTAGGCTGGGGCGCGACGGGCGGCCACCAGGGGATCCACCATCTCCACGGCCGCTCCGGGGACAAGGCCCCCTACCACGGCCGCGGTCCCGCCCGAGAAACGGCGCCACCGCGACGTGACTGCCCTTGTCCCAGAGTTGCGTGACACAAAGGAGTGCGCCGTGACCCCAGATCTGACGAAGCACGACCAGCAACCACCGGAAGCCGGTGAGCGGCCCCGCAGGCCGGAGAAGCTGGGCTGCCTCGACGTGTGGGCCAGGTCGGCCCCGATCCGGCTGGCAGGCTACGAGGACGACCTGGCGGAGCCGCACATCCTCCCCGGCGTCGACTGACCCGCCCGGCCCGCGCGCCCCGCGCCCCCTTGATCAGGAGGGCGCGGGGCGCAGTCGTGTCCGGTGTCAGGCGGCTGCCGCGATCCGGCGCAGCGTGCTCCCGAGCCGTCTTGCGTACGCCCGCTGCAACAGGGGCCCCACGGGACCCGCGAGCCGGGTGAGCAGGCGGCCGGGGCGGCTGAACGCGACGACGGTGAACCATACGGAGCCGTCCTCGCGCAGATCCACGACGAAGGATTCCTCGCCGCATTCCGGATGCCCGGACAGCGTTCCGTACGCGAAACCGGTCCGCTCCTTCTCGTACGCCGTCCACACGACCCGGCACGTGCCGGTGAGCCGCAGCGGGCCCATTCCGAGGCCGACCTCCACCACGGTGCCCGGCTCGGCCCGCGAGGAGGACGCCCGGACGCGCGCGCCGGCGCGGCGATGCAGCTGCCACCCCGTCACCGCGGCCCCGGCGGCGTCGAAGACCGCGCGGCCCCGCCCGATCGGCACGCGGTGACGCAGATGCCGGTAGCCGTCGGGGAGCAGACCGGTCCTGGTCGCCCCGACCTCCGGGTAACTCAGCGTTCGCCGAGGGGTGTTCGGTGAATCAGGTGGGCTCGGCGGAGACACGGAACTCATCCGGCGCTCCTTTCGGATCCTGGCTGGGCCCGGGCCGCCGCGGCAGCCGTGCGCCACCGGCGGCGTAGTGCCTGACGGGCGGAAGCGGGCGCGCTGTCCGGCCGGTCCGGAGCGCGCCGTGGCGCGGGGACGGTCACCCCGGCATCCCGGGCGTCGAGATCATGCTGACCAGCGCGGACATCTCGCACCTTCCCCGGCTTGAACGCGTTCAATTTCTTCTCCGGCGAGCTTAGGGCGCCGCCCGATCGGGTTCAAGGTGTCCCGCACCCGGCTCTGCCCCGGCTTGCGGGAGTGCGCGGGATCCGGCAGACATAAGGGGATATTCCAGAAGGAAGAGGCGGGAGACTCCGGTGCGCTCACCCATCCGACGTCGGCATGTCGCGCTTACCGCGCTGTCCGTGGCTGTTCTGATCACGGCGGGCTGCGGCGGGGACGTCGGCGGCGAAGAGGCGCCGGAGGCCAGGGAACTCTTCCTCCAGTCGGCCACGGCGAAGGGCCCGGATCCCTTCACCGAGTCGACGGCGACGGCCCTGTCCGGGCCCTCCACCCGCTCCGACAGCTCCTCCGCCCGGTCCGGCGACTCCTCCGCCGCGCCATCGGCGCTGAGCGCCCCGGCCGCGTCCGGTGGTCCCGTGCGGATGGCGCGCACCCTGCCCAGCTCCACGCCCGGCGTCTACGGCGTCACCCGGTCGCGCTCCAGCTGTGATGTCGAGCGGCAGGTCCGCCTCCTCATCGAGAACCGGACGAAGTCCAGGGCCTTCGCCGAGGCCGCCGGCATCGGCCGCGCCTCCGTGCCCTCGTTCCTGCGCGAGCTCACCCCCGTGGTGCTGCGCGCCGACACCCGGGTGACGAACCACGGTTTCCGGAGCGGGTCCGCCACCCCCTTCCAGTCCGTGCTCCAGGCGGGCACCGCCGTGCTGGTCGACAACCACGGGCTGCCGCGTGTGCGCTGCGCCTGCGGCAGTCCGCTGCGGCCCGCCGTCGCGGTGCAGGGCGGTGTCGTGCACCGGGGTGCGCGCTGGCAGGCGTACCGGCCCGACCGGGTCGTGCTCATTGTCCGTACCGCGCAGGTCCTCGGCAGCCTGATCGTCGCCGATGTCGGCCACGGTGTCTGGGTGGAGCGGCCCACCGGCACGTACGGCGACGAGGACGGCCGGCCCGACGCCGATCCGCCGTACGCCCCGGAGGCCGACATCACCGACCCGGAGGCCGTGGTGCCGCCGGTCCCCGAGGAGACGCCCGCCAGGCCGGAGCCGTCAGGGAGCGATCCGGCCTCCACGCCGTCGGAAGCCCCGTCCGAACAGAACAGCGCGCCCGTCCCTACGGAGGCGCCGACGGAAGACGCTCCCTCCTCGCCGGATGGCGACCACGAGACCGTGCCGGACGACGGCGGGCTGTACCCCGCGATGCCGGACGCACAGCAGACCAGCATCGAGCTGGTCGGCCCCGATACCTATCAGGGCTGAGCGGACCGGTCGAGAATTCCTATAAATGATGAAAAAGTATGTTCATGATTGATCGGGAGGCGGGACCTCTGTCGCTCCCCGACGACTGGCCCGCCCGGCCGGCCCGCAGCATGGCGCTGAACCGGATGGGCACCTACGACTGGGACCTCGACAGCGACCTGATGTATCTGGACGGACCCGCGCTCGCGGTGTTCGACATGAGTCCCGAGGAGTACGGCGGACGGCCGTCCGAACTCGGCTCCCGGGTTCCGGGTCACGAAGGCGTAAGGATCGTCGAGCTGGTGTCGCAGGCGCTCAAGGACGGCAGCGCCACCTTCGGCGCGTACCTCAGAATCAGACTGCAGGACGGCAGCCGCCGCTGGGCACACACCCAGGGCCGCATCAGCCGCGACGACGACGGCACCGCCCACCGCGTCATCGGCGTCGTCCGCGACGCCGCCCAGGAGCTGGCGGACGCCACCGCGCGCCTCGGGCTGGTCGGGGACCGGCGCGTGCGGACGAGCGTGGTCGAGAACACCACCGCGGCACTCGCCCACGCCAGAACGGTCCAGGACGTCATCGACGTACTGAAGGAGTCCCACGGTCTCCAGCGGCTGGGCGCCAACAGCCTGGTCATGGGCCTGCTGGAGTCGGGCAGGATCCATCTGGTCGCCGAGGGGCCCGAAGGATCCTTCGTACCGGGCACCCGTATCACGCGCGTCGACGAGGAGTACCCGATGAGCGACGTGATCCGCACGCTCACCCCGTCCTTCATCGAGTCGGCGGAGGAGTTCGAGGCGGCCTACCCGGACCTGTGGCCGTACATCGACGGGCTCGGCATCACCGCGGCCGCCTATCTCCCGCTGATCGCCCAGGGGCGCCCGATCGGCGCGCTCGGGCTCCTCTACGGCGACAAGAACGGCTTCAGCGCCGAGGACCGCAATCTGCTGGTCGCCCTCGTCAGCAGCATCGCCCAGAGCATCCAGCGCGCCGTGCTCTTCGAGCAGGAGCACGACCTCGCGGAAGGGCTCCAGCAGGCGATGCTGCCGCGCAGGGTGCCCGCCGTACCCGGGGCCCAGATCGCGGTCCGCTACCGCTCGGCCCGGCTCGGCAGGGAGATCGGCGGCGACTGGTACGACGTCATTCCGCTGCCCGGCGACCGCGTCGGCGCGGTCATCGGCGACGTACAGGGCCACGACACCCACGCCGCCGCCGTGATGGGCCAGCTGCGCATCGTGCTGCGCGCGTACGCCGCCGAGGGCCACTCACCGGCCACCGTGATGGCGCGGGCCTCGCTCTTCCTGCACGAGCTGGACACCGACCGCTTCGCGACCTGCGTCTACGCGGAGGCCGACCTCTCGACGGGGGTGGTCGAGCTGGTCAGGGCGGGCCACGTCGACCCGCTGATCCGGGAGGCCGACGGCAGCTGCCGCAGACTGCCGGTGAGCGGCGGGATGCCGCTCGGCCTGTCCGCGCACTTCGAACAGCTCGAATACGGCGTCACGACCATGGAACTGGACCCCGGTCAGACCCTGGTGCTCTACACCGACGGTCTCGTCGAGCAGCCGGGCACGGATCTGGACGACGGCATGGAGCAGCTCGCCGCCTTCGTCGGCGAAGGACCGCGTGACCTCCAGATGCTCGCCGACCGGCTCTGCGACGCGGTGGACGAGCGGGGCGGCGAGGACGACGTAGCCGTCCTGCTGCTGCGCCGCCGCGGGGTGTACGCGCCGCAGTCCGGCGGCCGGCTCCAGCAGCACGTCTCCCGCAACGATCCGCAGGCGCTCAGCACCGCTCGCCGCATGATCAGGGCCGCCGTGTCGGCCTGGGGGGCCAGGGACCGCGCGGACGAGATCGAACTCGCCGCCGACGAGCTGATCACCAATTCGCTGATGCACACCGAGAGCGGCGCGGTCGTGACCGTACGGGTCGTCTCCGGATCGCGGAAGCGGCTGCGTATCGACGTGGAGGACCGTTCCAGCGCGCTGCCGCACCGGCGTGACGCAGGCGAGGCGGGGATCTCCGGGCGCGGGCTGATGCTCGTGGATCAGCTGGCGGACGCCTGGGGCGTGGAGTCGCGCGGCAGCGGGAAATGTGTCTGGTGTGAGTTCGCGGTCGGGGAGCGGTCGGCCGACTGAGGCCGCGACCCGGAGCCATGGACGGAGCGACGGAGCCATCGGCCACGGCACCGGGCCGATAGATCGGACAGTTGCCGGGGAAATTGCCCCAGACAGCAGCTTCACAGGTGTTGACGCGCTCCAGTCATCCGATGAATATTCGTCCTGATCGACGACGCGGTGATCGTCGGCGCACCACCAGGAGGCGGCACCGGTATGCGGCACACCACGCTCGGCAGCAGTGCGGTCCCGGTGACCGGACTGTCCTTCGGCGCCGCCGGAATAGGAAACCTCTACACCCCGGTCACGACCGAGCAGGCAGCGGCCGCGATCGACGCCGCCTGGGACGCCAGCATCCGCTACTTCGACACCGCGCCGCACTACGGCCTCGGCCTCTCGGAACGCCGGCTCGGCGAGGCGCTGCGCGCCCGGGACCGTGACAGCTACACCCTCTCGACCAAGGTCGGCCGGCTGCTCGAACCCCTGCCGGACACCGGCGAAGCCCTCGACGACGGCTTCGCCGTACCGGCCACGCACCGCCGCGTCTGGGACTTCAGCGCCGACGGCATACGCCGCAGCATCGGGGAAAGCCTCGAACGCCTCGGCCTCGACCGGATCGACGTCGCCTACCTGCACGATCCCGACGACCATGAGAACGAGGCGTTCGAGCAGGCGTATCCCGCCCTGGAGCGGCTGCGCGCCGAAGGCGTCGTCGGCGCGATCGGCGCCGGGATGAACCAGACGAAGATGCTCACCCGCTTCCTGCGGGACACCGACGTCGACACCGTCCTGTGCGCGGGACGGTTCACGCTCCTCGACCAGTCGGCCCTCACAGAGCTGCTGCCGGAGGCGTCCGCACGCGGCAAGAGCGTCGTGGTCGGCGGGGTCTTCAACTCCGGCCTCCTCGCGGACCCGCGCCCCGGCGCGACGTACGACTACGCCGCCGCCCCCGCGAGCCTGCTCGACCGGGCCCTGCGGATGGACGCCGTCACCCGGCGCCACGGCCTGCCCGTCCGGGCCGCCGCGCTGCACTACCCGCTGCGCCATCCGGCGGTCGCGAGTGTCCTGGTCGGCACCAGATCCGCGGACGAGGTACGGGACACGGCCGAACTGATGGCCCGCCCCGTCCCCGACGACCTCTGGTCCGAACTGCGCGCGGAAGGTCTCCTGCCCGGGGACGGAGCGCTGTGAGCACTGATACCGCACACGACCATTTCGCGGGCGGCGCCGAAGCCGCGCCGCCCGCCGCCCGGGAGCACTGACGCCTCATGACACAGCAGACCCATCAGCCGAGTGACCGGCCGTCCGTCGTCGACGCCCATCACCACATCTGGGACCTGTCCGTACGCGACCAGGACTGGATCACCGGGCCCGAGATGGCTCCCATCCGGCGGAACTTCTCCCTGGACGACCTGGAACCTGTGGCACGGGCCGCGGGGGTCGGCGCCACTGTCCTCGTCCAGACCATCGCCGTGGCAGAGGAGACCCCGGAATTCCTCGCCGCGGCGGGCTCCAGCGACCTCGTCGCCGGCGTGGTCGGCTGGACCGACCTCACCGCGCCGGACATCGCCGACACCCTCGCCGCGCTGCGCGCACTTCCCGGCGGCGACAAGCTCGTCGGGATCAGGCACCAGGTCCAGGGCGAGCCCGATCCGGAGTGGCTGCTGCGGCCCGAGGTCAAACGCGGTCTGGCGGCGGTGGCCGAGGCCGGGCTCGTCTACGACCTGATCGTGCTGCCGCACCAGCTCCCCGCGGCGGCCAGGACGGCGGCCCTGCTGCCCGGCCTGACCTTCGTCCTCGACCACCTCGGCAAACCGCCGATCGCCTCCGGCGACCTCGAACCCTGGGCCCACCACCTCGGGAACCTCGCCGCCAGGCCGAACACGGTGTGCAAACTCTCCGGCATGGTCACCGAGGCCGCCTGGGACTCCTGGACGGCCGAAGGACTGCGCCCGTACGCCGAGACCGTGCTCGGGCTCTTCGGACCCGGGCGGGTGATGTACGGCTCCGACTGGCCGGTGTCACGGCTCGCCGCCTCGTACGGCGAAGTCCTCCAAGCGGCCCGTACTCTCACCGACAAGCTGAGCGAGGCCGAACGGGACGCGGTGTTCGCGAACACCGCGCGGCGCGTCTACGGTCTCTGAGGGCCGGAAGCGGACCCTGGCCACGGACCCCGTCCGCTCGCGGACGTACCGTGCTGGTCCCGGCTGTGGGCCTGTTCGCTTGCGGATGTGCCGGGCCGGAACCGGCCGCGGACCCGCCGTCCTCCGACAGACCGCGCCGGACCCGGCCGTGGATCCGTCCGCCCTCGGACGTACCGCGCCGGGCCCCGCCGTGGACGCGTCGCCGTCAGACGTACCGCGCCGGGCCGTCGCCGCCCAGCAGGGCCCGGCGCACCACCTCCGGGAACGGGCCCAGGCCCAGCAGGGCGGTAACCGATCCGGTGGCCAGAGAGTGCCAGGTGGCGGCCCTGCGGAGCATCGGGTGGTCACCGCCGGACAGCAGTACGGTGCCCGCCTCCGCGCCCGCCCGCCGGGCGCGGGAGGCCAGCGCGACGGAGCCGCCCGGGTCCGTGGTCCGGTCGCGGTCCCCGTGCAGCAGGACGGCACGACGGCCGGCCAGCTGTTCCACGGGCTCACCGGGCGGACACCAGGGGGCGAGTCCCACCACACCGCTGACCAGGCCGTGCCCGGCGGCGGACAGCGCGGCCCTGCCACCCATCGAGTGCCCGACGAGCACCACGGGCACCTGCCCCACCAGCAGCTCCAGCTCGTCCAGCGCCCGCAGGGCGTCCCTGGCAGCGTCGGCGCGGCAGCCGTTCCAGCCCCGGTGCCGGTAGCGCACCCGGCCCACCACCACGTCGTCCTCCTCGGTGGCGCGCAGCACCGACCTGGCGAAGGGGCGCATCCGGACGCCCGGCAGATTCAGCCGGGTCGGCGGTTCCTCGCTCTCCGAGCGGCCGCCGTGCAGCAGCAGGACGGCGGCGTTCGGACGCGCGGCCGTCCTGTCGATGACCAGGGCGGGGGGAACCGTACTCCTGCGGGTCCGTACGGGCACGAGAGGGCCTTTCTCCGGGGTGCGTTCGGGGGCGGTACTCTGCGGACGGTCGCGGGGGAAAGCGGCCCGTCACGGATGATTCGTAGCCCGCGCCGCCGCGGATGCCTCCGGGATCGCACCGGCTCGCCGGGCATCGGCGCGTGCCCTGCGGCACGCTGGTAAGCATGCCGGAGGTACCCGAAGTCGAAGCGCTGCGAGAGTTTCTCGACGGGCGGCTGGTGGGCAGGGAGATCGTCCGCGTCCTGCCCCTGACCGTCAACGTCATGAAGACCTATGACCCGCCGCTGTCCGCGCTGGAAGGCGCCACTGTCACCGCCGTCGACCGCCACGGCAAGTTCCTCGACATCGTCGCGTACGGCCCGGCCCGCCGGGGCGGCGGGCGCCGGGCGCGCCGCGAGCGGCTGCATCTGGCGGTCCACCTCGCCCGCGCGGGCTGGCTGCGCTGGAAGGACACCTTCCCCGACGCGCCCCCGCGCCCCGGCAAGGGACCGCTCGCCCTGCGCGTCGTGCTGTCGGAGGGCGACGGATTCGATCTGACGGAAGCGGGCACCACCAAGCGCCTCGCCGTCCATCTCGTACGCGATCCCTCCGACGTCCCCGGCATCGCGAGCCTCGGCCCCGATCCGCTCGACGACTCCTTCGACCGTGCCGCGTTCGCCGCGCTGCTCGCCGGTGAACGGCGTCAGCTCAAGGGCGCGCTGCGCGACCAGCGCCTCATCGCGGGCATCGGCAACGCCTACAGCGACGAGATCCTGCACGCCGCGAAGATGTCGCCGTTCAAGCCGGTGCACAACCTCTCCGAGGACGAGATCACGGTCCTCTACGAGGCGATGCGCACCACCCTGACCGAGGCCGTCGGGCGTTCGCGCGGGGTGGCCGCGGGAGGGCTCAAGGCGGAGAAGAGAAGCGGACTGCGGGTGCACGGCCGTACCGGCGAGACATGTCCCGTGTGCGGCGACACGATCAGAGAGGTCTCGTTCAGTGATTCCTCGCTCCAGTACTGCCCGACCTGCCAGACAGGTGGCAAACCGCTCGCGGACCGCAGGATGTCCCGTTTCCTCAAGTAGTTCCTCAACCGGCCCGGTACACAGGGCCGTTCGCACGGACTCAGCGGCCTCTCCCTGGCCGTAAACTCCGGCGTCATGCTGCGCGTACTGGCTGTGGACGACGAAGAACCGGCCCTCGAAGAGCTGTTGTATCTGCTCCGCGCCGACCCGCGGATCAGCGGCGCCGAGGGCGCCACCGGCGCAACCGGGGCCCTGCGCCGTATCGGCGCCGCGCTGGACGCGGGCCCCGGCGACCCCGAGGCCGTCGACGTGGTCTTCCTCGACATCCATATGGCCGGCCTCACCGGACTCGACGTCGCCCGGCTGCTCGCCGGGTTCGCCGAGCCCCCGCTCATCGTCTTCGTCACCGCCCACGAGGGCTTCGCGGTCCAGGCGTTCGACCTGAAGGCCGTCGACTACGTCCTCAAACCGGTGCGCAGGGAACGGCTGGCCGAAGCGGTCCGCCGGGTCGCCGAACTGGTGGGGGAGCGGGCGCCGGTGACCGGCACCGCCGCCGATCAGATCCCCGTCGAACTGGGTGGTGTCACCCGCTTCGTGGCCGTCGCCGACATCGCGTACGCCGAGGCCCAGGGCGATTACGCGCGGCTGCACACCGACGCGGGCAGCCATCTGGTGCGCATCCCCCTCACCGCACTGGAGGAACGCTGGCGGGCCAGGGGCTTCGTCCGGATCCACCGCCGCCATCTCGTCGCCCTGGCGCGGATCGACGAACTGCGCCTCGACGCGGGCGCGATGAGCGTACGCGTCGGCGGCGCCGAGCTGTCGGTCAGCCGCCGCCACAGCCGGGCGCTGCGCGATCTGCTGATGCGGCAACCGGGGCGCTGACCAGGGCTTCCCTCCGGATCGGGGGCGTGCGTACACTCCGGGCCCGGGGACAGCGGAGGCCCGCCGTCAACAGAGGCCCGGGAACGACAGAGTGGGGAGACACCGTGACGGGGGAGCCGGCGCCGCACCGGTCCGCGCCGCGCCGCGAGGTCGTCACCGGCGAACCCCGCCGGGTACGGCCGTCGGCGCGCTACCGCGCCCAGGCCGAGATCGATGACCAGACCGCGCTCGGCGACGCCTACGTCCGCTCCCTGATGCGCGGCCAACTACGCGCCGCACTGGCCGCGTTCGGGACCCTCGCACTGGTCGTCGGCACCCTGCCGCTCGCCTTCTCCGCGCTGAGCGACGCCACGGCGTCCTGGGTCGTGCTCGGCTTCGCCGCCTATCCGCTGCTCACCCTCCTCGCCTGGTGGTACGTGCGCCGGGCCGAGCGCAACGAACGGGACTTCGCCCGGCTCGTCAGGGACCGGCCGCCGACGTGAGCCAGAGCTACACGGTCACCGCCGTCACCCTCGTGGTGCTCGCCACCGTCCTCGTCGGTGGCTTCGGCCTGCGGATCTCCCGTACCACCTCCGACTTCTACGTCGCCTCCCGCACGGTCGGGCCAGGGCTCAACGCGGCCGCTATCAGCGGCGAATACCTCTCCGCCGCCTCCTTCCTCGGCATTGCGGGTCTGGTCCTGCTGCACGGCCCCGACATGCTCTGGTACCCGGTCGGCTATACCGCCGGCTACCTCGTGCTGCTGGTCTTCGTCGCCGCGCCACTGCGCCGCTCAGGGGCGTACACACTGCCCGACTTCGCCGAGGGCCGGCTCGAATCGCCCGCGGTGCGCAGGCTCGTCAGTGTGTTCGTGGTCGGCGCGGGCTGGCTCTATCTCGTACCGCAACTCCAGGGCGCCGGGCTGACGTTGAAGACCCTCACCGGAGTGCCCGGCTGGTTCGGCGGAGTCCTCGTCGCGCTGGTCGTGGTGGTGGCGGTCGCGGCGGGCGGCATGCGCAGCATCACCTTCGTCCAGGCGTTCCAGTACTGGCTGAAGCTGACCGCGCTGCTCGTCCCCGCGCTGTTCCTGCTGCTCACCCGGCAGGGGGAGGGCAGGCCGCACATCGACCTCGCCGTGACGGCGGACGCGGCGGGCCGCGCCGGCCACCCGCTCTACGCGACCTACGGACTGATCGTCGCGACCCTGCTGGGCACGATGGGACTGCCCCATGTCGTCGTACGCTTCTACACCAGCCCCGACGGCGGGACCGCCCGCCGCACGACGGTGGCCGTCCTCGCGCTGATCGGCGCGTTCTACCTGCTGCCGCCCGTCTACGGCGCGCTCGGCCGGCTGTACGTACCCGAACTCCCGCTCGGCGCCGGCGCCGACGCGGCCGTCCTGCTGCTGCCGGAGCGGGTGATCGGGGGAGCCGGCGGTGCACTGCTCGGCGCACTGGTCGCGGGCGGTGCCTTCGCCGCCTTCCTGTCCACCGCCTCGGGTCTGACCATGGCCGTCGCCGGTGTTCTCACCCAGGATGTGCTGCCCGCGCGCGGCGTACGGCACTTCCGCCTCGCGACCGTGCTCGCCATGGCCGTACCGCTCGGCGGGTCGCTGGTGGTCAGCGACATGCCGGTGGCCGACTCCGTCGGCATGGCCTTCGCGGTCTCCGCGTCGTCGTTCTGCCCGCTGCTGGTGCTCGGCATCTGGTGGCGGCGGCTCACCCCGCCGGGCGCCGTCGCGGGACTGCTGCTCGGCGGCGGACTCTCCTTCGCCGCCACGGTGGTCACCGTCACCGGGTCCGTGCGGGCGGGCTGGCCGCACGCGCTGCTCGCCTGGCCGGCCGTCTGGTCGGTCCCGGTGGGCTTCCTGTCGATGATCCTGGTCTCCCTCGCCACCCAGAACCGGATCCCGCCGGGCACGAACGCGGCGATGACGCGCTTTCACCTGCCGGAGTCCCTGATGCCGGGCGGCCGGGGAGGCGCGCGGTGACGGCGGTTCGCCCCGGCGGAGGCGCGCGATGAGCGGCACGGCCCTCGCCGTACTGATCGTCCTCGGCCCGCTGCTGCTCGCGGGCGGCTTCCTGCTCGGCCGGCGCACCGCGCGCCCGGAGCGGACCAGCGACGTCGGCACCCCCGTCGAGCACGCCACGTTCGAGACGCTGCACACCGCGTCGCTCGCCGGCCCTCCCCTGCGGGCCGGGCTCACCGAGGAGAGCGCGGGCAAGGCGGCCCACCGGCTGCGTTCCCTCCTCGGCACCGACGCGCTCTGCCTCACCGACCGGGCGCGGGTCCTGGCCTGGGACGGGCTGGGCGAGCACCACGGCGAGGAGGTGATGGACCAGGTCGGGGCGGTGCTCGCCGGCGGGCGCGGCGCGGCCTTCGCCGGCGGCTGCGGCGACCTCGACTGCCCGCTGCGCTGGGCGGTCGCGGTCCCGCTGACCGTCGAACACCGGGTGCTCGGTGTCCTCGTGGCCTACGCGCCGCGCGAGTCGGCCGTCCTGGCCAGAGCCGCGGAGGAGGTCGCCCGGTGGGTCTCCGTACAACTGGAACTGGCGGAACTGGACCGCTCCCGCACCCAGCTCATCGAGGCGGAGATCAAGGCGCTGCGCGCGCAGATCTCCCCGCACTTCATCTTCAACTCCCTTGCCGCCATCGCCTCCTTCGTCCGGACCGACCCGGCGCGCGCCCGTGAACTCCTGCTGGAGTTCGCCGACTTCACCCGCTACTCGTTCCGCCAGCGCGGCGAGTTCACTACGCTCGCCGACGAACTGCACTCCATCGACCAGTATCTGGCCCTGGTACGCGCCCGGTTCGGCGAGCGGCTGTCCGTCACCCTCCAGGTCGCCCCGGAAGTGCTGCCGGTCGCGATGCCGTTCCTCTGCCTCCAGCCACTCGTGGAGAACGCCGTCAAACACGGGCTCGAAGGCGCGGTCACCACGAGCCGCATCACCATCAGCGCGCTGGACGCGGGCTCCGAGGCCGAGGTGGTGATCGAGGACGACGGAGTGGGCATGGAGCCGGACAGGCTGCGCCGGATCCTGCGCGGCGAGGGCGGCGCCTCCACCGGCATCGGACTGCTCAATGTGGACGAACGGCTGCGCCAGGTCTACGGGGACGAGTACGGCCTGGTCATCGAGACGGGGGTGGGCGCCGGGATGAAGGTCACCGTGCGCGTCCCCAAGTACCGCGCGGGTGTGCACGGCAGCTGAGCACGGCCCGGCCGGCCCCGCCCCGTTCGACCGGCGCGGTTCACCCCGTTCGCACGGCATGGCGTGGTTCGCCCGGCCCACCGGGTCGCAACGGTCAGAACAGGTGGATCGCCAGATGCCCCAGCGGCAGTCCCAGCTGCCAGGCCGGGGTCCACACCTGCGGCCCCTCCTCCTCCGCGACCGTGAACGGATCCTCGGCCGCCGGGCCCACGGCGTCGAGATCGGGCGCCAGCAGCTCCGTCTCCTCCAGCCACCGCCACGCGGCGCCCGCCAGCTCCAGATCCGGATCGCGGTCGGCCGTACCGGCCTCGAAGGCGGCAGCTTCCCGTACGTCGAGCCGGCCGCAGACCCATTCACGCCAGGTGTTCCCGTACGCGGTGAGCGAGCGCCACTCCTCCATCCTGGCCCCGACCTGAGGACCGTGGTCCGAACCGTCGGAGAGAAAGATCGTCAGGGCGAGCGCGTCGCGGCCCGCCCGGTATTCGAGCGTCGTGGGCGGCATCAGGTCGCCCGTGCGCAGCAATTCGTCGGCGATGTACTCCGCGTACATCCATGCCATGGGCACCAGCAGTCCACCACCGGCCCCTTCCGTACGTTCCGGGCGCATCACTTTCCGCCTTCCTTCCTCTCCCCGAAGTCCGCTTCAGGGAGCATTGAACCGGCGACGGACGCCTCGCGTGACCAGAAGTGCGGGATCGGGCCGGGTACGGGAACGGATTGTGACGGGTGATGCCGGTGAGGGGCCGGAAGCGCGCTCGTTCTCCGTCCGTCTGCTGTAGCCGGGCAGCGAGCGGCCGAGGGCGCGCAGCGCGTAGTGCGACCGGGACTTGACGGTGCCCGGTGGAATGCCGAGCACCTTCGCCGTCTCCGGCATGCTCAGCCCGCGGAAGTAGATCTGCACCAGCACCGCCCGGTGCTCCGGGCTCAGTGTCTCGACAGCGGCCCGTACGTCCAGGGTCGCGGCGGTGGTCTCGGTGAGGTCCTGCGGCGCGGCTGTCGCGGCCAGGACCTCGTCGCTGATCTCGGCCGGACGCGCCATCCTCGACCTGCGGGCGTCGATCGCCAGCCGGCGGGCGACGGTGAACAGCCAGGGCCGCATCGACTCGAAGGGCGCGTCGAAGACCTCGGGGTGGCGCCAGGCGCGCACCAGTGTCTCCTGGAGCAGGTCCTCAGCGCGCTGCTGATCGCCGTAGGTGAGTCCCAGCAGGAAGCGGAGGAGGGCGGGGCCGTGTTGCCGCTGGAGCGCCGCGAGCGTCCGCTCGTCGGTCGTTCCGGTGGGCGTGGCGGTGGTCATCGTGAACGCCCTTTCGCGCGGGGGTCGCCAGTGGCCGGCGGTCGCCGCCATCTGGCGTATCCGAACGCATCCGGGCGCCCGGGGACAGGTGGCGCGCAGAGATGTGCGACGAGCGGTCGTTCACGGCGCCGAGTGGTGCGGTGAACGGTCGCGCGGGGAGTGTTGGCCGCTTCCGTGACTATTGCCCGGTTGGTCACCTGACTGGCATTAATATGACTATATGGCAGGTTTGGGGTCACATTCCCCAGAGTCACGGAGACTGCCCGATGACACCACGCGTGCGAAACGGAGCGGCGGCCGTGGCCGTGCTGCTCCTCGGAACAGTGACGGCCTGCGGCGTACCGCGGAACACCCCGCCTCCCGGGCCTCCGCGCAGTGCTTCCGCAGGGCCTTCGGCCGTCAGCGGCGCGGCGCCGAGGCGCGGGTTCACGCTGGTCGCCTCCGGCGACGTCCTGCCGCACGACTCGGTCATCCGCCGGGCGGGCGCCGACGCGGGCGGCGCCGGCTACGACTTCCGGCCGATGCTGGCCGGGGTGAAACCGGTCGTCTCCGGCGCGGACGTGGCGCTCTGTCACATGGAGACGGTGTACGGCGAGGCCGGCGGCCCCTATACCGGCTATCCCTCGTTCGCCTCACCGCCGGAGATCGCCCGGGCGCTGCGGGAGACCGGCTACGACTCCTGCTCCACGGCCTCCAACCACAGCCTGGACGACGGGAGTCCGGGGGTGCGCCGTACGCTCGACGCGCTCGACAGGGCGGGCGTCAAACACGTCGGTTCTGCGCGCTCGGCGGCGGAGGCCATGCGTCCGGCCCTCCTCACGGCGGGCGGTGCGAAGGTCGCCCAGCTGGCCTACACGTACGGCACCAACGACATTCCGCTCCCCGACGGGCAGCCGTGGGCGGTCTCGCTCATCGACCCGCAGAAGATCATCGCCGACGCGCGTGCGGCCAGGGAGGCCGGCGCGGACGTCGTGGTGGTCAGCGCGCACTGGGGCACGGAGTGGGAGACGGCCCCGGACGCCCGGCAGATGAGCCTCGCGAAGAAGCTCACCGCGTCCGCCACGGGCGGCCGGCCCGACATCGATCTGATCATCGGCACGCACGCGCATGTCCCGCAGGCGTACGAGAAGGTCAACGGCACCTGGGTCGTCTACGGGATGGGTGACCAGGTCGCGGGCTCGATGATCAACTACGCGGACGAGAACGACCCGCGCGGCAACCAGGGGTCGATCGGCCGGTTCACGTTCGCGCCGCCCGCGGAGCGCGGCGGGCGCTGGAGGGTGAGCAAGGCGGAGTTCGTCCCGCAGTGGATGGACACCGGGGCAGGCCGTGTGGTCAACCTGCCGGAGGCATCGCGCCGTGAGCCCGACCGCGCGGACTACCGCGAGGCGCGGGACGAGATCAGTGCCGCCGTGTTCAGCCGGGGAGCGGCCAAGGACGGTCTCACCATGGGCCGTTGACCGACATCACGACGCCACGACGCCACGACACCGCGACCCGTCCGAGACACGGCACCGGCGACCCGTCCCTGCGCCACGGCATCGCCGGGTCCCGGCGCGCGCCGTTACGGGACGACCGTCACCGGCCAGCGGCCCGCCTTCACCAGCCGTACCGCCACCGAGCCGACGATCCGGTGCCCCGCGGACTCCGAGGCGCCGACCACCACGGCGTCCGCGGTCAGTTCGTCGGCCGCCGTGACCAGTCCGCTGTACGGGTCGCCGTGGAAGGTGTGGAACTCCCAGCGGACGTCCCACACGCCCCGGGAACGCTCGGCGGCGGTGCGGATGTCGGCCACCAGGCTCTCGGCGATCTCCCCGGTCGTGTCCGCGACAGTGGCGCCGAGGGCCGCGCCCGCGGGCAGTACCGGCTGTACGTAGACGATGGCGAGCAGCGCGTTCTGCCGTCTGGCGAGACCGGCGGCGTACGAGGACGCGCGCATGGAGGACGGGGAGCCGTCCACGCCGACGACGATCACCTTGGGACCGTCGGTCCCGCGTTCGAACTGGGTGGGCTGCTGCTCAGTCACGGCAGGCAGGTTATCCGTTCCCCGCAGGCGGGTCTGCGGCGGTCCCCTGAAGCGCTGATCTGCGAAGTCGTCCCGTTGGGAGAGCCGCTCTTGGTTCCATCGGGTGCTTTCCCGCGCGGGGCCGTGTCGGTCGGTCGTGCGAGGCATCGGCCATGCGAGCTATTAGTCATGAAAAAGGACAAGATGATTCCGAGGCGTCGCGCTCTTCTGCAGATCTCCGCCTGCCTCGGCGCCGCCGCCACCGCCCGGGTGCTGCTCACGGGAGAGGCTCCCGCGCCCGGCCCCACCAAGGCCGCCCCGCCCCCGGCGGCCGGTCCCGGCGCCGCCCGGCATCCGGCCGCCGTACCGAGAGCGGGTGCTCCCCTCCACACGTCGGCCTACCGTCTTCAGCCCATGACGGCCGACGCGCCGAACGGATACCGCAGACCCGCGCCCCCCGTACGGCAGAAGCCCTTCATGGAACTGCCAGGACTCGGCCACGCGATGGTCCTGACCTTCGACGACGGGCCCGACCCCCGCTACACCCGGCAGATTCTGCGCGTACTGCGCGAGCACGACGTGCGGGCGATGTTCTTCGTGTGCGGCGAAATGGTCTCGTACTACGGGGACATGCTGCGGGAGACGGCCGACGACGGTCACGTCGTCGGCAACCACACCTGGACACACCCCGAACTCCCGAAACTCTCCCGCGCCAGGATCCGCGAGGAGATGGAGCGGACCAGCGAGCAGATCGAGAAGACCATCGGCACCGCGCCGCTCTGGTTCCGCGCGCCCTACGGCTCCTGGAACCAGGACGCGTTCGAGCTGGGCTCGGAGCTGGGCATGGAACCGCTCGCCTGGACCATCGACACGGAGGACTGGATGGTGCCGGGCGTCGGCAAGATCGTCGGCGCGGTCCAGGACGGCGCGGAACCGGGGGCCGTGGTCCTCCAGCACGACGCCGGAGGCATCCGCACGCAGAGTGTGGCCGCGCTGCGCCGCTATCTGCCGGAACTGATCGACGACGGCTACCGCATCGCGGTGCCGCACCGCTGACCACGCACCACGGCCGCCCGGTGCAGTCCGGGCGGCCGTTCGGCGCGTCGTGTTCGGTGCGTCCTGTTCAGTGGCGGTTTGTTCAGCGCGTCTTGATCAGCCGGGCGAAGACGACGACATTGCCGTCGTAGCCGCCCGCCTTGGAATAGCCGCCGCCGCAGGTGATCACGCGCAGCTCGGGGAAGCCGGTGTCGCCGTAGACGCGGGTCCCGGGGAAGTCGTTCTTGGAGAACACCTCGACGCCGTAGATCTCGAACACCGCGACCCGGTCGTCGAAGCGGGTCACCTCGATGTGCTCGCCCTTCTTCAGCGAACCGAGCCCGTAGAAGACGGCCGGGCCCGCCTCGTTGTCGACGTGGCCGACCACCACGGACGTACCGCGCTGTCCGGGGGAGATGCCGTTCTGGTACCAGCCCGCCATGTTGGGATCCTGCGGTGACGGGGGCTCGATCCAGCCGTCCCGGTCCAGGCCCACGTCCATGACCGGGGCGTCGACCTTGATCTCGGGGATCCGTACGCGCGCCATCGGGGCGAAGGGCAGCGGCTCGACGCTCGGGGGAGCGGCGACGAGGGCCGCGGGGTCCTGTTGCCGGCTGTCCGGTGCGGCCGCCGACGCGGGCTGCGGAGGCCCCAGCGGTGCGTCCACTCCGTTGCGCATCATCGCGATGCCGGTGAGCATGACGAGAGCCAGCACGCCCCAGGGACGGCGCTTCCTCGACTCCGGGCCGCTGTGGTCCTGGCCCATGTTTCTCCCTTCGTGGGCGCCTGTAGGCACGCTAAGCGCGCAGCCGCCCGGGGGCGATCACTGGCGCGCGAACGGGTGGCGTGGCGGGCGGCGGTGACCCAACAGACCAACGGGCCCCGCAAAATTCCTGACGCCCTGTGACCTGCGGATCCGTCAGGCACGGACACTTCTTCCCGGCGTGTCGGATCACCGGGGTGGACCAGTGCCGAAATGCGCCGCGTGTGAGGTCCGGTGAGGGTTCGTCATGGGAGGCGTACTCGTCGAATCTCCCGGAGCACGGCTTCGGGGCGTCTTCCACTGGAGGTTCAACGATGCGTGCTTCACGCGCTCTCGCGGTGTCCGCGGCCGCCTGCGCGGCCGTGGTGCTCTCCGCCCCGCTGGCCGGGGCCACCAACGGTCCGAGGAACGTCACCGTCAATCCGGAGACGGTCCATCAGGGCGGCTCGATCCAGATCACCGCGGAAGGCTGCGGACACGGTGGCAGGGTCACGTCCAACGCTTTCCCGAAGGTCGAGCTGCCGGTGAACTCGTCGGGGCACGTCAGTGCCACGGCGCGGATCTACAACAACGCGACGCCCGGCCGCTACAGCCTGTCCGTCAAGTGCAACGACCCGGGCACCAGCCCGGTCAGCCGTGAGTTCGAGGTGGTCAGGGGACGGGGCGCGCTCGGCGGTCTCGGCGGTTCCGTCGGTCCGAGTTCGGCCGAGATGGGGGTCGGTGCGGGGCTCGTGGCCTCGGCGGCCATCGGCGGTTCGGTGTTCATCGCGCGGCGTCGCCGGCTGAGCGGCGGTCCGGCCTGACCTCCGTTCTCCGTGTCACGTCCGACGCCCGTCGCCCCGAATCCGGAATCAGGATTCGGGGCGACGGGCGTAGAACGCGGCCGGATTCGAGTCAGTGCCCGCGTCCGTCCGCCCGCCTGCGGGCGACGTGGACGGCGCCGGTTGCGGCGGCCACGACCAGCATCGTCCCGCCGACGATCTCACCGGTGTCGATCCCGCCGACACTGCCCCCGAGGCCGCCCCTGACGCCCCCGGTCGCCAGGGGGCTGGAGCGCGCGGTGGTGACCGGGGTCAGGGGCGGCACCCGGGTGGGCGCCACCGTACGGGTCGGCGCGGGCGTCGGTGTGGGGCGCGGGCGCGGCGCCGGTGAACCGCCCGCGATGGTCAGAGCGGTCGTGCCCGATTCGCCGCCGCAGCTGAATCGCACCCGGTACTGGGCACCGGGCTTGGCGTCCCGGTCGACGGTGGCGGTGGCGGTACCGCCCGGAGGGACGGTGACGGTGTCGAACACCGCGGAGGTGACGGTGGCTCCGGTGTCGCAGTCGGTGAGAGCCAGGGTGACCCTGCCGCCCGCCGCGACCGTCGAAGGGGTGATGCTGAACCCGAACGGCGTTATGTCGCCTTGGGGTGCGGCGGGCGCGGCGGACGCGGTGGAAGCGGTCAGTGCGAGAGCTCCCGCTCCCAGCAGAGCGGCGACTGCGCGGCATATCACCCGCATGGGCAATCCTCCGGGTCCCCGAGGAGCAGCTGCGGAACCTTTTTCCACAAGAGGAAGGGAATGCGCCTCGATGCCGGAAACGCTAGGAGCGCCTGCGCCCACTCGCGATCGCAGTCGGGCGAATGGAGCACCCGTGTCCCCCGGGCGGCCGACGCCCTCTCGTGGCCGGACGCTTCCCCGGACACCCGTGTGAGGACACGCCCCGGCTACGACCGGATGTGCGGGAAGAGATCGATGAAGGGCTGAGCGGTCGCCGCGATGCCGCGGCCGTACGGGGCGTCGAAGTCCCAGATGAGGAACAGCAGGAAGGCGATCAGCACGCTGAAGAGTCCCGCGAGCAGCAGCTCGCGGAGGGTCCGCCTGATCTGGAGCAGGAAGATCAGCCCGACCGTGACCACGGCACCGGTGATCAGGCCGAACCAGACGACCCCCGGCATGGTGTCGCCGGCGTTCTGTCCACGGGCTCCGCGGGCGTCGTCGGCGGCGGCCACCGCGTCCACGAGCGGCTGGTAGGCCTGGCCCTCGAGGTCGGTCTTCGGCGGGTACTGGGTGATGTCGCGCCGTACGGTGTCGAGCAGTTGGGTGCCCCGGGGGCTCAGCTCCCGGTGCCGGGACATGTGCGGCCATTCGTCCTTCACGACGTACGAGACGTACGCGTCGACATCGCCGCGGATGCGGTCCCGGACGGCGGGCGGATAGACCTGCACCCGCTCCTGGACCTCGTGCATGGCCTGGGCCTCCTGGCGTACGGACTCCTGGGCGGCGCTGCGGGCCTCCCAGACCCCGGCGATGGCCAGGCCCAGCACGATCGCGTAGATCACGCCGATCATCATCGTCATGTAGTCGAGGACGTCAGGGGTCTGCGAGGGGTCGTCGTCCTCGGGGATGTTGCGGCTGTTGATGACGACGATGGTGAGGACGACGACGCACGCGGCGGCCATCGCGATGGTCAGTACGAGCCATTCCGACATGGAATCTCCGTGGTTCAGCGTGAACGGGGGCGCAGTACGGCCACCGCGAGTACGGCCGGGGCGGTGATCACGAGCATCATCAGGACGGGAGAGGTGCCGTTCCTGGGCTGCTTGCGTACCGCCTTGCGGTAGACGGGCACGGCCACCGCGGACGGTGTGGGGCGGGCCGACGGTGACGGTGTCGGGCTCGGTGTCGGTGCGGGAGCCGGTTTGGGCGGCGGTGGCGCCGGGGGCGGTGGCGGCGGGACGGGTTTCACGGGCCGGGGGGCCGGTGGCGCCGGAGCGGGCGGTTTCGGCGCGGGTGGCGGCGGCGTGGGAGTGGGTTTGGGTGGTGGCGGAGGCGGAGGCGGGGGCGGTGGTGGTGTGGATGCCGGCGGAGGTGGCGGTGGCGGCGGGGGAGGCGAGGGCGAGTGCGGGGGCGGGCACAGGTGGCTGCCGGCCCCCGCCACGGCCCAGTGCGAACCTCCCTGGCCGAGCGAGGCGTAGGCGCAGCTGTCGGCCGCCGCGGGCGCGGGAACGGCGGACAGCCAGATGAGTGAGGCGGCGGTCAGCAGCCGTCCGACGAGGGATCCGTACACGGGCAGGAGCTTGGACCCGAAGCGGCTTCGATACGCCAAATGCGGCTTGGATTCGCCCAGATAGGTGGAGTTTGCGACTCCGGGTTTGAGATTGGCTTATGAGCGGCGGAAGTTGTCATGCACGGTCGGCGGTCCATCCGGCCGGCACGCGCTCCGGCCGGGGACGCCGGCAAGGGCACAGCCGTAAGCCGTGTCCTGCGGCTCCTCCGTCTCTCCCTCAATAAAGTGGCCGATTGTCGCCCTTCCCGGACTGGAATGACACGCAATGGATCATGAAGAAGGGCGACGCGACGTTCGGCCGGTCCGGCAGAATCAAGCGCGAGAGCATCAACTCCCCCTCCGCTGGGGCCTTCCCGGGGCCCCGCACAACCGGGAGTTGTCAAAGGTCAGGAGGGTGAGAGCAGTTGGCGGGAGGGCATGGAGATTCCACCTTCGTCCTCCAGGGCGCCCTGATCGGTAGCGGCCGGGCCAGGTGCATGTGCCACTGGCCTGTGACCAAGAACGGATCGCTAATTTCCGTTTGGGCTCGCTCTCTTGGCGGGCGATCAGTAGCCTCGGCTCGAACAAACGGCCACGCACTTGGCCGCTACACCGTGGTGACTGTTGGAGACAACGATGGAGCGTCCCGCCTGGGCCCCGCGCGGCATCGATATTTCGGTGCCGAGCGTTTCCCGCATTTACGACTACTATCTGGGCGGTTCGCACAATTTCGAGGTGGACAGGGAAGCCGCCCGCAAGGCAATGGAGTTCATGCCGGGGCTTCCCGCGATCATGAAGGCGAACCGCGCCTTCATGCGCCGTGCCGTGAAATTCGCGGTGGAGGACGGTGTGACCCAGTTCCTCGACATCGGCTCCGGCATTCCCACCTACGGAAACGTCCATGAAGTCGCCCAGGCCGCGTCGCCCGGCGCCCGGGTGCTGTACGTCGACCACGATCCCGTCGCCGTCGCCCACAGCAGGGCCGTCCTCCAGGGCAACGAGCACGCCGACGTGTTGAACGCCGACCTGCGCGAGCCCGAGCGGATACTGAAGAGTCCCGCGATCGCCGAACTCCTCGACCTGGGAAGGCCGGTGGGGCTGCTGCTGATGTCCGTCCTGCACTTCCTGCCGGACGAGGACGAGCCGTACCGCGCCGTGGCCGAACTGCGCGACGCACTCGCGCCCGGCAGCCTGATCGCGCTCAGCCACGCCTCCTACGACGGCATTCCCGTCCCGCAGGAACAGGCGGGCGGTGCGGTCGGCGTCTATACCGACATCAGCAGCCCGCTGGTGATGCGTACCCACGAGGAGACCGCCCGGTTCTTCGACGGGTTCGACATGATCGGTCCTGGACTCGTCTCCCCGCCGAAGTGGCGGCCGGAGAGTGCTTCTTCGCGGGAGGACCCGTACGCCTTCGCCGGGTTCGCCGGCGTAGGACGAAAGGGATGATGGTGCCGTCACAGGCAGCGGACTCCGCGGCGCATCCGGACGGTCTGGAGGACCGGCTCCGGCGGTTCGCGACGATCTGGAGCCGGGCGATCTACCCGGCGACCGCCACTTCCCTGACGCGCCCCGAGTTCGAACAGTATCTGCTGCCGCTGGCAAGGGAGTTGAACGAGGCGCTGCACGCCCGCCACTTCGACCCCTCGCCCGCGCACACCGTGGGAACCGCGCTCGTGGCGGCCCACTGCACCGACCCGGACGCGCTCAGCAGCACACTCGGTGTCGTCGACTCCTACCTGGTGCTGTACTGCGGCGCGGAGGAACTGGCGGCGGAGGAGAGCAGAGCCCGCTGCGCCCGTCTCCAGCACTCCGTCGCGGCGGGCTTCGCCCAGGCGCTGCGCGAGCGCACCCTCGGCGAACAGGAGGCCATCGCACGCTCCGCGCTCGCCGCGCGCAGCGAGGCCGAGGACGCGCTGCACGCCACCGAGGTGCGGTTCCGCGCGGTGTTCGAAGGCGCGGCCATAGGCATCGGGATCGCCGATCTCGAAGGGCGAGTGCTGGAGGTCAACGACACACTCACGCAGATGTTCGGCGGCCTCGAACACCATGTACGCGGTCGGAACGTTCGCGAGTGGGTCCACCCCGAGGACAGTCCGCACGTCTGGCGGATGCACCGCGAACTGGTGCGGGGCGAGCGGGAACACTTCCGCATCGAGAAGGCCTTCTACCGCAACGACAGCACCGTGCTGTGGACCAATCTGACGGTCTCGCTGCTGCGCGACGCCGACGGAGTACCGCAGTTCCAGCTCGCGCTGATGGAGGACACCACCGAGCGCCGGCTGCTGAATCTGCGGCTGCGCTACGAGGCCACCCACGACGCCCTGACCGGACTGCCCAACAGGACGCTGTTCTTCGAGCGTCTGGACAAGACGCTCGCCGCGACCGACGAGCCGCGCTTCGGGCTCTGCTACCTCGACCTCGACGGTTTCAAGGCGATCAACGACAGCCTCGGCCACTCCTCCGGGGACCGGCTGCTGGTGGAGGTCGCGGACCGGCTGCAGAGCTGCGCCACGGCCCCCGGCGAGATGGTGGCCAGGATCGGCGGAGACGAGTTCGTTGCGCTGACCACCGGACACCGCACCCAGGGCGAGGTGTCCGACCTGGCGTCCCGGATCCTCGGCGCGCTGGCCACCCCGATCCGCCTCGACGGCCGGGAGTTCACCGTACGGGGCAGCATCGGCATCGTGGAGGGACCGGCGGCCGGGCGCAGCGCCGCCGAGGTGCTGCGCAGCGCGGACATCACGATGTACCGGGCCAAGGCGGCGGGCGGCAACCGCTTCGAGCTGGCCGACCCGGAGGCCGACGCGCGCGCCATCACCCGGCACGGACTGACCACGGCGCTGCCCGCGGCCCTGGAACGCGGTGAGTTCTTCATCGAGTACCAGCCACTGGTGCATCTCGACGACGGCACGGTGCACGGCGCGGAAGCGCTGGTGCGCTGGCACCATCCGCAGCACGGTGTGCTGGGCCCCGACCGGTTCATCCCGCTCGCGGAGCACACGGGGCTGATCGTGCCGCTCGGCCGCTGGGTGCTCGAACAGTCCGTACGGCAGGCCATGACCTGGCAACAGGAGCTGCCCGAAGGGGCGTTCGGCGGGCAGCTGCGGGTCAACGTCAATCTCTCTCCCGCGCAGCTGCATCATCCCGGGCTCGTCGCCGACACGGTGGAGGTGCTGGAGCGCGTCGGTCTGCCGCCGTCCGCGCTCTGCCTCGAAGTCACGGAATCCGCGCTGATCGGCGCCGACGAGGATCTGCTCAAGCCGCTCAGACAGCTCGCCGAGATGGGGGTGCACATCGCCCTCGACGACTTCGGCACCGGCTACTCGAACCTGGCCAACCTGCGCCGGCTGCCGGTGAGCGTCCTCAAACTGGACCGGTCGTTCACCCAGGGCATGCAGCAGCATCCGGCCGACCCGATAGACATCAAGATCATCGAGGGCATCGTCTCGCTCGCGCACAGCCTGGAACTGGCCGTGACCGTCGAGGGCGTGGAGACGGGAGCCCAGGCGGAGCATCTGCGCAGGCTCGGCTGCGACACCGGACAGGGCTGGTACTACGCGCGGCCCGGCCCGCCGGAGCAGTTGCACACGCTGTCGCTGGTGGACGCCTCGTAGCTCCCGTTCCGGCCGCGTGCGGCGCTACGCGCCAGGACCGGCCGGCTCCGCCGGGCCGCGCGTACTCGCCAGCAGCACCTTCTGCAGCTCGCGGGCGGCACGCGGCGGCGCGACGTCGCTGCGGTGCGCGAGCGCGATCGTACGGCTCAGCCCCGGCTTCGCCAGCGGGGTGACCCGCAGATCGCGCCCCGCGCTCGCCGCCACCATGCTCGGTACGACGGCCAGGCCGAGACCCGCCCGTACGAACCCGAGCACGGCGTCCATCTCGCCTCCCTCCACGGTGAACGACGGGTCGAACCCCGCCGCGCGGCAGGCGGCCACCGTCAGCTCGCGCAGGTCGTAGCCGTGCCGGAACATCACCAGCGGCCGGCCCTCCAGATCGGCGATCCTGACCGGCCGCCCGGGCGCGGGAGCGGCGGCCGAGGACACCACGACCAGATCCTCGTGCAGCAGTTCCACGGTGGTCAGGGCGGGCGAGGAGGCCGGCAGCGGAAGCACCACCAGCGCGAGATCCAGCGCCCCGCGCGCCAGCGCGCGCACCAGGTCGTGCGAGCCGCCCTCCTCGATCAGCAGCTCGATGCCCGGATGCAGATCGTGGAAGGAGCGCAGCACACCGGGGAGCAGCCCCGTGCACAGGCTCGGCGGCGCCCCCAGCCTGACCCGGCCGCGCCGCAGCTGGACCAGCTCCTGCACCTCGCGTCTGGCGGTCTCGGTGTCGGCGATGATGCGCCGGGCGAGCGGGAGCAGCGCCTCGCCGGCGTCGGTGAGGGCGACATTGCCCCGCGCGCGGCTGAACAGCTCGGCGCCCAGCTCCTTCTCCAGCGCCTTGATCTGCTGGGACAGGGACGGCTGCGCGACATGGACCCGCTCGGCGGCGCGAGTGAAGTGCTTGGACTCGGCGACGGCCACGAAATAGAGAAGCTGATGGAACTGCACGCTGCCATCATAGGCAACGGCTATGGATATGAGCCGCACCATGTCTTGGACCTCTTGACCCGGGCGCTCTAGCGTCATGTTCATGGCTCTGGCAACGCGGACGGACAAACGGCCGTCCATGACCCGCACCCTCTGGGGTTCGACCCTCGGGAAAAAGACCGTCATGGCCGTCTCCGGGCTGATCATGCTCGGCTACCTGGTCGTGCACATGTACGGCAACCTCAAGATCTTCTTCGGCACCGACGACTTCAACAGCTACGCGCACTGGCTGCGGACCATCGGCGAGCCCGTCCTGCACTACTCCTGGGCGCTGTGGATCATCCGCGTGGTGCTGGTCGTGGCCGTCGTCCTGCACGCCGTCTGCGCGTACCAGCTCAGCCGCCGGGACCTCGCGGCCCGCCCGCAGAAGTACGAGCACAAGCGGCCGCGCGCCAGCTATGCCACCCGCACCATGCGCTGGGGCGGGATCATCCTCGGCCTGTTCATCGTCTGGCACATCCTCGACCTGACGACCGGCACCGTGCACTCCGGCGGCTTCCAGGAGGGCCACCCCTACCAGAACATCGTGGACACCTTCTCCACCTGGTGGGGCAACGTCATCTATCTCGTGGCGATGCTGGCCCTCGGACTGCACGTACGGCACGGCTTCTGGAGCGCCGCCCAGACCCTCGGCGCCGGCAGCGCGGCCCGCGACCGCGTCCTGAAGACCACGGCCGATCTGCTGGCGATCGTCCTGACCGCGGGCTTCATCGCCGTGCCCGTCGCCGTCATGACCGGATGGGTGAGCTGACATGGCAGACACGAACGGAACCACCGTGCACGACTACTCCTCCTACACCACCGGCGAACCCGTCGCCGACACCAAGGCGCCCGAAGGACCCGTCGCCGAGCGCTGGAACCGGCGCCGCTTCGAGGCCAAGCTGGTCAACCCGGCCAACCGCCGCAAACACACCGTGATCGTCGTCGGCACCGGCCTCGCGGGCGGCGCCGCTGGTGCCACCCTCGCCGAACAGGGTTACCACGTAGTCCAGTTCTGTTACCAGGACTCCCCGCGCCGCGCCCACTCCATCGCCGCACAGGGCGGCATCAACGCCGCCAAGAACTACCGCAACGACGGCGACTCCATCCAGCGGCTCTTCTACGACACCGTCAAGGGCGGCGACTTCCGGGCCCGCGAGTCCAACGTCCACCGCCTCGCCGAGGCCTCCGTCGAGATCATCGACCAGTGTGTCGCGCAGGGCGTGCCCTTCGCCCGCGAGTACGGAGGCCTGCTCGACACCCGCTCCTTCGGCGGCGTCCAGGTCTCCCGTACGTTCTACGCGCGTGGCCAGACGGGCCAGCAACTGCTGCTCGGCGCCTACCAGGCGCTGTCCCGGCAGATCGCCGCGGGCGCCGTCGAGATGCACCCGCGCACCGAGATGCTCGACCTGATCGTCGTCGACGGACAGGCCCGCGGCATCGTCGCCCGCGACCTGATCAGCGGCAAGGTCTCCACCTACTTCGCCGACGCGGTCGTCCTCGCCTCGGGCGGCTACGGCAACGTCTTCTACCTCTCCACCAACGCCAAGAACAGCAACGCCACCGCCGTCTGGCGCGCGCACCGGCGCGGCGCGTACTTCGCCAACCCGTGCTTCACACAGATCCACCCCACCTGCATCCCGCGCTCCGGCGAGCACCAGTCGAAACTGACACTGATGAGCGAGTCGCTGCGCAACGACGGCCGGATCTGGGTGCCCAGGGCACACGGCGACCTGCGGCCGCCCGCCGAGATCCCCGAGGACGAGCGCGACTACTACCTGGAGCGGATCTACCCGTCCTTCGGCAACCTCGTCCCGCGCGACATCGCCTCACGCGCCGCGAAGAACGTCTGCGACGAAGGACGCGGGGTCGGCCCCGGCGGACAGGGCGTCTACCTCGACTTCGCCGACGCCATCTCCCGGCTCGGCCGCAAGGCGGTCGAGGAGAAGTACGGCAACCTCTTCGAGATGTACGCGCTGATCACCGCGGAGGACCCCTACGAGGTGCCGATGCGCATCTACCCGGCCATCCACTACACGATGGGCGGACTGTGGGTCGACTACGACCTCCAGACCACCGTGCCCGGCCTGTTCGCGATCGGCGAGGCCAACTTCTCCGACCACGGCGCCAACCGCCTCGGCGCGTCCGCGCTGATGCAGGGCCTGGCGGACGGGTACTTCGTCCTGCCCGCCACCATCGCCGACTACCTCGCCCGCCACCCGCACCTCGACCCGGTCGGCGACGACCACCCGGCCGTCGCGGAAGCCGTCGCCGACACCGAGGACCGGCTGCGGCTGCTCCTCGCCGTTGACGGCGACCGCACCCCCGACTCCTTCCACAAGGAGATCGGCGAACTCCTCTGGGAATACTGCGGGATGGCCCGCACCGAGGAGGGCCTGCGCAAGGCGCTGGACCGAATCCCCCAGATCCGCGAGGAGTTCTGGCGCCGCATCAAGGTGCCGGGCACCGGCGAAGAACTCAACCAGTCGCTGGAGAAGGCCAACCGGATCGTCGACTACCTGGAGCTCGCCGAGCTGATGTGCCTCGACGCCCTGCACCGCTCCGAGTCCTGCGGCGGCCACTTCCGCGAGGAGTCCCAGACCGAGGGCGGCGAAGCGGCGCGCAAGGACGAGGAGTTCTCGTACGCCGCCGCCTGGCAGTTCACCGCCACCGGCGCCGCGCCCGTCCTGCACAAGGAAGACCTCGTCTTCGAATACGTTCACCCCACCCAGCGGAGCTACGCATGAGGCTCACCCTGCGCGTCTGGCGACAGCGCGACGCCGACGCCCCCGGCGCCATGGTCACCTACGACATCGACGAGATCTCCGAGGACATGTCGTTCCTGGAGATGCTCGACACCCTCAACGAGGAGCTGATCCTCAAGGGCGACGAGCCGGTCGCCTTCGACCATGACTGCCGTGAAGGCATCTGCGGCGCCTGCGGCGTCGTCATCAACGGCGACGCCCACGGTCCCGAGCGCACCACCACCTGCCAGCTCCACATGCGGCACTTCAAGGACGGCGACACCATCGATGTAGAGCCCTGGCGGGCCGGGGCGTTCCCGGTGGTCAAGGACCTGGTCGTGGACCGCTCCGCCTTCGACCGCATCATCGGCGCGGGCGGTTACATCACCGCTCCCACCGGCGCCGCCCCCGAGGCACACTCCACACCGGTCCCCAAGGCCGACGCGGACTTCGCCTTCGAACACGCGGAGTGCATCGGCTGCGGCGCCTGCGTCGCGGCCTGCCCCAACGGTTCGGCGATGCTTTTCACCTCGGCCAAGATCAATCATCTCAACGTGCTGCCGCAGGGTGCGCCGGAGCGCGAGACCCGGGTCCTCGACATGGTCGCGACCATGGACGAAGAGGGCTTCGGCGGCTGCACCCTGGCGGGGGAGTGTGCGACGGCCTGCCCCAAGGGCATCCCGCTGCCGTCTATCACCGCGATGAACAAGGAGTGGCTGCGGGCGACCCGCAAGGTCGCGCGCTGACCGTCCGTGCAACTGCTCACGGCACCGCGCACTCACCGCGGACTCGTGACGCGGCTCGCCGCGCACGCGGGTCGCCGCGCCCTCACGCGCATGGGGCTCGCCCCGCGCACTTACCGCGCCGCGGGCAGCGCACGGGCCAGATACGGCGCCGTACGGCTGCCCGCGGCCGCGGCAACCTCCGCCGGCGTACCGGCGGCGACGAGGCGGCCTCCCTCGTCGCCGCCGCCGGGCCCCAGGTCGATGACCCAGTCCGCGCCCGCCACCACCGTCATGTCGTGCTCCACGACCACGACCGAGTGGCCCGCGTCGACCAGCCCGTGCAACTGCCGCAGCAGCACCTCGACATCGGCCGGATGCAGCCCGGCGGTCGGCTCGTCCAGGACGTACAGCGTGTGCGTGCGGTGGGTGCGCTGCAATTCCGTGGCCAGCTTGACGCGCTGTGCCTCGCCGCCGGACAACTCGGTGGCCGGCTGGCCGAGCCGCAGATATCCGAGGCCCACATCGAGCAGCGTCCGCAGACTGCGCGCGACAGCCGGCGTACCGGCGAAGAAATCCGCCGCGGCCTCCACCGTCAGGTCGAGGACCTGGGCGATGTTCCGTCCCTGGTAAGCGACTTCAAGCGTCGGAGGGTTGTAGCGGGCGCCGTGGCAGTCCGGGCAGGGGGCGTACGTACTGGGCAGGAAAAGCAGCTCCACGGAGACGAAACCCTCGCCCTGACAGGTCTCACACCTGCCGCCCGTCACATTGAACGAGAACCGTCCCGCCCGGTAGCCGCGCCTTCGTGCCTCCGGTGTGCCGGCGAAGAGCTTTCGTACGACGTCGAAGAGGCCGGTGTACGTGGCGAGGTTCGACCGTGGAGTGCGGCCGATAGGCTTCTGATTCACCGTCACCAGCCGTCCCAAACCTGGAACTTCCTCATCGATCACACCGATCAGCGTGGTCTTTCCGGATCCGGAGACTCCGGTGACAGCGGTGAACACACCGAGCGGCACACCGACCTCCACCGCGCGCAGATTGTGCCGGGTGACGGGCCCCAGTGTCAGTGTGCCCGACGGCTCGCGAACCGTCCGGGCGTGCACGGGTGCCTCGACCGTGCCGCCGAAGAGGAAACGCCGGGTCGCCGACTCCGGTACGTCCGCGAGCCCGGTCGGCGGACCGCTGTAGAGCACCTCGCCGCCGTGCTCACCCGCCCCGGGACCCACGTCGACCAGCCAGTCCGCGTGCCGCACGACATCCAGGTGGTGTTCCACGACGAAGACGGAATTGCCCGCCGCCTTGAGCCGGTCCAGCGTCACCAGCAGCGCCTCGGTGTCGGCCGGATGCAGCCCCGCCGAGGGCTCGTCCAGTACGTACACGACTCCGAAGAGCCCGGAACGCAGCTGCGTGGCGAGCCGCAGCCGCTGGAGTTCACCACTGGAGAGGGTCGGTGTGGCCCGGTCCAGGCTCAGATAGCCGAGTCCCAGCTCGGTGACGACGCCGATCCTCGCCCGCAGGTCGTCCGTGAGGACGCGCGCCGTGGGGGAGTGCGCCGCGCCGGTCGTCAGCAGTTCCGTCAGAGCGGTCAGCGGGAGGGAGACGAGGTCGGCGATCGTACGGCCGCCGAAGGTGACCGCGAGCGCCTCGGGCCGCAGCCTGCGCCCGCCGCACACCGGGCACGGCAGCGCGCGCAGGAACTTCTCGGCCTTGGCGCGCAGCGAACCGCTCTTGGAATCGGCGAAGGTGCGCAGCACATAGCGTTGTGCGCTCATGTACATGCCCTGGTAGGGGCGGTGGATCCGGCCCGCTTCCCGCACCGGATGCACGGTGACCACCGGCTGCTCGTCGGTGAACAGGATCCAGTCCCGGTCCCTCTGGTCGAGTTCCCGCCAGGGGCGGTCGACGTCGTACCCGAGCGCGTCCAGCACATCGCGGAGATTCTTGCCCTGCCAGGCACCGGGCCAGGCCGCGATCGCGCCTTCCCGGATCGTCAACCCGGGCTCGGGGACGAGCAGTTCCTCGTCGGTGCGGTGGATCAGCCCGAGCCCGTGGCACTCGGGGCACGCGCCGGCCGCCGTATTCGGTGAAAAGGCGTCCGAATCTAGGCGTTCGGCGCCCGGCGGATACTCACCCGCCCGGGAGAACAGCATCCGCAGCGAGTTGGAGAGAGTGGTGACCGTGCCGACCGACGACCGTGAACCCGGCGCCGACCTGCGCTGTTCCAGCGACACGGCGGGCGGCAGCCCGGTGATCTCGGCGACCTTGGGCGCGCCGATCTGATGGATCAGCCGGCGCGCGTACGGGGCGACGGACTCGAAGTAGCGGCGCTGGGCCTCGGCGTAGACGGTGCCGAAGGCCAAGGACGACTTGCCGGAACCGGAGACCCCGGTGAACACGGCGATGGCGTCGCGCGGAATGTCGACGTCGACGGAGCGGAGATTGTGCTCCTCGGCGCCCCGGACCCGTACGTACGGATCGTGCGGGCCGGGCGCGGTCCGCCCCGGTCCTGTGCCGGGCGGGGGATCCGCGGGGGCGGGCATGCGACGTGTCCCTTCTGTGCGGCGCCGCACGCTGGTCGACGGCGCCGGTGGGATCCGAGCGTCCCACGGCGAAGGTCAGGACGGTACGGCAGTCCCGCGACGCCACCACGCGAGCGGCCCGGGCGTGCCGGCGGGGCGGTGCTGCCCGGGCTCCGTCGGCGCGGTGGACACCGTACGGGGGCACTCCGTTTCTCCGGGGGGTTACCCCGTTCCGGCCGGCGGGTCGGCGAGGATCCCCTTCAGGATTCCCGTGGTCTGTCCGACCTCGATGAGATATCCGTCGGGATCGCGCAGATAGCAGCGCACCTCGGCCTTGCGGTCGATGGGTGGCGTCACGAACTCCGCGCCCTTGGCGGTCCACTCCCGGTAACAGAGGTCGATGTCCGCCACCCGCAGGTTGAGGAAGCTCGACTGCGTACTGATGTCGTCGGGCGGTCGCAGCGTGATCCCGGGTTTGTCAGGTGTGGGACCGCCGCCCGGGTTCATGATGATCCAGCTGTTGGCGAGCCGGATCATGCAGGGGTTCTCCTCCATCACGACCGTGCCGCCGAGGATGCCGGTGTAGAAGGCACGCGAGCGGACCACGTCCCGTACGGTCAGGAAGTGCGTGACGAGCAGGCCGGATTCCGGGACAGGCAGTTCGTCGATGTTCATCGCGCGCGTTTCCCTTCTTCGGCACATACGGGTGCCGGTTCGGTCCCGGCACACTCCCCAGTCTCGGCACACTTCGCCGTCGTCGCAGTTCGAGGCTGTTCGCCGAGCGCGACAGAGGGTCTGCGGCTACCCTCGGGCCGCGCTTTGTCAATCCCTAGCGGGAGGCGAGGCCGTCGATCATCAGGGTGAGCGTGAAGTCGAACCGGTCGTGGCCCTCGCCCGCGGTGAGCTCGGCCGCGTACCGGGTGGTATGAGGGAAGGCCGTGGCGGGCAGCGCGGCCAGCCGGCGCCGGAGCTCGCCGGTGTCGACGACCCACTCCGCCTCACTGTCCACCTTGCGCTGGTTCATGACGGAGATCTCCAGGCAGTACGCGGCCACGTACAGCAAGAGGGCGTCGATGGCCCACGCCGCGTCCTGCGGGGCGACGCCGCCGGCGAGCAGGACGGCCAGCATCCCTTCGCCCAGGCGCACGGTCTCCAGATCGGTGGGGGCCATCGCGAACGCGGCACGGGAGATTCCGGGGTATTTCAGGTACTGGTCGCGCAGCCGGCCGCACATGTCGCGTATCTGCTCCCGCCAGGCTGACGGATCGGGCGCCGGCAGCGTGATCTCGGCGCACAGCCGCGCGATGAGCAACTCGTCGAGGTCGGCCTTGTTGACCACGTGGGCGTAGAGCGAGGCCGGTCCGGTGTCGAGCGCGGTGGCCAGCCGGCGCATGGTCAGCGCCTCGTAGCCCTCTGCGGCGATGACGTCCAGTGCGGTGCGGACGACCTGCTCCACGGTGATCGGGGCCTTGCGGCGCCGCGGCCTGGGGGCGGCTGCGGCCTCGGAGCTCGGAAGCTGGTGGCGCGCCGCGCGTCGCTCTCTCGGGTTCACCCGATCACTATAACTTGACGCGAACGTCGTTCGTGTATAGAACGGTGTTCGTGGATGAGAATCTGAAGCAGGACATGGACGTGACCGTGGTCGGGGCCGGGCCGGTGGGCCTCGTACTCGCCGCGGAGCTGGCGCTCTCCGGGGCGACGGTGCAGGTGATCGAGCGGCTGGCCGCACCGGGCAAAGCGATGAAGGCGGGGGCGATCAACGTGCCGACCGCCGAGGCGCTCGACCGCCGAGGATTGCTGTCCCCCGCCGAACAGGTGCAGCGAGAAACCCTCGAACGCGTGGGATCGTTCGCGCCCAAGGACGACGACCTGCCGCCCGGTGCCGGGCGGCAGGCCCGCGTGCCGCGCTTCACCGGACACTTCGCAGGCATGGTCCTCGACGCCGGCCTCGTGGACTGGTCCGATGCCGACCTGGCCGCCCACACGTCGGTCGACGGGGCCAGGATGGTGCCGCAGCCCGAGCTGGAGGAGCTGCTGGGCGACCACCTCACGCGGCTCGGCGTACCGGTGCTGCGCGGAGTGGAGGTCACCGCGCTCGAAGACACCGGCGACGGCGTCCTGGTCGGCACCACGGCGGGTCCGGTCCGTACCGGTTGGCTGGTCGGGTGCGACGGCGGGCGCAGCACCGTGCGCCGCCTCGCGGGTATCGACTTCCCCGGCACCGATCCCGAGCTGACCGGCTACCTGGCGGTCACCGACATCGCCGACCCGGAAAAGCTCGCGAACGGATGGGCCTGGTCGGCCCGGGGCGCGTACCGCTACGGACCACAGCGCGGACGCGTGGTCACCGTGGAGTTCGGCGGCCCTCCCGCCGACCGCTCGGCGCCGGTCACCCTTGAGGAGCTGCAGAGCAGTCTGCGCCGGGTCTCGGGCACCGACGTCACCCTGACCGCGCTGCGTGGCGCCGCGACCCGCTGGACCGACAACGCCCGCCAGGCCGCGGACTACCGGGCGGGGCGGGTGCTGCTGGCCGGCGACTCCGCGCACGTGCACTCACCGTTCGGCGGTCAGGGGCTCAACCTCGGGGTCGGTGACGCGATGAACCTCGGCTGGAAGCTGGGTGCCGTGGTCGCCGGGTGGGCATCTGACGGGCTGCTCGACACCTACGACGCCGAGCGCCGCCCCCTGGGCGCCTGGGTGCTGGACTGGACACGGGCGCAGATCGGAGTGATGCGCGGGGACGCCAAGTCGGCCGCGCTCCGGGAGGTCGTCGCCGACCTGCTCGGCACGGAGACGGGCGCGACGTACGCGGTCAAGAAGCTCTCCGGCGTCACGCAGCGCGTCGACCTGCCCGGCGACCATCCGCTGACCGGCCGGCTCGTTCCCGACCTGTGGCTGAAGGACGGCTCGCGTCTGGTCGACCACGGTCACGGCGGCGGGTTCCTGCTGCTCGACCGGACCCCGGACGGGGCGTTCGCCCGCCTCGCCGCCGCCTGGGACGGGCGAGTGACCACGGTGACCGACGACCACGCCACGCCGACCGGGGTGCTGGTACGGCCGGACGGGGTGGTCGCCTGGGCCTGCGACTCCGTCCCTGACACCTCCGTCGCCGCCTCCGGAGCGACCGCCGCCGCTGTCACCGGCCTCGAAGCCGCTCTGCGCCGATGGGCCGGCGCGCCGTCCTCCGCGCCCGAGCACGGCCCGGCGGACTGAATCCCGTGAGCCGTCGTTCGCGGCGTGCTCTGCCCACGTACCGCGTCAGGAACGCCTAGAAGTCCGCCGTGGCCCCGTCGGCGGACCGTCCGAGCAGGACCGCCAGCCGGCGGTACGAATCGAGCATCGCGGCACGGTCGTACGTACTGGTCGTGACCAGGAACTCGTCGGCGGCGCTGCGGGTCAGCAGCGTGTCGAGTCCCGCCGCCACCTCGTCCGCGGTGCCGTACAGATGTCCGCGCCGCGCCTCGTCGAAGAGCGAGCGTTCCCGCTCGGTCATGGGAGTGCCGAGAATCGATTCGACGGGCGTGAGCTGCGGGAACTCGCCGCGTGTGCGGGAGTACGCGGTGGCCCAGGCCTCGGGGATGAGCAGTCTGCGCGCCTCCTCGGTGGTTTCCGCGACCGCGACCGTGCCCGACACCACCACGTACGGCCGCTCGCCCCAGGCGGAGGGCCTGAAGTCGCGGCGGTATCCCTCGATCGCCCGCAGCATCGCGTCCTCGCCCCGGACAGCGGCGATCACCAGCGGCAGCCCGGCCCCGGCCGCCACACGGGCACCTTTGCCGGTGGCGAGGACGAAGGCGGGGACGCGCAGCCCCTCGGCCGGGTGGGCGTGGACCTGCGGATGGGCGGTCTGTCTGCCGTCGAAGTAGCCGAGCAGTTCGGCGAGTTGCCCGGGGAAGTCCTCGGCGTCCTGCTTGTCCCTGCCGAGCGCCTTGCGTATCCCGTCGGTGAACCCCACCGACCGGCCCAGCCCCATGTCGATCCGGCCGGGGGAAAGAGCTTCCAGTACGCCGAACTGCTCGGCGACAACAAGCGGTTGGTGGTTGGGCAGCATCACACCGCCGGTCCCCACGCGGATCCGTGATGTGGCGGCCGCGACCGCCGCCGCGAGCACGGTCGGCGCGGATCCCGCCACCCCGGGCACGCTGTGATGCTCGGAGACCCAGAAGCGGTGGTAGCCGAGGGCCTCGGCCTGCCGCGCGAACCGAACGGTGCCGCGCAACGCCGAAGGGCCGTCCTCGCCCTCCCGGGTGCGGGAGCGGTCAAGGACGGAGAAGGGAACAGACGCCGCGATACTCACGTACCTTCCAACAACCGGGCCGCGCGAGGATTCCCTACGCTGGCGTACATGACGCAGCGCAGCAGGCCACTCGCCGTATTCGACCTGGACGGCACTCTCGCGGAGACAAGCCACCGCCAGCACTTCCTGGAGCGCACGCCCCGGGACTGGAACGCCTTCTTCCGGGCCGCCGTGCACGACACACCGCTGGCCGAGGGGATACGACTGGCGGTGGTGGCCGCCGAGGAGTGCGAGGTCGTGTACCTCACCGGCCGTCCGGAGCGCTGCCGCCGCGACACCGAGGCGTGGCTGAGCACGCACGGGCTGCCGAAGGGGAGGGTCCTGATGCGCGGCGACACGGACCGGCGCCCGGCCCGTACGTTCAAACTCGGCGTTCTGCGCGAGTTGGCCGGCGAGCGGGGGATACGGATGCTCGTGGACGACGACGAACTGGTCTGCGACGCGGCCGAACGGGCGGGCTTCCCGGTCGTACGGGCCCGCTGGGCCGACACCTCGACGGCGTTCAAGGACGCTCAGGAGAGCGAGGGCCGCACCTGAGCCCGGACGTGACCCGCAGGGCCGCACGGGGACCCGGCGGCCCCTGCTCCGGCAGTCCGTCTCCCGGGCCCCCGGGCCAGGCGGCTACGCGTCGCCTTCGAGCCGGAAACCGACCTTCAGCCCGACCTGGAAGTGTTCGATGTCGCCGTCCTCGATGTGCCCACGGACCTCGGTCACCTCGAACCAGTCCAGCCCTCGCAGGGTTTCCGACGCTCGGTTGACCCCGTTGCGAATGGCGTCGTCGATCCCCTCGTGCGACGTGCCGACGATCTCGGTGACTCGGTAAGTGTGATTCGTCATGGGACGGCTCTCCTCTTCACGAGTAACGGACACATCGCGTACCCCCTCCACGGTGCCCTACCCCACGCGGCTCCGCGAGACGTCGGACCGCCGCCGGAGGGCACACCGCACAGCCGCCGCGCCGCGTACCGGGGGCGCTACCGTACGTATCCACACCCACCGGCCGCGCGGCGGGCGGGAGTTGCGGGACCGCGCGCGGTTCGTCTCCTTCGCCCGCCGGGCGCGGGATCCTCTCCGAGGAAGGACGTACGGCATGGCTCTGCGGATGTGCCAGATCGCGATCGACGCGGCGGACCCCGCCGCACTCGCCCGATTCTGGGCCGAGGCGCTCGACCAGCAGGTGTTCGTGGACTCCGACGGCGATGTGATCGTTGCCTCCGACGCACACACGTTTCCGGGCCTGATCTTCGTCCCTGTTCCGGAGGCGAAGCAGGTGAAGAACCGGCTGCACATCGACCTCGCCGCGGATAACCAGGAGGCGGAGGTGGCGCGGCTGCTGTCCCTCGGTGCCGTCCACGTCGACGTCGGCCAGAGCGCGGACGTCACCTGGCAGGTGCTCTCCGACCCGGAGGGCAACGAGTTCTGCGTCCTGGCGCCGAAGCAGTCGTTCACGGGCTGACCGGAACGGGACGCCGCAACGGGCGGGGCCGGCGCGCGCCTCTCGCGCGCCGGACGCCGTCGCCGACCGCCACCGATGTGGCTGCCGGGCGAATTTCCAGTGCACCGCACGCGGGCCGAGATGGACGGCCGTGGTCCGGCCCGCGTGGAAACAGTGGGATTCTCCGTCCCCGCCCGCCAGTTCCCGCCTCAGCTCCCGGCATTCAGCCGTCGCACATCCACTCTCCGCCGTGCCGTCATGTCGAATCCAGTCGGTCGCGGAAGAAACGAGGTGCCGAACCGGCGCACCGGCGCCGGGACGGCTGTACGCCTTCCCTTCCGGCACACTTCCGGCACAGGAGACAGCCATGTCCACGGTCATCCCCGCCCCGCTGCCCGCCACCCTCGCTCCTCCCGCCCCCGTGCCGCCGCGCTACGTGGTCTCCCTCGCCCGTGACCAGGAGGACGTACGCGCCGCCCAGCGCCTGCGTCACCTCGTGTTCGCCGGGGAGATGGGCGCCCGGCTCGACACCACCGAACCCGGCCTGGACGCCGACGCGTTCGACGCGTTCTGCGACCACCTGCTGGTACGGGAGGAGACCACGGGCGAAGTCGTCGGCACGTACCGGCTGCTGCCGCCCGACCGCGCCAGGGCCGCCGGACGGCTCTACTCCGACAGCGAGTTCAACCTCGGCCGGCTCGCCCCGATCAGGGACGACCTGGTCGAGGTCGGCCGCTCCTGCGTGCACCCTCTGCACCGCTCCGGCGCCGTCATCAGCCTCATCTGGGCCGGACTCGCCCGCTACATGACCGGCAGCGGACACAACTGGCTGGCCGGCTGCTGCTCGGTGCCGCTCGCCGACGGCGGCGCGCTGGCCGCCACGACCTGGAGCACCGTCAAGGACAAGTACCTCGCCCCCGAGGAGTACTGGGTCACTCCGCACCGCCTCTGGACCCCCGCCCAGGGCATCGACACCACCGCGGGCAGCTCCGCCGATCTGCCCGCGCTGCTCCGCGGCTACCTGCGGCTCGGCGCCTGGGTCTGCGGCGCGCCCGCGCACGACCCGGAGTTCGGTGTTGCCGACCTCTATGTCCTGCTGTCGATGCGGCGCACCAACCCCCGCTACATGCGCCACTTCCTCTCGCTCGCCCCCGCGCGATGAGCGTCTGGCTGCCCACCGCCCCCTGCACGCCGCAGGGTTGCGGGACACACGCGGGTCCGGCCGTCGGCGTGACGGCCGCGGCCGCCCGGCTGCTGACGGGAATCTCCCTCCTGGTCACGGGAGTTCTGCTCGCCCCGCTCCTCTCACCGCTGGGCGCGGCTCTCCGTGACCGCCTCACCCGCCGCTGGGCACGCGCCCTGCTGCGCGCCTTCGGTCTGCGGATCCGGTTCGCCGGCGCGCCCTTTGCCCGGCGCGGCGGCCCCATGCTGGTCGTCGCCAACCACATCTCCTGGCTGGACATCCCGCTGATCGCCGCCGTGTTCCCCGGGCGGATGCTCGCCAAGAGCGAGATACGGTCCTGGCCGGTCCTCGGACGAGTGGCCGCCGGGGGCGGCACCCTGTTCGTGGAGCGCGAGCGGCTGCGCGCGCTGCCCGGCACGGTGCGTACGCTCGCCACCGCGCTGAGCGAAGGCTCCCGGGTGATCGTCTTCCCTGAGGGCTGCACCTGGTGCGGGCGCGAGCAGGGCCGGTTCACCTCCGCGGTGTTCCAGGCGGCGCTGGACGCGGCCGCCGACGTACGGCCCGTACGTATCACCTACCGCACACCGTCGGGCGCGCGGTCGAGCGCTCCGGCCTTCGTCGGGGACGACACACTGCTCGCGTCGCTCTGGCGCGTCGCGAAGGCAGGCGGCCTCACGGCGGAGATCGCGGTCCTGCCGCCGATCCCCGCCGGGAGTCACACCGACCGCCGCTCGCTGGCTCTCGACGCTCAGACCGCCGTCGCGAGCGACAGCGCGAACCGGCCGGCCTCATCCGTCCACCAGTGGGTCAAGGCCATCCCGGCGTCCGCCAGTTCAGCCCTGACCCCGTCCTGACGGAACTTCGCCGACACCTCCGTGCGTACCTCCTCGCCGGCCTCGAAACGCACCAGCAGATCCAGATCGGTGATCTTCACGTTCAGAGCCCGGCGGGCGCGCAGTCGCATCTCGATCCGCTCGCACTCACGGTTCCAGAGGGCGACATGATCGAAGTCGGCGGGATCGAAGTCCCCGCCGAGTTCCCGGTTGACGACCGACAGGACGTTCTTGTTGAACGCGGCCGTCACCCCGGCCGCGTCGTCGTACGCTCTGACCAGTACGGACTCGTCCTTCACCAGATCCGTGCCGAGCAACAGCGCGTCCCCGGGCGCCAGCAGCGCACGGACCGACGAGAGGAAGACCGCACGTTCCGCGGGCAGCAGATTGCCGACGGTGCCACCGAGGAACGCCACCAGCCGCGGCCCCGGCGACTCGGGCAGCGTGAGCCCGGTGGTGAAATCGGCGATGAGCGCGTGGATCCGGAGTCCGGGCCGCTCGGCGAGCAGCCCCTCAGCGGCCCCGGTCAGCGCGCTCTCACTCACGTCGACCGGTACGTAACTCTCCAGCTCCGGCAGCGCGTCGAGCAGATGCCGGGTCTTCTCCGAGGATCCGGAGCCCAGTTCGATCAGGGTGCGCGCGCCGGTCGCCGCCGCGATCTCCGGCGCCCGGGCGAGCAGGATCTCCCGCTCCGCGCGCGTCGGGTAGTACTCGGGCAGCCGGGTGATCTCCTCGAACAGGTCGCTGCCGCGCGCGTCGTAGAACCACTTGGGCGGCAGCATCTTCGGCGTACGGCCGAGACCTTGGAGCACATCGGCGCGCAGCGCGGCGTCGGTGGCGTGCTCGGGCAGGGTGCGGGTCAGCTGGAACGGGCTCACGCGGGTGGCTCCTTGAGGGGGGTGAGCGATACGTCGGTGCGGTCCGCCACGACCAGGGTGTGGTCGGGGGCTTCGCACCAGCGCGGATCGTTGTCGTACGGCTCCGAGGCCACCACCGCGCGGCGGCCCGGTTCCGCGAGATACCAGAGCGTGTCCCCCCAGGCGGTTCCCGCTATCGTCCGGCCGTCGGTCAGCAGCAGGTTGAGCCGCGACCGGGGGGCGGCCGCCGCGACATCGGACACCGTGTCGGCCAGCGCCTGACCGAGCCCGTCCCCCTCCCGCAGCCGGCGCAGCACCAGCGCCCACACCAGTGCGGAGTCGTTGCGGGCCGCCAGCGACAGCAACTCCTCCGGCGGGAGCGACGCGGCGAGCGGAGCGAGGCTCCCCGGCCAGTCCCTCACCGCTCCGTTGTGGCTGAACAGCCACGGCCCGGACGCGAACGGCGCGGCCGCCGCCTCGCCGTCGGCCCCTGGCTCCGTCGCATCGCGTACGGCGGCGAGCAGGGTGCCGCTGCGGACCACCCGCGCCAGATCGGTGAAGCCCTGATCGGCCCAGATGGGACCGCCCCGCCGGTAGCGCCCGGGCACCGGATCGCCTTCGGCGTACCAACCCACCCCGAAACCATCTGCGTTGACGGTTCCGTACCGCTGGTGACGCGGCTCCCACGACTGCCGGTACAGCGCGTGTTCGGGTGTGATCAGCACCTCACCGAGTGCCAATGTTGCTCCTGTGTAGGCGATATGACGACACATCAGGCATCCCTGGCCGTACGGAATCCGGAGAAGATCTGGCGGCGGACGGGCAGGTCCCAGTTGCGGAACGAGCCCCGGCAGGCCACCGCGTCGGCCCCGAAGGACCCGCCACGCAGCACCTTGTGGGCGCTGCCGAAGAACACCTCGGAGTACTCCCGGTAGGGGAAGGCGGCAAAGCCCGGGTAGGGCAGGAAGTCGCTCGACGTCCACTCCCAGACATCCCCGATCAACTGCCGTACACCGAGCGGCGAAGCGCCCTGCGGATAGCTGCCGACAGCGGCGGGCTGAAGATGGCGCTGGCCGAGATTGGCGTGCGCGGGCGTCGGGTCCTCGTCGCCCCACGGATGGCGCAGGGACCGCCCGGAGACCGGATCGTGGCGGGCCGCCTTCTCCCACTCCTCCTCGGTCGGCAGCCGCCGCCCCGCCCAGCGGGCGTACGCGTCCGCCTCGTACCAGCTCACATGGAGCACCGGCTCGTCCTCCGGTACCGGCTCCACTGTCCCGAACCGGCGGCGCAGCCACTGACCGGCCTCCTGGCGCCAGAACAGCGGTGCGCCGATGGCGTGTTCACGGATCTGGGCCCAGCCCTCCGGAGCCCACCACCGCTCGTCCGTGTAGCCGCCGTCCTCGATGAAGTGCAGATAGTCGCCGTTGGACACCGGCACGGTGTCGATGAAGAACGCGGGCACGAGCCGTTGGTGCGCGGGCCGTTCGTTGTCCAGCGCCCAGGGTTCGGCCGAGGTGCCCATCGTGAACCGTCCTGCGGGCACGAGTACTTCGGCGGGCAGCCCCGTGGTGTCCCCGGCCGGAGGCTTCGGCGCGGTCAGCGCGGCGGGCCCCCGGCGCAGCTGATGGGTGATGAGCATCGTCTCGTCGTGCTGCTGCTCGTGCTGGGCGATCATCCCGAAGGCGAAACCGGCGTTCAGCAGGGGGCCGCCGTGGAACGGGGTGCGCTCGATGACGTCCAGCACCCGGCCCCGCACGTCGGCCGCGTACGTCCGTGCCTCGGCGGGCGCGAGCAGTGGCAGTGCGGGACGGGCCGACCTGGGATGCTCGAAGGCGTCGTAGATCGAGTCGATGTCCGGTCGCAGGGCGTCCCGGCGCCCGACCGTACGCAGCAGCCACTGCTCCTCCTGATTGCCGATGTGCGCCAGATCCCACACCAGCGGAGACATCAACGGCGAGTGCTGAGCGGTCAGTTCGCGGTCGTCGACGGCAGAGGTCAGCAGGGAGGTACGGCTGCGCGCGGCCGTCAGGGTCTCGACGGCGCGGCGGCGCAGATCTTCGGCAGAGGTCTCGTGGGTGAGGACGCCGGCGCTCCCGCCGGTGTCGGCCTTCTCGGCGGCATGGTCGGTCATGAGCGCAGATCCTTCTCGGGTTCCGGAGCCCGCAGGTCGTCGGCGGGGGTCCGGCCCCGCAGGACGTAACGGTCGTGGAAGGCGGCCACGGCGTCCTGGACGGCGGTGGTGGCGCCGATGCGCGGAAGCGCCTCCAGAGCGGCGGCGAAACAGGCCGCGGCGGCCGCCTGGAGTTCGGGGTCGCCCAGGCCGTACCGCGCGGCGTTGACCCAGAGCGGATTGCCGGGCGCGGGCGCCGCGCCCGCCGTCGCGGCCAGGGCCTTGACCGTGCGGTATGCGGTCTCCGAGGCCTCCGGATCATCGAACAGCGCGGTGGTGACGGCGAGCGGTACCACCCAGCCGTCAGGACCGGGCTGGGCATCGATCATCCGCAGTTCCAGGTGGCCGCGCGGCCGGACGGGCGGGAAAAGTGTGGAGAGGTGGTAGTCGAGATCGGCGCGGACGGGCGGCCTCGGCAGACCGGAGCGGATCCAGTCACGGAAACTGAGCCCCCGCGGAACCTCCCAGGGGCCCTCGGCCGCCCGCACGCACATCACCGGCGCGTCGAGGGCGTACGCGGCCCACGCGGCGCGCGGCTCGACGCCGGACGGCGCGGCGGTACGGGCCGGGTCCAGCTCGGTCCACACCGCTTGCCGGTGGGAGCGCCAGCCGGTGGCGCGCCGCCTCGCCATGGGCGAATTGGCGAACGCGGCGACCAGCACCGCGCCCAGCAGGTGCGCCAGCTGCCAGCGCCTGCCGTACCCGAGTGGCCCCGGTTCCTCGTACCCCGCGTCCAGACAGACCTGGACGGAGGCCGTCGTCCGCATCATGGCGCGGCCGGCGGGACCGATCCGGTCGAGATACGCCTCCATGGCGTCGTAACGGGGAACGCGCAGCATCCGCCGAGGGGAGTGCCAGGGGTCCTGTCCGAAACCGGCGAGCGCGAGACCGGACGCGGCCAGTGCGGGGCGTACGGCGTCCAGGTCGTTGGCGGCCGAGGTGATGCAGTCCATGAGCGACGCGGCCGGCTGGGAGCTGATTTCCAGCTGACCGCCCGGTTCGAAGGTGAGCGCCGAATGCAGGGGCACCGACCGCAGGCCGTCGAAGGCTTCTTCGAGACGGCGGGTCAACACGGGCTGTTCGGGGTGGTGCAGATCGTGGACGAGCCATTCCAGCTCAACGCCTACCAGGCGGGGCGGACCAGTCTTGAACGCTATCCCGCGCAGCAGATCCTCGGCGTCGTCCTCGCCGAGTGCGGTTTCCTCGTGAGTGAAAGCCTCTGGCGGCATGGCCGGATCCTCCTGTCGAAGATCATGACCGGGCTTCTTCCCCGGGGTCGGGGAGAAGTGCTTCGGTCCAACCTAAAGCCACTCTCGCCGCTTCGCACAAGAGTGCCCTACAGGTCTTCAATTCGTCAGAAATCAGGTTGCCCCACAGGCGATTCCTCACGCACGATTCCGGTTATGAGCGCACGGCTGCGGGGGATCGCGAAAGAGACCGAGGACGTTGTCCGGGCGGGAAAATACCTGGTCGGCGGTGGCCGGGAGGTCGTGATCGGCCCGGCGGTCGAAGCCGCCCTCTCGGGTACGCGGATGTACGGGCCGGAAGCCGTGGCCGTTACGCCGGACGGCGACCGCGCGACCGCCGTCGAGGTCACAGGCGAGAGCAGCCTGGAAGCGGCACGACGGCTGACCATGGCCGGAAAGGGCGCCGTCGCCGTCCTCACCTTCGCCTCGGCGCGCAATCCGGGCGGTGGCTACCTGAACGGCGCGCAGGCGCAGGAAGAGGCGCTGTGCCGGGCCTCCGCCCTGTACGCCACACTGCGGCGCGCGCCCGAGTTCTACGCGCACCACCGCGCGGAACGCAGCCCGTTCTACACCGACCGGGTCATTCACTCACCCGGCGTGCCGGTCTTCCGCGACGACCGGGGCGCCTTCCTCGCCACGCCGTACCAGGTCGGCTTCCTCACCTCACCCGCGCCGAACGCGGGTGTGATCCGGAGAAGGACCCCCGAAGAGGCCCACCGCGTTCCTGCCGCGCTCGACGCGAGGGCCGAAAGGGTCCTGGAGACGGCGGCGGAGCGCGGCTACCGACGGCTGGTGCTCGGGGGGTACAGCCAAGGTGAGCCCAGAAGCCGCCACGGGATGATCTTGAAGGCATGACGGGCACAGCTTGTCGGCTTCACCGTACGCGGGTTGATCGGCGCCGATTGCTTGAGCGAGAGCCTGCGGTGCTTAAGGGTGTCCCTGACCTCGGAGCGCGGCTTCGGCCTTCTCCAGCGCGACCCGGCGCTGGTCGGGACTCAATGGCGGCAGAGCGCCCATGAGGGGAATCCTCTCGTCGTACAACATGGAACGGGCCCACCATGACCCCGCCGGTGGTTCCGTGACCAGCAGGTTTGATGGGCCGTGCTGCCTGTAAGCGTTGCTGTGGGGGAGTTGGGCGTCGCGGGTGTCGACGTCGGTGTCCTCGCTCGCGGCCAGGTTCGCGGTGGCGGTCAGCTCCGTGCCGGGCAGCTGGTCGCGGTCCAGGCTGGCGGCTATCAGCTCGTGGGTGGGGATGGGCACGGTGATCTGTTCGTTAATTCAGAGCGGCAGCACCAGGTGGGCCCGCTCGGCGCCGGCGCGGTGGACGATTGCGACGGTGCACTCGCGCCTGCCGGGCTGTGGTCCGCTCACCGGGTGTTGTCCTGGGCGGGGATGAGGTCGGTGAGGGCGCTGGTGATGGTGGAGCGAGCGTATCCGGTGCGGGTGGCGATCTCGGCGGGGCCGAGTCTGGCCTTCACCGCCAGGGGCAGGGCCTTGCGCAGGGAGGCGCCCGCGGTGTCGGCGGCGGCCCGGGCGGCTTTGCGGTCCTTGGCGGCGGCGGCCAGCGCGCGGTGGGCGGCGGCGCTTGCTTCGTCGAGGCTGTTCATCACGCCGGGGCGCCAGACGACCTGGCTGTCGGGGAAGCGGCGGGTGAGTTCGGCGTGCAGGTCGACGGCGCCGGCCGGGTTGTCAGTCGGGTACGCGGCCAGGTCGATCGGCTGGTTGCCCATCCCATCGTCGGTGACCTCCAGGAGCTGGCCGTCGTGGGCACGGACCTCGATGTGCCACTGGCCGAGAGAGTCGATGCCGAAGTCGACTCGCCCGGGAACCCGGACGGCCCCCGGAGCGGAGTCGAACATGCCGGGCATCGTCGGGCCGGTGCCTTCTGTGCCGCGCACGATACTGGTGTAGTCGATGCCGCCCCCGGCCGTCGGTTGGTCGTGCTCACTCACCGCTGGTCTCCCCTCCGTCGTGAGGCCGCCAGCCTACGGCGCCATCCGGCGGGCACGGACCGGAACCGAGGCGATCACCGCCTTCTGGGCGGTGACGGCCTGCCGCTGTCGGCACCGGGCCACTGATGTTCGTCCCGGTCGCTGGGTGTCTGCTGCCCGCCGGGGGACGCGCGTCATCATCCGCAGTAAATACCGGATTTACCGCGGCGGAGCCTCTACCGTGATCGTCACGACCTGCGGCGGGTTCTCCGGCCGCCGCAGGCGAGGTGTACGCATTTACTGCGGCAGAGCAGTCGGGAGGGCGGAGCGGGTGTCGATCGAACTGGCGAGCGCATCGGGTGATGGGGCGGATGTGCAAGGCACGTTGGCGGTGCCGCGTGCCCGGGTGGTGCCCCTGTCCGCCCCACCGGGTCTGTACACCGCGGCGGTCGAGCGGTACCTCACCGGTGCTGGGATCGCGAAGTCCTCCGCGAGAGTCTACCGGATCTCGCTGACGACGTGGGGGTGGATGGTCGCCGGACAGCCGGCCCCGACCGGCCCGGCCCGCCGCAGCGCGAAGCCCCCGGCCGTGCCCGTGACCGTCATCGACGACCCGGCACTGCCGGAGGTGATGGCGGAGCTGGCGGCGGCGCGGGCGGACGAGATGGACGCCGACACCGTCAACCGGGAGTTGTCCATCGCGCGCAAGGCGATCGGCTGGTGGAAGCGGCAGGGCTGGATCACCTGCGATCCGACGGTCGGCATCGAGCGGCGCCCGGCTCCGCCGGACCGCACCAAGGCCCTGGCGGAGTCCCAGATCGCTGCCCTGTGGCGGTTGGAGGCGGGGCTACGGGAGAAGACGTTCTGGAAGATGCTCTACGAGTCCGCGGCTCGGGCGGATGAGGTGCTGTGCCTGAACGTGGAGGACCTCTACCCGCAGGACAAGCGCGGCAAGATCACATCCAAGGGCGGGGCGAGGGAGTGGATCCACTGGCAGTCCGGCGCCGCCCAGTTGCTGCCCCGCCTCATCGCCGGCCGCCGCCGCGGACCGTTGTTCCTCACCGGCCGCAAGGCCCCCGCGGGCACCGCCGCACTGGACGTGTGCCCGGAGACCAAGCGCGCTCGGCTGTCCTACCGGCGGGCTGAGGAGATCTTCGAGTACGCCACGCGGCTGCTGGCCAACCCGCTCGCCCGGCCGGAGGACATCGCCGATCTGGAGGGCTGGACACTGCACCGCCTTCGCCACAGCGCGCTTACGCACGACGCCGAACGCGGCACGTCCACCCCGATGCTGCTGGCCCGCTCCCGGCACGCCTCCGTCCGCTCCCTGGAGCGCTACGCCCGTCCCGGCGTCGATGCGGTCGCCGCGCACGTCGCCGCCTCCGACCCGGCCGCCCGCCGTCGGCACTGACTGCAACGTGGTCCGGCCGCTCTCGGACTCATCTGATGATCATTCGTGGCCGATCGCGAGAACGACAGGGCCCTGCCGCACTCTCACAGTACAAATGTGTGGGTCCCGGTTCCTGGATCAGGAACCGGGACCCACGTGATGGTGTCACGCTGAGAGCAACTAACGCAGACTGAAACCGCCTACAGTGCGTCGGTCGACTTCCTGGAACAGGGAGTCGGCCTGTTCCGAGCCATCAACGCAAACTAGTGCTGCAAGCCTGGCGTACGCCTTCATTCCGGGCCAGGCCCCGGTGGCGGCGTGAAGAGAGGCCGGGCTTTCCAGCCATTCGGTTGCGCCTGCCGCCCCATCTGGGGCTCCATCGAGGACGACTGTTCTCACATGGTCGCGAAGACAGACCGGCAGCGTCTGCTCAACCACTTCCTCTGTGCAGTTCGACCATGAGTCGAACTCCCTCACTCCTGGGCGGTCATCAATCAGGTGATCCACAAGGGCGATCGGGATGGTCACACAATCCCGCACCAGGCGCAGCCGTTCCAGTGCCGGTATTTCTGCCCAGGCAGAGGGAAGCACAACCCCGTCCATGACGCCGCGTGCATTTGTTTCCGCAAGTTCGGCGTACGCCGCTTCGACCACGACGGTAGTTAGTCGATACGGCCGAACGGCATCCCAGTGCATGACGCACAGGCCTGTTTGGCCGATCATTTCACGCACATCTCTTTCTTACCTTGGATGAAGTGGGTGTCGTAGTTGTACACCGTGGATCTGATGGTGGTGTGTCCGCCGTGAATCATGAACTCGCCCACTGCCTTGTAATAGTAGCAGTGCCCGTGAGGTGCCCAGTTCGCGACGGCTCGATCCTTGTACCTGTTCGCGCCACTCACATATCCGGTGCTGCCGATTTTCTCCCAGCCCCACCAGCGGGACCGATAGAGGCTGACTCGGATCGAGTAGCGGGGTACTTTTGTCTTGCATTTAAGATCGGCGTGTACGTTGATTTTGTGGGTGTGTCCGGGAGTGCCTGACTGGTGGGGCCGGTCGACGAAAGCTCCACAGCCCCATCGATTGGCTCCGTACTGACCGCTGAGGTCGGTGCAGTTGACGCTGTCGCCCGAACAGTATTCGTAGGCATTGGCGTTTCCTCCGTCGACCGGGTCCGTGGTGAGGAAGCGGCCGGCGGCGGGGTCGTAGAGGCGCTGGCCCATGAGAATCAGGCCGGTAGGCGTTTGGGAGGAACGCTGGTATGCGGCGAGCCAGTTGTACCGGGCGGTCTCGGTGCCGGCACGGGTGTTGCCGTACTCGTCCGTGTCAGCGACGGTGGGTGCCAGGGACGTATCCAGGGGCAGAGCGATTCCTGCGTCCCCGTGGAGGTCGGTCAGTTCCAGAACGACCCTGTCTGTGATGCCGGTGACTGCCGCGAGACTGTCCGAGAGAGCACGCACATTGCGCGTGCGCAGTCCCGTCGCAGTGTCCTCTACGGTCCAGGTGGGACTGTCGGTGTTCGCGCCGTAGTGGTTGACCGCGGTCAGTGTGGTCGCTGGTGTTTCGCTGGTGCCGGCTGTCTCTGTGGTCCAGGAGGCGAGGCGGTTCTCCGCGTCCAGGTTCCAGGTCTGCTTCTGGTCCCCGGACGTCTGTGAGTGGATGAGATCGTTGGTGTAGTAGGTGAAGGTGCTACCTGGTTGTGTGAGAGTTCTGCCGAAATCGTCGTACGAGATGCCTGTTCCGGTGAGCCGGTCAGCGCTGTCGTAGGTTGAATTCGTGGTCTGCTGGACGGTAGTGCCGTCGGGCTGCTCTTCCTTGGTCACCAATTGAGTACGGTTGGAATTGTCATCGAAGGTGTAGGAGCGGCTTTGGGCGTTGTATGTTCCCTCCTCCGCTGCCTGGGTCAGCCGGCCTATTCGGTCATAGGTGTAGTTCTGTTCATTGGTGGCGCCGGCGCTGCGGGTGGTCGAGATCGTCTGGTCGTAGATGGAACCCACGGCGATGTCGGACAGCAGCGTGAGACCGTCGCTGTCTCTGGTGTAGACCCGTGAGGTGGGAAAGCCCGCTTCGTCGGTGCTGGTGGTCAGGCTGTATCCGCCCGGCAGGGTTTCGTTCTCGACCTCGCCGTCGGGCCCGTAGGTAGCGGTGAAAGTGCCTGCCGCGGAGTCCGTCATGGTGATGGGCAGATCACGGGGCTCCTTGGCCGCGTCGTAGCCGTAAGTCACCGTCGAGGGGGCGGAGTCAGTAATCTTGACGGGTCGGCCCATGGCGTCATATTCGGTCCAGGTGGCCCTTGAGCCGCTTGAAGTGCGACCAGGTCGCCCGGCCCGGGTTCTGCTTCAGCGCGTTGAACAGCGTCTTGCGGTCCAGCCCAATCACGTCCGGCAGCCCCAGCAGCCGACGCCGCTCCTCCTCGGTCATCCGGCCTTGGATGCCGGCCAGGATCTCCTCGTTCACCTGGCCCCGCACCGTGGATGCCATCGCGTCCAGCGTGGAGAACCGAGGTATCTCCACGTTGGCCTCGACCAGCTTCTCCAGCGCGATGTTGATCAGGTCCGCCGGGTTGTTCTTCGACGCCGCCGCCACCCGCATCGTCTCCTGGGCGAGCCCGCGGGCGGCCTGGCCGTCGTAGCGGACCCCGCACCGCCCACGCACCCACGACCGGTGCCGCTCCGCCGTACGGCCAGAGGCATACACCGGCAGCGTGCTCTCCGGCAGCTCCACCGCCCGACGCACGAACTCCACCACCTGCTCCGGCACGTCGTACGCCTTCGGGAAGCACCCCATCCGCTGATACGACTTCAGCGCCACCAACAGGGCGAGCTGGTGCTCGTCCGAGTCCGTGACCTCCTCCGCCCAGGCCCGCTCCTCCTCGCTGGGAGTGAAGAACACATGCAGCTCACGCGCGGTGATCAACCGCTTGAACCGCGGGTACGCGGTCCTCTCGATCGAGGTCATCCCCACCCCACTCGACGCCCAGCCCATACGAAGGCGCCTCACGCGCCCGCGCGATCATGTCCAGGCGGCGACGCCAGGAAGATCAAAATTGCGGAATCCAGGACACCCGCGGGGACGCGGTGGTAGAGGAACGGCAGGGGATCACGGCTTCAAGATCATCCCGTGGCGGCTTTTGGACTCACCTTGGCTGGACCCGCTCGGAGCCTGGGGCTGCGGGGTCTTCGCCAACGACCCGGTACGGGTGGCGGAGGCGTTCCGTATGCCGCTGACCGGCGACGGCCGGTTCGCCGGGCACTTCGACGAGGTCGTCTTCGCGGTGCTCGACGGCGCGCGGGGAACGCCGACGCTGGAGGCTTTCCGGCGGACCTTCGCGGGGGTGTCCGGGGCGTAGCCGGGGCGCGGACCACGGGTCATGGCCGGACCGGGCCTGCCCGGAAGGCGGGCAGGCCCGGCGTCGGCCTTGAGCGGTCTCGATTCCCGGGGCGCTGAGTTCCGGCCGGCACAGCTCCGGCCGGCGCAGCTCCCGTCGCTCGTTTCCGGCGGGCTCAGCTCCAGCCGTAGCGTTCCTTGAGGCGGTTCACGACCAGGTTGAACCTGCCCCGGTCCAGGGCACAGGCCTCGCGCCGCATGCCCTCTTCGTGGAGCCGCATCACCCGGTCGACGGCAACCCACGAGTCACGGCCCGCGCGGTCCCACGGGCCCACGCCGATCGGCACCCAGTCACGGTCGTTCTGGTGGTTCTTGCTGGAGAGCTGGACGGCCAGCAGCGTGCCGGCCTCCTCACGGGCCACCACGAGTACCGGGCGGTCCTTGCCGCGCCCGTCGTTCTCCTCGTACGGCACCCAGGTCCAGACGATCTCCCCGGGGTCGGGATCGCCGTCGCGGACCGGTGCGTAGGACGTCTGGACCGGACCCACCTCACGGGGCTCGGCCTCCGTGGTGGCAGAGGGGCCCGAACGCCCCGGGAAGTCGCGGTCGGCGTAATCGGCATCAGAAGCAAAGGATGTCATCCGCAAGACGTTAGAACGTCTGTGCCACGTCCGGGAGGGCGGGTCTCCTGGCACTCATCAGGCGAAATGCGCCATGGCCGCAGGGTAGTTAGCGTCACGAGCATGACTATCGTTCCGCAGCGCTTCGAGATCCTGCTGGTGCCAGAACACACGCAGGGCCGCGACGGCCCGCCGCTGCCCACGAGCGCCCTGCGCTCCGCCGTCGTGGAAGCCACCGGCGACACCGGGTCCTCCGGTTACCCCCGCTACGCGGGTAACGGAATGGAGGCCGACATCGATCCCGAGACGCACACGGTGGAGGCGCTGCTGATCGACGGCGAGGAACTGGACTACGGCCTGTCGGTCCGCGTCATCGACGCGCGGTTCGGCTGACCTCCGGAGAGGCGCCGAAAACGGGCTACGGGTCCCTTCACCGAACGGCGTGGCCCCGGCGGGACACGCCTGCCGGAGCCGGACGCCTGCCGGGGAGGTACCGCCCGCGGAGGCCGGACGCCTGCACGGGGCGGGACACCTTCCGGGGCTGGACGCCTTCCGGAGCCGGACGGGGGCTCAGGCGCCGGCGGCACCCTCCGCGTTCTTCGCGTCCGCCTCCGCCACCGACTTGCGTACCTCGTCCATGTCCAGCGCGCGCGCCTGGCCGATCACGTCCTCCAGAGCGGCCTCGGGCAGCGCGCCCGGCTGGGCGAAGACGGCGACGTTGTCACGGACGATCATCAGCGTCGGGATCGAACGGATCTCGAACGCGGCGGCCAGCTCCTGCTGGGCCTCCGTGTCGACCTTGGCGAAGACGAGATCGTCGTGACGCTCGGACGCCGCGTCGTAGACCGGAGCGAACTGGCGGCACGGTCCGCACCAGGAAGCCCAGAAGTCGATCAGAATGAAGTCGTTCTCCGACACCGTCTGGTCGAAGTTCTCCTTGGTGAGTTCCACAGTGGCCATTGCCTGCTACCTCTTCCTGCTCTGTCCGGGTGAGCCGCCTCGCACAACGGCGCTTGCCACCGCTGTATTCCTGGCCCTTGCCCGAAGATCGTCTGGCCATGCCCCGCAGCCCGGACCAGACTGGCCCCATGACGGAAGCGATGGAGTACGACGTGGTGGTGCTGGGCGCGGGACCGGTCGGGGAGAACGTCGCCGACCGCGCCAGGGCGGCAGGTCTCAGCGCGGCGGTCGTGGAGAGCGAACTCGTCGGCGGCGAATGCTCGTACTGGGCCTGTATGCCCAGCAAGGCGCTGCTGCGCCCGGCTATCGCCCGTGCGGAGGCCCGCCGCGTCCCCGGACTGCGGCAGTCGGCCCGGGGTCCGCTGGACGCGGCCGCGGTGCTCGCGAACCGCGACGAGTTCACGTCCCACTGGAAGGACGACGGCCAGGTCCAGTGGCTCGAAGGCGTCGGCGCCGACATCTACCGCGGGCACGGGCGGCTGGCCGGACCGAAGAAGATCACCGTCACGGGCGCCGACGGCCAGGAGCGGCTGCTGACCGCGCGCCACGCCGTCGCCGTGTGCACAGGCAGCCGGGCCGTGGTCCCCGATCTGCCGGGAGTGGCCGGTGCCAGGCCCTGGACGAGCCGCGAGGCCACCAGCGCCCAGAAGGTACCGGGACGACTCGTTGTCGTCGGCGGGGGAGTGGTGGGCGTGGAGATGGCCACCGCCTGGCGTGCGCTCGGCGCGGAGGTCACCCTGCTGATCCGCGGCGGCGGTCTGCTGCCCAGGATGGAACCCTTCGCGGGCGAACTCGTCGCCGCCGCCCTGACCGAGGCGGGCGCCACGATCCGTACGGACGTCTCCGTCGCCTCCGTCGAACGCACCGGTGGAACGGGCCCCGTCACCGTCGTCCTGGAGACCGGCGAACGCCTCGAGTCCGACGAAATCCTCTTCGCCACGGGCCGCGCCCCGCGCACCGACGACCTCGGCATGGAATCCGTCGGCCTCGAACCGGGCTCCTGGCTCCAGGTGGACGACAGCTGCCGCGTCGAGGGCACCGACTGGCTCTACGCGGTCGGCGACGTCAACCATCGCGCCCTGCTCACCCATCAGGGCAAATACCAGGCGAGGATCGCGGGAGCCGCCATCGCGGCAAGGGCTCAGCGCGTCCCCCTGCTGGAGAGCGACCCCTGGGGCGCCCATGCCGCGACCGCCGACCGCGCCGCCGTCACACAGGTCGTCTTCACGGACCCGGAAATCGCCTCGGTCGGCCTCACCCTCGCCGAAGCGGAGGCCGCGGGCCACCGCGTCCGCGCGGTCGACTACGACCTGGGCACGGTAGCGGGCGCGGCCCTGTACGCGGACGGCTACACGGGCCGCGCCCGCATGATCGTCGACCTGGACACCGAAACCCTGCGCGGCGTCACCTTCGCGGGCCCCGCGGTCGGCGAGATGCTCCACTCCGCCACGATCGCGGTGGTCGGCGAGGTTCCCATCAACCGCCTGTGGCACGCGGTGCCGGCCTACCCGACGATCAGCGAGATCTGGCTGCGGCTGCTGGAGACGTACCGCGGGTGACGAAGCCGGTGAGACCGTGACCCACAAGTTTGACGTGGACGCCGAATCGCCGATGCCTGGATTTTCCTCCGTTCCAGCCGCGCTCGCCCCGAGTGCGTGCTGCTCGAACACGCACGGAGCTCGACTGCCTCCTCACGTACCTTCAGCGACAACGATCATCGAACGCCCGGGGCCACGCTTCTCAACTGGACTGTCCCTGCGAGGGCCTGGGCAGAGCGTGGCCCCGCTCGATGAACGGGAAGACTACGAGAGCGAGCGGTGATGGCGTCCCTGGTCCGCTTCAAGAAGCTGTCCGAGCAGCCGGACGCCATTCGTCACTCATTCGGCGAGGACCCTGACGAAATGGTCCGTACGCTCACCATGGATACGACCAGCCGCACCTCGACGTCCGACGACGGCAAGGTCGACTACACGTTCCTCAAGGCGTCCTGGAAGATCAACTCCCTGCGGTCGTCGCCGGGACAGCTCCGGTGACGCAGGACCCGGCGGCCGTACGGCGGTGAAGCGCTGCCGTACCGACCTAACGGCGACGCCGGACTCCACGGGACCGCCGAGGTGGCCTTCCCCAGCGACGGCGGAGTCCGCGAAGCGGTGCGCGTATGCGCCGACCGCTGCTCCTCACCCCGTCACGATCACGCGGCTGGTGGGTCGTACGGCCTGAGTGGGCCCTCGGGAAGGGAGCACCTTCCCGAGGGCCCACTCACGGACACCTCACATACGCCTCACGCCGAAGTGGCGGGGCGACAGACGGGTCGTCAGTTGAAGCTCGACCAGATTCCGGAGGTCATGGTCGTGATCTTCTCCTGGTCCGACCATTTGTCGGACTTGCGCTTGCGCCCCTTGCCCTTGCCGGCGTCCTGCTGCTGGGCGGCTTCCGCCTTGGGCTCGCCGCCGTGGTCCTTGCTCTTCTTCTTACCGAACATGACAACGTCCTCAGCATCGTCGGATACCGTCTCTTCAACCGTACCCGGAGAAGAGGATTTCATTACCGAACCGGGGATTCCGTCCCGTTCGCCGAGTAGATGTTTCCCGGGAATGGGGAGCCCGGTGGCGGGGCCTTTCGCCGGTGCGCGTGCGCGGCTCGGGTGATGCCGCAGTGGCCGAATCCCGTAAACGCACAGCTCACGCAACGGTCAGGCCCTCCATTGCCGCCCCATGGGTGCCTGTGACATCAATTGGTGCGACGGGGAAACCGGCGCGAGGCCCTGATCCTTGCTGGAGGCGCGGACCGAAGTCAAGGGTAAAGAGGGGGGCCGTCCTCGGCGTCAGGGAGGCGAGAATCCGGAATCGCGGATTCCGATTCCGGTCACGCGTGAGACGTCATCGAGGGCACAGTTCCGGCCTGTGGCAGCCAAAGATGAGCTGCTTTTTTGGTCCATTTGGGCGGTGTGGCCGATTCTGTGTCGCCTCTTGCTGTGAATGCTCCGAAAGCCGGGCCCAAAGCGGTCAGAACCGTATTTTGGCCGCTTTGGTGACTGCCGGGAATCGGCGCCCCCTCGGCAGGTGCCGCATCGGGTGCGCAAAAGGACCGCATGGGGAATGGTTTATTCCGTTCATTTACCGGTGGGGTCACCAATGACCGGTGGCCGGATTCTTATGCGGTGTCCATTTTTACCCCGGATGGGGTGAATGTCGAACAATGCAATGTGACCCTGGTCACATTGTGTGAGAGTTGTGAACTGCTGATGCGTTCCGGTAGCTTCCTCGGCGTTGCCTGAATGGCAGCGCGAATACCGCAGGGAAATGCGAAAGCGGATTACCTGATTCCCCTGCGGTGTTCAATCAACGGGGAAGGGGGTGAATTTTGATGCCCTTTGAAGGTGACGTCTCCCTTGTGGAGGAGATCGCTGAGCAGGACTTTGATGGTGTGGCCTACGGTGCCTGCACCACCAACACGTTCTCGCTCAGTGACGCCCTTGGAAACTCAGGCGGTTGGTGCACTCTGACCAAGGAGTGCCAGCCCAACTGCAACTGACACCCATGTGTCCAGTTGCTGGGCCTGTCGTGTGAAAGGGGGTGAACTACATGGAGAACCAGGACCTTCTGGGTGCCTACGACGAGCTCGAGCTGATCGAGCTGGGTGACGAGGACGCGCAGGGCGGTACCACCACGCCGGCATGCATCGCAGTGTCGATCGCGGCGTCAGCCGCCTTCTGTCCGACCACCAAGTGCACCAGCAAGTGCTGATGTGCCGCTGACGGGTCACTGCGTTGATAAGGCCATGGGGTGGGAATCGGTGGATGATTCCCACCCCATGACGTTCGCGAAGTCTACCGTATCCGCCCGTATCCTCAGAGTGAAAAGAATCCGTGGTCTCCTCACAGAACCTGTACCCAGAATTCGACGATGCGGAAATACGGGAAACGATCGATCCGTTGGCCGCACACGACAGCGATGTTCTAGCCACGCTCCTGACCCCGGCACCGGCCCACCGGGTACCCCCGTCTCCGGCGGTCGGCCGCTGGACGGACGAGGAGGAGCGGTATCCGTTCCAGCGCGTCGTACGCGGGCTGGCCGTCCAGGTCTGCCGGCCGGAACGCCTGGCCCGGCACGCCCCGCTCTTCGCCGACCCCGACGCGATCGTCCTGGAATTGCTGACCAGGGCGGAGAGCAGGCTGCGGCACACCTGCACGCGCTCCCTGGTGGCCGCGCTCAACGCGGCCGCCGCGCACGGCACGTTGAGCGGTGACACGGGCAACGCCCGTTACCTGGACTTCGTCACCCGCCACACCGACGCACAGCGCCTCGCGGACTTCCCCGTGCTGCGTTCGGCCGTCGGTCACCTGATCCGCAACACCGCCGACGCCTTCGACGAGATGTGCGAGCGGCTAAGCGCCGACCGGCGGCTCATCACCGAGACCTTCGGTATCGGCGCCGACGATCCGCTCGCCTCGATCGGCCAGGCCGACGGCGACTCCCACGCGCACGGACGCAGCGTCTCGGTGCTGGCCTTCGCCTCCGGAGCCCGGCTCGTCCACAAGCCGCGCGACATATCCTGCGAGGCGGCGTACGAGGAGATCGCCGACCACGTCAACCGGCACGCCGGCACCGGCCTCGCCGCGGCCCGCACCCTGGCCCGCGCCGGCTACGGGTACGTGGAGTTCGTCGAGGCGGAGGACGTCGCTGACGTATCGCCGCGCTTCATGCGCCAGTGCGGCGAACTCGCGGCCGTCCTCTACCTGCTGGACGCCCGGGACATGCACTTCGAGAACATCCTCGCCACCCGGCGCGGCCCCGTGCCGGTGGACCTGGAGACGCTCCTGCACCCCGCCCGCGTCCACGTCGGTCCGCGTCCAGAGGCGGAGGGCAACGCGTACGACGTCATCGCCCACTCCCTGTACGGGATCGGGATCCTGCCGCTGGTCATGGCGGGCAAGGCGGAGGGGTCCGGACACGTGGACCTCGGCTTCCTCGGCGGCGCGAACAAGGGCACCTCGCCCTTTCGCGGACTCGCCTTCGAGAACCCGTTCACCGACACCATGAAGGTGGTGCTCCGGGCCGAGCAGGCGGAACAGCGCAACACCGTGGTGCGCAGCGGCGGCGAGGAGGAGATGCACAGCCTCGCCGAGGAGATGGCGCAGGGCTTCGCCGACACCGCCCGCGCCCTGATCCGCGACCGGGACGCCTGGACCGCGCTGCTGACCCGGCTCGCCGGCGGCCTGCGGATCCGGTACGTGCACAACCCGACCGCGCTGTACGCGCAGACCCTGCGGATGACCGCCTCGGCCGCCGCCATGGCGGCGCCCGAGACGACCCTCGGCCTGCTGAAACGCATCGCCATCGCCTCGAAGACCTCCGATCCGGGCATCATCGCGGCGGAGTTGCGGCAGATGGCCGAGCGCGACGTCCCCTACTTCGCTGCCGAGGCCACTGGCACCGTTTTGTACGACGCCGACGGCAAGGACACCGGCGCGCGGCTGGCCGAGACTCCGCTGGACCGGGCGCTGCGCAAGTGCCGTGAACTCGACGAGACCGTCATCGCCCGTCAACTCACCCTGCTGTACTCGGCGTTCTGCTCCAGATTCCCCGACAACCACCTCACAGGCACGGAGAGCTGGCAGGCCGGACACACCACGTCCACCCCCGGCGGAACGCGCGATCTGGCCCGGCAACTCGCCGACGGCCTGGTGGCGAGCGCCCTGCCCGACAAGTTCGCGCACCTGCCGCGTACCTGGATCGGCCCGCTCGCCTCCGCGCAGGCGGAACGCGTCTGGCCGTGCGGGGTCCTCGGCTACGACCTCTACACCGGCCGCACCGGCCCGGCGCTCGCACTGGCCGCCGCCGGCCGGGTGCTCGGCGACGACACGTACGCGGACGCGGCCCGGCAGATCTTCGCACCCAGCGCGGACATCCTCGCGGGCCACCGCTACGAACAGCGCAGCGTCCAGCAGACCGGCCCCGGCGCGTACACCGGGCTGACCGGGCTCCTCTTCGCCCTGGACACCGCGGGGCTGCTTCTCGGGGAGCCGGACTGGCGGCAGGCGGCGCGGGACGCGGTCCCGCTGGCCGTGGACCAGATCCGCGAGGACGGCACCGGCGCCGACGTCATCAGCGGCCTCGCCGGCACCGCCACCATGATCGCCGCCGTCGGAGGGCCGCACGCCCGCGCGGTACTGCCCCGCCTGACGGAGATGCTGTGCGCCCGGGTCGAGACCGCCGGCGGCGCCTGGTCCGGGCAGTCCGGATTCGCCCACGGGGTCTCCGGTGTGCTGCACGCCCTCAGTGTCCTCGGACCGAACCTGGAGGACCCGGAGCTGCGGCAGCGTGCCGACGCCTGCGCCGGCGCCGTGCTCGACCGGCTGGCCGGGTTCCACGACGCGGACGAGGACAACTGGTTCTCCAACGCCGCTGAGCCCGGCCGGTTCTCCACGGGCTGGTGCCACGGCGCGGCCGGCATCGCCCTGGCCCTGCTCGCCCGCGCGGGACAGGACCGCGACGACCGCGCCCGCTCCTGGCTGGACCGGGCCGTCGCCCACACCCTGCGAGACGGGTTCGGCCGGAACCTGACGTGGTGCCACGGAGACCTCGGAAACCACGACGTACTCACCGAGGCCGCCGTACGACTGGGCGACACGCGCCTTGCCGAGCGGGTGGCCGACCTGGAGGAGACCCGGCTGCGACCGGAGGTGTTCATGAGCAAACTGACGGACCACCGCAGCCGGTACGCCCACACGACCAGTCTCATGGTCGGCACCTCGGGCGTGCTGCTGCACCTGCTGAACCGAATCGAGCCCGAGTCGCGGGTCTCGCCGCTGTCCCTGTCCCGCGGGGCGCGGTGATGGGCCGGCGCGTGCCGACGGTCACCCAGGTGACCCAGACGGAATGCGGACTGTGCTGCTGCATCGCCGTCATGCGCTACTGGGGCCGTACCGAGGACTTCTTCACGGTCCGGCAGAGCCTGGACGCGGGCCGCGACGGGCTCGGCGCCAAGCAGCTGTCCGACTTCCTGCGCTCGCGCGGGATGCGGACGAAGGCGTTCCGGGTGCGCAGCGTCGAGGGGCTCACCCAGTTCACCACCCCGGTCATCCTCTACTGGGAGGACTACCACTTCGTCGTCCTGGAGAAGTTCGACGGGCGTACCGCCACCGTCATGGATCCGGCCATCGGCCGGCGACGCCTGACGCGGGACGAACTGGCCGCCGGTTTCAGCGACATCGTCATCGCCGCCGAGCCGGGCGAGGGCTTCACCAGGCAGAAGCAGCCCGCCACGAAGGACTGGCGCTCCGTCCCGCTGTTCGCCGAGCGCTCCGTCGCCAGGATCGCCCTCGTGGCGGTGCTCTCCCTGAGCGGCTATCTGGCCGTCCTCGGCATCCCGGCGCTGACCAAGTGGGCGGTTGACCGGCAGAGCAACTGGCACGACCCCGGAGACCTGGGCCTCGTCCTGGGCGCGCTGGGCGCGGCGGCGCTCGGGTACCTCGTGCTCTGGCTGCTGCGGGTGGTCGTCCTTTCCTCCCTCATCGCGGTCATGGGCGAGCACCTGATGTCGCACACCTTCCGCAGACTGCTGAGCCTGCCGTACAAGTTCTTCACCACGCGTCAGCCGGGCGAGCTGCTGTTCCGGCTGAACACCGTGAACGCGGTCCGCGACCTGCTGTCGTCACGGATCGCGCAGGGCGTCCTCGACATCGGCACGCTGGTCTGCATCGGCGGCTACCTGTACGTCACCGAGTGGCGGATCGGGCTGATCGCGACCGGGATGTTCGCGTGCAACGCGCTGTACCTGTGGCTGACCCGCACCCGGGTCAAGGAGGTCACGGACGCCGAGATCAGCCAGCTCGGCAAGAGCCAGTCGACCCAGCTCGACGCCATCGTCTCGATCCCCAGCATCAAAATGGGCGGATACGCGGCCCAGTTCGCCGACGAGTGGGCGAACGTCTACCGGGCTTCGCTGGACGCGATGAAACGGCGCATGCGTCTCCAGCAGGGCTGGATCGCCGGCATCGCCACCACCACGCAGATGTTCGGCCCGATGGTGATGCTGCTGGGCAGCCTGTATTACGTGGCGCAGGGCGTGGTGTCCCTGGGCTCGGCGATCGCCGTGCAGTCGGTGTCGGTCACGTTCTTCTCCATGACGACATCGGTGTTCCAGATGTTCACGGAGTTCACCGAGGCCTCCCGCTACATGGCACGGCTCAGTGACATCACCGCGCACGACATCGAGGATCCGGGTGGCGATCTGCGGGAGCTGCCGGACGCGTCCATCACACTGAGGGACGTGCGCTTCCAGTACACGCGGCACGCCGCGCCGGTGATCGACAAGGTGTCGCTGGAAGTCCCGGCCGGCTCGCGGGTGGCCCTGGTGGGCACGTCGGGGTCGGGCAAGTCCACGCTCGGCCGCCTGCTCTGCGGGCTGCACGAACCGACCGCCGGTGTCATCGAGTTCGGCGGCCGGCCGATGGCCGACTACGACAAGGACTACCTGCGGCGCCAGATCGGCTACATCCCGCAGGAGGTTCACCTGCACAACCGCACCATCCTGGAGAACCTCACACTCGGCCAGGACATCGACCCTGAACAGGTGCGCGTGTACTGCTCGCAGGTGGGCATCCTCGATTTCGTCGACGCCCTGCCGATGGGGCTGAAGACCCTGGTGTCCGAGCTGGGCGCCAATTTCTCCGGCGGGCAGCGGCAGCGTCTGGCGATCGTCAGGACCCTGCTTCAGCGGCCCAAGATCGTGGTGATGGACGAGGCGACCGCTTCTCTGGACACCATCAACGAGCGCCGCGTCACCAAGATCATGAAGGAGATCGGCGCCACTCAGGTCATCATCGCCCACCGGCTGGCGACCATCCGCGCCGCGGACCGTATCTACGTACTCGGCGACGGGCGCGTCATCGAACACGGCACCCACCAGCAGCTCTTGGACAACCAGGCGACCTACGCGGCTCTCTACGCGGAGACCGGCGCCTCGACCCTGATAGGCGAGAGTGCATGACGCAGAGCGAACCCTCCGTTTCCGTTTCCGCCTTCCTGCCGTTCTACCTGGACCTCGCGCCCAGGGACGACCTCGCCGCCTCGCTCGCCCCGCTCCTCGACGAAGCGGTGGACCCGCAGGCGCGCGACGACGTCCTGCACGCCATGTGGGACGTCCTGGTGTGCACGGTCGAGGGGCATAGCTACCGCACACTGATCGGTGAATTCCACACCCACCGGCAGGCACTCGGCCTGCCCGTCGACGCCGGGAGCGGCACCGCGCTGGCTTCGTTCACGGAGGAACTGCGCAGCGCGGAACGGCGGGCCGCCCTCCTCGGCCGCTACCCCGTCCTCGCCGAGCGCCTGAAGACGGTAACCGCCAATATCCACGCGGCCTGCCAGGAGATGCTCCAGGCGTGGCGCGACGATGCCCCGGTGCTGGCCGCCGCGTTCGGTCTCGACCCCGCCGGCGAGACCCTCACCCGCGTCGCACCGTCCAGCTCCGACCCGCACAACGGCAACCGCCGCGTCTTCTTCGTCACCAGCAGTGGCGGTCACAGCCTGGTCTACAAGCCCCGCCCGCTCACCGGCGACGACCTCCTGCGGGACCTGTACGGCGCGATGGAGGGCCGGCTGACACACTCTCTGGACCGCTGCGTGCCGGATTCGGTGACCGTCGGCCACCACGGCTGGCAGCGCTTCACCGAGGCCTCGGGGATGACGGACACCGCGCAGCCTGACCGGTACTTCTACCGGTTCGGTGCTCTGACCTGCCTGCTCGGCGCGATCGGTGCGAGCGACCTGCATGACGAGAACGTCCTCGCGCACGGTGAGTATCCGTGCGTCATCGACTCGGAGACGGTGCTCCGGGGCGACGGCGGAGTGCCCGACGGCTCGCTGCCGCACCGGCTGATCAATCACATGAAGTCCTCGGTGGCCACCACGATGCTGCTGCCCGTGGAGAACCCGGACTCGGTGATCGACATCCTGATGTCGGGGGCCGGCCTGGTGGGCGAGCAGCAGTCGCAGATGCGTACCCCGTCCGTCGCCGACCGGGAGAGCGACGCGATCCGGGTCGAGTGGGACGCCGTGACGTACCGGCACACCACCAATGTGCCCCGGCTGGACGGCGTTGCTCTCGCCATCACCGACAACTTCCCGTATGTCATGGCCGGTTACCGGGACGCTCTGGCCTTCCTGCACGAGGAGGGAGTCGAGGAGGCGCTTTCCGGGCGCCGGGACGTGCATGTCCGATCGGTGCTGCGCTCCACAGAGGTCTACAGCCGCTACCTTGACGCCTCCACCCACCCCAAGTATCTCGGCTCACGTGCTGAGGCCGACCGGCTGCTCGGTCTGCTGAACCGCAAGTCCCGGCCGCTGCCCGAGGAACAGACCGCGTATCTGAGCGCAGCCGAGTCCCAGGCACTCGACGCGGGTGACATCCCGTACTTCTCGGTGGGCGCCGACTCCACCGCGCTCACCGCGGACGGCCGCGACCTGCCGGGCTTCTTCACTCTCTCGCCCGTCGGCAACGCGCTGCGCGGTGTCCGCGCCGCTCGCGAGCGTCATGAGCGCTATCACCATTTCCTGGTCGAGGAGTGCATGGGCTCCATCGCGGCCGAGCCGCAGGGCCTGTCCGCGCACGGGGTGTTCGCCGGGGACACCCTGGCACACGCCGCTCCGGGAACCTGGGGCTTCGCCATCGCCGACGTCGTACGTGACCTCGCGGTCACCGCCGAGGGGCCGGACGGCATCCGGGCAGGCTGGCTGGGCAGTATCGGCCCCGACCGGAACGCCCCGACCATCACACCGGGCAACTACGTCGCCTTCCACGACATGGGCGGCATCAACCGGCTGATGCGCAACACCGGTGCGCTGAACGGGCGATACGCGGCGTTCGCCGAGGCGGCCGACGCCGGTCTCGCCACGCTGGCCGGTGAATACCGCAACGTGCTGGAGACGATGCCCGAGTCCGTCTTCTCGGGTCTCGCTTCGCTGTTGCTGTCCCGTCCGGATGCCGTCGACGACGACTGGACGACGGAGCTGGTCGGTCTGATGGAGCGGCGCGGCGGAGATCTGGAGCCGGACCTCGCCAATGGTCCGGCCGGTGTGCTGATGGCACTGCTCGCCCGTGTCGAGCGCGGACGGCTGCCGGGCGCAGGAGCCGTCGACGGCGTACGGCGGCTGATGCGGGGGACGGGCGGGCGTGTGCCCGGGGGCGCGGAGATGGAAGTCGCACACGGGGAACTCGGTCTGTGCTGGGCCAAGGCGCGTACGGGGCGCGTTCTCGGTGAACGCGGGCTGACCGAGGAGGCGTTCGGCTGGTTCGCCGCGCGCCTTGACGGATACCGTCCGGCGGTGCCCGGCTGGTGCAAGGGAGCCGCCGGTGTCCTCGTGGCGGCCGGAGAGATCTGCCACTCCGCAGGCCGCCTCGACTGGCTGGCCGGGGAGCGGCTGGCCGGCCTGGTGGCGTCGGCGACCGAAGTGGAGGACGGACCGGTCGAACTGTCGGTGTGCCACGGCAGCAGTGGTGTGGTGCAGGCGCTGCTGTACGTCGCCGGTCTCACCGGGGACCGCGCGCTCGCGGACCGTGCGCGTGCCTACCAGGGCACGGTGCTGGAGCGGGCGCGCCAGTACGGCTTCTATACCGGTGTCGTGGGGCGTACTTCGCTGATCGGTTACATGCTCGGCTGGTCCGGCGTTGCCGACACCGACCTGATGTTCGCCTCCGCGACGGCGCTGCCGGCACCGGTCGCCCTGATCGGCTAGGAGGCCGATGTGCGGTACTCACTTGTCCTGCCCATAGTGGCGACCCGCCCCGAACAGGCCGTGCCCTTCGCCAATCTGGTGCGCTGGACGCAGGCGAGCAGGCTCTGGCAGGGGCAGAGCCAGGTCATCGACAACCATCATCTGGCGAGCTGGCTGGCCGGTGTGGGCATCCGTGTCCCCACCGGCTTCGGCGTGGACCTCACCCCGCTGCGTACGCCGTACCACGCGGCGAACGAGGCCCGGTCCACCGCCCTGGTCACGGGCTGCTCGGTGCTGGCCGCGTACGGCCCGGGCTGGCCGGACTACCAGCGGGCGGTGCTGGGGAATGCGTACCGCAGCCCGCTCGCCGCGACCCGTGATTACGTCGGCGCCGTACGGGCCCTGATCAGCGGTGAGTTGGCGGAGAATGTGAGTGGGGCCCATCCGATGCGGGCGCGTCTGGTCGGTGTGCGTAGTCCAGAAGTGCGTGTCGGTGTCGGTGTTCTGCGTTCCAGAATGGCGGCGCTCGCCGGGGAGGTCGCGGACGCGGCGGTCACCTGGCTGTGCACGCCCGATCATCTGCGGGACGTGCTGATCCCGTGTGTGGACAAGGCGAGCGACGCGGCCGGGCGCGATCCGGTGCCGACGACCGCGATCGTGCCGTGTGCGCTCGCCGGGGAGGGGCGTGACCGCGACGAGTTGGCGCTCGCCACTTTTGGCGCTCATCTCCGTGCCCCGCACTATCAGGCGGCTCTGCGGGAAGCCGGACTGGAGGTCACCGGAGAGCCGGCGGACGTGAGCCGGCTGGCCGATGCGGGCGGTTTCCTGTGGGGAACGCCCTCGGATGTCCGTGACGGACTGCGCAGGTACGAGGATGCCGGTGTCGACGAGGTGGTGCTGAACGTGATGGGTGTCGCGGCGACCAAGGGCGCCCGTGCCGCGGCCGCGGACCTGGAACGCATCCTCGATGCGCTGTGAGCCGCCCCCTGCTCCCGCCCCGGGCTCTCGGACTCCCGCTTCTCCGCCATCCGTCACGCGTGCTCGCCGCGTTGCCGGAGTCGTCCGAGTACGTCCGGTACACGGGCATCCCACGCCGTGTCCTCACATGCACGGGACGCCGCGCGGGCCGCCCTTCCGGGCGGACGACGTCACTTCTGAGACACGGTCCGGCCGAACCGGCTTGGGGAGAAGAACAGAGACGCCTTCGTCTCCCGGTCCTCCCGGTCCCCACCGTCCCGGTCCGCTCTGTTGTTCCTGTTTCCCCGTTGTGTTTGACCCGTGTGGCAGGTGTTCGCGTTTCCTGTGCTGCCTGTCCTGACCGGAAGTACTCTGAAAATCATGATCGAAGTCGAGAATCTCAGTAAGCGCTACGGCGATACGCTCGCGGTGGACGATCTCTCCTTCACTGTCGTACCGGGCAGAGTGACCGGCTTTCTCGGTCCCAACGGTGCGGGCAAGTCGACTACGATGCGGATGATTCTCGGGCTGGACCGGCCCACGGCGGGACGTGCCCTGGTGGCGGGCAGACCGTATGAGGAACTGGACCGGCCGCTGACGGTGGTCGGGGCGCTCCTGGACGCCAAGGGTGTCAACGGCGCGCGCTCCGCCTATCACCACCTGCTCGCTCTGGCGGTGAGCAACGGTCTTCCGGAAAGCCGGGTCCACGAGGTGCTCGACATGGTCGGGCTGTCGGCGGTGGCGCGCAAGCGAGCCCAGGGGTTCTCCCTCGGTATGGGCCAGCGGCTCGGTATCGCGGCGGCGTTGCTCGGCCGGCCCAGCATCGTCGTCCTGGACGAACCCGTCAACGGCCTAGATCCCGAAGGTGTGCTGTGGGCACGGGAGTTGATGAAGCGGCTCGCGTCCGAGGGGTGCACAGTCCTTGTCTCGTCCCACCTCATGAACGAGATGGCGGTCACTGCCGACCACCTTGTCATCATCGCCAGGGGCAGACTGCTGGTGGACTCCCCGACGGACGCGTTCATCGAGGAGCACTCCCGCGCGAGCGTGTTCGCCCGCGTCTCCGACCCCGAGGCGCTGAAAGAAGCACTCGAAACGGAGGGTATCCACAGCGAGCAGCTCCCCGACGGCCGGATCGAGGCTCTGGAAGTCACCGCGCAGCGCGTCGGTGAACTCGCCAGCGCCCGGCGGGTCGCCGTCTACGAGATGGCGCAGCAGACGGCGTCCCTGGAAGAGGCATTCATGCAACTGACCGCCCAGCAGACCGAATACCGTGCCGGTCTGGAGGTGCAGCGGTGAACCACGCCCTGCACGCGGAGTGGGTCAAGCTCTCCAGCATGCGCTCGCACGTCTGGTGTCTGCCTGTCTACGTTCTTGTCTGCCTCGCGATCAGTGCCCTGATGGGGCAGACCAGCCGTAACACCGACGGCATCGATCCGGTCGCCGTGGGTTTCTCCGGAATGCAGAGCGGCATGGTCCTCATGGTCATCGTCGGGGTCCTGGCCGTGACCAGCGAGTACGCCTCCGGCACCATCCGAGGCTCCCTGCTCGCGGTGCCCCGGCGCGGCCGCTTCTACGCCGGGAAGCTGGGCGCTCTCGCGCTGGTGACGGCCGTCGTGTCGGGGATCACCGCACCGGTGTCGTTCCTGATGGTGCAGTACCTGCTCGGGGACAGAGGGACAGGTGTGGACGGTGAAGTCGTCGCCCGCATGGGCGGCGCGGTCCTCTACACCGTGCTGCTGGTCGTCTTCTCCATGGGGCTGGCGACGGTGTTGCGCTCCAGCACACTGACGCTCGGCCTGCTGGTGCCGTTGTTCTTCATGATCTCGACGATGCTGGCCAACATTCCCGCCACCCGGCAGATCGCGCAGTTCCTGCCGGACATGGCCGGCTCGCTCGTCCTGCGCCAGGACCTTCCGGCCCACACACCCCTCGGTGCCACCAGCGGCCTGGCCGTACTGGCGGCCTGGGCGGTGGCGGCCCTCGTGGCGGGCTATGTCGCACTCGTCCGACGGGACGCTTAGCCTCGCGCTTTCACTTGAGTTCCGTCCGAATCATGGGCGGGAACGCGAAAGTGCCTTCTGAGCTGGGACGATGAACCTTGTCTAGGGGTTCTGTCGGTCCAGGCGGAAGGCACTTTCTACGTGCAGCGTATCGGTTCGCGTCCCAAGCTCCATGTCTCTGCTGACGCTGCGGGGGTGGTTGGTCACGCCGGAGCGCGGCTGCTGGCTGATCTTGCCGATGCCACTGGACTGACCAGCTCGTACTCCACCGCGTTGAGACCGCTTCGGCCACGAGGTACTGGTCATGACCCGGGCCGGATCGCCACTGACCTCGCGGTGATGCTTGCCGATGGCGGCGAGGCGATCGGGGATCTGGCCGCGCTGCGGGACCAGGGCGAGGTGTTCGGCCCCATCGCCTCGACGCCGACGGCCTGGCGACTGCTGGCCGCCATCGGCGAACGTGTACTGGACCGTCTGCGCTCGGCCCGCGCCCAGGCCCGGGAAGTGGCCTGGCTCCAGACATCCGAGACCCGCTGCGGCATACCGGCGGCGAAAGCCGGCGGACGTGAAGTGCCCGGTCTGGTCCTGGACATCGATGCCACGCTGATCACCTGCCATTCAGAGAAGGAGGCGGCCGCACCCACCTACAAAGGCGGCTTCGGGTTCCACCCCCTGCTGTACTTCCTGGCCAACACCGGCGAGGCCATGTCCGGGCGCCTTCGGCCCGGAAACTCCGGAGCCAACACGGCCGCGGATCACATCGCGGTACTGGACGACGCTCTCGCGCAGATCCCCGACGCCCACCGGCACGGCACCGATATCCTCGTCCGCACCGACAGCGCCGGATCCGCAAAGTCCTTCCTCAGCCACATCCGAGACCTGCGAACACGCGGAATCCGCACCTTCTTCTCGGTCGGATACGCGGTCACCGAACCGGTCCGCCGCGCGATCCGGGCCCTGCCCGAGCAGGTCTGGCACCCCGCCCTGGACCAGGACGGCACCCTTCCGTGAGTCCGCCGAGGTCGCCGAACTGAGCGGCATGACCGACCTTGCCGGTTGCCCGGCCGGCACCCGCGTCATCGTCCGCCGCGAACGTCCCCACCCCGGAGCCCAGCTCTCGCTCTTCGACCGGGACGAGGGCATGCGGCACCAGGTCTTTCTCACCGACACCCCCTTCACCTCCGGCTCGGCCCAGTTCCGGGAGGTCCGCCACCGCGGGCATGCCACCGTCGAGGACCACATCCGGCGCGGCAAGATCACCGGCTTCGGCCGCTTCCCCTCCCGCCGCTTCGACGTCAACGCCGCCTGGCTCGAACTCAGCCTCGCGGCCATCGACCTCCTCGCCTGGACCCGCGTCCTCCTGCTGGACGGCGAACTCGCAACGGCCAAACCCAAGAAACTCCGCTACCGGCTCCTGCACGTCGCCGCCAGGATCACCCGCGGCGGCCGCCGCCTCCGCCTTCGCATATCCGCGACCTGGCCCTGGCGACATGAACTCGCGGCCGCGTTCCACCGCCTGGCCGCACTGCCCCGCCCCGCCAGCTAACCCGCCGTCCCTGCCCACCTCGACCCAAGGACCTCGGAGAACCCGACCCCGCGCCGGGCCGTCACCATGCCCACCAGCCGACACGGCCTCAAACAATCTCACTCGGCCGCCCACCAGCTCCAACTGAAACGCCGAGGCTAGGGGTCACCCAGGATCTGCTGAACACGCTGTCTCTCGGATTCGTCGTCCTAGCGCACGAAGATCGAGAGCAGCTGTGGGCCGACTACAAGGCGGTGCGCCGGATGGAGGAGAAACTGCAGCTGGACGGTCTGGAATGACGCAGGCGTACCGGGTCGCCCAGTTTGCCAGGCCATGCAACCCGCTGGTGCTGCGCGGTGTTTCACGACACGAGTACGCATCAGTGTGCGGCCTGACAGTTCAGGGGGCGTCGGCCGCACTGCTGGTGGACGCGGGATTTTGAAAGGGGAAAGCTATGGATGATCTCCGGTCGCTGACTGCGGTGGATCTCACGAAGCTGATCCGCAGCCGTGCCATATCACCAGTGGAGGCGGTTCGGACCAGCCTGGAGCGGATTGAACGGCTCAATCCCGCCGTGAACGCGTTCGTCACGGTGTGTGCGGACAAGGCACTGGCCGCTGCTAAGGAAGCCGAGCGGGCGGTGATGTCCGGGGCCGAGCTGGGCCCGCTGCACGGCGTGCCCATCGGAGTCAAGGATCTCGACCCGGTCGCGGGTGTTCGTACCACCCGCGGATCCTCAGCCTTCGCCGAGGATGTGTCGCACGAGACGATCCTGTGCGTTGAGCGGCTGGTGGAGGCTGGCGCGATCGTGGTGGGCAAGACGAACACGCCAGAGTTCGGCTTCAAGGCGACCACGGACAGCTCCCTGTTCGGGCCGGCGTCCACGCCGTTCAACCTTGCGATGAATGCGGGCGGGTCTTCCGGAGGAAGCGCGGCGGCCGTTGCTACCGGCATGGTGCCCTTGGCGCAGGGGTCCGATGCTGGCGGCTCGCTGCGTGTGCCTGGCGCGTTCTGCGGGGTGTTCACAATGATTACGACGTTCGGCCGAGTTGCGGTACCGGCCCGGCCCAATGCCTTCCGCCGTCTGAACCCAATGGTCTGCTATGCACCGCTGGCCAGGACTGTGGAGGATGCCGTTCTGGGCCTTGACCTGATGTCCGGGCCGCACCCGCGCGATCCATACTCCTTCCCTGTGGATGCACCGTTGGCTGCGGCTCTGACGCCGTCGTTGGCCGGACTGCGCATCGCCTACAGCCCCGATCTCGGCGGTTACCCCGTCGAGCCGGAGGTCGAGGCAGTGGTGCGCGCCGCGCTGCCGGCGCTGAAGGAGGCCGGTGCCGAGATCGCAGAGGTAGATTTCCGCTTGCCGCTGCCGCACGCTGAACTGACCTCTATGTGGCGCCGCTATCTGTCGCTGTGCCACGCGGAGTCCGCCGAGGTCAGCCGGGGGCAGGGCACCGACTTCCTGGGCGAGCAGGGACGGGTGGTCGATCCGGGGTATCTGGACAGTGTCCGCACCGGCGCCGCGCTAGGCGCAGTGGATTTCCGCCTCGGTGATCTCGTCCGAACCCAAGTGCTGGACGCCTTTGAGGATCTCTTCGACAGCTTCGACCTTGTCGTCAGCCCGGTGAACTGTGTAGCGGGCATCCCCAACGACACCACCCGCACCACGGTCGGCCCTCGTCAGGTCGCTGGCCAGGACGTCGACGAATTCGTCGGCTGGTCGATGACGAGTCCGTTCAACCTGATCGGCAGCCCTGCCGCGACGGTGCCGGTCGGCCGGTCGGCCAACGGTGTCCCAGTCGGGATGCAGATCGCGGCACGCCGCCACCACGATGCGGCCGTCGTCCGCGGTGCAACCGCCTGCCAGGAGCACCTTCCCTGGAAACACCTCTACCAGGACTTCGACCCATTGCTCGCGGCCCAGTGAATCCGGCGGCGCCTCCCAGCTCTCTGCCCTATGTCTCTGCCCGCAGAAGATCACTGATCAAGGATGGTTACCACTGATGGCCGGCATCTCTACTTCTGGCGCCGTACCGATCCGTGCCGCACTCTTCGATCTCGACGGCACACTGGTTGCCACCGAGCATCGCAGCCGTGCCGCCTGGACCCGTCTCTTCCACACCCATGGTTTGGAGGCCGACGAGGCGCTGTTGGCCACCTTTGTCGGGCGGCGGGGGCAGGAGGCACTGGCCGACCACGTGCACCGCTTCTCAGGCAGCACCGTCAACGAGCTATTCGACGAGGCCGTCGGCTACCTCAACAGCCCCGCCATTCCCCCGCCCTACCCTGTCGCGGGCGCCGAGGCACTGGTGAAGAAGTTGTACACCGAGAGGGTGCCGATGGCCGTAGTCACCTCTGGTCTGCGCGAGCACGCCCACGCTCTTCTGGACCACGTCGGAGGTGCGAACCTGTTCACCGCAGTGATCACTGCGGAAGACGTGCGTCAGGGCAAGCCGCACCCCGAAGGCTTTTTGGCCGGGTGCGCGGCGTTGGGCGTTGATCCGGCGCAGGCAGTGGCCTTTGAGGACGCCCCGGCTGGGATCGCTGCGTCCAAGGCCGCAGGACTCACGTGTGTGGGATTGACCACGACGCACGCCGCCGAGGCACTTGCTGCAGCCGACCTGATCGTGCCCGATCTCGCTGGCATCAACTGGCCGCCGCTGTCTATGACCGCTGCCTGATTGCCCCTCAAGAAAGGACCTCACCATGCCCAGCAGGCACTCCCATCCGGGCAGCACTCCCGCGGAGGACACCGCCGTGCCGCAGCCCGTCGGCGAGGGCGATGAATCCTCCGTCGCAGCCATCCACCGGTGGCGGCTCCTTGCGGTCCTGCTGGCGGCTCAGTTCATGGCCAACATCGACACCGCGATCGTCAACATCGCCGGGCCCGCCGTCCAGAGCAGCCTCGGTGCCTCCGGCGGGCAGGTAGGTCTGGTGATCTCCGGCTACGTGGTCGCCTACGCCGTCCTCCTCGTGGCCCGGATTCTGCAGGGCGCGGGCGCAGCGCTGATGGTGCCCCAGGTGTTGAGCGGTATTCAGCTGCACTTCACCGGTCAGCAGCGGATCAAGGCGCTGGGGTACTACGCGGTCGCGTTGTCTGGCGGGGCCGTGGCCGGCCAGGCACTGGGGGGCCTGCTGATCGCAGCGGACCTGTTTGGCACCTCCTGGCGCCCGATCTTCCTGATCAACGTGCCGGCAGGGATGCTGCTCGTCTGGGCGGCGCTGCGATCCATGCCGGGTGACGAGAACGAGAAGAAGGCGGACAGACAGCAGGAGGTGGACCTCTGCGGGATGCTGTTCCTCTCGATGGCCGTCCTGCTGCTGATCGTGCCGCTGCTGCTGGGCACCGATGAGGGCTGGCCCGCCTGGACGTGGGGATGTCTGGCGGCCAGCGTGCCGATGGCACTGGTCTTTCGGCGGAGCCAACGTCGCCGTTCCGCCCTGGGTGGTCGCCCGCTGATCGCCGAGGAAGTGGTTCGTGAGCCAGCAGTGCGCTGGTCTCTGGTGGCCCATGGCATCACCACGATGACCTACTTCGCACTGCTCTTTGTCCTGGCGGTCTACCTCCAGGAAGGTCTGGGTCGGGGGCCCGCCTACGCCGGAGTGGCCATGGTCTCGTGGGTGGCCGCCTTCGGGCTTGCGGGCCCGCTGCTGGCTCGGGTGCCCGAGCGGTACCGGGCGGCGATGCCGGCGTTGGGCTGTGTGGCGCTGGCTGTCGGCTACACCGCCGTATGGGTCTATCTCGCCACAGGCCATCGCACCGGGCCTGCGCTGTTCGTACTGTTGGGCATCGGCGGGCTGGGGCTGGGGGTCAGCTCCAATTCTCTGATCGGGCAGATGACGTTTGCGCTGCCGGACCGCTACGCGGCCGACCTGTCCGGGGTCATCAGTACCAACGCACAGTTGTGCGGGGCTCTGGGAGTTGCAGCTCTGGGCGGCGGTTACCTGCTCCTGGCCGATGGGGGGACGGTGGAGTCGGCGGCCAACGGGATGGAGGCGGTGCTCGGCGCCTCGGCCGTGCTATCTGTGCTGTCCGCGGTGGCAGCGCAGCAAGGCAGCCGGTCCCGGGCAACCACTGGCACTCCAGTGGTACTGCCGTAGTAATGGATGAAATGGGTGAGGTGGAAGGGGCACTGCCCGAACGCCTGGCTGCTGATCTCGACGAGGGATTTGCCGAGTTGGTCCAGGCCCAGGCCACAGTGATCCGTTTCTATCTACTCCGCCTCACCGGGGTACCCACAGAGGCAGAAGACCTGGCGCAGGACACCTTCCTGCGCGCCTACGTGGCTCTGCAGGGCTACTCACCTGCACGGCGCCGAGCACTGCGGCCACGGGCGTGGCTGGTGAGCATCGCCACTAACGTCTGGCGTAACGACTTACGCACCAAGAGTCGACGCCCCGTCTCGGCGGGCCGGGTGGAGGACGCCCGCGATGTCTGGCCAGACGACCGACCTGGGCCGGACGAGCGGGCGCTGACTACGACTGACCGCAAGGTCCTCGTGGACGCCCTCGCCCAATTGCCGGAGCGCTATCGCGTGGTGATTGTCCTACGGCACGTGGTGGGTATGAGCTACGCGGAAATCGCTGAGGTGCAGGAGTGCCCTGTCGGTACCGTCAAAGCTCAGGTTTCCCGTGGCCTGACAGGCCTGCGCGCCTTACTGACTTCGCAGGAGAATTTGCCGAAGGAGGTGACAAGATGAACGAGGACAACGCTGGGCGTGCCGCCGAGTTGGACAACGGCTCCCTGGCCAAGTCTCTCTCTAGCCTGGCCAATCCGAGGTCATCCGAGCAGGCGCCTCGAGACTACGCTCTCGCGATCCTGCGCCGCGTGGGGGTTGCGTCGCGCGCTTACGACGTCTACGCCCCGCTCGATGCCCCCGGCGGATGGTTGTACGTAGCCAGCAACGGCACCATGCTGACCTGTGCTGTTCTGAGCGCCGTGACACCGGGCCCCGAGGACTTCGAGGCGTACTACCGAGCCCGCATCGGCAGGACCGCAGTGCGCACCACGATAGCGCCCACCGGGGTGCGCACCGCGCTGCGCACCGGGCGGGCCAAACAGCTCCGCATCGACCTGTCTCTGCTTCCCGAACTGGAGCAGGCTGCACTGGCAGCAGTGCGCACTATCCCTCGCGGTCAGATGCGCCCCGTCTCCTGGATCGCGCGAGAGGCATCACTGCCGGACCAAGCCGCGGTAGTCGCCGCCGTCCTGCACAACCCACTGCACCTGCTCATCCCTTGTCACCGGGTCGCCTACGACAACGGTCGCCCATGCGACACGGCCTACGGCCAGGCCGTGAGCGATGAGCTGAGAGCTGCCGAGGGCATCGATCCGGAGCATCTAGAAGCCCTGGCCCGGCAGCACACGATCTACCTCGGCAGCGACACCACCCGGATCTACTGCCACCCGACGTGCGCCCACGCACGCCGGATCACCGCATCGCACCAAGTTCCGTTCCACTCTGCCCGTTCCGCCCGCCAGTCGGGTTACCGTCCTTGTAAGAGCTGTCGGCCAGCCGCTGCATGAATCGGAGTCGTCGGAACCCATGAACCGTTCCGGGTTCGGTAGGGACTCGATCATTTGAGAGGATCGAGTCATGGCACGTCCTTCCCAGTACCCGCTTGAGCTGCGCCGTCGTGCGGTGCGGATGGTCGCCGAGGTGCGGCCGGATTACGACACCGAGTGGGCCGCGATGAAAGCGGTCGCCCAGAAACTGGGCATCGGCACGACCGAGACGCTCCGGAAGTGGGTGCGGCAGGACCAGGTCGATGTCGGTGTGCGTCCTGGCGTGACCACCGAGGAATCGGCCGAGCTGAAGCGGCTGAAGAAGGAGAACGCCGAGCTGAAGCGCGCGAACGAGATCTTGAAGGCTGCGGCGTCTTTTTTCGCGGCCGAGCTCGACCGGCCACACACACGCTCGTAGCGTTCATCGACGAGCACAAGGGCCGCTTCGGCGGCGTCGAGCCGATCTGCCGTGTGCTGACCGCCCACGACTGCAAGATCGCCCCCTCCACCTACTACGCCCACCACAAACGCCAGGCTGCTCCGTCCGCCAGGACCGTGCGGGACGGCGAGCTGAAGGAGCTGATCCAGCGCGCCTACGACACCAACTACCGTGTCTATGGCGCGAGGAAGAT
>NZ_JBIVLO010000013.1:0-189552 GCF_044751305.1 Streptomyces sp. NPDC088725
CCCACTCCTTGTCCGTCAGCTGTCTCCGCGTCATACACACCGGACTACAGGACCCGCCCCCGAAGCGAGGGCGAATCCCGCAGATTGATCACGACCCGATACAGGCCCTAGCCCTATCCATCGGGTCGTGGCTGTCCGTACTGCGATATCGAGGAGGCGACCACCGCAGCCGTGGGGAAACGTTATTGGTTCGGCGTGTCTGTGAAGGGTCGCCAGGTGTGGGGGTGGGTGGGGAAGCGGGAGGAGAGGATGTCGGACTGGATGGTGCCGTCCAGGATGCCGGTCAGGTAGGCGGCGAAGCCGAGCTCGTGGAATTCCCAGCCTTCGCCGCGGGCTTCGTTGACGAGGATGGCGTAGTCGGCGGGGTTCTGGCCGGGCAGGATGCGCCAGAACAGCCATTCCCCGTTGTCCGTGGTTGCCCAGGGGATGATGCGGCTGCCTTCGGGCTCGAGCTGTGCGGGCTTGTCCTCGAAGTCGAAGAGGTCTTCGTAGGCCTCGTCTCGTTCGGCGGTTGCTTCGAGCAGGTCATAGTGCTGGTTGGGGGAGGCCGGGGCGAGAACGTAGAGGTAGTTGTCGACGTTGCCGCCTCCGGCCTGCTCGATGAACTCTTTGTAGTCCGAGGGCAGGGGGGCGTGCAGTTCCGCTTCGATGGCCGCCCAGTCCGGTGACGGGATGGAGACGGTGTCTGCGGCCAGTAGTTCCTTGAGGCGGCGTACCTGCTCGCTCACGTGGTGTGTCCTCCCTGGAAGAAGCTTTTCGGTTCGTTGGGGATGTAGATGCGGTTGGTTCCGGTGGTGGCGCCCTTGGGCATGAACTGGAACCCGTCGGTGCCGTGGGCTTCCAGCCAGACGCCCTCGGGGATCACACTGTTCCCCTTGTAGACCGGCGTGGCGGAGTATTCAATCACCTCGCCACCGTCGACCGCTCTGCGGATCTGGGTCTCATAGCGCCGCATCATGGGGCTGTTGGCGTAGCGGTGCATGGTGACGAAATTGCGCGGGTCCTTGTTGGAGCCGCCGAGCTGGGCGCCCAGCAGGTGCGCGCGGTTGTAGCCTGCGTCGCTCTTCCACCCGGCGGGGTCGACCTGTGGGTCGGTCTTCCCGCCCATCATGTTGCGCGCCAGGGTGGCGGTCATGCCCTGGGCCCGCCCGCCGGGGCCGAGCTCGCGGTAGTGGACCCGCCCGCCCCAGGTGACGTCCTTTTCGTTGCAGGGGGCCAGGCCCAGAGGGTCGGATTCGGCGCGCGGGTCGGGCACATAAGCGACCGGGTTGGGGGCGGGGGCCAGGCCGAGCGGGTCGGGGGAGACGTAGCGAGCGGTCTCGGGGTCGTAGTGGCGGAAGTAGTTGTAGTGGAGTCCGGTCTCCGGGTCGGCGTACTGGCCGGGGAACCGCAGGGGGGTGTAGGCGGTGGCGCTGGCGGCGTTCCAGGCGGTGGCGCCCCAGGCGGTGGGGCGACAGCGCCAGGCGACGTGGCCTTCTTCGTCGACCAGTTCGGTGGGGGTGCCGATGAGGTCGGTGATGATGGCGAAGAAGCGGGTGTCGAACTCATCCTGGGTGCGGGGCCGGCGCTCGTACTGGGTCAGGGGGCGGTAGCCGTCGTAGTCCCAGGCCACGGACGTGCCGGTGCAGGTGTGGGTTTCCTCGGCCAGCCGGGTGCCGTCCCAGGCGAAGAGGGTCTCGTCGTGGACGTGGCCGTCGCTGGTCTGCCGGTATTTCGCGGTGCGGCGCCCGAGCGGGTCATAGCGGTAGTGCCAGGTGGTCCCGTCGGGTGTGGTGCAAGTGGTCAGCCGGTCCTCGGCATCCCAGGTGTAGCGCCAGATGTCCGGTTTGCGGGACAGGCGCTTCTTGATGCGTTCCACCAGGTCCTGTATCGAGTTGTGATCAATGAATGGTCCGGGCGAGGTCCCTGATCCAGATCATGGAGGCGCGGAGATGGAGTCCGGCGAGGCGGCTCTCGGGGGTCTTGTCGTAGCGGGTGGCGATGCCGCGCCATGCCTTCAGCCTGTTGATCAGGCGCTCGACGGTGTTGCGGTCCTTGTAGAGCTCGGCGTCGTGGGTGAGGGGACGGTCGCCCCGGCGGCCCTTCTTCTTCCGGTTGGCGGCCTGGTCCTTCTTCTCCGGGATGACTGTCTTGATGCTGCGTTTGTGCAGGTAGGAGCGGTTGCCTCGGGAGGAGTACGCCTTGTCTCCGGCGACCGCGCCGGGCCGGGTTCGGGGACGGCCGACCGGGAGGCGAACCCGCACCTTGTTGAGCACGGGGATGAACTGCGGGCTGTCGGCGGCCTGTCCGGCGGTGAGCGTGAGGACGAGCGGTCTGCACTTGCGGTCGGCAGCGACATGGACCTTGCTGGTCTGCCCGCCCCGCGAGCGGCCGAGCAGGGCGGCCTTCAGGCGGAGCTTGCGGCGTCGCCGGACGCGTCGCCGTTCGACCCGCCCGGCCTCGACGTCGGTGTCCTGCCCGACTTGTTCCTTGCTGTCGCCCCTTTGAGCAGACCTTCCAGCAGGTTCTCGAAGACCCCGGCGTCCCGCCACTGGCGGAACCGGTTGTACACGGTGGGCCAGGCGCCGAACTCGGCCGGCGTCTCCCGCCACTGCGCGCCCGAGCGGAACTTCCAGAGCACACCCTCGAACTGCTCGCGCAGTTTCGTGGGGTACGGCCCGTACTCGCCGATCGGCAGGTACGGCTCCACGTACCCCCACTCCTTGTCCGTCAGCTGTCTCCGCGTCATACACACCGGACTACAGGACCCGCCCCCGAAGCGAGGGCGAATCCCGCAGATTGATCACGACCCGATACAGGCCCTAGACGTCGGTGCTCCGGGCGAAGGCGACCAGGTTGGTGAAGCCTTCGGGGGTGAGCATGAGGGCGGGGCCGGTGGGGTTCTTGCTGTCCCTGACAAGCACGATGCCGTGAGCGACCGCGTAGGCGGGGGACCACTCGACACAGTTGCCCTGATCGGGACCGCTGTAGCTGGACTTGACCCACAGTTGGGGCTTGGCGTTCACCACGTGCCCGTCCGCCCTTCTATTCCGCCGGTCGTGTGGGTTTCAGCAGAAGTGCTTCTGGATCTCGTTCGGAGGGACACCTGATCGCTTGAACTGGGAGCACAAGTGAGCGGCCATGGTGACGAAATTCGCAGCCTCGCGATCGCTCCCGAGGGCTCTGGTTGCCTCTCCGGTGGACATGTTCATGGAGGTTCCTTCGATGGTGACCCCATTGATTTCGCTGGCGCGGACGACGTCATTTTCCGCGTCCGGCGTGATGGCCCACCTCTGGGTGCCGTCAACTGTGCCCTCGTAGTAGGAGAGTCGGCCATCGCTCCTCACCAGCTTGAGGCGGAAGTTGTCTGCCATTTTGTTTCCTCTCTCTCGGAATCCGCATCTCTCACGGTCGTAACGTCCCCCCGTGCCGCTCCGCCGCCAGCGCTACTTCCAGGAGGCCGGCATCAGTGCCTCGGTCCGTTACCAGTTGTAGTCCCACCGGGCAGCCGTCCGGCGTCATGCCTGCGGGGAGGCTGGCCGCCGGGTGGCCGCTCAGGTTGAAGGCCCAGGTCAGCGCCGTGGAGTACAGCTCGCCTGGGCCCTCGTGGCCATGCGGGCGGTTGGGGGTGGTCGGGGTCAGCAGGAGGGGTGTGCGGGCGAAGAGGACGGCCAGCCTGCGGTTGTTCTCCGCCCGTACCCTCGCCGCCCCGGCAATCTCCGCCGCGTCGCTCCCGCCGCGTATCGCCAGCCATGCCGCCCGGGGGTCCAGCAGCGTGAACTCGCCTTCCCGCGGCTCCAGTCGGATGACGCCCGCCGCCTCCAACCGCGCCACCGCGCACCGGACAACCGCCGCCACCTCCGGGTCGACCTCGGCGAATCCCAGGTCCGGTGAGAACACCGCAGGTACCGGTAGTTCCGTCAGCGTCCTCTCGTGCGGTCCGGTCAGCACGCACCGCAGATACGTCTGCGCGTCCGCCACCGACCGGGTCAGTACCCCCGCCGACGCCAGGCCCGTTCTGTCTGGGGACGGCAGCAGTCCGTTCGTCGTCTTCAGGCCGAACACACCGCACCAGGCGGCCGGGATGCGCACCGAGCCCGCGCCGTCGCTGCCCGTCGCCAGCGGCACCATGTCCGTCGCGACCGCCACCGCCGAGCCCGCCGAGGAACCGCCGGGGGTGCGGTCGGCGCGGTACGGGTTCAGCGTGCGGCCGTGTCTGCCCCGGCCCCACGTCTGCCAGTAGGTGCCGGGACCCGGAACCGCTGTTGAGCCGACCGGGATCGCGCCTGCCGCGATCAACCGCTCCGCCGCGTACGACCGGATGCCCACCGGCCCTTTCACCGCGAACGGCAGCCCTGAGAGGGGGAGTTCGGTGACGTCCCGCGTTCGTCGCACGGACCTCGCCCGCTCCCGGGCTTCCTCGTCCCACACCTCGGTGAACGCGGACAGCTCCGGATCCAGCCGTTCGATCCGTGCCAGAGTCGCTTCGATCTCCCCCATCACCCCTCCTGCTTCCGCAGCGCGGCCTCCATCACCGCCCGCGCGATCGGGGCCGCGTCGCCGCCGCCGCTGATGTCCGTGCGGTTCGCCTCCGCGTCCTCGACCACCACCGCCACCGCGACCGCCGGCTGCGTCGCGCCGTCCGCCTGTGCCCAGGCGATGAACCAGGCGTACGGCGTACCGGAGTTGCCGAGGCCGTGCTGCGCCGTGCCCGTCTTGCCGCCTACCGTCGCTCCCTCGATTGCCGCGTTCGTGCCCGTGCCCTCCTCGACGACGTCGATCATCATCTGCCTGAGCTGCCCTGCCGTGCCCGCGCTCATCGACTGCTCGTACGTCCGCTCGCGGGTGCGCGAGATGACGTCTCCGTCCGACCTCATCGTCCTGTCCACCAGGTAAGGGCGCCTGAGTTCACCGTTGTTGGCGACCGCTGCCGCAACCATCGCCATCTGCAGAGGAGTCGCTGTCGTGTCGAACTGTCCGATCGAGGAGAGCGCCAGCTGATCGTCGCTCATCCGGGTGTCGAAGTTGGACTTGGCGACCCCGGAGGGAATCTTGAGCCCCGTGTCATTGAAGCCGAACTTCTCTGCCGTGTCAGTCATCCCGGACAGTCCGACCTTCACACCGAGCCCCGCCATCACCGTGTTGCACGACCAGGTGATCGCGTACTCCAGCGACGCGTCGTCGCACCCCGTCGCCTCGTTGGGGAGCGTGGTGGTGGTGCCCGGCAGGACATAAGGCTCGCGGATGCCCGTCGGGGCGCCGATGTCCGTGACCGCACGCGAATCGAGCGCGGCCGCCGCCGTCACGATCTTGAAGGTGGAACCCGGCGGATAGGTCTGCCTGATGGCCCTGTTGAGCATCGGCTGCGTGCGCTGGGCGTTGAGGCGGGACCAGGCGTCGATGACCGGCTTTCCGGTACCCGAGAGCTGTTGCGGGTCGTATGACGGGCTGCTGACCAGCGCCAGGATCTTGCCGCTCACCGGGTCGAGCGCCGCGACCGCGCCCCGGCGGCCGGCCAGCCCGCCGTACGCGGCCTGCTGCATCGACGCCTTGATGGTGGTGGCGACCCGCCCGCCCGGCTGCCGGCTGCGGGTGATGTCACTCCAGAAGGGGATCGGGTCCAGCATGGGGTCGATGCCCGAGAGGACGTCGTCCTCGGCGTTCTCGATCAGCGTCGTACCGTAGGTCTGGGATGCGTAGCCGGTGACGGGCGCGTACAACGGGCCCTGCTTGTAGGTGCGTTCGTATCGAAGTTGCTGTCCGGTGTCGGCCGATCCGGTCACGGACCGCCCGTCGACAAGGATGTTGCCGCGCGGCTGCTCGTAACGGGCAATGGTCTGGCGGCGGTTGGCGGGGTTGTGGTCGAACGACTCGGCCTGGAAGACCTGGACGCGCGCCGCGTTGGCCAGCAGCGCGAGGAGCAGCAGCAGGCAGAAGCCGGCCGCCCGCCTGATGTAGCGGATCACCGCTCACCTCCCGGCATCGCCTCGCCGCCCGGTGTCCCGCCGCCCGGTGTCGCACCGTCGCCGGGCAACCCGCCATGGCCGCGCGGGGCTTCGCCCGTCGGCGTGGCACCGTCCTCTCCCGTACGGTCGGTTCCCGCCGTCGGCGCGACGACCCCCGGTTCCACCGCCTCCGGACGCGGACTGCGCGCCGAATTGCTCAGCCGGATCAGCAGCGCCACGATGATCCAGTTGGTGACCACGGACGAGCCGCCCTGCGCGAGGAACGGCAGCGCCATGCCGGTCAGCGGGATCAGCCCCATCACTCCGCCCGCGATGACGAAGACCTGGAGCGCGACGATCGAGGCCAGCCCGACGGCCAGCAACTGCCCGAAGGAGTCGTGCAGGGCGAGCCCCGCCCGGTAACCGCGCGCCACGAGCAGCGCGTACAGCATGAAGATCGCCGTCAGACCGACGAAGCCCAGTTCCTCGCCCGCCGTGGCGAGGATGAAGTCCGACTTGGCGGCGAAGCCGATCAGGATGGAATCGCCACGGCCAAGACCCGTACCGAAGAACCCACCGGCGGCGAACGCGAAGAGGGACTGGGCGAGTTGGCCGGGTCCGCGTCCCGCGTAGATGGAGGCGAACGGGTCGAGCCAGTCCTCGACCCGGCTGTGGACGTGGGGTTCGAGCGAGCCGACCACATACGCGCCGACCACGGCCAGCAGCAGCCCGACCGCGATCCAGCCGGTGCGCCCCGTCGCCACGTACAGCAGGATCACGAACAGCCCGAAGAAGAGCAGGGACGTACCCAAGTCCCGTTCCAGGATGAGGACGATCACGCTGAGCAGCCAGATCGAGACGATCGGACCGAGCAGCCGGCCGGTGGGCAGTTGGAGCCGCCGGATCTTGCGGCCGGTGTACGCGAGGGCGTCGCGATTCGCGGCGAGGTAGGCGGCGAAGAAGACCGCGAGCAGGATCTTGGCGAACTCGCCCGGCTGGAAGGAGAATCCGCCGACCCTGATCCAGATCTTGGCGCCGTTCACGGCAGGGAAGAAGATCGGCACGATCATCAGGCCGAGCGCTGTGGCCACCGAGAGGTACGCGTACCGCCGCAGGACACGGTGGTCGCGCAGGAACACCACGACGGCGATGAACAGCGCGACCCCGAGCGCGGACCAGATCAGCTGAGCCGGCGCGGCCCGGTCGTGCGGGGTCTCCAGGTCGAGTCGGTAGATGAGCACCAGACCGAGGCCGTTGAGGAGGACCGCGATGGGAAGGAGCAGCGGATCGGCGTACGGCGCGCGCAAGCGGACCGCGACGTGTGCGAGGAGCGCGAGCAGCCCGAGGGACGCGCCGTACTTGGCCGCGCCGGGCGGTACGGCGTCGGCCTTGGCGAGGCCGACGCTCGCGTAGCCGAAGACGGAGATGAGGACGGCGCAGACAAGGAGCGAGAGTTCCACACCCCGGCGCTTGGGGAGGCGTAGCTCGGGCGGGGGAGCGTCCGCCGTCTGTGCGGTCATGACAGGCAACGTAGCAAGGTGACATGCTTTATGTCCGTTTATCTAAAGACAAAAGGCATGTCGAAAACCGGTCCAACTCGATGGAGCCGGCAGTGCGAATGGTCACCGGGGGTGATCGGCGGTGGGCGCCTCCGGGGCCGGGGCCGGAGGGAGGGCCAGCCGTGCCACCGCCCCGCCCGCCGGATCGTTGCCGAAGGTCAGGACCGCGCCGATCGCCGCGGACTGCCCGAGAGCGATGGTCAGCCCGAGGCCGTGGCCCCTGCCGCCGCTCTCGGTACGGAACCGCTGGGGCCCGTGTTCCAGCAGATAGGCGGGATAGCCGTCGCCGTGATCGCTCACGGTCACCTCCGTGCCCTCGACGGTCAGGACGATCGGGGGCCGCCCGTGCTTGCGCGCGTTGGCGAGGAGGTTGCCGAGGACGCGCTCCAGGCGGCGGCGGTCGGTCTCGACGTAGCCGTCCCTGACGACCACGACGCGCACCTCTGCGGTCTCGGGCGTCGCTTCCTCCTCAGGTGTCCCGGGCGTTCGCGCTGTTCCGGTGGACCCCGTCATTCCCGTCGCACCCATGCCGGAAGCTCTGACAGCTCCCTCGACCATCGGAGCCAGCGCGTGGACGGTCAGTTCCACCTTTTCCGTACGGGTGTCGAGGCGGGAGATCTCCAGCAGGTCCTCGGTGAGCGCCCGCATCGTCCGCACCCGTTCCCGCACCATCTCGGCGGGGCGGCCCTCCGGCAGCAGTTCGGCCGCGGCGGAGAGGCCGGTCAGTGGTGTGCGCAGTTCGTGGGCGACATCGGCGGTGAAGCGCTGCTCTCTCAGCAGCTTGCCCTGGAGCGTCGAGACCATGGTGTCCAGTGCGCCGGAGACCGCCGAGACCTCGTCCTGCAGGCGTGAAGGGTCTTTCGTACGGGGGTCGTTGACGCGCGCGTCCAGATCGCCCGCGCTGATGCGCCGCGCCACCTGCGCGGTCAGATGCAGCCGGCGGGTGATGCGGGTGACGGCGAACGCTCCCACCAGCAACGTGACGCCGATGGCGAGTGCGGAGGAAGCCAGGATCGACCGGTCCAGGTTGGCGATGGTGGACTCGCTGAGGGAGTAGTCGACGCGCGCGGCGAGCGCCTTGCCGTCAGCGGGGCCCGCCGCCCACATGATGGTCCGGTGCTGGAAGCGGGCGACCTTCGTGCCGCGCTCGCCGTCCGTGGCGAGAGTGCGCAGTGTGCGGGGCATCCCGGGCGGGTCGATCCCGGAGAACCGGGGGAGGGGCCTGCCCGCCTTGTACGCGTCGGTCACGTCGTCAAGCCGGGACAGGGCCGCCGCTCGGGCGGACGCGACGGTCTGACGGGTCACCAGTACGTGGACCAGGGTGCCGAGCAGCGCGGCGAGCATGCAGCACATCACCGTGATGAAGACGGCGGCCTTCCAGGTGAGGGTGGCGGTCCAGCCGGGCAGGCGGGGCCGTCTCACGGGGTGGCCGCCGGGCCGCTGACCTGCGCCTGCGTGGGTGCGTGTGCGTGTGCGGACGCCTGTGCCGGGGCTGTTGTCCGGCCCGGCACAGGGGCCGGGGCCGGTTCTGGCGGGCCGGACACCGGGCTCGACGGGGAGGGTGAGTGCGTGGGGATGATCTCCTCCCGCGCGGGGAGCATGACCTTCTGCCTGGCGTTCCAGGACCAGGTCGTCCGGTACTCGTTGCCGGGGATGCCCGCCGAGACGACCCGCACGATCAGGTCGCGGTTGGCCAGCTCGACGGCCGTGATCTGGTCCGAGGTGGTCATGATCCTGGTCAGGCCGCCGCGCTCGGCCCGGTAGCAGCGCACGGCCAACTGCTTGTCGGGCAGCGTGATGCCCACGATCAGTTCGTCGCGGCCGTCGCCGGTCAGATCATGGTGATAGGGCCTCAGCACCGGACAGGCCGCCGGCGTCACCGCACAGTCGGCGAGCTGCGCGACGGTCTGCCCGGGAAGCACGGTGGGATCGGTGTCGATCGCGTTGCTGTCGGCGTTCTCCGGCTGGGCGCGGGCCTCGGCGCGGACGACGGCCACGGGATCCACGCGATGGACATCGTCGTCAGGCACCCTGACACCGGGGACGCGCTCCTTGTCGCTCTCCCCGAAGTCGATGGGCGGCGCGGAGATGGGCGGCAGGTCGGGCCAGAGCGGCACGGGCCCGAGCGCCGCCCGGGTCGGGCCCGCGCTCTGGAGGCCGCCCTCGTTGACACACGCGGACAGGGAGAAGCACAGCGCGGCGGCAATGGCCGCCGGGACTGCTCCGGCTGCGACGCGGTGAGTGGGCAAGGTGCTCCCGGAACGCATGGGTTTCGTTCCGCCACCTTATGGGGGATATGCCCCCATTTCCCGCTGTGCTCGCCCACGCGAGGCGTCGCGCCCGCACGGATCATCGCCCGCGCGAGCCGCCCGCGGTACGACCAGGCGCCGGGCCGCGCGCTCCGCCGGGCCGCGCGCTCCGCCGGACCGCGCGAGGCGGGGTCAGTTCTGGTACGGGTTCTGACCCTGGCCGGGGTTCTGCACCTGTCCAGGGCCGTACGGCTGACCGCCGGCCTGTCCGTACGCCTGCCCCTGCGCCGGTCCGTACCCCTGACCCTGTCCATAGCCCTGCGCCGGACCGTGACCCTGCGCCGGAACGAAGCCCTGCCCCTGGCCCTGCGCCGGTCCGTACGCCTGGCCCTGGCCCTGCATGGCCGCGCTCTGAGCCAGTACCTGGTCCGCCTGCTCCTTGGTTATGCGCTGCTCCTCGCCGCAGAACGTGCACTGCGACGCGTACTGCGTCGAGATGGGGAAGAGCGGCACGAAGAACAGCGTGAATTTGACGACGCGCTTCCGCAGTGTGTGCGCCGAGGGATTGCCGCACCGGCCGCAGACCAGCGTCAGTATCGCCAACTGGTAGAGGTAGCCTCGGGTGCCGAAGATGATCATGACTGAATTTCCTTCCCCCATGGATCGCGCGCTCTGGGAAGAGTGTGGCGCACGCCTGTGACAACTGGTCAGCCAGGTCCGTGAGTTCTTGCCAGCAGGGGCGATCGCTGTTCCCATGGTGCGGGGGTGGTGCGGCATGACGGGACCTCGGCTGCGTGTGACGGCGGCGCGCTGGTACGGCCCGGAGCGGTTGTACGTCACCCGGGTGGACGGCGCGAGCGTGGTCGCCTGGTACGACAAGGAGACCGCACGCGTCAGCCTGCTGCCCGGCGCCGCGCGCGACGAAGTGCTGGCCGCTCTCGCGCCGTACGTCACCGGAGAGGTGACCGTAGGGCCGCCGCCGGTACCGACCGCCGCCGATCTCGCCCGTCTCTCCCTCCACCCGGACGACGACCTGGCCCCCAACCGCCCCGGTGAAGCCCTCCACGCGGAGCTGGAGGAGTCGGAGGGGCCGGATGCGTCCCGGCAGTACCCTCGCGGGTTACGGCGTGGCTCCCGCCGGCCGGATGAAGGCCCCAGGGACGCGCTGCTGGCGGCGCACCAGGCGGTGGGTGAACAGCTCGACCGTTTTGAGGGCGCTGGATGGCGCGTGGTGCACGCGATATCCCCGCCGGGAGCCACTGCCACCGCCATCGACCATCTGGTGATCGGTCCGGCCGGTGTCTTCGCGGTCCACACGCTCGCGGCCGGCAGGAAACGCGTCCGTATCGCCGACCCCTTGGTCAGAACGGGCCGCGGCGAACCGCTCCCGCACCTGCGCCGCGCCCGCCGGGCCGCCGAGCACGCCTCCCTGGCCCTGGCGACGGCGGTGCGGCCGGTGCTCGTGGTGGTCGAGGCGTCCCGGCTCGACGTAGGGCCACCCTCTCGCGGTAGGACCGCGTCCCCGGACGGTCCTGCGCTCACGCCCGTACGGATCCTGCACGACACCGAGATCCAGGCACTGACGGCGCTCACGGGCGTACTCAAACCGGCGGACGTCGAGTCCCTGTACGCGACGGCGCGCGACCGCCGCACCTGGACGCGCCTGTAGAGCCACGACGGTCCGCGGAGAGCACCGGAGGGCCGGCCAAGCCGTCCAGAGATCCAGCCCCCGCTCGGCCCAGCCGCCCGCTCGGCCCAGCCGTGCGGGGTCAGCCCAGCCGCCCGGCCAGTCCGGGATCGTTGAGCGGCGCGAGCAGGTCCCCGTACCGCTCCAGCCGTCCCGTGAGGTCGTCCAGCCGGAAGACGAGCTGACCGGCCGCCGTGCAGCTCGCGATCTCGTCCCAGCTCACCGGCGTGGAGACGGTTGGCTCCGGCCTCGCGCGCAGGGTGTAGGGGGCGGCGGTGGTCTTCGCGGCGGCGTTCTGGCTGTGGTCGACGAAGACCTTCCCGGGCCGCAGCGCCCGGTTCATCCGGTGCACCACCAGTGCGGGCAGCGCCGCCTCCGCCTCGACGGCGAGCCTTTTGGCGTACGCCGAGACATCCGTGGACGGTGTCGGTTCCAGCGGCGCGAGGACATGGAGCCCCTTCGAACCGGACGTCTTCACGCAGGCGTGAATGCCGTCCGCGTCCAGCCGCTCACGCAGCCAGAGCGCGACGCCGCAGCACTCGACGGCGGTGGCGGGCGGGCCGGGGTCCAGGTCGAGGACGAGACGGTCGGCGAGGGCCGGAGTGGCGGCACGCCACTGCGGGGTGTGGAACTCCACCACCAGATTGGCCGCCCACATCAGCGTGGCCAGATCGTCCACCACCACCTGCGGGGCGGCCCGCTCCCCGCCGGAGCGCGGTACGTCGGCGATCCGTACCCAGCCGGGGGTGCCGGGCGGCGGGTTCTTGGTGAAGAAGTGCTGGCCGCCGGGCCCGTCCGGATAACGCAGGAAGGAGATCGGGCGGTGGGCGACATGGGCCAGCAGAGGGCCCGCCGTACGGGCGTAATAGTGCAGGACCTCGCCCTTGGTGGTGCCGGTGGCGGGGTACAGCACCTTCTCCAGATTGCTGAGCGCCAGCCGCCGCCCCTCCACCTCTGTGATCGGCGTCATACGATGAGAATCCCATAGATTCGCTGCATGTCGGATGAAAGGGATGAAACGTGCGATCCATATGGAACGGCGCGATCTCCTTCGGTCTTGTCAGCATCCCGATCAAACTCGTGAACGCCACCGAGAATCATTCGGTCTCCTTCCGCCAGATCCACAAGGACGACGGCGGCCGCATCCGCTACCGCAAGGTCTGCGAGCTGGACGAGCGTGAGGTGTCGTCGGCGGAGATCGGCAAGGCGTACGAGGACGCCGACGGTTCCATGATCCCGATCACGGACGAGGACCTGGCCACGCTGCCGCTGCCGACGGCGAAGACGATCGAGATCGTCGCGTTCGTCCCGGCGGCCGAGATCGATCCGCTCCAGATGGACGCGGCGTACTACCTCTCGGCGAACGGCGTGCCCGCGGCCAAGCCGTACACCCTGCTGCGTGAGGCGCTGAAACGCAGCAAGAAGGTGGCCGTGGCGAAGTTCGCGCTTCGGGGACGGGAACGGCTCGGCATGCTGCGGGTGGTGGACGACGTGATCGCCATGCACGGCCTCCTCTGGCCGGACGAGATCCGCCGGCCGGAGGGCGTCGCACCGGAGTCGGACGTCACGGTGCGGGACGCCGAACTCGACCTGGCCGACGCCCTGATGGCCACCCTCGGCGAGGTCGACATGGATTCTCTCCACGACGACTACCGGGAAGCGGTCGAGGAGATGATCGCCGCCAAGGCGGAGGGCGAACCGGTGCGGGGGAAGGAGCCGTCGGGTGAAGGCGGCGGAAAGGTACTCGACCTGATGGCCGCGCTGGAGAACAGCGTGCGCGCGGCGAAGGAGTCGCGGGGCGAGGACGGCGAGGGCGGCGAGAGCGGTGAGCACGCCGGGGTGACCGAACTCCAGGGCAGGAAACAGCCGCAGAAGCGCACGCCGGGCAAGCAGGCGAAGAAGACGGCCCCTGCGAAGAAGACGGCGGCGGCCAAGAAGAAGACGACCCCGCAGAAATCGGCCTCGGCAAAGAAGGCAACCAGTCCGGCCAAGAAGTCGGCGCCGAGAAAACGGAAGTCGGCCTGAGGCGACGGCCGCGGCCCTGGCCGTCCGGCAAGGCGTGACGCCGATCGGCGGCGGCCACCCACCTGCTCCGGCACCACTCCGTCACCGCTCCGGCAATGAGGACGCCGCGACGGGAAATACCTGTCCACGGCCACCCCACCGGAGCTGGTAGGGTTTCTCCTGTCGCCACACCGGCGACACGCCCCCGTAGCTCAGGGGATAGAGCATCGGCCTCCGGAGCCGGGTGCGCAGGTTCGAATCCTGCCGGGGGCACTCAATTGCTTGGTGTATTCCTCCAAGTCAGAGTGCCGGAATCGCCGTCCTTCGGGGCGGCGATTTTGCGTTCGCCTCCTAGCCGTCGGGCGGGGCCGCATGGCCGTTCCGAGCCGAGCCTTTCCGAGCCGGGCTGGTCCGGACCGGCAGGCTTCGGCGCCCACATCTCCGCTCTCACAGGTCGTGCTGGTCGAGGATCTTCATCAGGTTGCGCTTGCGTTTCTGCTCGCTGCGCAGCGACGTCACATAGTCGGCGAACTGCTCTGATGTGCCCAGGTTTTGGTGGCAGACCCGGGCACCCGACAGCAGGCGGGCGATCTGCTGATAGTTCGCATTGCCGGTGATCTTCTTGAGCGGCTCGATCAGACGCAGGTACACCGGGAGCGCGTCGGCGGGGCGGTCGTCCCGGATCAGGTCGGCGAGGGCCAGCCACTGGCGTGTGCCGGCAGGGCCGTCGGTGGCTGCCTGCCAGGCGCTCTCCAGGTCGCCGTCGTCGATCAGCGCGTCGATCAGTACGGACCCGCCGCCCCAGGCGGACCGCGGGTGGGCCGCGTCCTCGCGGAGCAGTTCCAGGGCCGCCGGGCGTTCGCGTTCCCATTCACCCTCGGCCCGTGCGCACTCGCGCAGCAGCCGGTACGCGGCGAGCGAGCGGTGGACCCGGAACCCGTCCCGGCGCACGGCGGTCGCGCGGGCGAAGCGGCCCGCCGCGGCATGGCGCTCGCAGAGGTAGTCCTCCAAGCCGCTGCCGCCTCGATGGTGCACGGTCATCTCTCGCAGACCGCGTTCCGCCCAGTCCAGCGCCTCGTCCGGGCGGCCCGCCGCTTCGAGCTCCTGCGCGATCGTCAGGTGGGTCTCGCCCGTGGGGGACAGATCCGCCGCGTAGACGGCGATCAGCTCGTCCACGTCGCCGGCCGCCTTCAGCAATCGTTCCATCAGGTACTTCTCGTCCCAGCCCGACGGATTGCGCCGCCATGCCCCGGTCGCCAGTTGCCGCAGCCGTGCCAGGCCGTCCGTACCCAGGACCTCGCGGTACTCCACCGGGTCGGTGTCGAAGGCGTCGTAGTCGCTGTCCAGCAGGTGCCGGGCCAGCCACTCGGCTGTCTCCAGCGGGTCGGGCCGCGCCGCCCGGCACGCCTCCACATGGGCCTCGGCGAGTTCTGTGGCAACGGAGCCCACGTACCCGGACGAGTCATCGATGTCCCCGTACGTTCGGCACAGCAGCGCCATCGCCTCCCGGGCCAGGATGACGGCCTGCGCCGCCCGGCCGTCGGCGATCAGTGTGCGCAGCGCGGCGACGGCTTCCGATGCCTGGTCACCGTAGGCCTGTGCGTCGGCGCACTCGACGTACCCGTAACCCGCGAAGGGCGCCGGGTCGAGAAGGGCGAGAATTCGCTCCCGTACGACCGGATCGTCGCTGCGCGCGGTCGCCGCCCGCAGCTCCAGACGGTGGCGCAACTCCCGGTCCCCCTCGACTTGTTCCCGCACGAGCGCCAGCAACTCCTCGCGGGGCAGGGACACCAGCCACCGCTCAAGTCCCTCGGCCCGGGAAGCGGCGGCGGATCGCTGACGCGGTACGTCCCGCGCTCGGGAGAGTACGACCAGTCCCACCGCGACGCAGTGCTTGCAGAAGTTCCCCTCCTCCCCGTACGGACAGTCGCACGCGCCGGAGAGGCCGTCTGCCTCGCGCACGGCGACTTCGACCTCGTACACCTCCGTTCCCTGCACGCGCGCGGAGAACCAGCCGTCCTCCACTTCCAGGCCGCTCACCGCGTCCTGGTAGTCCTGTCCGCGTTCGAAGGAGCGGGGCCCGGCCAGGTCCCGCAGATCGTCCTTGCTGAAGCCCACGGAGATTTTCACGCGGACCATTGAAGCCGACGGCGACGGTGATCGCCCAACCTCACCTGTGCGAGGTAAACGGGATGGCATCGGGGCCGTTGCCGCCGCAGAGCGGTGACACTTGATCAGGTTCCCCTGGCTGCCGCCTGGGACGGCTGATCAGGGAAGACCCCGAATCGGCCGTGCCGGTGGCGCACGCCGTCCTGCCTTGAGGGAGGCCGGCCTACCTCGGGGCGCCCTCTCGTCGAACGGCTGAAGGGTTCTGAACCGGGCCGCCTCAAGGAACCGCGCGGTGCCAAAGCCGGAAACTGCGAGCGCTGGTAGTAGGAGAACGACCCAGCGGCAGAGGACCTCTGCCGCGAGTACACCGAGGGGATACAGGGAGCCGGGATGACGGAGAAGACGCCACAGGACGGGGAAACCCTGGAGGAGCAGCCGTACGCGGCCGGTGCCGACCCGGTTGAGGCACAGGCCGGAACCCGCAGACTGCTCGCAGGGTGGCGGGGGCGCCAGGACGGTAACCAGATTGGTGAGCTGATTCGGCTGCGCCACCGCCGGAGGATCGTCACTCGTGACGAGTTCGCCCGTATGTCGCGAACCGCTCCCGATATCCTCTCTCTGGACGCCTTCCGCGTCGATCAGGACCGTACGCCGGAGCAGGGAGCAAACGATCCCAATGACCGTTGAGCGACCGGTCCGCCAGATCGAGCGGGACGGCCTGAACGAGCTCATCGCGTCAGCCGAGGCCCATCACGGCCCAGTCGGTGACGACGAGATCCGGGCGAGGCGCGATCAGCTGCGACGCGCCCGTGAACAGCAGCAGGTCGACGCGTCGCCCGCCACCTCGGCAGAGTAAGGGCAGCCAAGCCCAGGCTCGGTGACCGGCGGAGTGCAGGGTTGCCTCGGTGGTTCAGCTGAGATCCGCCGGGTCGCCCCAGTGGCCAGGTATCTCCGGTGGCAGCCACATCTCCGGGGTGTCCCGCTCAAGAACCGGAGGCTCGGCGTGTGAGGGCAGTGGCCTTCCGTCGATCACCGCTTCCAGTGAGAACTGGACGTACCGCAGGCAGTTGCGGATGTCTCGAACCACGCGAGTGGGATGGTCTTGTCCCTCCTGCCGCCACCCCGCGTCGTAGGTGAGCTTCACGAGGGCGCGGCAGCGGTCACGGGCTTCGCCTTGGCCGATACCGAAGAGTTCCGTGTGCATTCCGCGGCGCAGGGACTCCATCGCCGTGCGACAGCTGTCCCGGGCGGTGGCGCTGAGGCGAGGGGGCTCGGCGGCCACGTCCGGCAGAGAGGGCAGCCAGGCATGGAGATCTGCCAGCCGCTCCAGGAGTTGCCTGGCTGCCTCGGACGAGCGTTCATGCTCCCTTTCGACGCGCGCCAGTCGCGCGTCGGCGGCCTGCTGGGCCGAGGCGAGGTCTGTTTGAGCCACGATTGCTTTGGCGGTTTGCCAGCGTGCGACCAGGACCGTGATCGCTCCACCGGCGATCGTTCCCGTCAAGGCACCGACGGCCTGGACCGCGAGGTCGCTCCAGCTGCTGCTCACGCGCACGTCCTCGGCGGGCCGGCATCCTGCGGCAAGGGTGTGGTCGCGAGGGCGACGAAAAGCGCCGGGCGCCCCACGCACAGCGAACCGGGAGGCGCCCCCAGTCAGGTGGGGGGCCTCCCGGAGTGCGGTGGGACGGGACCGGCGGCGGGCCGGGGTTACTCCTTCACCGCGCCCGAGTTCGCGCTGCGTACGAAGTGGCGCTGGAAGGCGAAGAACAGGATCGCCACCGGGATCGTGGCCAGCAGCGCCGCCGTGAGTTTGAGCGGGTACTGCGTGCCCGCGCTCAGGCTGCCGGAGACGAAGTGGGCGAGGCCCGTGGTCAGGGTCTCGTACTGGGGGGACTGGGTGGCCACCAGGAAGTGGGTGAACTCGTTCCAGGAGCCCTGGAACGACAGGATCGTCAGGGTGATCAGCGCGGGCTTGGCCATCGGCAGGACCACCGACCAGAAGGTGCGGAAGATGCTCGCGCCGTCGATCCTCGCCGCCTCTTCCACCTCCTTCGGTATGGAGACGAAGAACTGCCGCATGATGAACACACCGGCCGCGTCCACCAGCAGCGGGATGATCATGCCTGCGTAGCTGTCGAAGAGGCCGAGCTGGTTCAGGACCAGGAACTTCGGGATCAGCAGCACCACGCCCGGCACCGACATCACCGTCAGCAGGCCGTTGAAGAGCAGGTTGCGGCCGCGGAAGTCCAGCCGGGCCAGCGCGTAGCCGGCCAGCGAGTCGAAGAACACGCGGCCCGCCGTGATGAACAGCGTGACCAGGATCGAGTTCGTCAGCCAGCGGGTGAACGGAACCGAGTCCGCGGCGTCGCCGATGCCGAACAGGCGGCGGTACGAGTCCAGTGAGAGCGGGTTCGGCAGCAGGGACAGCGGGTTCGAGGCCGCGTCCGGGTCGGTCTTGAAGGACGTCGCGATCTGGACGGCGAACGGCAGCACGTACACCAGGCCGACAACGGTCAGCAGCAGGTAGATGGCCACGAGCAGCACCGTGTGTCCGGTGCTGCGCCGCGGCTTGGGCGCTTCGGTGGTGGTCTGCGTGCTCATGAGGCCCTCCTGCGAAGGAACCGGTCGCGCTTGGTGGGCCTGTCGCGGTCTCGCGTCAGTACGCGCTGGATCAGGGTCATCACCACGACGATCGCCAGCAGGATGAAGGCGATGGCGGCGGCGCGACCGTAGGCGGCGTCCTGGAAGCCCGAGGTGTACGAGAGGAAGGCGGGGGTGAGGGTGGTGTTGCCCGGCGCGCCCTGGCTCATCACGTACACGGCGTCGAAGACCTGCCAGGTGCCGATCAGGCCGAGGGTGACGACGAGGAAGAGCACCGGCCGGATGGCGGGCAGCGTGACGTTGCGGAACGACTGCCAGCGGTTGGCGCCGTCCAGCAGCGCGGCCTCCTCCAGTTCAGCCGGTACGTCCTGGAGCGCCGCGAGGAAGATCAGCATGTACGTGCCCGACGTGGTCCAGGCCAGCAGCAGGATGATCGTGCACATCGCGATGGACGGGCCGGACAGCCAGTCCCACCAGGAGAGTCCGAGGAAGCCGTGCGAGGCCAGCGCGGCCGTCGGCTTGTCGGGGTCGACGATGCCGAGGCCGCCGAGGATCGTCCACACCAGACCGTGGGCGTCGGTGAACCACTTGGGGCCCTTGAGGCCGACCCACTTCAGCAGCTCGTTGATAGCGCCGCTGCCCTGGAACAGGAACAGGAACACGGTGGAGATGGCGATGGAGCTGGTGACCGAGGGGAAGTAGAAGATCGTACGGAACAGGCTCTTGCCCTTGACCCGGCGGCTGTTGACGGCGACGGCCAGCGCGAGGGAGAGCACGGTCTGGAGCGGCACGACCAGCAGGACGAGGTACAGGTTGTTGCGTACCGACGTCATGAACAGCTTGCGGTCGAGCCCGTCGGTGGTCAGTACGTCTGCGTAGTTGCGTACGCCGACGAAGTCCGCCGCGGTGGTGAACGGGTTGGACTGCCCGTTCCAGTTCAGCAGGCTGACCCACAGGGCCATCCCGATGGGCAGCAGCAGGAACAGCCCGAGGACGATCACCATCGGGCTGACGAAGAGCCAGCCCCACATGCCCTGGCGGCCTCTGATGCCGGCCCTGCGCCGGCCGGCCCGGCCGCCACCGCCGCGGCGCCCGCCGTCGCCCGCGCCGGTGCCGGCCGCGCCTATGTCGGCTTCACCGGCCGCGGCCGGCACCGCGACGGAGCCGTTGCCGTACTGGCTCATTCTGTTCTCCTCCTGCGCCCGCCGGAGTCATGGCTCCGGCGGGCGTCGTGCGGGGTGGTGCGGGGTACCGCGGGGTGGTGCCAGGTGGTTACGGGTGGCGCGGTCGCAGAGCCGTCAGTTGGCGCTCTTGAGGACTTGCTCGCCGTTGGCCTGGAGGTCGGACAGGATCTTCTTCGGGTCCGCCGTCGCCAGCTCGGCCAGGTCGGTGTCGAACTGCGTCAGCACCTTGGTGAAGCCCGGGACGGTCACAGGACCCTGGGCGTAGGCGGCGCCGTCGACGAACGCCTTGTCCTGCGGGTGCTTCTGCTGGAAGGACTCAAGCGCGCTGGTCCGCGAGGGGAGGACCCCGTAGGCACCGGCGAACGTGACCTGCTGCTCAGCGGTGGTGAACGCCTCGACCAGCGAGACCGCGGCGTCGTGGTGGGCGCTCTTGTTGGCGACGCCCCAGCAGGTGCTGAAGGAGAGCGTGCCCTTGTCCTTCGGGCCCGCGGGAAGCGGGACGACCTTGTAGTCGACGGACGGGTAGTCCGTGGACATGGCGCCGGTCAGCCAGTTGCCCTCGATGGTCATCGCGGCCTTCTCGGTGCCGAACGCCTCGCCGCCCCAGCCCGTGTCGACCTGCTTCGGGAACTTCAGCACACCGTCGGTGAGCAGCTTCTTGACGTACGTCAGCGCCTCGACGTTGGCAGGGCTGTCCGCGGTGATCTTGGTCTGGTCGGCGTTGGTGATCCCGCCGCCGGCCTGCTTGATGAAGGCGCCGATCCGGTCGTACGAGCTGCTGAGGACCAGACCGCTGACCTTGTCGGTGGTCAGCTTGCGCGCGGTCTTCGCCAGGTCGTCCCAGCTCTTCGGGTAGTCGGCGTCGGTGAGCCCGGCCGCCTTCCACATCTTGGTGTTGACGGCCAGCGCGAGCGTGGAGCTGTCCTTGGGCGCGCAGACGAACTTGTCGTCGTAGCTGAAGGACTTGCGCAGCGTCTCGGAGAAGTCGTCCTTCTCCGGCAGCTTGTCGCCGTACGCGTAGAGCGAGTTGCCCTTGGCGTAGTTGGCGAAGACCGAGGAGCCGACGTAGAAGACGTCCGGCGGGCTGCCGCCCGCGAGCGCCTGGCCGAGCTGCTGGTCGAGGTTCTGCGCCGGAACGACCGTGACCTTGTTGCCGGTCTTCTTGGCCCAGGCCGAGGCCGCCGCCTTCACGGCATTGGTCTCGGCGTCACCGGACGAGCCGATCATCACGGTGAGGTCCTGCTTGCCGGAGGTCTTCTGTTCGGCGCTGCTGTCGCTGCCGAAGCCCGACGACGAGCAGGCGGTGAGCAGGAATCCGCCACAGACGGCGGTGGCTATCGCGGTTCTGCGTATCTTCATTGTCTTCTTTCTGAGGCTCTGTGGGCCCTGTGGGCTCTGTGGCTGTTCTCTGTGGCTTGCGTAGCCCGATGGCGGTGGTGCCTGAGGTGAAGTCCTGGGTGATGTCTGTGGGGCGGGTTGTGCCGGTGGTGCGGAGGGCGGCACGGGGTGGGAGGTCAGCGGCCGGGCAGCGGGGCGGTCGAGCTCTCCCGTACGACCAGTTCGGGCGTCAGGAGCACACGCTCCGGAGCGGCCTCCGGGTTCTGGATACGGGAGACGAGCAGCCGGGTGCAGGCCCTGCCGACCTCCTCCAGCGGCTGGTGCACGCTGCTGAGGCTCGGGGAGAGCAGTCCGGCGGCGGGGGAGTCGTCGAAGCCGACCACCGCCACGTCCTGCCCGGGGACCCTGCCGCTGTCCCGCAGCGCCCGGTAGCAGCCGAGCGCCAGCGTGTCGCTGGCCGCCACCACGGCGGTGACGCCCGGTAAGACCGGCGCGATCGCGTCCCGCGCGGCATCGACGTCGTCCAGCGACTGCACCCGCAGCTCGCGCACGGGCAGGCTGTGCCGCCGCATCGCCTCGCGCCAGCCGCGCGCCCGGTCGTCGCCGACGCTCGAACCGCGGGGCCAGCCGAGGAAGGCGATCTTGCGGTGCCCCGCGGCCACCAGGTGATCGACCGCGGCGGCGGTGCCGTGCGCGCCGTCGACGTCCACCCAGTCCGCGGTGTCCCGGGCCGACCACCTGCCGAACGCGACGAACGGCACGCCCCGCTTCTGCAGCCAGCCGGGGCGGCGGTCGCCGCGGAAGGTGCTGCTCAGGACGAACGCGTCCAGTGAGTGCTCGCGCAGCAGTTCGCCGTACCGCTCCGCCTCGTTCGCCGTGCCGGTGGGGGCGGCGAACAGCAGGATGCGGTAACCCGCCTTGTCGGCCGAGTCGGACAGCGCGTGCAGGAAGTGGTCGAGCACCGGCGTGGAGAGGCCGGTGGGTGTCGGATGGACGCCGTAACCGATCAGCCGGCTGGAGCGGGTGCGCAGCGAACGGGCCGCCTGGTGAGGCCGGTAGTCCAGATCGCTGATCGCCTCTCGGACCCGCTTCAGGGTCCGGGGTGCGAGCAGGTCGGGTGAGTTGAGCGCGTTGGACACCGTCTGCGCCGACACTCCCGCCCGCTGGGCGACCAGGGCCAGGGTGACCGGCCCGTCCTTGCGCCCGCCGGCCGGGGTCGTACGTGCCACCAACGGCCTCCGTCGTCCACGCGCCACTCACTCGAAATGCGGCGCTGCATCTTCGATGGATCGATAAAACTCTCTTCAATGCCAGCTTGGCAAGGGCTAGGGTGAATTTTGATCGATCCAATCTACGAGAGGCTCCACACAGTGAACACGGTCGTCCAGGGACACCCCACCGGTGATCACGGGCTCACGGACGTCGTCACCGAGGGCCTTCAGCCCTTCCTGCACGACACCTGCACCACTCTCTACGCGCCCAGCCTCGTGCTGTCCAGGCCCGACGGGGACATCGCCGGCGGCGCCGACGGATTCTTCCACGGTGACCGCCGGATGCTCTCGTCGCTGGCGGTCCGGGTGCAGGGCGTGCCGCTGTCCGCCATCCGCCAGACGCTGCGTTCCGCCGACCAGACCGGTTTCCGCGCGATCCTGCGCGGCCTCGGAGAACACACCGCGGACCCGGCCGTCACGCTGCACCGGCTGCGCTCGGTCGCCCCCGGCGTGCTGCGCGAGGAGCTGGAGATAGCCAACGCCGGTCTTCAGCGGATCCGCCTGGAGGTCGTGCTCACCGCCGGTACGGACCTGGCCCGGATGGACGACGTCAAGGCCGGCCGCCCCCGCCCCGCGCTGCCCGCCCGCGCCGAGGACGCCGGACTGGTCTGGAACGACGACGAGGTGACGGTCCGGCTGCACGCCGAGTCCGGCTCCCCGCGGATCGACGCGGCCCTCGGCGAGCTGCGCTTCCTGGTGGAACTGGGCGCCGGTGAGACGTGGCGTTCGACCGTGGAGTGCGCCGCCGTCTCCGTCGAGCCCGACCAGTTCCCGGCCGTCGCGCGCGACGCCGTCCCGTGGTCGCCGACCGAACTGCGCAGCTCCGACCGGCGCCTCGACCACCTCCTCGCCCGGTCCGTGGACGACCTCGCGCGGCTGCTGCTGTCCGACTCCCAGGCTCCCGAGGACCAGTTCCTCGCCGCCGGATCCCCGTGGTTCCTCACCCTCTTCGGCCGTGACTCGCTCTGGGCCGCCCGGATGCTGCTGCCGCTCGGCACCGAGCTGGCCGCGGGCACCCTGCGTACGCTGGCCCGCCGTCAGGGCGCCGTCACCGACCCGGGCACCGAGGAGCAGCCCGGCAAGATCCTGCACGAGGTGCGCCGCGAGGAGGCGAACCTGCGCGAGGGCGCCACCCTCCCGCCGGTCTACTTCGGCACCGTGGACGCGACCCCGCTCTGGGTGATCCTGCTGCACGACGCGTGGCGCTGGGGCCTGGACCCCGAGCAGGTCCGCGCGCTGCTGCCGCACGCCGAAGCCGCCCTGGAATGGCTCGCCGAGTACGGCGACGCCGACGGCGACGGCCTGCTCGAATACATCGACACGACCGGCAACGGCCTGGCCAATCAGGGCTGGAAGGACTCCGGCGACTCCATCCGCTGGCGCGACGGAACCCTCGCCGAGGCGCCCATCGCGCTGTGCGAGGTGCAGGCGTACGGGTACGAGGCCGCCATGGCCGGCGCGGCCCTGCTGCGCGCCTTCGACCGCCCCGGCGCCGAGCGCTGGGAGGAGTGGGCCGCCCAGCTCCAGCGCCGCTTCCGGGAGAGCTTCTGGGTCGACGACGAGAACGGCCGCTACGTGGCCGTCGCCCTGGACGCGAACAAGCGCCCGGTGGACGCCGTCACTTCCGCCTTCGGGCACCTGCTGGGCACCGGACTGCTCAACCAGGAGGAGAGCGCGCTGCTTGTCGCCAGGATCGCCGGACCCGAGCTGGACTCCGGTTTCGGCCTGCGCACGCTGAGCACCGACTCCACCGGCTTCAACCCCTTCGGTTACCACATCGGCGCCATCTGGCCGCACGACACCGCCATCGCGGTGCACGGCCTGGTCAGGGCCGGTTTCCCGGAGGAGGCCGCCAAGCTGGCCGACGGCCTGATCGCCGCTTCCGTGGCCTTCGACGGCCGGCTGCCCGAGCTGTTCGCGGGCCACGGCTCCGCCGCCGACAGCGCGCCCGCCCCGTACCCGGCCTCCTGCCGCCCGCAGGCGTGGTCGGCCGCCTCGGCGGTCCTGCTGCTCCAGGCCGCGCTGGGCCTGGAGGCCGACGTACCCGGCGGGACGCTGCGTGTGGCGCCGCTGGCCGCGCAGGGCATGGGGCCGCTGAGCCTGAGCGGCCTGGAAGTCGCGGGCGCGCCGCTGAGCGTACGGCTGGACGCGGCGGGCCGCGCCGAGGTGGACGCGCCGGACACGCTCACGGTGCACGGCGCCGGCGAAGACGCCTGACCACCCCTGGACTCGCCGCGTATCGCGGCGAGTCCATCACGAACCCGCATCACGAACCCGCACCGCGAACACTCACCACGAACCGAGGAGCCGCCCCTCATGCCGCTGATGGACATGCCCCTGGAGGAACTGCGCCGCTACCTCCCCGACCGCGAGGAACCGGCAGACTTCGACACCTTCTGGGCCGGCACCCTCGCCGAGGCGCGCACCCACGACCGGCCGGCCACGTTCACCCCGTACGACGCCTGCCTGACCGAGGTGAACGTCTACGACGTGCGCTTCCCGGGCTTCGGCGGCGATCCGGTGGCCGGCTGGCTGCTGGTCCCCGCCAACGCCACGGAACCACTGCCGTGCGTGGTGGGCTTCCTGGGATACGGCGGCGGCCGCGGCTTCCCGTACGAGTGGCTGACCTGGCCGTCCGCCGGATACGCCCACCTGCTGATGGACACGCGCGGTCAGGGCGGCTCGCTCCAGCCGGGCGCCACCGGTGACCCGCACGGCAGCGGCGGCTCCTCGTCCCCCGGCATGGTCACGCGCGGCATCGAGGACCCGGCCGACTACTACTACCGCCGGGTCTTCACCGACGCCGTGCGGGCCGTGGACGCGGCGCGCAGCCACCCGTCGGTCGACCCGGAGCGCATCATCATCTCCGGGGGCAGCCAGGGCGGCGGCATCGCGCTGGCCGCCTCGGCGCTGGTGGACGGGGTGAGCGCGGCGCTGGTCAACCAGCCGTCGCTGACCCACTACCGGCGAGCGCTCCAGGTGGTCGAGGGCAACGCGTACCGCGAGATCTGGACGTACCTGCGCACCCACCGCGACTCCGTGGAGCAGGTGTTCCGCACCCTGTCGTACTTCGACGGGGTCAACTTCGCGGCCCGCGCGAACGCCCCCTCACTGTTCGCGGTGGCCCTGATGGACGACATCTGCCCGCCGTCGACGGTCTTCGCCGCGTACAACCACTGGGCCGGTCCCAAGGACATCCGGGTGTGGCCCTGGAACCGGCACGAGGGCGGCGGCTACTTCCAGGACCTGGAACAACTGCGCTTCCTGCGTTCGCTGCCGACGCTCTGACCTGCTGATCCGACCCGCCTCCGCGCGGCCGCCCCGGTGCCGGGCGGCCGCGCGGAGTGCGTTCACAGCCCAACTACTCGTGTCCTGACCGTTGTTGGATCGATAAAACCAGCGCTATGGTCGCTCCGGAGGCCGAAGATTCGGCCGGTGCCTTCACGGACCGACCGTCATCCGAGCCTGCCTCGTGACTGACGGTCCCCCCACTGGACTTCTCTCAGTTCAGGTCCCCAACGACGAAAGGGCCGACATGGCTCCCCCCTCGCTCCGTCGCAAAATAGGCAGCGCCATCGCGACACTTGGCCTCGCAGCGTCCTTCCTGGTCGCGGGCTACGGCACGGCCGAAGCCGCGCCCGCCGCCCCCGCCGCCGTCGCGCCCGCCGACATCGGTGCGGACAGCGCCTACGTGACCTACACGTACACCGCCACGGGCGACACCACGACGTGTGAGGTCACCGTGCCCAGCGGGATCGGATACCCTCCCACCCAGCCGCACCAGCTCTCCTGGCGCTCGGTCGTCCTGTGCGGCCTCCAGCTCCACATGCAGGGCGCCAGCGCCTCGTACGTATGGGGCCAGGACATCGCCTACTACCCGGGCAGCCAGTACGACGTCATCGGCTACCAGTCGGAGACCGTCGGCCGGGTCAACGTGCCGCCGGGCACCTGGGGCCTGAACAGCAACGTCCTGCTCTTCACCCCGCCCGGCTGGACCGCCGTCCCGGGCACGGGCTGCGCCGCCCAGGACACCACCGTGATCAAGTGCACCGCCACCGCGGGCCCGATCTTGGTCAGCTGACGCGCAGTCGGAATACCAACGGCCCTCTGAACGCCGAAATACCGGCATTCAAAGGGCCGTTGGCCGTGGTGCGGTACCGCTATCCGTCCAGGCCCTGTTTCGCGGGCGGCGCTTCGCCGTCCTCGACCGGCACCACCAGTTCGGTGAGCGCGAGGCCCGACGCGCCCGAGACCGCGGCCAGTTCAGAGCCCAGCGGTTCCGGGGCGGGCACCGGGTGTGCGCGGCCGAGGCGGCCCGTCAGGAGCGAGGAGGCCGCGGCGATCACGCAGGCCGCCACCGCGAACCAGAACGCGATGACCAGGCCCTGGTGGAAGGGGCCCGAGATCAGGTGCGGGAAGAACTCCTTGCCGGTGATGTTCTTTCCGCCGTCCGGCAGCCCTGACAGCTGGTCACCCAACAGCTGCTGGAACGGGTTGTATCCCAGGAACGCGGCGAACAGCACGGCGATCGGCGGGAGTTGCGATACACCCTGGGCCATCTGGTCCGGCACGCCCTGGTGGACGAGACCCTCGTGCATCACGCTCGGCAGGCTGGTCGAGAGCCCCGCGATCATCAGGCTGAAGAAGATGCCGATGGACAGGACAGACGCGGAGTTCTGGAACGTCGCCGTCATCCCGGCGCCCGCGCCGCGCGATTCGGCCGGGACCGCGTTCATGATCTCGGCCCTGTTCGGCGACGAGAAGAGGCCGGAGCCCAGGCCGTTGACGAACAACAGGACGGCGAACAGCCAGTAGTTGAAGTCCGTGGGCAGCTCCATCAGCGCCACGAAGCCGGCGCCGGTCAGCAGCGAGCCGCCGACCGTGAACGCCCGCGCGCCGAAGCGGTCCGACAGGTAGCCGGAGAGCGGCGCGGAGAGCAGGAAGCCGACGGTCAGCGGAATCATGTAGATGCCCGCCCACAGTGGGGTCTTCTCGAAGCTGTAGCCGTGCAGGGGGAGCCAGATCCCCTGTAGCCACATGATCAGCATGAACTGCAGACCACCGCGGCCGAGTGCCATCAGCAGGCTCGCGATGTTGCCGGCCGTGAAGGCCCGCAGCCGGAACAGCGACAGCCTGAACAGCGGCTCCGCCACCTTCAGTTCGATCAGCACGAACAGGCCGAGCACCACCAGGCCGCCGATCAGGGCGGTCAGCACCCACGGGTTCAGCCAGCCCATCGTGCTGGAGCCGTACGGCTGGATGCCGTACGTGATGCCCACCAGCACGGCGATCAGGCCGACGGCGAAGGTGATGTTGCCCCACCAGTCCATCTTCGCCCTGGCGCGCACCCCGGTGTCATGGAGTTTCACGTACGCCCACACCGTGCCGAAGATGCCGAAGGGCACCGACACCAGGAAGATCAGCTTCCAGCTCACCGGGGCCAGTACACCGCCCAGGATCAGTCCGATGAACGAACCGGCGATGGCCGCGATGGAGTTGATGCCGAGCGCGGTTCCGCGCTGGCTTGTGGGGAACGCGTCGGTCAGGATGGCCGTGGAGTTGGCGAAGAGCAGCGCACCGCCGATGCCCTGCGCGATACGCCAGCTGATCAGCCACAGCGCGCCGGCGCTGCCGTCCAGCCAGGTGACCGCGAGCATCACCGAGCAGAACGTGAAGGCGGCGAAGCCCATGTTGTACATACGGACGCGGCCGAACATGTCGCCGAGTCTGCCGAACGTCACCACGAGCACCGCCGTGACGACCATGAAGCCCATCAACATCCAGAGCAGATAACTGGTGTTGGAGGGATCCAGCGGGTCCAGATGGATGCCGCGGAATATGTCGGGGAGGGCTATCAGCACGATGGACTGGTTGATCATCACCATCAGCACACCGAGTGTGGTGTTCGACAGCGCTATCCATTTGTAGTGTTCCCCGGGCGCGCCGCTCCCCGGGGGTTCCGCGGTCGTTCGACGAGTCATGCCCACCATGCGGGTAACTCCTTCACAACATGCGTCTGCTGTCCGCCGAGGGACGCGGGCACGGATGGTTGGCCGATGCACGCAATCTATCCCGTGTACGTGACATCCATATGTACGCCGAGGTCGAGAGCGTGAGAGCGGCAGCGGCGACCGCCGACACGGTCCGGAGCGTCACCGGCGTACGCCGTCAGGTCCACGCGCGCGTGACGCACCTGTGAAGCCGGAGCGGAGCGGCCGCGCATTCACACTCAGCCGTATTCCGGCAACAGCGTGTAATCATGAGGCGAGGTGGGGGCCGAGGGAACGCGAGAGAAAGTGGGCGGCCCGTGGCTGGACGCTTGTACGCGCTGGGGCGCTGGGCCGCGCGGTGCCGCGGCAGGGTTGTCGGGACGTGGCTGCTTCTCCTCGTGGTCGTCGCCTTCCTGGGAACCTCCCTGAGCGGCACGCTCACCACCCAGTTCACCGTGCCGGGCGTCGAGTCGCAGCAGGCGCAGGACCTCCTCCAGCAGAAGTTCCCGGAGGCCGCCGGAGGAGTGGCGCGCGTCGTGTTCGCGGCTCCGCACGGCACCGCGCTGACGGCGCCCGCCGCGCGGAGCGCGGTGTCCGAGAGCCTCAAACGGGCGGCCGGCGTGCCTGGCGTGGTCTCCGTCTCCGACCCGGCGAAGACCGGCACCGTCTCGAAGAACCGGACCATCGGCTACGCGGACGTGCTCTTCCGTCAGACCGCCTCCAACGTGCCCCAGTCGGCGAAGGACGCGCTCTCCCGGGCGATGCGACCGGCCCGTGACGCGGGGCTCGATGTCGAGTTCGGCGGCTCGGCGGAGAACGCGAAGACGAAGGTCGGCGGGCCCGCCGAGATCATCGGCGTGGTCATCGCCTTCTTCGTGCTGGCCATCGCGCTCAGCTCTCTCCTCGCGGCCGGACTGCCGCTGGTCACCGCGCTGATCGGGGTGGGAATCGGCGTCCTGGGCGTCATGTTCGTCTCCCGGTTCGTCCAGATGACCAGCACCGCCACCGTGCTCGCCCTGATGGTCGGTCTCGCGGTGGGCATCGACTACGCCCTGTTCATCGTCTCCCGCCACCGTGAGCAACTGGTCGATCCGGAGACGGACGTACGGGACTCGATCGCACGGGCCGTCGCGACCGCGGGCAGCGCCGTGTGCTTCGCGGGGGTCACGGTCGTCATCGCGCTCGCCGCGCTCTCAGCGACCGGCATCCCCTTCCTCACGATCATGGGCCTCGCGGCCGCGGGCACCGTACTGATCGCCGTGTTCATCGCCCTGACACTCGTCCCGGCGGTGCTGTCGTTCGCGGGGGAGCGGCTGCGGCCACGGTCGCCGAGACACGGGCGGCTGCTGCGCCGGCGGCGTACCGCCGGAAGCGCCCGTGCGTCAACCACCCCCGGTGATTGGGGAGTTGCCTGGGCCCGGATGGTCATGCGCGCACCGGTCGCCGTGCTGGTGATCGGTGTTCTCGGGCTGCTCGTCCTCGCGCTGCCCGCCCTGAACCTGCGTCTGGGGCTGCCCAGCAACGAGACACAGCCCGTCAACAGCACACAGCACCGCAGCTACGACCTGCTCTCCAAGGGGTTCGGCCCCGGCTTCAACGCCACGCTCACCGTGGTCGTGGACGCCACCGGCATTCCGGTCGCACAGCGGAAGCCCGTGATCGGGCGGGTACGCGCGACAATCAAGGACGACCACGAGGTGGCTGCCGTCGCACCGCCCCACACGTCCCCCGACGGAGACGTCACGGTCCTCGCCGTCGTCCCCAAGTCCGGGCCCGACTCCGCGGCCACCACCCACCTGGTCAACCGGCTGCGCGACACCGTCGAGCCGCCCGTCGCCCGCGCGCACGGCTCGGTGTACGTGGCGGGCGCCACCGCCGGCGCCATCGACGTCTCGGCGAAACTGTCGTCCGCGCTGCCGCTCTTCATCGTCATCATCGTGGTGCTCGCGGCGATCCTGCTGACCATCGCCTTCCGGTCCCTGCTGGTCCCGCTCAAAGCCGTGATCGGCTTCCTGCTGTCCATCGCGGCGGGCCTCGGCGCGGTCGTGTGGGTCTTCCAGTACGGCCATCTGAACAGCGTCTTCGAGGTCGCGGCCGCGGCGCCGGTCACCAGCTTCCTGCCCGTCCTGCTGATCGGCGTGCTGTTCGGGCTCGCGATGGACTACGAGGTGTTCCTCGTCAGCCGTATGCGGGAACACTTCGCGCGCACCGGGAACGCCAAGGAGGCCATCGCGTACGGCCTGGCGCGCAGCGGACGCGTCGTGAGCGCGGCGGCGCTGATCATGGCGTCGGTCTTCGGCGGCTTCATCTTCAACAAGGACCCGATCACCAAGTCCATCGGATTCGCGCTGACGGTGGGTGTGCTGATCGACGCGTTCGTCGTCAGGATGACGCTGGTCCCGGCCGTCATGGCCCTGCTCGGCCGCCACGCCTGGAGCCTGCCGCGCCCGCTCGAACGCCTCCTGCCGGACGTCGGCATGGAGGGCGCCTCGCTGCCCGCGCGGATCTCCGGGCGGCCTGGGCGTGGCGAGAAGGGACGGGAACGGGAATGACCTGTCGCGTCAGGGAGGGGACGGGGGAGGACGCCGGTCCGAACTTTCGTGCGATGACTCATCCGTCCTGTCCCGGCACACACCCCTGATCAGGCGCGTTGTCCGGATGGCCGCATGTGCCGCCGGCATCGCAGGAGGAAACGTCTTGTCCGCTCCCGCCCTCGTGGGCAGTGTTGTCGGGCACCCCGTGTTCGACGGCGGTGGCACGACCGGTCCATCCGAAGTGCGCCAGGTGTGACGCACGCTCGCAGTGGGGGTTGCCGAGTGAAAGTACGCCGGAAAGCCACGACCGCGCAGCCGGAGGGCGAGGCGGTGTCGGAGTCCGAAGAGCTGCTGTTCGGCGGGCCGCTCCGGTACGACTACGGCTGGAGCAAGCACGAAGACGCACTGTTCCAGCTGAACTTGCGCTCCCTGGTGACGCGGCTGCCGCGCATGCTCGCCACCACCGCCCGGCTGGCCTGGGAGGCCGACAGGGGCGCGCTGCGGCTCGTGACGTTCTCGGAGTTCGGCCGGGGGCTCAGCCAGGCGGTGGGCCTGATCGCCGTCAACCGCGTCCTGTCCCACCTCCTCGGCGACGGCACGACCGCGCAGCGGCTGACCGACGCGGCCCCCGCGCTCGCCGTCGCCGGCGCGGCCACCCTCCTCGGTGCGTTGCTGCGCGCCCTGTCTACCGCGGGCACGGGGCAGTTGGAGCCGAAGGTCGAACGAGTCGCCACCGAGCGCTACTTGGCCCACACCGCCAACGTCGAGCTGGAAGCGATCGAGGACGAGGAGTTCCACAAGCTCCTCGACAGCGCTTCCTTCGGGGCGAGTTCGGCCCGGGCCATGGTCAAGTACTGCCAGAACACCATCAACGCGCTGATGTCGCTGATCGCCGCCGCCGGGGTGCTCGCCGTACTGCACCCGCTGCTGCTGCCCCTGCTCGTCGCGATGACCCTGCCCAGCGCGTGGGCGGCCCTGACGACGGCGCGGCGGCGCTACCTGTCCTTCCACGCGTGGGTGCAGCACTCGCGCGCAGGGCATCTCATCAGGCAGCTGCTGATCTCCACCGACGCGGCGCCCGAGATCCGCGTCCACAACGTGGGCCCGTTCCTTCTGCACCACTTCCGCGCCATGTCCCAGTCCCAGGAGGCCGAGCAGCGCAGACTGGCCAGACTCGCGGCCCGTACGGGACTGGTCGCCGCGGGCTGGACCGGGCTCGCGGCGGCCGCCGCGTACGCCACCCTCGGCGGACTGACGTGGACGGGCGCCATGGCACTCTCCGTCGGCGGCACCGCCGTACTCGCCATCCGCACCGGCTCGTCCAGCCTGGACAGCCTGGTCCTCCAGCTCAACTACCTGCACGAGGAAAGCCTGTTCGTCGGCGATCTGCACCGGCTGTGCGAGGAGGCCGTCCAGCGGGCCATCCCGGAAGGCGGCCTGCCACTGCCCGCCGCGCCCAAGGCCATCACCTTCGAGGACGTGGTCTTCACCTACCAGGGCAAGGACAACGAACGCGCCCTGGACGGCGTCAGCCTCACCATCCCGACCGGCCGGATCGTCGCGCTGGTCGGGGAGAACGGCAGCGGCAAGAGCACCCTGGTCAAGCTGCTGTGCGGGCTCTACCAGCCGGACGCGGGCCGCATCCTCTGGGACGACGTCGACGCGGCGAAGGCCGACAGGCGGGAGCTGGTCGCCCGCGTAGCGGTGGTGGGCCAGGACTTCCACCGCTGGCCGTTCACCGCCTCGGTGAACGTCAGCATCGGCAGGTCCGACACCCCGGTGAGCGAGGAACGCCTCACGCGGGCGGTCGGTCACGCGGGCGCGGACGAGCTGATCGAGAAACTGCCACGCGGCTGGAAGACGCTGCTGGCCCGCGGCTACAAAGGCGGACACCAGCTATCCGGAGGCCAGTGGCAACGTCTGGGCCTCGCCCGCGCGCACTACAGGGCGGCCGAGATCCTCATCGTCGACGAGCCGACGTCAGCCCTCGACGCGAAGGCCGAACAGCAACTCTTCGAGCAGATCCGCGCGCTGGCCGACTCCGGCCAGACGGTCATCCTCATCACCCACCGTCTCGGCTCCGTGCGGGCGGCGGATCTGATCCACGTCCTCGACGGAGGACGGGTCGTGGAGACCGGGACGTTCGAGGAACTGCTGTCCGACGACACCGAAGGCCCCGGGGCCTTCAAGGAGTTGTACGAGATCCAGGCGGCGCAGTACGCGGTGGAGGGAAAACCGGCGGCTCCCGCCGTCCCGACCCAGAGGCCGAAGGAGGACAGGGCCCGGAACGGGGCCCAACTGACGGATCTGTAGGGCTGTCCGACCTCCGGTACCCGAGATCCGGCGTCCGGTGGCCGTTGCCCGGACGTTCGACGGCCGGTGCCCGGACGGACGCTGGTCAACCGCACGACGCACGGCGAACTGCCCCGCGCGCAGCGGGGAACCAGGGAACCCGGCCGTAGTCGCCCCGTCACCGTCCGCGAGAAAATCGGAGGGTGCCTTGCACGCCAACCACCGTCATCCGATTGGCTTATGAGGGAGAGACCGCACCTCTCACACCGACGCCCTCCACCCCGGAGCGGCGCGGTGCCAGGGAACGGGACACACGTGAGACTCGATCCGGAACGTGTGGTGGCCAGGCGGTACGAGTCCCGGGCCGGCAATCCCGGGGGGAGCGGCCCACGGCGGCGACTCGCGCTGACGTTCGACGCGTTCGACACCCACCATCACAAGTTATGGCTGCGCTATGCCCATACCCAGGTCGGCAAGCGGTCCACGGCGGAGGCGGTGGTGGACGCCACCTGCGCGCGGCTGATGGAGCACTGGGACCACGTCCTCACCCAGGAATCGGTGCCCCAGTACGCCTGGGCGGTACTGAAGGAAGAGGTCGCGCGCTGGCTGGACGCCCGCGGCCGGCGCCCCGTACTGGTGGACACCGCCGCCTTCCACATCGCCATTCGCAAGCTGCTCCTGCACGAGATGCGCGATCAATTCGCGGTACTGGAGGGCGAGATCGGGCTGTACGCGGCGATCGCCCGGCTGCCGGAGCGGCAGTACGACGTCGTCGTCCTGCGCTACGTCCTCCAGGTCCCCGACGACGAGGTCGCGGAGTACCTGGGCATCGAGGTGGCCACCGTCCGCTCCCATGTACGCCACGCCAGAAGGCGGTTGGCCAAAGACCTCGGGATGCGCGAGTTCTAGGGCGTGTTGCGAAAGTCCCGACATCAGGAAGAGCAGACGTGCCCCGCACAGATGAACCCGCGCCCATCGAAGGGCTGTTGGAAGGCGCGGAAGTCCTCGCCGACACCTATGACGACTACGACACCGAAGCCGCGCGCCGGCGCGTCCGCGACCGGTGTGCGGAGTACACCGCCTCGCCGGATGTCCCGCCGCGCTACCCCTCCGCCCACGAACAGGCCGCGCACGACCTCAACTTGGCCGTCGCGCTCATCGTGAACGCCCCGCAGGCCGCCGTCAGTCTGTCCCGGCTGGCCGATCAGGACCGTATGGACCCCGAAGGCGCCGTCGTCTTCGGCGCCCTCCTGCATCTGGCGGGCCACCGGGACGCGGCGCAGTTCTGGTGGCAGTTCGCCGCGGGCGGCGGCAACCGGACAGCGGCCTGCTGCCTCTTCCTCGCCCACCGGCGGCGGGCCGAGTTCCGGGACGCCGCCTACTGGCACGGCCAGTGCCGCGGGCCGGCCGGGCAGGGTCAACCGCCGCCCGCCACGCCCGCCCCGGCCCCGGTGACCTCGTTCCCCCTGCTTCCCGAGACGGTGCGGCACGACCTGATCAGCCAGTGCCGTCGCGGCCGTAATCCCTCCCTGCCCGCGTCGCTGGAAGCGGTCATCAACCGGCTGCGCGTCGACAGCGCGGACGAGGACTTCGGTGAAGTACCACAGCCCGACGTCGCGTTGACCGGCGAACTGGCCCGCGGGCCTGTCAAGCCGCAGTGATCGGAGTGAGGTGACCGCCATCCCGCCGTCGCGACCGCGATCCGGCCGTCGTGACGCTGACCGGGCCGTCGTGACGGTGATCAGCCCGCCGGGACCGCGAGAATGTCGTCGTGACGGCGATCAGACCGTCGTGACGGTGAACAGCGCGCCATCCGGATCCCGCAGAGTGGCCTCCCGGCCGTCCCGTCCGTCGTGCGCCTCCGACGGGGGAACGATGACGGTGCCTCCGGCCTTCGCGGCCTGATCGGCGGCGGCGGACACGTCGTCCACCCGGAAGGAGACGTGCCAGCGCGGCCGCACCTGCGGGTCCGGCGCGCTCTCCACGGCTCCGCCGCGCAGCGCCGCGACGGCCCGCGAGCCGTCCCGCACCAGCACCTGGTCGTGTTCGTACTGGACATCGCAGCTGTCCGGAGAACCCGAGGCCCAGGCCAGCACCTCCGCGTAGAAGATCGCGGCGGCGAACGCGTCCCGCGTACGCAGCTCCAGCCTTGCGGGGCCGCCGCCGCCCTGCCCCACCGACCAGCCCTTGACGGTCCTGCCCTCCCAGAACCCGAACACCGCGCCGTCCGGGTCCGAGGCGAGCGCCGCGCGCCCGTTGTCCACCGGGAGCGGCCCGACCGCGACGGTGGCGCCACGTTCGCGTACCCGGGAGGCGGTCACATCCGCGCTGTCGACCGCGAAGTACGGGACCCACGCGACCGGCGCGCGCAGGCTCGGCGCGGTGGCTCCGAGCCCCGCGACCGGTGCCTCGCCGTCGAGCGCGACGGCGAAGTCCGCGTCCTCGGGGACAGGCCGGTAGGACCAGCCGAGAACAGCACTGTAGAAGTCCTGGGCCGCGCCCAGATCGCGGGCCAGCAGGCTCACCCAACAGGGGGCCCCGGATACGGCATGACGTGACGCCGACATAAGACGTGTCCGCTCCATTCCACTCGTTCACACACCTGGATGACACCTGGATCGCACCTGGACCACACCTTGCCCGTGTGCGCGGCGGCATGCATGTGGCTCGCCGAAGAGCGAGGTACCCGATGACTTAGGCGGGAACGCGCAGTCTGTCCTCACACGTGAGAGAACGACTCACACGACACAGAACGAGAGGAAGTACCGCCATGTCCGACTCGCCGGCCGATGTCGTCCGGGCCTGCCTGGAGAGTTACGCCGCCCAGGACCGCGAGCTCGCGGAGAGGCTGATCGCGGACGAGTACGTGTTCACCAGCCCGCAGGACGACCGGATCGACCGGGCGGCGTTCTTCGACCGCTGTTTCCCGACCGCGGACCGTTTCGCCTGGCAGCGGATCCTCGCGGTCGTACCGGTGTCGGCCGCATCGGGGTCGACCGTGGCGGGGGCGGCCGCATCCGCGTGGGCCACGCCCGCGTCGGCCACGCCCGCGTCGGACGGTGACACCGGACCGGCGCCGGACGGCGATGTCTTCGTCCAGTACGAGTACGAGCTGAAGTCCGGGGAGCGGTACCGGAACGTCGAGGTCAGCACCGTCCGGGACGGCAGGATCACCGAGACGCAGGTCTTCTTCGGCGGCCGCGTGACCGGCGCGTAGGGTGTCCGCCCGAAAGCGGTTGCCACCGGGCGCCGCCCGCCCACTGCCGGGCTGCCACCGGGCCGCCGCCGGATGTCGTTCCAACGGGTCGTTCCGGCGAGTCGTTCTGACGAGACGTTTCATCGAACGGAGTGCACGATGACGGAGTACCGCCCCTTCGGCCGCACCGGAGTCCAGGTCAGCCCGCTGTGTCTGGGCACCATGATGTTCGGCCCCCGGGGAAACCCGGACCACGACGACAGCGTCCGTATCATCCACCGCGCCCTGGACTCGGGCATCAACTTCGTCGACACCGCCGACGTCTACTCGGCCGGTGAATCGGAGGTCATCGTCGGCAAGGCGCTGGCGGGCGCGCGGCGTGACAACGTTGTGCTGGCCACCAAGTTCCACGGTGGCATGGGCGACGACCCGAACCAGCAGGGTAATTCCCGGCGCTGGATCGTCCGCGAGGTCGAGAACAGCCTGCGCCGGCTCGGCACGGACTGGATCGACCTCTACCAGGTCCACCGGCCGTCCCCCGGAACGGACTTCGACGAGACCCTGGGCGCGCTGTCCGACCTCGTCCACCAGGGCAAGATCCGCTACATCGGTACGTCCACCTTCCAGCCGTCGGAGATCGTCGAGGGCCAGTGGACAGCCGAGCGGCGCGGCCGCGAGCGGGTCGTCTCCGAGCAGCCGCCGTACTCCGTGCTGGCGCGCGGTATCGAGCGCGAGATGCTGCCGGTCGCCCAGCGCTACGGTCTCGCGGTCATCCCGTGGAGCCCGCTCGCGGGCGGCTGGCTCTCCGGCCGCTACCGCAAGGGCGCCGCGCAGCCGTCGTCCAGCCGCTCCGACAGCCAGCGGGAGCGCTTCGACATCAACGCCCGTGAGAACGCGGCGAAGCTGGAGGCGGCCGACGCGCTCGCGGTGCTCGCCGAGGAGGCCGGTCTCACACTCGTCCAACTGGCGCTGGCCTTCGTGCTGGAACACCCGGCGGTCACCTCCGCGATCATCGGTCCGCGCACGATGGAGCAGCTGGAGACGCAGCTCGACGCGGGCGGCATCCGGCTGAGCAAGGACGTACTCGACCGGATCGACGAGATCGTCCCGCCGGGCACGAACCTGTCCGCGCGCGACTCCGGCTACACCCCGCCCGCCCTCGGCGACGCCGCGCTGCGCCGGCGCGCGTCGAACTGACATCCGGACCGCTCCACCACCGGCGTACGACCGGTGTCCGCGCGGTGCCCGCTCTGTGCGGGAACTGTGCGGGCACCGGACCGCCCTGCCCGCACGGGCGCGGAAGTCGCCAAAACCCGGACGTGGCACGGGGATCCGACCTACTCTCAAGTGGTGTCGGGCGCGTCCGGCCGGGTGCTCGTTGTCGACGACAACCGAGTCATCCGGCAACTGATCAGGGTCAATCTCGAGCTGGAGGGCTTCGAGGTCGTGACCGCTGCTGACGGTGCCGAATGTCTGGACGTCGTGCATGAGGTGGCGCCCGATGTCATCACGCTCGACATGGTCATGCCCCGCCTCGACGGTCTGCGCACCGCCGCGCGGCTGCGCGCCGACCCGCGCACGAGCAGGCTGCCGATCGCCATCGTCAGCGCCTGTACGCGGTACGAGGCGGAGTCCGGGTGCGTCGCGGCAGTCGACGCGTTCCTGGCCAAGCCCTTCGAACCGGCCGAGCTGATCAGGCTCGTACGGCAGCTGACCCACCACGAGGGGCCGGCGGTGCTGGACGGCAGATACGGCGCGGCGGGGCGCGCGGGGAGCGCACGCGGCTGACCGCACGGGCAGGCGGGGCCGCGCACGGAACGAACCCCGGGCGCGTACGCAGTGGACATCGGGCGCGTACGGAACGGGCCTCGGGCGCGTACGGGGCTGACCGCATCGCGAAACGCGTTCGCGAAGTGCCCCCCTTCCTCCCATACGCTGGTGCCCGTGACCCCCGCAGAGCTTTCCCTCACCGTGCGCGGCGCCGTGCGCCGCGCGGTCGAGGCCGGTCCGCTGCGCGGTGTCACGGTGCCCGAACGGGTACGGGTCGAGCGGCCGCGCCCCGGAGGCAGCGGCGACTGGGCCACCAACGCGGCGCTGACGCTCGCGGGCCAGGCGGGACGCGCGCCCCGGGAAGTAGCGGAAATCCTGCGCGAGCACATCGGATCCGGGCCCGCGGACGGCATCGCCCTGATCGAGATCACCGGCCCCGGCTTCCTCAACTTCACGCTCTCGGACGGCACCGGGGCGGATCTGGTCCGTACGGTGCTGAACGCGGGCCCGCGCCACGGCCACGGCAGCGCGCTCGCGGGAACCACCGCCGTCTTCGCGCGGGCTCCCGAACCGCGCGCCCGCGTCTGGACCGAAACGGTCGTCGCGCTGCTCCGCAGCCAGGGCGCCGACGCCTCCGTGGCCCCGCAGGGCATGGACCGCGTGGACGGCATGGACGGCGTGGAGACCGTACGCGTCGTCCCCGCGCCCCCCGAGGACGACCTCTTCGCGCGGCTCGGCCGGGACGCGGCGCGCTGGGCCCTGCTGCGCCCCGCGCCGCACGACCGCCCCAGGACGGGCCCCGAGCTGCTGATACAGCGGGAGAGCAACCCGCTGTTCCGCGTCCGCTACGCGCACGCCCGCACCCACGCGCTCGCGCGCAACGCGGCGCACCTGGGTATCACCCCGGCCCCGGCAGGCGAGGCCCCCGCCCCTCAGGCGGCCGGCCGGCCTGCCGCGCTCACCCACGACCCCGCGGCCGCCGGTCTCCTCGCGGTCCTCGGCGACCACTCCGCCGTTCTCGAAGCCGCCGCCCGGCTGCGCGCGCCCGATCGGCTCGCGCGCCATCTGGAACAGACCGCGGAGGCGTTCCTGCGCTTCCAGGAGACCGGACGTCTCCTGCCGCTCGGCGACGAGAAACCCTCGGCCGCCCACCGCTCCCGGCTCGCGCTCGCCGCCGCCACCGGGGCTGTGCTGGCCGGTGGCCTTTCCCTGCTCGGCATCGACGCACCCGAACACCTCTGAGAGAACCAAGAGAGCCACGAGATGAGCCGTTCCGCACACCCCGCAGGTCCCCGACACGGCGAGGTCATCGTCGACGGGCGCTACTTCCCCCCGGCCCCCGACCTCAACGTCCTCGACGAGAAGATCTGGTCGCGCACCGTCAGCAGGAACGAGGACGGCGTCGCCACCGTCGCCGGGATCGAAGTGACGCGCCTCGCCGAGGAGTTCGGCACCCCCGCGTACTTCCTCGACGAGACCGACTTCCGGGCCCGCTGCCGCGCCTGGGCCGCCGCCTTCGGCCGTAACGCCGACGTCTTCTACGCGGGCAAGGCGTTCCTCTCCACGGCCGTCGTGCGCTGGCTCAACGAGGAAGGGCTCAACCTCGACGTGTGCTCCGGCGGCGAACTGGCCACCGCGCTCGCCGCCGGGATGCCCGCCGAGCGCATCGCCTTCCACGGCAACAACAAGTCCGCCGCGGAGATCGAGCGCGCCGTCAGTGCCGGCGTCGGCCGTATCGTCCTCGACTCGTTCCAGGAGATCGTGCAGGTCGCGCACATCGCGACGCGCCTCGGCAGGCGCCAGCCCGTCCAGATCAGGGTCACCGTCGGCGTGGAGGCCCACACCCACGAGTTCATCGCCACGGCGCACGAGGACCAGAAGTTCGGGATCGCGCTCGCCGACGGGCAGGCCGCGGAGGCCGTCAGGCGGGTCCTGGGGCTCGACGGGCTCGAACTGGTCGGCATCCACTCGCACATCGGCTCGCAGATCTTCGACATGGCCGGTTTCGAGGTCTCCGCCCGCCGCGTCGTGCAGCTGCTCGCCGAGGTGCGTGACGAACACGGCGTCGAGCTGCCCGAGATCGACCTCGGCGGCGGCCTCGGCATCGCGTACACCTCGGACGACGACCCCAGCGAGCCGCAGGCGATCGCCAAGGCGCTCCTGGACATCGTCACCCGCGAATGCGAGGCGGCGAAGCTCACCACCCCCCGGATCTCCGTCGAGCCCGGCCGCGCGATCGTCGGCCCGACCGCCTTCACGCTGTACGAGGTCGGCACGATCAAGCCGCTCGACGGGCTGCGCACCTACGTCAGCGTCGACGGCGGCATGTCCGACAACATCCGCACCGCGCTGTACGACGCCGCCTACAGCGTCGCGCTCGTCTCGCGCCGCTCCGACGCCAAGCCGATGCTGTCGCGCGTCGTCGGCAAGCACTGCGAGAGCGGCGACATCGTCGTACGCGACGCCTACCTGCCCGAGGACCTCGCCCCCGGTGACCTGATCGCCGTGCCCGCGACCGGCGCGTACTGCCGCTCCATGGCGAGCAACTACAACCACGCGCTCCGGCCGCCCGTCGTCGCGGTGAAGGACGGGCAGGCCAGGGTCATCGTCCGGCGCGAGACGGAGGAAGATCTCCTGCGTCTCGATGTCGGCTGACGAGATTCACGTCTCACTCACCGGACAGGGGGTAGATCCTCGCGTCCGGTGAGTGAGACTGGTCCACGTTCCCGCTCAATGAAATGAGGTCGGATGATGCGTACGCGTCCGCTGAAAGTGGCGCTGCTGGGCTGTGGTGTGGTCGGCTCAGAGGTGGCGCGCATCATGACGACGCACGCGGGCGATCTCGCCGCCCGCATCGGCGCCCCGGTCGAGCTGGCGGGGATCGCGGTCCGGCGCCCCTCCAAGGTGCGCGAGGGCATCGACCCCGCGCTGATCACCACCGACGCGACCGCCCTGGTCAAGCGCGGCGACATCGACGTCGTGGTCGAGGTCATCGGCGGCATCGAGCCCGCCCGTACGCTGATCACCACCGCCTTCGAGCACGGCGCGTCCGTCGTCTCCGCCAACAAGGCGCTGCTGGCCACGGACGGTACGACCCTCTACGACGCGGCCGCGCGGCACGGCAGGGACCTCTACTTCGAGGCCGCCGTCGCCGGTGCGATTCCGCTGATCAGGCCGCTGCGCGAGTCCCTGGCCGGCGACACCGTCAACCGCGTCCTCGGCATCGTCAACGGCACGACGAACTTCATCCTCGACCGGATGGACTCCGCCGGGGCCGGCTACTCGGAGGCGCTGGACGAGGCAACGGCCCTCGGATACGCGGAGGCCGACCCGACGGCGGACGTCGAGGGCTTCGACGCCGCCGCCAAGGCCGCCATCCTCGCCGGGATCGCGTTCCACACCCGTGTGCGCCTGGACGACGTGCACCGCGAGGGCATCTCGGAGGTCACCTCCGCCGACCTCGCCTCGGCCCAGCGCATGGGCTGCACCGTCAAACTGCTCGCCATCTGCGAACGCGCCGCCGACGGCAGGTCCGTCACCGCCCGCGTCCACCCGGCGATGATCCCGCTCAGCCACCCGCTGGCCTCCGTGCGCGAGGCGTACAACGCGGTCTTCGTCGAGGCGGAGAACGCCGGACAGCTGATGTTCTACGGCCCCGGCGCGGGCGGCGCGCCCACCGCGTCCGCCGTGCTCGGCGACCTCGTGGCCGTCTGCCGCAACAAGCTGAGCGAGGCCAGGGGGCCCGGCGAATCCGCGTACACCCAGCTGCCCGTGGGCTCCATGGGCGAGGCGGTGACGCGCTATCACATCAGTCTCGACGTGGCCGACAAACCGGGTGTGCTCGCCCAGGTCGCGACGGTCTTCGCCGAGCACGGCGTGTCCATCGACACGGTCCGCCAGAAGGGAAAGGACGGCGAGGCATCACTCGTCGTCGTCACCCACCGCGCGCCTGACGCCGCCCTCTCGGCGACCGTCGCGGCGCTGCGCGAGCTGGACACCGTGCGCGGTGTCGCCAGCATCATGCGTGTTGAAGGGGAGTAAGGGACCCATGACCAGCAACGGCACCCAGCAGGGCAGCCACCAGTGGCGCGGCATCATCGAGGAGTACCGGGACCGTCTGCCGGTCACCTCCACGACGCCGGTCGTCACCCTCCGCGAGGGCGGCACGCCGCTCGTCCCGGCCCAGGTGCTGTCCGAGGCGACGGGCTGTGAGGTGCATCTCAAGGTCGAGGGCGCCAACCCCACCGGGTCCTTCAAGGACCGCGGCATGACGATGGCCATCACCCGCGCCAAGGAAGAGGGCGCACAGGCTGTCATCTGCGCCTCCACCGGCAATACGTCGGCCTCGGCGGCGGCCTACGCGGTACGGGCCGGCATGGTCTGCGCCGTCCTCGTGCCGCAGGGCAAGATCGCGCTCGGCAAGATGGGCCAGGCCCTCGTGCACGGCGCGAAGATCCTCCAGGTCGAGGGCAACTTCGACGACTGCCTCACCCTCGCCAGGTCGCTGTCCGACAACTACCCGGTGGCGCTGGTCAATTCCGTCAATCCGGTCAGGATCGAGGGCCAGAAGACCGCCGCCTTCGAGATCGTGGACGCGCTCGGCGACGCCCCCGACATCCACGTCCTGCCCGTCGGGAACGCCGGCAACATCACGGCGTACTGGAAGGGATACGGCGAGTACGCCGCCGGCGGCCCCGCCTCCCGTACGCCCCGCATGTGGGGATTCCAGGCCTCGGGTTCCGCGCCGATCGTGCGCGGTGAGGTCGTCAAGGACCCGCACACCGTCGCCACCGCGATCCGGATCGGCAACCCGGCCTCCTGGCAGTACGCGCTGGCCGCGCGCGACGAGTCGGGCGGCTTCATCGACGAGGTCACGGACCGCCAGATCCTGCGCGCGTACCGGCTGTTGGCCTCCCAGGAGGGCGTTTTCGTGGAGCCCGCCTCGGCGGCGTCCGTCGCCGGGCTGCTCAAGGCGGCGGAAGAGGGCAAGGTCGACCCCGGCCAGCGCATCGTCTGCACGGTGACCGGAAACGGGCTCAAGGACCCCGACTGGGCCGTCCAGGGAGCGCCGCAGCCGGTCGTCGTACCGGTCGACGCGGGCGCGGCCGCGGAGCGCCTCGGCCTGGGCTGAGCCGCGCTCCGGGACAAAGCGCGGCAGGGAGGGCAAGAACGGCAAGCGCGGCACGGGCGCGCAGCAGGCACGCGACACGCATCGTGCGCCTCCTGTGCGCCCTATGTCGCGGGAGAACCTTCCTTCGATAGGCTGTGGTCACCCGTCCCGCCGCATATGCCGCGGTGTTGTCGCCTTCGCGACCCCGGGTGTTCCGTACCCCTCGAAATCCCGCAGGCACACCACGATCCCGCCGGCCCCACCACGCAGGCACATCACCATTCCGTCCAGCCCACCACGCAGGTACAAGGAGAGTCGTCAGAGCGATGGCCGGTCCCGCGTTCCGCGCCGCCGCCGTACGGGTGCGCACCCCCGCCACCAGCGCCAACCTCGGCCCTGGCTTCGACGCCTTCGGCCTGTCGCTGGGGCTCTACGACGACGTGGTCGTCCGCGTCGCCGACTCCGGTCTGCACATCGACATCGCGGGTGAGGGCGCCGACACGCTTCCCCGCGACGAGAGCCACCTGCTCGTACGCGCGCTCCGCACCGCCTTCGACCTGCTCGGCGGACAGCCGCGCGGCCTCGAAGTCGTCTGCGCCAACCGCATTCCGCACGGTCGCGGGCTCGGTTCGTCCTCGGCCGCCATCTGCGCGGGCATCGTCGCCGCCCGCGCGGTGACCATAGGCGGCGACGCCAGGCTCGACGACGTGGCCCTGCTCGAACTGGCCACCGAGATCGAGGGCCACCCCGACAATGTCGCGGCCTGTCTGCTCGGCGGTTTCACCCTGGCCTGGACGGACGGGGGAGCGGCGCGTGCCATCAAGATGCAGCCCGCCGATTCCATCGTTCCGGTGGTTTTCGTGCCGGGCAACCCCGTACTGACGGAGACGGCCCGCGGACTGCTGCCGCGGACCGTCCCCCATGTGGACGCGGTGGTCAACGCCGGTCGGGCGGCCCTGCTCGTGGAGGCGCTGACCAGGCGCCCCGAGCTGCTGTTCCCGGCCACCGAGGACCGGCTCCACCAGGACTACCGCTCGCCCGCGATGCCGGAGAGCGTCGCTCTTGTCACCCGGCTGCGCGCGGACGGCGTCCCCGCGGTCATCTCCGGCGCGGGACCGACCGTGCTCGCGCTGGTCGAGGACGGTACGGCCGACAAGGTCGCGCGGCTCGCGGGCGACGGCTGGGCGGCCAACCGGCTCGCACTGGACGCCGCGGGGGCGAGCGTTCTGCCACTCGGTTCTTAGCGGACAGGGGATTGCCGGGCTATGAGAGGGGGAATGTTTGTTGGAGCCGGTAGTGTTAAAGTCAAGTCTGCAACCGACGTCTTTGTGGCGCGGTGCTCTGTGTCCCTCTTCGGGATCACGATTCTTCCGGGAGCCTCCCCAACTGCCTGAGCAGCCTGCCTGAGCAGTTTTGAGCACGCCTCGGAACCGGCACGACACCCCTCGCTTTGTCCAGGAGTGGGCCGAGCAGGGGGACCTCGGGCCGGACCCATCGCACGTACGCACGTTGCACATTTCTCCGCCGTACCCGGCGGGACCATCGCCCCGGCCCAGGTCCGCGATCCGAAAGATCACAGACCGCAGCCGGACAGCACAACCGGTCGCCGAGCCAGAAGGCCGACGTCCGCTCCAGGGAAGGACCCTTCGTGAGCGACACCACCGATCTGATGGGCGTGACTGCCGACAACACCGTCGACACCACCGCGCCCGCCGAAGGTGCTGCCACTGGCACCACCGCACGGCGCCGCCGCTCCGGCACCGGCCTCGAGGGCATGGTTCTGGCCGAGTTGCAGCAGGTCGCGTCCGGCCTCGGCATCAGGGGCACCGCGCGGATGCGCAAGAGCCAGCTGATCGAGGTCATCAAGGAGACGCAGGCCGGTTCCCCGGCCGCGTCCAAGGCCTCCGACGCGGCCGGCGCCGACACCGAGAGCAAGCCGAAGCGCCGCGCGACCTCCAAGAGCCGTACGGGTGACGCGCCCGCCGCTGCCGCGGAGAAGGCCGACAAGGCCGTGGCCCAGCAGCAGATCGACATCCCCGGCCAGCCGGACAGCGACGACCAGCCCGCGGGCGAGCGCCGTCGCCGCAGGGCCACCGCGCAGGCGGGCAGCCCCGACACCAGGGCCGACGCCAGGACCGAGCAGCAGGGCGACGTCAAGGTGGAGGCGCAGCCCGACGCCAGGGCCGAGGCCGCCGTCTCCGCGTCCACCCAGACCGCAGACGCGGACGGCAGGCAGAGCCGCCAGGACCGCGGCCAGCGCGGCGACCGTGACCGCGGCGACCGCCGCGACCGGCAGCGCGACCGCCGCGGCAAGGGCGACGACCAGCAGGGCGGCGGTCAGCGCCAGCAGCGCGACAACAACCGCCCCGAGCGCGACAATCGCGGCGGCGGCCAGAACCAGAACAACAACGGCCCGCAGGACGACTTCGACGACGAGGCGGGCGGCCGCCGCGGCCGTCGCGGGCGCTACCGCGACCGCCGCGGCCGTCGTGGCCGTGAGGACTTCGGCCCCGACCAGCCGCAGGTCGCCGATGACGACGTGCTGATCCCCGTCGCCGGCATCCTCGACATCCTCGACAACTACGCGTTCATCAGGACCTCGGGCTACCTGCCGGGCCCCAACGACGTGTATGTGTCGCTGGCTCAGGTCCGCAAGAACGGCCTGCGCAAGGGCGATCACGTCACCGGCGCCGTGCGCCAGCCCAAGGACGGCGAGCGCCGCGAGAAGTTCAACGCGCTGGTACGGCTCGACTCCGCGAACGGCATGGGGGCCGAATCAGGCCGCGGCCGCCCGGAGTTCCAGAAGCTGACGCCGCTCTACCCGCAGGACAGGCTCCGTCTGGAGACCGACCCGGGCGTGCTGACGACCCGAATCATCGACCTCGTCGCACCGATCGGCAAGGGCCAGCGCGGTCTGATCGTGGCCCCGCCGAAGACCGGCAAGACCATGATCCTCCAGGCGATCGCCAACGCCATCACGGTCAACAGCCCCGAGTGCCACCTGATGGTCGTCCTCGTGGACGAGCGTCCCGAGGAAGTCACCGACATGCAGCGGTCGGTGAAGGGTGAGGTCATCTCCTCGACCTTCGACCGCCCCGCCGAGGACCACACCACCGTCGCCGAGCTGGCCATCGAGCGCGCCAAGCGTCTCGTGGAGCTGGGTCACGACGTGGTCGTGCTGCTCGACTCCATCACGCGTCTGGGCCGTGCGTACAACCTCGCGGCGCCCGCCTCCGGCCGCATCCTGTCCGGTGGTGTCGACTCGACCGCGCTCTACCCGCCGAAGCGCTTCTTCGGTGCCGCGCGCAACATCGAGGACGGCGGCTCGCTGACCATCCTGGCCACCGCGCTCGTCGAGACCGGCTCGCGCATGGACGAGGTGATCTTCGAGGAGTTCAAGGGCACCGGCAACATGGAGCTGCGGCTCGACCGGAAGCTCTCGGACAAGCGCATCTTCCCGGCGGTCGACGTGGACGCGTCCTCCACCCGTAAGGAAGAGATCCTGCTCGCCAGCGATGAGCTGGCCGTCGTCTGGAAGCTGCGCCGGGTGCTGCACGCGCTCGACCAGCAGTCGTCGATCGAGCTGCTGCTGGACAAAATGAAGCAGACGAAGTCGAACGCGGAGTTCCTGCTCCAGATCCAGAAGACGACGCCCGGCAACGGCAACAGCAACGGCAACGACTGACCCCGACTGACGCCGTACAGAGCCGCCCCGGCGCCACCGCGCGCCGGGGCGGTTTTGCGCGCGCGGAACCGGGCGTGCTGTGGGAACCTTCGAGATATTTCACCGAGGGAGACCATGACCGACGACAGCGGCATCAGACGCCCACGTGGCAGCGGTGGGAACCGCGAGACGCCGAGCCGGCGCCGCCGCGTGATCAAGGTCGTCGTGTGGTCCCTCGTGGGCCTCGTGGTCGTCGTCGGAGGCGGTCTGACGGTCCTGTACTTCAAGCTCAACGGCAACATCAACGGCGTCGACATCAACGCCCAGCTGGGCACCGAACGGCCGCGCAACGTCGAGAACGGCTCGCAGGACATCCTCGTCCTCGGCTCGGACTCGCGGGCCGGGGCCAACGCGGAGTACGGCGGGAACCGGGGCGCCCGCTCCGACACGGCGATGGTCCTCCACGTCTACCCGGGCCACAAGAAGGCGAGCGTCGTGTCCGTACCGCGCGACACGCTCGTCGCGCGCCCCCGGTGCGCCGCGCTCCCGGGCAAGAAGGCGGCGCCGGCCATGGCCGAGGCGATGTTCAACAGCGCCTACGAGGTCGGCGGGCCCGCCTGCGCGGTGAAGACCGTGGAGAAGATGTCCGGCATCCGCATGGACCACTACATCGAGGTCGATTTCACCGGCTTCAAGAAGCTCGTGAACGAGCTGGGCGGCGTGAAGATCACCACTCTCAAACCGATCAGGGACCCGAAGAGCCACCTGACGCTCCCGAAGGGCACGCACACCCTCCGCGGCGAGCAGGCCCTCGGCCTCGTACGGACCCGCGAGACCATCGGCGACGGCAGCGACCTGGGCCGGATCGAGCTGCAGCAGGCCTTCATGAGGGCGCTGATCAAGCAGGTCAGGAGCGTCGGCGTGTTCAGCAGCCCGAAGAAGCTGTACGACCTGGCCGACACCGCCACGCAGACGATCACCCCGGACTCGCAGCTCGATTCGATCAACGAGCTGATCGGCTTCGCCGGCGGCCTCAAGAACCTCTCCGCGGGCGACGTCAAGATGATCACGCTCCCGGTCCGGTACGACCCCGCCGATCCGAACCGCGTCCTGCCGATGCGCAAGGCGTCCCGGCAGGTCTGGAAGGCGCTCAGGCAGGACAGGCCGATCCCCGCGTCCGCCACCAGGCACTCGGCGGGCGACCAGGGCGACGCGGGCGACGTGGTCAAGAGCGGCTGAGCCCGTAACCCCGCCCCCTGCCGTCAGCCCGCCTTCAGGCCCGCCGGCGTACCCTCAGGGGCCCGTCGAGCCCGGCCAGGCCCGTCAGGCCCGGACAGGGGCCGCGCGGCCGGCCCGGCGCGGCTCACGGCCGCCGGGCTGCGGAATACTTCCCGGCACACCCCCGTTTTGGGAGTTACGGCCGATCCTGGCAGACTGGTCCGCTGGCCCCGGTTCACGTACGAGCAATCCGCGCGTGCGACCCGGCGCCTTCCCCGCCCGGCGGGGAAGTTTCCTCTAGGAGTCACCTTGAAGCGCGACATCCACCCCACGTACGTCGAGACCCAGGTCAGCTGCACCTGCGGTGCGTCGTTCACCACCCGGAGCACCATCGAGTCCGGCACGATCCGTGCCGACCTGTGCTCCGAGTGCCACCCGTTCTACACGGGCAAGCAGAAGATCCTCGACACCGGTGGCCGTGTGGCCCGCTTCGAGGCCCGCTTCGGCAAGGCTGCCGCAGCCAAGAAGTAGCGAGTCATGTGCGCCGGTTTCCGGCGCCCCTCAGCGGGGCGCCGGGACCGGCGCTTTGGCGTCCCGAAGCACCTTCGTACGAAAAACCCAGGAGCACCCGATGTTCGAGGCGGTCGAGGAACTGATCGGCGAGCACGCCGATCTGGAACGCAAGCTCGCCGACCCGTCGGTCCACGCGGACCAGGCGAACGCACGCAAGCTCAACAAGCGCTACGCCGAGCTGACCCCGATCGTCGGCACGTACCGCTCCTGGAAGCAGACCGGTGAGGACATCGTCACGGCCCGCGAGTTCGCGGCCGACGACCCCGATTTCGCCACCGAGGCCAAGGCTCTGGAGAAGCAGCGCGAAGGGCTCACGGAGCGGCTGCGCCTGCTGCTCGTCCCGCGTGACCCCAACGACGACAAGGACGTCATCCTGGAGGTCAAGGCGGGCGCGGGCGGCGACGAGTCCGCGCTCTTCGCCGGGGACCTGCTGCGCATGTACCTGCGCTACGCGGAGCGCGTCGGCTGGAAGGCCGAGATCATCGACGCCACCGAGTCCGAGCTGGGCGGCTACAAGGACGTCCAGGTCGCGGTGAAGACCAAGGGCGGCAACGGCGCGACGGAGCCCGGACAGGGCGTCTGGGCGCGGCTGAAGTACGAGGGCGGCGTGCACCGGGTGCAGCGCGTGCCCGCGACCGAGTCCCAGGGCCGTATCCACACCTCCGCCGCGGGTGTCCTGGTGACGCCGGAGGCCGAGGAGATCGACGTCGAGATCAACCCGAACGACCTGCGCATCGACGTCTACCGCTCCTCGGGGCCCGGCGGGCAGTCCGTGAACACCACCGACTCGGCCGTGCGCATCACGCATGTGCCGACCGGCGTGGTCGCCTCCTGCCAGAACGAGAAGAGCCAGCTCCAGAACAAGGAGCAGGCCATGCGTATCCTGCGTTCGCGGCTTCTCGCCGCCGCCCAGGAGGAGGCGGAGAAGAACGCCTCCGACGTCAGGCGCAGCCAGGTCCGTACGGTCGACCGCTCGGAGAAGATCCGCACGTACAACTTCCCGGAAAACCGTATCTCGGACCACCGTGTCGGTTTCAAGGCGTACAACTTGGACCAGGTGCTCGACGGCGAGCTGGACACGGTCATCCAGGCGTGTGTCGACGCCGATTCCGCGGCGAAGCTCGCCGCCGCCCAGTAAGCCGCCAGTCATTCACTTAAACGCAGTCCGGAGGAACCAGCGTGCAGCCACATTCTGGGGGGCCCAGCGACCCTCAGCGGCTCCGCCGCGGGCCCGCCCCCCGCAGTCTGCTGCTCGCCGAGGTGGCCCAGGCCACCCAGCGGCTGGCTGACGCGGGTGTGCCCTCACCCCGCTTCGACGCGGAGGAGCTTGCCGCCTACGTACACGGCGTCAAGCGGGGAGAGCTGCACAACGTCAAGGACAGTGACTTCGACGCCCGCTACTGGGAGACGATCGCGCGCCGCGAGGCCCGCGAACCGCTCCAGCACATCACCGGACGCGCCTTCTTCCGCTACCTGGAACTCCAGGTCGGGCCCGGCGTCTTCGTACCGCGCCCGGAGACCGAGTCGGTCGTCGGCTGGGCCATAGACGCCGTACGGGCCATGGACGTCGTGGAACCGCTCATCGTGGACCTCTGCTCCGGCTCCGGCGCCATCGCGCTCGCCATGGCGCAGGAGGTGCCGCGCTCGCGCGTACACGCCGTGGAGCTGTCCGAGGACGCCCTCAGCTGGACGCGGAAGAACGCCGAGGGGTCCAGGGTCGTCGTGCACCAGGGGGACGCCCTGACGGCCCTTCCCGACCTCGACGGACAGGTCGACCTGGTCATCTCCAATCCTCCGTACATCCCGCTCACCGAGTGGGAGTACGTCGCGCCCGAGGCCCGTGACCACGACCCGCAGATGTCTCTCTTCTCGGGCGAGGACGGCCTCGACACGATCCGCGGCATCGAGCGCACCGCCCACCGGCTGCTGCGGCCCGGGGGCCTCGTGGTGATCGAGCACGCGGACACCCAGGGCGGCCAGGTCCCGTGGATCTTCAGCGAGGAGTCCGGCTGGGCCGACGCGGCCGACCACCCGGACCTGAACAAGCGTCCGCGGTTCGCGACGGCCCGCAAGGCCATGCCATGAGCGGGCAGACCACGGTGTTCCGCGCGCGCCGGAGCGCACGCGGCGCATGCGCGTGCAGCGCGCACAGCGCACAGAACGCGCGGAAGAGCGCACAAAAAAAGAGGGAGGGCCTCTAAATGGCCAGGCGATACGACTGCAACGACGCGACCGACCGTACGACGGGTCTGCGCGAGGCCGCGTCGGCCGTGCGCCGCGGTGAGCTGGTCGTGCTGCCCACCGACACCGTCTACGGCATCGGCGCGGACGCCTTCAGCTCCGAGGCCGTCGCCGATCTGCTGGACGCCAAGGGCCGCGGGCGCAATATGCCCACCCCTGTCCTCATCGGCTCGCCGAACACCCTCCACGGCCTGGTCACGGACTTCTCCGAGCAGGCCTGGGAGCTGGTCGACGCGTTCTGGCCCGGCGCCCTCACCCTCGTCGCCAAGCACCAGCCGTCCCTCCAGTGGGACCTCGGCGACACCCGCGGCACCGTGGCCGTCCGGATGCCGCTGCACCCCGTCGCCATCGAGCTGCTGACCGAGGTCGGCCCGATGGCCGTCTCCAGCGCCAACCTCACGGGACACCCGTCACCCGAGGACTGCGACGCCGCCCAGGAAATGCTGGGGGACTCCGTCTCCGTGTACCTGGACGGCGGCCCCACTCCCGGGATCGTGCCGTCGTCGATCGTCGACGTCACCGGCAAGGTGCCGGTACTGCTGCGTGCCGGCGCCCTCGACGCGGAGGAGCTCCGCAAGGTGGTACCCGACCTCGAGGTGGCCAATTGACCGCCCCTGAGGGGCGTGGCATAGCGGAGACCGCACAGCACAGCAGTACGTTCCGCATCCTCCACGTCAGTACGGGCAACGTCTGCCGCTCGCCCATCACCGAGCGGCTGAACCGTCATGCCCTGACCGCGCGCCTCGGTGAGGCGCTGACGGGCGGGCTGATCGTGGAGAGCGCGGGCACCTGGGGCCACGAAGGCGCCTCGATGGAGGCCAACGCCGAAGCGGTCCTCGCCGACTTCGGCGCGGACGCCTCCGGGTTCGTCGGACGCGAACTGCTCGACGAGCACGTCATCCGGGCCGACCTCGTCCTCACCGCGACCCGCGACCACCGCGCCCAGGTGATCTCCATGGGCCACTCCGCGGGCCTGCGCACCTTCACCCTCAAGGAGTTCACCCGGCTGGTACGCGCCATAGACCCGGCCACGCTGCCCGATCCGCTGGACGAGGGCGTGGTCGAACGCGCCCGCGCGCTGGTCCGCGCCGCCGCCGCGCTGCGCGGCTGGCTGCTGGCCCCGACGGTGGAGGCCGACGAGGTCTACGACCCGTACGGCGCCCCCATCACGTTCTTCCGGTCCATCGGCGACGAGATCAACACGGCCCTCGACCCGGTCGTCACGGCCCTGACCGGCGTCCCCGCCGCACGCTGAGCGAACGAGTTCCCCGCGACCATCAGGCAGCCGTCCTGCGACCGTCCTAGATTGGATGGCAGAGAAACCCTTCCGAGGCCCCGGAGCCAGAGATGCCGGTCACCGCAGAGGCAGCTTCAGCCGCACCCCACGCCCTCTTCGCGCAGGAACTCGGCCTCCTGCGCCGGCAGGATCCCGAACTGGCCGAGGTGATCGGCGGAGAGCTGCGCAGGCAGTCCGACAGCCTTCAGCTCATCGCCGCCGAGAACTTCACCTCACCCGCCGTTCTCGCGGCCCTGGGCTCCCCGCTCGCCAACAAATACGCCGAGGGCTACCCGAGCGCCCGCCACCACGGCGGCTGCGAGCAGGCGGACGCCGCCGAGCGGATCGCCGTGGCGCGGGCCACGGCGCTGTTCGGCGCCGAGCACGCCAACGTACAGCCGCACTCCGGGTCCTCCGCCGTCCTCGCCGCCTACGCGGCCCTGCTGCGTCCCGGGGACACCGTGCTGGCCCTGGGGCTGGCGTACGGCGGCCACCTCACCCACGGCTCCCCGGCGAACTTCTCGGGCCGCTGGTTCGACTTCGTCGGGTACGGCGTCGACCCGGAGACCGGCCTCATCGACTACGCGCGGGTCCGCGCGCTGGCCCGCGCGCACCGGCCCAAGGCGATCGTCTGCGGCTCGATCTCGTACCCCCGGCACATCGACTACGCCGAGTTCCGCGACATCGCTGACGAGGTCGGCGCGTATCTCATCGCCGACGCGGCCCACCCCATCGGGCTCGTCGCCGGGGGAGCGGCGCCCAGCCCCGTGCCGTACGCCGACCTCGTGTGCGCGACGACCCACAAGGTGCTGCGCGGCCCGCGCGGCGGGATGATCCTGTGCGGTGAGGAGTACGCCGAGCGAGTCGACCGGGCCGTGTTCCCCTTCACCCAGGCCGGCGCGCAGATGAACGCGATCGCCGCCAAGGCCGTCGCCTTCGGCGAGGCCGCGGCCCCGGCGTTCGCCGTGTACGCCCACCGCGTCGTCGACAACGCACGCGTGCTGGCCGGTGCGCTGGAGGCGGAAGGCCTACGGATCATCACGGACGGCACCGACACCCATCTGATCACCGCCGACCCCGCACCCCTCGGACTGGACGGCAGGGCGGCCCGCGGACGTCTCGCGGCCGCCGGGATGGTCATGGACACGTGCGGACTGCCGTACGGTGATCGTCGAGGGATCCGTCTCGGTACCGCCGCCGTGACCACCCAGGGCATGCGGCAGGCGGACATGGCGCAGATCGCGGGGCTGTTCGGCGCCGCATTGCGCGACGACGGCAGGGAAGCCAGCGGGATACGCGCCCAGGTGCGGGAACTCACGGGGCGCTTCCCGCCCTTTGCGGCGCATTCCTGAGCGGAAATTCGCGGCGGCGGAAAGACATGCAACCATCTCCGCAGGCCGGTCGTCCCTCCTCAGGGAGACGCGGTATCCGAAGACACTTCCGGTGACGGCTAGGGTGTGGGGCTGAGATGGCCAGCGATTCCTGTGGGGCAGCCTGTGCGTGATTATCTGCTGACGCTCTGTGTAACGGCTGCGGTGACCTATTTGCTGACCGGCCCGGTGCGCAAATTCGCCATCGCGGCCGGAGCGATGACGGCGATCCGCGCGCGCGACGTGCACCGAGAAGTGACACCGAGACTCGGCGGTATCGCCATGTTCTTCGGTCTGTGCGCCGGTCTGCTCGTCGCGGACAATCTGCAGAACCTCAACGGGGTCTTCGAACTCTCCAACGAGCCAAGGGCGTTGCTCTCCGGAGCCGCCCTGATCTGGTTGGTCGGCGTCCTTGACGACAAGTTCGAACTCGACGCCCTGGTGAAGCTCGGCGCCCAGATGATCGCCGCGGGCGTCATGGTCATGCAGGGTCTGACGATCCTGTGGATCCCGGTCCCGGGCGTCGGCACGGTCTCGCTGACCGACTGGCAGGGCACGCTGCTCACCGTCGCGCTGGTCGTCGTCACGATCAACGCGGTCAACTTCGTGGACGGCCTGGACGGCCTCGCCGCCGGCATGGTCTGCATCGCCGCCGCGGCGTTCTTCCTGTACGCCTACCGGATCTGGTACGGGTACGGCGTCGAGGCGGCCGCTCCCGCGACGCTCTTCGCCGCCATCCTGATGGGCATGTGCCTGGGCTTCCTGCCGCACAACATGGCCCCGGCGAGAATCTTCATGGGCGACTCCGGCTCGATGCTGCTCGGCCTGGTGCTCTCCTCGGGTGCGATCTCGGTCACGGGGCAGGTCGACCCCGACGCCCTGAAGATCTTCGAGGGCGGTACCCGTGAGGCCACGCACGCGGCGCTGCCGGTCTTCATCCCGCTGCTGCTGCCGCTGACGATCATCGCGATCCCGTTCGCCGACCTGGTGCTCGCGATCGTGCGCCGTACGTGGAACGGCCAGTCGCCGTTCGCCGCCGACCGCGGTCACCTGCACCACCGGCTGCTGGAGATCGGGCACTCGAAGACGCGCGCCGTGCTGATCATGTACTTCTGGTCGGCGCTGATCGCCTTCGGTGTGGTCCTCTACTCCGTGCACTCGGCGTCCATGTGGATCCTGCTGCTCATCGTCGCGCTGAGCGCCGTGGGCCTCGGGCTGCTGCTCCTGCCGCGCTTCAAGCCGCGCGCGCCGCGGTGGGCCGAGGCGTTCGTACCGCCGCGCTACCGCCGCAGGCGCCGTCCCGCGGTGCAGGACGGAGAGACGGCCGAACTCGCCTATGAGGCGCCGGAGATGGCCGAGGATCGCACGCCCGTTCCTGCGGGCGTCAACGGCGCGACCGCGATGGGCGCTCGTTCGCGTCTTCCCGATCGCTGGAAAACCGGCTCGTCGCGCTGACGCACGGACGATACAGGGCGTTGGAGGGCAATATCAGACATCCGGGTACTCTGTCTTGCACACACGCGCGGGGTCACTCTCATGTGTGACGGTCAGCACACTAATAGAGTAAAGACCTCATCAAATAGTTTGTGATATCGTTCACGAGACCCGGCGACAGAGCCGAAGGGCCGTTGTACGACGGCCCGTTGGCCCGAGAATGTATGACTCGGACCGGGCCTACGCTCGTCCTTGACGAACCGTTCCACCCCACGACCGACCCCTAAGCAGCGGAGCTGCCGACATGCCGTCCAACGACGTCCGGAACCTCCTCAACACCGCCGTGCCCACAGCTGCCGCCGGTGTTGTCGCCGCTGTGGTCAGCGGTGTGCTCGCAGGCGGCAAGGGGGTACTCGGAGCCGCCGTCGGCACGCTGGTGGTGATGGTCTTCATGGGTATCGGTCTCGTGGTTCTCGAACGGACCGCCAAGTCTCTTCCGCACTTGTTCCAGGCCATGGGTCTGATGCTGTACACGACCCAGCTGTTGCTGCTGTTCGTCTTCGTTGCGGTGTTCAAGGACACCACCTTGTTCAACCCGAAGGCCTTTGCCATCACACTGGTTGTCGCGACGGTGGTGTGGATCGCGGCTCAGGCCCGTTCGTACATGAAAGCCAAGATCCTTTACGTTGAACCCGAGTCCTCGAAGGGCGAAAAGCCCCAGAAGACGGGGACCTCGGCGTGAGGGGTAGGGCCGGGATAAGCGGACTCTCGTCGTCCTGCTATCGTCCGGTGCCAACTGCGGCATTGCGGGCGCGGGCATCCGAGCTGACGCCTGTTCTCACGACGCGAGGCTCGAAGCCCGGCCGCCGCCACCACATCCGTAACACCAGTCCAGTGCCGAACCGCGGCTGCGCGCCGCGCCGACACAACGAGGTTGCCGTACCTATGCGCCATGTTGAAGGAGCCCGCGGTGAGTGCTGACCCGACGCAGGTGCTCGCCTTCGAGACCGACTGTCACATCTTTGAGGGGTGTGGCTTCCCGGCACCCGGCCTGCATTCGTTCCTGTTCGAGCCCATTGCGGGCAACGGGGACAGCAACTTGTATTTCAACAAGCCGATGCTGCTGGCGCTGCTGGGCTCCGTCATCATCGTGGGCTTTTTCTGGGCCGCCTTCCGCAAGCCGAAGGTCGTCCCGGGCAAGCTCCAGATGGTGGCCGAGGCCGGCTACGACTTCATCCGGCGCGGTATCGTCCACGAGACGATCGGCAAGGCCGAGGGCGAGAAGTACGTACCGCTCGTCGTCTCGCTGTTCTTCTTCGTCTGGATGATGAACCTCTGGTCGATCATCCCGGTCGCCCAGTTCCCGGTCACGGCGATCATCGCCTACCCGGCAGTATTGGCGATCATCGTCTACATCGTGTGGGTGTCGCTGACCTTCAAGCGTCACGGCTTCGTCGGTGCGTTCAAGAACATCACCGGCTACGACAAGTCGCTCGGCCCGGTTCTCCCGCTGGCGATGCTCATCGAGTTCTTCTCGAACCTGCTGGTCCGCCCCTTCACCCACGCCGTGCGACTCTTCGCGAACATGTTCGCGGGTCACACGCTGCTGCTGCTCTTCACGATCGCCAGCTGGTACTTGCTGAATGGCATCGGGATCGCCTACGCCGGTGTGTCGTTCGTGATGGTCCTTGTGATGACCGCGTTCGAGCTGTTCATCCAGGCCCTTCAGGCGTACGTCTTCGTGCTGCTGACGTGCACCTACATCCAGGGCGCGCTCGCCAAGAGCCACTGATCGCGCGCGCACCCCACCCCACCCAATAGTCGTCCGGTGGCCAACCCCCACCGGTCCGTGAAAGCAAAGGAAGAACTGGCATGTCGCAGACTCTTGCCGCCGCCGCCGGCGTCCACGGTTCCGTCGCCTCCATCGGTTACGGCCTCGCGGCCATCGGTCCCGGCGTCGGCGTCGGCATCATCTTCGGTAACGGTACCCAGGCCCTCGCTCGTCAGCCCGAGGCTGCCGGTCTGATCCGCGCCAACCAGATCCTCGGCTTCGCCTTCTGTGAGGCGCTCGCCCTCATCGGTCTCGTTATGCCGTTCGTCTACGGCAAGTGATCTCTGATCCGCGACCAGTCCACTAGACGAAAGGCACTGATGTGAACCCTCTGGTTCAGCTCGCGGCCGAGAGCGCGGAAAACCCGCTTATTCCGCCGATTCCCGAGCTTGTCGTCGGCCTGCTCGCCTTTGTCATTGTCTTCGGTTTCCTCGCCAAGAAGCTCCTCCCGAACATCAACAAGGTTCTGGACGAGCGTCACGAGGCCATCGTGGGCGGCATGGAGAAGGCGGACGCGGCCAAGGCCGAGGCCGAGAGCGTCCTGGAGCAATACAAGGCCCAGCTCGCCGAAGCCCGTCACGAAGCCGCGCGGCTGCGCCAGGAGGCCACCGAGCAGGGCGCCGCGATCATCCAGGAGATGAGGGCGGAAGGCCAGCGGCAGCGCGACGAGATCATCGCCGCCGGCCACACCCAGATCGAGGCGGACCGCAAGTCCGCGTCCGCGGCGCTGCGCCAGGACGTGGGCAAGCTCGCCACCGATCTGGCCGGCAAGCTCGTCGGCGAGTCCCTCGAGGACCACGCCCGGCAGAGCCGCACCATCGATCGCTTCCTCGATGGACTCGAGGACGGCGCGTCGACCGCCGAGGCCACGCGATGAACGGCGCGAGCCGCATCGCACTGGCCGAGGCACGCGAGCGCATGGACGCGCTGACCGACAACACGTCGGTCGACGCGGCGAAGCTCGCGGAAGAGCTGGCCGCTGTCACGGCGCTGCTTCAGCGCGAGGTGTCATTGCGTCGGGTCCTCACCGACCCGGCGCAAGAAGGCTCGGGCAAGGCCGAGCTGGCGGGACGGCTGCTGAACGGCCAGGTGGGCGGTTCCACCGTCGACCTGGTCACCGGCATGGTCCGTTCCCGCTGGTCGCAGCCGCGCGACCTGGTCGACTCGGTGGAGGAGCTTTCCGCCACCGCTGACCTGACCGCGGCTGAGCGCGCGGGCGCCCTCGACGACGTCGAGGACGAGCTGTTCCGCTTCGGCCGCATCGTCGAGTCGGACGTCGCTCTGCGAGCGGCGCTGACCGACAGGTCGGCCACGGCCACCGCGAAGGGCGCGCTGCTGGCCCGCCTGCTCGGCGGGCGTGCCAACCCGGTCACGGAACGTCTTGTCGTGCGTCTCGTCACGCAGCCCCGTGGACGTAGCCTTGAAGCAGGGCTCGACACCTTGTCCAGGCTCGCCGCGGCGCGCCGGGACCGTGTGGTGGCCACCGTCACCTCGGCGGTGCCGCTCACCGATGTACAGAAGCAGCGTCTCGGCGCCGCGCTCGCGAGGCTTTACGGCCACACGATGCACCTGAACCTCGAAGTGGACCCCGAGGTCCTCGGCGGGATCTCGGTGCGGATCGGCGAAGAGGTCATCGACGGCACGATCGCCGACCGGCTCGAAGAGGCGGCACGGCGGCTGGCCGGCTGACGGCAGCAGCAGCCGACGGTCGCGGCCGCGCACAGGTGCCGCGACCGTCAACAGAACAGCACAGGCAAGACCAGCGGCCCGGTTGGGCCGTGCAGAAATTGCGGAAGATTCCTGGGGGTCGCCCCCAGACCCTAAGAAGTCAGACCCCCCAAGAAACTTCGGGCCCAACAAGGAGAGCAGGGAACCCAGATGGCGGAGCTCACGATCCGGCCGGAGGAGATCCGGGATGCGCTGGAGAACTTTGTCCAGTCGTACAAGCCGGACGCGGCCTCGCGCGAGGAGGTCGGTACGGTCAGCGTGGCCGGCGACGGTATCGCCAAGATCGAGGGTCTTCCCTCGGCCATGGCGAACGAGCTGCTGAAGTTCGAGGACGGCACGCTCGGTCTCGCCCTCAACCTCGAGGAGCGCGAGATCGGTGCGATCGTCCTCGGTGAATTCAGCGGTGTCGAGGAAGGACAGCCGGTCACCCGTACCGGCGAAGTCCTGTCCGTCGCCGTAGGCGAGGGCTACCTGGGTCGCGTCGTCGACCCGCTCGGCAACCCGATCGACGGCCTCGGCGAGATCGAGACCGAAGACCGCCGTGCCCTTGAGCTGCAGGCTCCTGGTGTCATGGCGCGCAAGTCCGTGCACGAGCCGATGCAGACCGGCTACAAGGCTGTCGACTCGATGGTCCCGATCGGCCGCGGCCAGCGTCAGCTGATCATCGGCGACCGTCAGACCGGCAAGACCGCTCTTGCCGTCGACACGATCATCAACCAGCGTGACAACTGGCGCAGCGGTGACGTGAACAAGCAGGTGCGCTGCATCTACGTCGCCATCGGCCAGAAGGGCTCCACCATCGCGTCCGTACGCGGTGCGCTGGAGGAGGCGGGCGCGCTCGAGTACACGACGATCGTCGCCGCCCCGGCGTCCGACCCGGCCGGCTTCAAGTACCTGGCGCCGTACACCGGTTCCGCCATCGGCCAGCACTGGATGTACCAGGGCAAGCACGTCCTGATCGTCTTCGACGACCTGTCGAAGCAGGCCGACGCCTACCGCGCCGTGTCCCTGCTGCTGCGCCGTCCGCCGGGCCGTGAGGCGTACCCCGGTGACGTCTTCTACCTGCACTCGCGTCTGCTGGAGCGCTGCGCCAAGCTCTCCGACGAGATGGGCGCCGGTTCGATGACGGGTCTGCCGATCGTCGAGACCAAGGCGAACGACGTGTCGGCGTTCATCCCGACCAACGTCATCTCCATCACCGACGGTCAGTGCTTCCTGGAGTCCGACCTGTTCAACGCCGACCAGCGCCCCGCGCTGAACGTCGGTATCTCGGTCTCCCGTGTCGGTGGTTCCGCCCAGCACAAGGCCATGCGGCAGGTCTCCGGCCGTCTGCGTGTGGACCTCGCCCAGTACCGTGAGCTGGAGGCGTTCGCGTCCTTCGGTTCCGACCTGGACGCGGCCTCCAAGGCGTCCCTGGAGCGCGGTCAGCGTCTGGTCGAGCTGCTGAAGCAGCCGCAGTACGCGCCGTTCCCGGTCGAGGAGCAGGTTGTCTCGGTCTGGGCCGGCACGACCGGCAAGATGGACGACGTTCCGGTCGCCGACATCCGCCGCTTCGAGAGCGAGCTGCTGGACTACCTGCGCCGCGAGCGCAAGGACCTCCTGACCAGCATCGCCGAGGGCGCCAAGATGTCCGACGACACGCTGCAGTCCATCGCGGACGCCATCAGCGCCTTCAAGAAGCAGTTCGAGACCTCGGACGGCAAGCTTCTGGGCGAGGACGCGCCGGCCGTCAACGTCTCCAAGTGACGACGGAAGGGACCTGACTCATGGGAGCCCAGCTCCGGGTCTACAAGCGTCGCATCAAATCCGTCACCGCGACCAAGAAGATCACCAAGGCGATGGAGATGATCGCCGCCTCGCGCATCGTCAAGGCCCAGCGCGCGGTCAAGGCGTCGACCCCGTACGCGTCCGAGCTGACCCGCGCGGTCACCGCGGTCGCGACCGGTTCGACGACCAAGCACGCGCTGACCACCGAAGCCGAGTCCCCGACCCGCGCCGCGGTGCTGCTCATCACGAGCGACCGCGGTCTGGCCGGCGGCTACTCGTCGAACGCCATCAAGGCGGCGGACCGGCTCACCGAGCGGCTCCGTGGTGAGGGCAAGGAGGTCGACACGTACATCGTCGGCCGCAAGGGTGTCTCGTACTACGGATTCCGCGAGCGCAAGGTCGTGGAATCGTGGGGCGGCTTCACCGACAACCCGACGTACGCGGATGCCAAGACGGTCGCGGCCCCGCTGATCGAGGCGGTCCAGCGGGACACGGCCGAGGGCGGCGTGGACGAACTCCACATCGTCTTCACCGAGTTCATCTCGATGATGACGCAGACACCGGTCCAGAACCGGCTGCTGCCTCTCAAGCTCGACGAGGCGGCAGAAGAGGCCGACGGCAAGGGCGAGATCCTTCCGCTGTTCGACTTCGAGCCGTCGGCTGAGGACGTCCTCGACGCCCTGCTGCCGCGCTACGTCGAGAGCCGTATCTACAACGCGCTGCTCCAGGCCGCTGCTTCCAAGCACGCGGCCACCCGCCGCGCGATGAAGTCGGCGACCGACAACGCCGGGGATCTCATCAAGAGCCTCTCCCGGTCTGCCAACGCGGCCCGCCAGGCCGAAATCACCCAGGAAATCAGCGAGATCGTCGGTGGCGCCAGCGCTCTGGCCGACGCGTCCGCGGGGAGTGAAAATTAATGACGACCACTGTTGAGGCGGCCAACCCGGGAAGCACGGTCACGGGCCGCGTCGCCCGGGTCATCGGCCCGGTCGTCGACGTGGAGTTCCCCGTCGACGCCATGCCGGAGATCTACAACGCCCTGCACGTCGAGGTCATGGACCCGACGGACGCGGGCAAGAAGAAGACGCTGACCCTCGAGGTTGCGCAGCACCTCGGCGAAGGCCTGGTCCGCGCGGTCTCGATGGAGCCCACCGACGGTCTGGTCCGCCAGGCCGCGGTGACCGACACCGGGGCCGGCATCCTGGTCCCCGTCGGTGACGTGACCAAGGGCAAGGTGTTCAACACCCTCGGCCGGATCCTGAACGAGCCGGAGGCCGAGTCCCAGATCACGGAGCGCTGGCCGATCCACCGCAAGGCCCCGGCCTTCGACCAGCTCGAGTCCAAGACCGAGATGTTCGAGACCGGCCTGAAGGTCGTCGACCTGCTGACCCCGTACGTCAAGGGCGGCAAGATCGGTCTGTTCGGGGGTGCGGGCGTCGGCAAGACCGTCCTCATCCAGGAAATGATCATGCGTGTGGCCAACCTGCACGATGGTGTTTCCGTGTTCGCCGGTGTCGGCGAGCGCACCCGTGAGGGCAACGACCTCATCGACGAGATGGCCGAGTCGGGCGTCCTGGAGAAGACCGCGCTGGTCTTCGGCCAGATGGACGAGCCGCCGGGCACCCGTCTGCGGGTCGCGCTCTCGGCGCTGACCATGGCGGAGTACTTCCGCGATGTGCAGAAGCAGGACGTGCTGCTCTTCATCGACAACATCTTCCGCTTCACCCAGGCCGGTTCCGAGGTCTCCACGCTGCTCGGCCGTATGCCGTCCGCGGTGGGTTACCAGCCGACCCTGGCGGACGAGATGGGTGTGCTCCAGGAGCGCATCACCTCGACCCGCGGTCACTCGATCACCTCGATGCAGGCGATCTACGTTCCCGCGGACGACCTGACCGACCCGGCCCCTGCCACGACCTTCGCGCACCTCGACGCGACGACCGTGCTGTCGCGCCCGATCTCGGAGAAGGGCATCTACCCGGCGGTCGACCCGCTGGACTCGACGTCCCGCATCCTGGACCCGCGCTACATCTCGCAGGACCACTACGACACGGCTTCCCGCGTGAAGGGGATCCTGCAGAAGTACAAGGACCTGCAGGACATCATCTCCATCCTCGGTATCGACGAGCTGGGTGAGGAAGACAAGCTCACCGTCTTCCGTGCCCGTCGCGTGGAGCGCTTCCTGTCGCAGAACACCCACGCCGCCAAGCAGTTCACCGGTGTGGACGGTTCGGACGTACCGCTGGACGAGTCGATCGCCGCGTTCAACGCGATCTGTGACGGGGAGTACGACCACTTCCCCGAGCAGGCGTTCTTCATGTGCGGTGGCATCGACGACCTCAAGGCCAACGCCAAGGAACTCGGCGTTTCCTGACCCCGGTCGGTGCGCGGAGGGGGCAGGTCAGCCTGCCCCCCTCCGACGCACCTCAGGCCACCCCATAGAATTAGCCCAACACCCGGCCGAACAGCCGGGTGGTGACCCGAGGAGCCACCCATGGCTGCTGAGCTGCATGTCGAGCTGGTCGCCGCCGACCGTAGTGTCTGGTCAGGCGAGGCCACTCTGGTCGTCGCGCGCACCACATCGGGCGACATCGGCGTCATGCCCGGTCACCAGCCGCTTCTCGGTGTGCTGGAGTCGGGCCCTGTGACCATCCGCACGAGCGACGGCGGCACGGTCGTCGCCGCCGTGCACGGCGGTTTCATCTCGTTCGCGGACGACAAGCTGTCGCTGCTGGCAGAGGTCGCGGAGCTGGCGGACGAGATCGACGCCCAGCGCGCCGAGCGTGCGCTGGAGCGTGCGAAGTCGGACGAGGACGCTGTCGCCGAGCGACGCGCCGATGTCCGTATGCGCGCGGTGTCGGGGCACTGACCCCGGACACCACAGATTTACCCTCAGCCGCGGCTCGTTCCGGACTCTCCGGACCGGGTCGCGGCTGAGGCGATGCAGGCGTCGGGACACGTGCGTTCCGTCGGGGCCCGTTCGTTCCGTGGTATTGGATGAGGCGAGGAGGTGGGTGCTGATGATCCTCGCTCTGCTTGTCTGCGGACTGATCGTCGTCCTGATCGCGGTGGGGCTCTTCGTCTTCGGTCTGCGCCGGCGGCTGATCCAGCGCTCGGGCGGGACCTTCGACGCCAGCCTGCGCTGGGACCTGCCGGAGGAACGTGACCTCTCCGGGAAGGGCTGGGTGTACGGCGTCGCCCGCTACAACGGCGACCGCCTCAACTGGTTCCGCGTCTTCTCGTACGCCCCGCGCCCACGCCGCACGCTGGAGCGCTCGGCGATCGAGGTGGTCACCCGGCGCGCTCCGGAGGGCGAGGAGGAGATGGCGCTGCTCTCCGATGCCGTCGTCCTCATGTGCGTACACCGCGGGGTCCGTCTGGAGTTCGCGATGACCGACGACGCCCTCACCGGATTCCTCGCCTGGCTGGAGGCCGCGCCGCCGGGACAGCGGGTCAACGTGGCCTGAGGCGCGGGAGTTCCGGCCCGAGAGCTGACGAAGGGGGCGGCGCCACGTGCGCCGCCCCCTTCGTGCTGCCCTGCCGTCCCTCGTCCGACGCCCTCTCAGCGCTCGCCGCCCGGCACCCACAGGACGTCCCCGACCTCCTTGTTCGCCACCCTTGCCAGGATGAACAGCAGGTCGGAGAGACGGTTCAGGTAGGTCGCCGTCAGCGGGTTCATGGTCTCGCCGTGCGCCTCGAACGCGGCCCACGTCGAACGCTCGGCACGGCGTACGACGGTGCACGCCTGGTGCAGCAGCGCGGCCCCCGGGGTACCTCCGGGGAGGATGAAGCTGCGCAGCTTCTCGACCTGATCCAGGAAGAAGTCGCAGTCCGTCTCCAGCTTGTCGATGTACGGCTGCTCGACCCGCAGCGGCGGGTACTCCGGGTTCTCCACGACCGGGTTGCACAGGTCGGCGCCCACGTCGAACAGATCGTTCTGCACACGGACGAGAACCTTCACCACCACCCCGGGCAACTGCCCCAGAGCGATCGCCGAACCGATGCACGCGTTGGCCTCATTGGCATCGGCGTACGCGGCGATCCGCAGATCGGTCTTGGCGGTACGGCTCATGTCGCCGAGCGCCGTGGTGCCCTTGTCGCCGGTGCGGGTGTAGATGCGCGTCAGATTGACCATGGGGTCAGCCTAATGAGGCGCAGGACCGCCGGCGTAGTCCGCCGGTGCCGTTCGGGCTCACGGGCCCTCAGATCCCGTCTCCGGCCCCCGTCTCCGGGCCGCCGGGCAGAATCTCCCGGCACCTTTGGAACCCGCTCCGGGAGGAGACTCCCGTGCCGATACGGTGAAGTCTTCACCCGGCGGACGGCTCCGAAGGCGTGCCGGGGGAGATGGTGCTCCTGGGGCAGAAGGTGCTCAAGTACGCGGTGCGTGGCGCTTGATGGACTGCCCCGGTGTGATGTCCGCCATTTGGGACGTGACGCGCATCTCTTCGCCCCCATATGGGCGCCCGTGAACGCTAACCTCCGCCACAGAGCCGAAATGTAAACAGCCGTTAAGGCCGTGACCGTCTCGCGGCCTTGGAAGAAAAGCAGAGGTGTGCCGTGGCCAGGAAGCTCGCCGTCATCGGGGCAGGACTCATGGGGTCCGGTATCGCGCAGGTCGCCGCCCAGGCCGGCTGGGACGTCGTGTTGCGTGATGTGACGGACGCGGCGCTGGCCCGGGGGACCGACAGCATCCGCGCCTCGTACGGCAGGTTCGTCGCCAAGGGCAAGCTCGAAGAGGCGGACGCCGACGCGGCGCTCGGCAGGATCACCACGACCACCGACCTGGACGCCGTCGCCGACGCGGAGATCGTCGTCGAGGCCGTCTTCGAGAAGCTCGAGGTCAAGCACGAGATCTTCCGCGCGCTCGACAAGCTCGTGCGGGACGACGCCGTACTCGCCTCCAACACCTCCGCCATCCCCATCACCAAGATCGCGGCGGTGACAGAGCGTCCCGAGCGCGTCGTCGGCGCGCACTTCTTCTCGCCGGTGCCGATGATGGCGCTCTGCGAGCTGGTGCGCGGCTACAAGACCAGCGACGAAACGCTCGCCGCCGCGCGGGAGTTCGCCGAGTCCGTGGGCAAGACCTGCATCGTCGTCAACCGCGATGTGGCGGGCTTCGTGACCACCCGGCTGATCTCCGCGCTGGTCGTGGAGGCCGCCAAGCTCTACGAGTCGGGTGTCGCGTCCGCCGAGGACATCGACATCGCCTGCAAGCTGGGCTTCGGCCACGCCATGGGACCGCTCGCCACCGCCGACCTGACCGGCGTCGACATCCTTCTTCACGCGACCGGAAACATCTACACCGAGTCGCAGGACGAGAAGTTCGCCCCGCCGGAGCTGATGCGCCGGATGGTTGACGCGGGTGACATCGGCCGCAAGAGCGGGCAGGGCTTCTACAAGCACTGAGCCGCGCTTGCCGGTCCCCCTCACCTCACCGGGTGAATCAGGTATCGGTTCGCTTACGGACGGCAACTTTTGCGACCGCGGGACGGTCAGTCAGTTGTCGGGTGGTAGTCAGATCAGTGGAGCCGGTTGACCACCGGTTCGTCAGTTGTCCGGTCATCGGCACAGTCATGACAGACACGGAGCACGTTCAGTCCTTACGGGAGCGCATATGTACATCAGGGGCGACCACGCCGAGCTGGTCGTCGGGGGCCGCCTCGACGTACGCAGCGCGGCGGACGCCCGTACGGTCCTGCATTCGGCGGTCGACGACGGCGTCGGCGATCTGGTGCTCGACCTGTCCGATCTGGATTCCTGGGACGCCACCGGACTCGGCGTCATCATGGGAGCCCACCGGCGAGCGGGGCGGGGTGGCCGGAGGCTTGTGCTGCGGGGTGTGCCGCCCCAGATGCAGCGTCTGCTGGTGGCCACCCGACTGCACCGCATCCTCGCCATCGAGGGCGGGATCGTCGCGGAATCGCTTCCGCGCGTCTGACGGCCGCCGGGCGAAGCGGCGCTCCGGTCCTTTGCGGCCATAGGTGTTCGCGAACAATCCTCACTAGACCGTGATGTCTCGGACGAGGCGGCACCCCGGCTGTTCGTAGATACTGAGCGGGAGTCTAGGGTTCGGCCGTCCGCGTATTGACGGACCCGTAGAACAGGCACCGGACCGGAGCGACAGATAGGCGTGCGAGGCCGGGGACAGCGGCACGCCACGATCTGGGGGACTTTCACCATGGACCCGATGAGCCGGGGACCGGAAGAAGAGTACGGTCACGACGCGCAGCGCCGGGCGCGCCCCGGGGTGAACACGGACCTGCCGCGCCCGCCGCGCGAAGCGCTTCCCGCCTCCCTCGGGCACCTCAAGGGAACGGGAACCGCAGGAGCGCCGCGCGCACGGCCCGTCCAGCTGTTCTCCGGCGACTTCCTGCTGACCGTCAACCCGGTCGACGGCAGCGAGATCGAGGCGCGGCCCCCGGGCAGCACGCCTGCCGCGCCGGGCAGGCGCGGCGTCGGCGAGCGCGCGGAGCTCCAGCGTGCCGGCCTGCCGCCCGTGCCGCCGGGCCCCGCCGCGCCGCCGCTTCCGCTGCTGGAGCGTCAGGAGCAGCGTGAGCGGCTGGTGGAGCTGCTGGGACGTGGCCGTTCGGTACGGCTCGTCGGGCCCGACGGCTCCGGCCGCACCGCACTGCTCGAGGCGGCCGCGGCGGAGTGCGGGCGGCTCGCGCCCGACGGACTCGTCCGTCTCTCCGGGTACCACCGCACCGCGACCGAGTTGCTGCACGAGCTGTGCACCGCTGTCCGGGAGACGGAGCTGCGCAGGCCGGACCGTGCTGAACTGCTCACGTACGTCCGTGACATCGGAGCGGTCGTCGTCCTCGACGACCTGGAGTTCGGCGGCGAGGCGCTGGACGAACTGCTGGACGCGACGCCCGAATGCGCGTATCTGCTCGCCGTGTCGCCCGAGGTCGCCCCGCCGTCCGCGGAGGCGGGCCTCGAAGAGGTCGTCCTCGGCGGACTGAGCCGCGCGTCGTCGCTGGAACTGCTGGAGCGCGCGGCCGAGCGGCCGCTCACCGACGAGGAGGCGAACTGGGCGGGTGACCTCTGGTTCGAGTCGGAGGGCCTGCCACTGCGCTTCGTCCAGGCGGGAGCGCTGCTGCGGCAGCGCGACGCGCTGCGCGGTGAGGTCGAGAACGTCGACGAGTTCGAGCCGTTCGCGTCGGGTGCGCCGGGCGGGGCCGCTGGGACGGGTGCGCCGAGTGGGTCCGGGGTGTCCGCCGTGGACCCGGCGATCACGGTCACGGTCCTGGGCGACACCTCGCTCGACGGGGCCGACATCCCCCTGCCCAGCATCGGCGAGGGCGCCGCGCCCGCGGCCCTGCTCGCCTCCCGGCTGAGCGAATCCGCACGTGCCACGCTGCGTTTCGCCGTCGCGCTCGGCGGCGAGGTCCCGCACCAGGCACACCTGCCGGCCCTGGTCGGCGACACACACGCGGACGCGGCCCTCGGCGAGCTGGTCAGCTGCGGGCTGCTCTCCCCGGTCGGCACGCGCTACCGCCTCGCGGCCGGGGTCGCGGCCCAGCTGGAGGAGAAGGGCTACGGCGACGACGCGACCGCCCACGCGCACACCGCGGCCCAGCACTACGCCTGGTGGTCGGGGCACCCGTCGGTCACGCCGGAGCGCGTCGCGGCGGAGGCGGACGCGATCCTGGCGGCGATGAGTCCGCTGGTACCGGCCGCACCGGCCGGTCGCGAGGAGGACGCGGGGCACCCGAGCGCAGCCGTCCTGCTGGCGCGCAGCGCGGCTCCCGCCTTCCTGGCGGCGCTGCACTGGAACGCCTGGGAGCGGGCCCTGCGGACCGGCCAGGAGGCGGCCAGGCTCGCCGGAGAGGTCGCCGAAGAGGCGTACTTCCACCATGAGTTGGGCGTGCTGGCGCTCTGCGTCGGAAATCTGGAGCGGGCCCGCGCCGAGCTGGAGGCGTCGATCGCGATGCGCGGCGCGCTGGCCGACAAGAGCGGGACGGTCGCGGGCCGCCGGGCGCTGGCGCTGGTGGCCGACCTGACGCGCGGCGGTGCGGAGCCGGGACGGTACGAGGAGCAGGCGGCGTCTTCCGCGCTCGGCAACACGGCGGCGACGGCGGTCGCGCTGCCCGTACGGTCACCGCTGGGCGCGGGTCCCGGCAGGGCGGGCGGGGTGTCCGGCAGGGCCGGGGCGGCGGCAGGTCCGGCCGCGCCGGGTACGTCCGCCTACAGGGCGTACGGCGCGTCGGGCGCGTCCGGTCCGTTCGGTCCGTCCGGTCCGTCCGGCGAGGACGCGACGCTGGTCGCGTCCGTACGTAACACCCGGTCCCTGTCCGGGACCTCGGGAACCGGCCGGCGCCCGATGCTCGGTGGCGCCCGGCGCAATCTCGTCGCCGCGGGCGCGGGCGCGGTGCTCGCGGCCGTACTGGGCACGGTCGTGACACTGGGCGCGACCTCGGGCGCCGACAACCAGGGCTCGGAAGGCGCGACGACAGAGCAGTCCGTGGACACGGACGACGGCGCGGGTACGGACGAAGAGGCTCCCGTAGAACCGTCGGACACGGACAGCCCGGCCGGCCACCGGCAGGGCGGCGGCTCCCCGACCGCCCCCGTGGCGCCGGAGCCGTCGGGCCCGAGCGCGAGTGGTTCGCCGTCGGGCAGTCCGTCCGCGCCGGGGAGCCCGTCGGACGGGGAGAGCGCGACGACGCCGGGGGGCGGGGACTCGCCGTCCTCTCCGGGCAAGCCTCCGAAGCCGCCGTCGCACTCCACCTCGCCGTCGCACACGCCGTCGGGCACCCCGTCCGACCCGCCCAGCGACCCGCCGACGGACCCGCCCACGAGCCCCCCGACGGAGTCCCCCACGGACCCGGAGACGCCTCCCGACGCCTCGGCCAGCGGCACGGCCCCCAGCATCACGGCAGGCGCTCCGGAGCCCGCCGACACCACCGCCTGAACGACCCGGCCCGGTCTGTCCGGTGCTCCCGCGCGTACGGGAGGACCGGACAGACCGGGCCGGAGAAGCGGACGGCAAAGCCCCGTGCGAGGCCTGCCGAGAACGCGTCCTCAGAAGAGGCGGAGCTTGTCGTCCTCGATGCCGCGCATGGCGTTGTAGTCCAGGATCACGCAGCCGATGCCGCGGTCCGTCGCCAGTACCCGGGCCTGCGGTTTGATCTCCTGGGCCGCGAACACGCCCTTCACCGGGGCCAGGTGGGGGTCGCGGTTCAGCAGTTCGAGGTAACGGGTCAGCTGCTCCACGCCGTCGATGTCGCCGCGCCGCTTCAGCTCCACCGCGACCGTGCCGCCGTCGGCGTCCCGGCACAGGATGTCCACCGGGCCGATGGCCGTGGGGTACTCCCGCCGGATCAGGGTGTAGCCGGGGCCCAGCGTCTCGATCCGGTCCGCGAGGAGTTCCTGGAGGTGGGCTTCCACGCCATCCTTGATGAGACCGGGGTCGACACCCAGCTCATGCGAAGAATCGTGAAGGATTTCTTCCATCGTGATGATCAGTTTCTCGCCCCCCTTGTTCACGACTGTCCACACGCCGTCGTCCTCTTTCAAGGTGCAGGGCGGTGACATCCAGTTGAGGGGCTTGTACGCCCGGTCATCGGCGTGGATCGACACACTGCCGTCGGCTTTGACCAGGAGGAGACGGGGCGCGGAGGGCAGGTGGGCGGTGAGCCGGCCCGCGTAGTCCACGGAGCAGCGGGCAATGACGAGACGCATGGTCGGCAACGCTACTCGACTGGCGCCACTCGGCGCGATTCGCCCCACAACCCCCTTTCGTTTGTGGCCGGTTGTGTTCGCATTCGCCTGGTGCGGTCAGGACAGCACGCATAACGTGGATGCGTGAGGTCGCCGGTCGTGCACGCTGCGTCGTCGTCACTCTCATACCTGACCGTAAGACCCCGGTATGTCCGGGGTCGCGAGAGGAGAACCCATGTCGCTCGACGTCTCACCGGCGCTGTTGGAGCAGGCCGAGCGAGGCGAGGTCGACGAAGCGGCTTTCGTCGACTGCGTCCGGACCTCCCTGCCCTTCGCTTGGGAGATGATCAGTTCCCTGGTGGCCCAGCTGAAGGTGGACGGTGGACAGTTCGCCGACAACCAGACGCCGCCGCCGGACGAACAGGCACGTGGCCAGTTGCTGCGCGCACTCGCGAGTGACGCCATTCGCGGCGCTCTGCAACGGCACTTCGGGGTGCGTCTCGCCTTCCAGAACTGCCACCGTGTCGCGGTGTTTCCCCTTGACTCCTCGGTGGACGAGCGGCTTGCCCGTTTCACCTCGATCCGGGGCCAGTTGCTCAACCAGTCTCCGGAACTGCGCGACTGCTGAGGCCACACGCTGCCGCTCCGTACGCCGGGGGCTCTGCGGAGCGGCAACAGCAATGGCAACGGCACGCGCCGGCCCCGTGCGCCGGCCCCGTGCGGCTGGCTCCGCGCGCCTGCCTCGCGCGCCGGCCCCGTGCGCCGGCCCGTGCGTCAGCTGAGCAGGGGCAGTACCTCCGTGCCCAGGCGCTGGACGTTCTCCTCCGTGGTCATGAGGTCGCCCGAGCCCTCCAGCAGCAGCGCGAAGCGCGTGATGCCCGTACGCTCCGCCGTGGCCGCGAGACGGTCGGCGGCGAAGCGGGGCGAGCCCACCGGGTGCAGGGTGCTGAGGAGTTGCGTATAGGCGACCGGATCGCGCATCGAACGGGCTCTGCCGTCGACCGTGACATGGGCGCCGAGGCCCTGTTTCAGCCAGCCGGGCATGGCCTTGAGGAGAGTGTTTCTCGCCTCGGTCCCGCCGTCGGCGATCTGGGCCACTCCCGCCGACACATGGGCGGCTTCGGGGTCGTGGCCCGCACCTTGTGCGTACGTACGCCACAGCGCGACCATGTCCGCTTTCTCGGTGTCGCCGCAGTGCATGCCGAGGAGCATCGGCAGGCCTTGTTCCGCGGCGAGTTTCACGCTTTTCGGTGAGGTGCACGCGACGATCACCTCGGGACCGCCGCTCCGGCCGGGTCCGTCCGGCCTGGGTACGACGGGGACCTCACGGAAGACGAACCGCTCTCCCGACGCCGACACGCGCGGCTCGCGCAGCCAGTTGAGCAACAGATCCAGCGACTCGGGGAATCCGTGTTCGAAGGCGCTGAGGCCGGCGCCGAAGACCTCCAGATCGACCCACGGACCGCCCCGCCCCACGCCGAGCGAGAACCGGCCGCCCGACAGGAGATGCAGCAGCGCGGCCTGTTCTCCCAGGGCCACCGGATGCGCGTTCGGCAACACGCTGACCGCCGTACCCACCCGGATGTGCCGGGTACGCCCGAGCAGCAGCCCGGCCAGCGTGATCGCCGACGGGCACACCCCGTACGGCACGAAGTGGTGCTCACCCAGCCAGACGGAGTCGAGGCCGGATTCCTCGGCGACCTCGGTGGTGCGCACCGCCCGGTGCAACGCCTCTCCCGGCCCCTGGCCCGGGAACTGGGCCGCCAGTACAAAAGCTCCAACACGCATCGCCTGGTGCCTCCTTGCGGCCGACGCGGCTCCCCGTTATAAGGCAACAACGCCGGACACGTGCCAAAGGCACGGCCGACGAGGAAATTCTTGCGATTGTCGGCTAAGTGCCTCTGGTGCTTTGTGCCCTCTCCACGTGGCCAGGGGCCGTAGGCTGGGGACGAAACGTGCTTCCTGCCCCGTGAGGTGTCCTGTGTCCCCGCGCCGCAACCGCCCTCATGGCGGCGAGAAACCGATCGAGAGCGGAAATCGCTACGGCGGCTTCCAGCGGACCGAGAGCTGGCAGGACGAGGAGTGGTCGGTCCGCCATGTCGCCGGCGCGAGCGCGGCGGGCAAGCGCTACCGCTGCCCCGGCTGCGACCAGGAGATCCCCTCGTCGGTGGCGCATGTGGTGGCCTGGCCCGAGTACGGGGGAGTCGAGGACCGGCGCCACTGGCACCAGGCCTGCTGGAACGCGAAGGACCGCCGCACCTCGCGGGTGCAGCGGTCCCGTAACGCGCCCAGGTACTGAGTACCGAACCCGGCGCCGAGCTTCCCGGCGGGCCTGGACGGGAGCGGTCCTGGACGGAGCAGCCCCGGGCAGCGGAGGCCCCGGACAGCAGCGGCCCTAGACGTCGCGCCTGTCGAGCGAGAAGAACGCGCCGGCCATCGCGACCACCGCCACGCCCAGCAGGATCCACACCGGGTCCCAGCCCGCGGGCCCCGAGCCGCTCGCGCTGTCGGCTTCGCCGTACAGGGTGATGAGCTGGTTGGGGATCGAGTAGTCGAACATCGCGTCGCGCAGATCGGCCAGCGAGTCCGCGAACATGAACATCGCCAGCACCATCGGCAGCAGAACGACCCCGATCATGACCGTGATCGCACCCGCCGAGTGCCTGATCAGGGCGCCGACCGCCAGCGACAGCAGCCCGAGCAGCGCCACGTAGAGGCTGACGCCGACCGTCGCCCGGAACCACACCGACGCCCCTTCCTCGGCGCCGCCCACGATCGCGGTCTGGAGCGCGGCGACGGCCGTCGTGCAGACCATCGTGATCACGAAGACCAGCAGGAAGAAGACGATCGCCTTGGCCGCCAGCACCCGGGCCCGGCTCGGGCAGGCGGTCAGCGTCGTACGGATCATGCCCGTGCTGTACTCGGAGGAGATCGTCAGCACGCCCAGGGTGATCACACAGATCGAGCCGAGCAGCACCCCGAAGAAGCCGAGCCCCAGGGCGGACTGGTCGGAGCTGTCGAGGGAAGAGGCCGCGACAACCGCCGCGGCGCCCAGTCCGATGCCCACGATCAGCAGGACCATGACGCCCAGCGTCCAGATCGTGGACCGCACGGAGCGGAGCTTGGTCCACTCGGAGGCCAGCGCGTCACCGAGGTGGGCGCGGCGCGCGGGGATCGGCGAGGTGTAGCTGCCCAGGGCCGGGCCCTGCTGCTCGTACGCGGTCGTCATCGGGCTTCCTCGCTCGGTACGGGCGGTGCGGTGCGCTTCTGCCCGGCCGCCGGGTTCTGCCCGGCCGCGGACGGCGGCTGGGCGTACGGGTTCCTCGCCGGCTGCTGCGCTGCGTCCGGAGCCTGTCCCGGCGGCGGCGGTGCGTACCAGCCCTGCTGCGGCACCTCGGGGACGATGGGCCCCGCGGGCCCTCCGGGCTGCTGGAAGCCCGCCAGGGCGTCGGCCGTCGAGCGGTAGTCCACCGCGCCCTGGGTCAGCCGCATGTACGCCTCCTCCAGCGAGGCCTGGTGCGGTGACAGCTCCCAGACCCGTACGCCGGCCTCGTGCGCGAGGTCGCTGATGCGGGGGAGCGGCAGGCCGGTGACCCGCAGGGCGCCGTCCGGCTCGGACATCACCTGGCCGCCCGCCCCGGTCAGCGCGGCCGTCAGCTTCTCCCGCTCCCCGGGGCCCGTCGCCGGGATGCGTACCCGGGCGAAGTCCGCGGAGTTCGCCGAGATGAAGTCCTTGACGTTCATGTCGGCGAGCAGCTGTCCCCGGCCGATCACGATCAGATGGTCGGCGGTCACGGCCATCTCGCTCATCAGGTGCGAGGAGACGAAGACCGTACGGCCCTCGGAGGCCAGCTGCTTCATCAGATTGCGGACCCAGAGGATGCCCTCGGGGTCGAGGCCGTTGACGGGCTCGTCGAAGAGCAGCACCTGCGGGTCGCCGAGCAGCGCGGCGGCGATGCCCAGGCGCTGGCCCATGCCGAGCGAGAAGCCGTTGGAGCGCTTGCGGGCCACGTCCTGGAGGCCGACGACACCGAGCACTTCGTCGACCCTGGAGGCGGGAATCCCGGAGAGCTGCGCGAGCGAGAGGAGGTGGTTACGGGCGGTCCTGCCGCCGTGCACCGCCTTCGCGTCGAGGAGCGCGCCGACCTGGCGCGGAGCGTTCGGCAGCTGCCGGAAGGGATGCCCGCCGACGGTGACCCGGCCTGCGGTCGGCTGGTCGAGGCCGAGGATCATCCGCATGGTGGTGGACTTGCCGGAGCCGTTGGGGCCGAGGAATCCCGTCACGAAGCCCGGCCGTACCTGGAAGGAAAGGTTGTACACGGCCGTCTTGGCGCCGTAGCGCTTCGTCAGGCCGACTGCCTCGATCATTCTCCAGCCCCATCGACAGTCAGGTCGTCGGGGCGGTGGCCTGTGCAGGCCGAAAGCCCCCGTTAGAGCTAGGAGCTTATCCGGGGCTTGACGGTTCCGGCACGAGGTAAGAAATGAACAGCGGCTGACCGCTGCCCCGGCACACCCTCGGGGCACCGCTCAGGCGTCGCGCTTCCTGAGCGTCACGTAACCGGCGACGAGCGCCGCCGCGGTCCAGGCGGCGAGGATGCCGAAGCCGCCCCAGGGACCGTACGGCGCCTTGTGCGCGGTGAAGGCGTCCGGCACCACCTGCAGGATCTTCTTGCCCGCCTGGTCGGGGAAATACCGCGCGACGTCCTTGGCGCCCGGAACCGCCGCCAGGATCTGTGAGACCAGGAAGAAGAACGGCATCAGGATGCCGAGCGCCAGGATCGAGCTGCGCAGCATCGCCGTGATGCCCATCGAGAAGATGGCGATCAGGCCCATGTAGAGACCGCTGCCGAAGACCGCCCGCAGCACATGGGGCGCGCCGATCGTCGTGCTGTGGTCGCCCAGCAGAGCCTGGCTGACGAAGAACGTCAGGAAACCGGTGACGATCCCGACCGCCAGCGCCAGCGCCCCGGCCACCAGGATCTTGCCGAAGAGGAAGAGTCCGCGCTTGGGCACGGCGGCCAGCGAGGTGCGGATCATGCCGGAGCTGTACTCGGAGCCGACCACGAGCACCCCGTAGACCACCATCGCCAGTTGGCCGAGGATCATCCCCGAGAAGCTGATGAACGTCGGGTCGAAGGTGGCCTGCTGCGCCTGGTCCAGGCTGCTGAACTGCGCGTTGTACAGCGCGGAGAGAATCGCCCCGAGCGCCACGGTGACGACGAGGGCGGTGATCAGCGTCCAGGTCGTGGAGGAGACCGTACGGATCTTGGTCCACTCGGACTGGACGACCGCCGGCAGCGATGCCATGGATCAGACTCCCTTGCCCTCGTCGCGCGGTCCCCACTGGGCCCCGGGGGACTGCTGCGTCCCGTCGGTCGCGTGGGCGTGGTACTCGACGGACTCCGCCGTCATCTGCATGAACGCGTCCTCCAGCGAGGCGCGTTGGGCGCTGAGTTCGTGCAGCACGATCTGATGGGAGGCCGCCAGCTCACCGAGCTGTTCGGTCTCGGCCCCGTCGATTTCCAGCGTGCCGTCATCGGTCTCGACCGGGGTGAATCCGGCCTCCCGCAGGACGTCCCTCAGCTGTTCCACCTGTGGTGAGCGGATCCGCGCGTAACTGCGCGAGTTCTCGTGGATGAAGTCCGCCATCGAGGTGTTCGCGAGCAGTCTGCCCTGCCCGATCACGATCAAATGGTCGGCGGTCAGCGCCATTTCACTCATCAGATGGCTGGATACGAAGATCGTGCGGCCCTCGCGTGCGAGATCCTTCATCAGATTGCGGATCCAGTGAATACCCTCGGGGTCCAGACCATTGACCGGCTCGTCGAACATCAGAATCTCGGGATCACCGAGCAGGGCCATCGCGATTCCGAGCCGTTGGCCCATTCCGAGGGAGAAACCCTTGGACTTCTTCTTCGCCACGGCGGTCAGCCCGACCATGTCGAGCACGTCGGACACCCGCCTCGCCGGGATCCGGTTGCTCTGCGCCATGCACAGGAGATTGTTGTACGCGCTGCGGCCGCCGTGCATCGCCTTGGCCTCCAGCAGCGCCCCGATGTGCTTCAGCGGCTCCGCCAGCTCGTGGTACTTCTTCCCGTCGATCCTGACCGAACCGCCGGTCGGGAGGTCCAGATCCAGCATCATGCGCATCGTGGTCGACTTGCCCGCGCCGTTGGGCCCCAGAAAACCCGTCACCACACCGGGTCTCACCGTGAAGGAGAGACGGTCGACCGCGATCTTGCGGCCGTACCGTTTGGTGAGCCCATCGACCTCGATCATGCGGCCAACCTAAAGGCGCGCAGAGCCCCCCGCCACCGGAGTGGCGAGGGGCTCTGCGACGGTACTCAGCCGGTACGCGGCCGGTTCAGCCGGCGCTCAGCGGGACAGCGTCCGTACTCAGCGGGACTGCTGGGCCGGAACACCGCGCGAGATCGGCTCGTCCTCGGCCGGGGCACCGGCGGCGGCGACCGCGGCACCCGTCAGCGTGGCCAGCATCTCGCGGACGTTGGTCAGCTGGGCGTTGATCGAGTCGCGGCGGTTGGTGAGTGCCGCCAGCTCGCGCTCCGACTCGCTGCGGATCCGGTCGGCCTTGGCGTTCGCGTCCGCCACGATGTCCTCGGACTGACGCTGGGCCGTCTCCACCGTCTGACGGGCCCGGCGCTCCGCGTCCGTACGCAGCTTCTCGGCCTCGAGCCGCAGCTGCTCGGCGCGGTGCTCGATCTCCGCCAGGCGCTTCTCGGCCTTCGCCTGACGCGAGGCCAGGTCACGCTCGGACTGCTCACGCCGCTTGGCGAGGTTCGTCTCGAAGTCCGCGGCGGCCTGGGCGGCCTTGGCGCGGGTCTCCTCGAAGAGCGCGTCCGCCTCCTCGCGCTTGGACTGCGCGTCCTTCTGCGCGTCCGAACGCAGGGTCGAGGCGTCGCCCTGTGCCTTCTCGACGATGCGCTGGCCCTCGTCCTCGGCCTTCGCCTTGCGCTCGCTCGCGAACGACTCGGCGTCGTTGCGCACCTGCTGAGCGGCCGATTCGGCCAGCTCACGGTGCTGCTCCGAGGCGCGGCGGGCCTCTTCGCGCAGGTCCTTCGCCTCCTCCTCTGCGAGGCGGAGGATCTTCTCGACGCGCGCGCCGAGGCCGGCGTACGACGGCTCGGCGTCGGTTACCTGTGCCTGTGCGTTCTGCGTCTCGAGGTGCAGTTCCTCGATGCGCTTCTCCAGCGCGGTGATGCGGCCAAGTGCACTGTCACGGTCGGCGACGAGTTTGGTAATGCGGTCGTCCACCTGACCGCGGTCGTAACCACGCCGCACGAGCTCGAAGCCGAATGGGGAGGATGTGTCGCTCATGGGGTTCCTGTCGAATGAGACCGGTGAGGTGATAGAGGGAATCCTAGGGGCCTTGGCGGCGTGTCATCGAGCCGATGCCGGTTTGATATGCAGAATGTCCAGCCTTTTGAGTGGCTGAAGCCACTCGTTGGCAAGACCTTAAGCCGTGTCGCGCTAACTCTCTGACGACTTGCCACTCGAACGAGTCGTTCCGGCCGCCGCGCCGGCCTTGACGGGGTTGTCCTTCGCCCCGCCGGACGGGGTCTCGAAGGATTCCAACGCTTCGAGAACATCCTGGACACGGGAGATCTCGGTCTGGATGTCCTTGCGCCTGCGTACCAGAACCTCAAGTTCACGCCGGCCCTCCTCCACCGTCTGCTTGGCCTCTGCATCCGCCTCGTCGCGCAGTTTTGTCGCTTCCTTGATCAGTTCGGCCTTCTTCTGCTCGGCTTCCTTCAGGAAGCCCTCGGCCTTCCTGACCGCGGCGATCCGGACCTTGCTCGCCTCCGCGGCCGCGTCCGCGACCAGCTCCTTGGCCTTCTCCTCGGCCTCGGCACGCTGCTCGGTGGCGGCCTTCATCAGATTGTCGACGCGCTCGCCGACCGTCTTCAGCTGCTCGGACGTCTCCCGGCGCGCACGCTCGTGAAGCTGCTCGATCTCGCTCTCGATCCGCGCACGCAGCTCCTCGGCCCGCTCCCGTACGGCCGTCGCGTCACGACGCGCGCCGACCAGCAACTCGTCAGCGTCCGTACGGGCCTTCTCGACCAGGGTATTACCCTCCACGGCCGCCTCCGACGTGATGCGGTCGGCTTCGGTGCGGGCCGCGCCCACCATCACGTCCGACTGCGCCTCGGCCTCGGTGGCGGAGCGCAGCGCCTCCTCCTGGGCCTTGTTCATCAGCTGGTCGGCCTGCTCGGCCGCGTCGGCACGGCGCTTGGCCGCGTCCTTGCGCGCCTCGTCGAGCAGCCAGTCCGTCTCTTCCTGCGCCTCGTTCCTGATCCGGTCGGCCGCGGCCTCGGTGTCCGCCTTGTACTGCTGCGCCTCGGCGCGCATCCGCTCGGAGGCCTGCTGCGCGGAACCCAGCGCTTCCGCCGCCTCACCGCGCAGCCGGTCCGACTCGCCCGACGCCTCCGTGATGAGCCGGTCGGCCTGCGCCGCCGCCTCGCTCCGCTGGCGGTTGGCGTCCGTGCGGGCCTCGGCACGCACCCGGGCCGCGTCCTGCTCGGCCGTGGCGAGGGTGTCCGACGCCTCCGTCCGCACCCGCTGCGAGTACTGCGCCGCTTCGGTACGCAGCCGCTGCGCCTCGCCGGCCGCCTCCGCGCGCACCCGCTCCGACTCGTCCGCGGCCTCCGCGCGCAGCCGCTCGGACTCACCGGCCGCCTCGGCGACGGTGTGCTCGGCGAGCTGCTGGGCGGTCTCGGCCTCCTCCTGGGACCTGGCACGGATACGGCTCGCGTCCTGCGCCGCGCGCTCCCGCTCGGCGTGCGCGTCGGCGCGTACCCGCTCGGCCTCTTCCCGCGCCTCCGTCTTCGTACGTTCGGCGGCGTGATCGGCCTCCGAACGCAGCGCGGCGATCTCCTGCCCGGCCTGCTCATGGAGGCCCGCGACGGCGTCCCGTACCTGCTGGGCGGTCTGTTCCGCGGCGGAGACCATCTCCTGGGCGCGGGCGTCGGCCTCCTCGACCAGACGCTGGGCCTCGGCCCCCGCCTCCTCGACGCGCTTGCGCGCGGAGGCGAGCAGTTCCTCGCTCTGCTCGCGGGCCCGCTCGCGCTCCTGGTCGGCTTCCGTACGGGCGGCCGACAGCAGCTCCTCGGCCTCGCGGCGGCGCCGCGTCGCCTCTTCCTGCGCGGCGGCCAGCGCCTCAGCGGCCTCCGTACCGACGCGCTCCGCGGCGGCCGCGGCCTCGCTCCTGACGCGGTCGGCCTGTTCCTTCGCTTCGGCCCGGAGCCGTTCCGTCTCCGCGGCGGTCTCGGCGTGCAGCCGCGACGCGGCGGTCTCCGCCTCCGTACGTGTCCCGGCGGCGTCGGCCGCGGCCTCTGCGCGCAGCCGCTCGGCCTCTTCCTCGGCCCGCGCCTGGAGCGTACGGACGCGCTCGGCGGCCTCCGTACGGAGGCGGTCGATCTCCTCGGCCGCCTCGCGGCGGATCCGCTCGCTCTCGGAACGCGCCTCGGTCAGCGCCTCCTCGGCGGACGCCACGCGCTGTTCGGCCTCGGTGCGCAGCCGCGTCAGCTCGCCGGCGGCCTCGTCCCTGCGGGACTCTATGCCGCGCTCGTTCTCCTCGCGCAGCTCGGCGGCGGCACGCTCGGCCGCCGCCCTCGTCTCCTCGGCCTGCTCTTCGCTCTCCGTGCGCAGCCGCTCGGCCTCGGCGCGCGTGCGCTCCAGGGTCTCCTCGGCCTGCCGGCGCAGCGTCGTGGCGCGCTCGATGGCCTCGGTACGCACCCGCTCGCCCTCGGCGGTGGCCTTGGCGCGCGCCTCCTCGGCGTCCGCCTTCGCCTTCGTCAGCAGCTCCTCGGCGGACTTGGCCGCCTCCTCGATCTGCTGGACGGCCTCGCGGCGCGCCTCGCCGCGGATCCGCTCGCCCTCGGCGACCGCTTCGGCCCGCAGCTGCTCGGCCTCGCCGCGCAGCCTGCGCGCCTCTTCCTGCAGCTCGACCGTCTTGGCGCGGTACTCCTTGGTGTCGTCCTTGGCCGCGCCCTTGAGCTGATCGGCCTGCTCGGCGGCCTCGCCGCGCAGCCGGTCCGCCTCGGCCTCGGCCTCGCGGCGGATCCGTTCGGCCTCCTCGCCCGCCGACCTGATGGTGCCCTTCGCGTCCTCGGACGCCTTGGTCAGCACCTCCTCGGCGCTGCGGGCCGCCTTCGCGAGCTGCGCGGCCGATTCCTCCGCCGCCTCGGTACGGGCCTTCTCCGCCGTCTCGGCGACCAGCTTCTCCGCCTCGGCGCGCGCGTCGGCGAGCGCCTGCTCGGCCTCGGCCTTCGTCGCCTCCGCGGACTCGGTGGCCTCTCCGACCAGCCGCGCGATCTCGGACTTGGCCGTACGGGTGCGCTGCTCGTTCTGCGACTCGGCGCTCGCCAGCCGCTTGGCCGCCGTGTCCTTGGCCTCGCCGACGAGCTTCTCGGCCTCCAGGCGCGCCTCGCGCAGGCGCAGTTCCGCCTCCTGCGCGCGCTGTTCCGCGAGACGGCTCTGCTCGGCGGCCTGCTGGCGCGCGTGGTCGGCCTCCGCGCTGGCGGACGAACGCAGCTGCTCCGCCTGGCTGGTGGCCTCCTGGGCCTGCGCGGACGCGGCGTTCAGCATCCGCTCGGCGTCCCTGCGGGCGCGCAGCAGCAGCGCTTCCGCCTCGGCGCGTGCGGCCTCGGCCTCGGAGCCGAGCCTGCGGCGTGCCTCCTCGGTGACCCGGGCGGCCTCGGCCCGTGCGGCGGCCAGGGACTGCTCGGCCTCGGCGCGCGACTCGTCGAGCAGCCTGCGCGCCTGCGATTCGGTACGGGCACGCAACTGCTCGGCCCACGCCACGTTCTCGTTGACGTGCGACTCGACGGTCTGCCTGCGCTCCGACAGCTCCTGGTCGAGCCGCTGCCTGCGCTGGACACCCTCGGCGTGCAGCTCCGCCTGGAGACGGGCCTGGTGCTCCGCGTGCTCCTGGAGGATGCGCTGCGTCTGCGCGCGGGCGTCGCGCAGCTCGCGCTCGGCATCCGTCCGCAGCTGATCCGCCTGCATCTGGGCGTCGCGAAGCATCTGCTCGGCCTGATAGCCCATGTCGGCGCCGTCAAACGAGGAGGGCCGCATCGCGAGACTGCGGCGTGCCTCATGGAGCTTGGCGCGCAAGACCTCGACCTGGTAACCGAGGTCCTCGGCGTGCTGGACGGCCTTCTCTCGCGCGGTCTTCAGCCGGTCCATCTCGGCTTCGAACCGCGAAAGGTGGTCGTCGTCAGCTCGGTGGCTCTCCTGGCGTTCGTAGCCCCGCACTGCGCGGTCCCATCCGTCCCATGGTCGCAACTCTCCGAACGAGCACCGTTCCCGGCGAACGGCCCCCCGGGGAATGGTGTCAGATCTGCGGTCGGGGCGCGGCCCCGGCCCGGCCCCGGCCCGGAGCGGTCACTCTACCGGGCCGGGAATCCTTAAGGTCAGTGCTCCGGACGGGAGGTGACCAGTTCTGTGAGGACTCCGTGGCAGTCCTTGGGGTGGAGAAAGGTGATGCGGGAGCCCATGGAACCGGTGCGCGGCTGGTCGTAGAGCACCCGTACGCCCTTCTCACCGATGGCCTGGGAGTCACCGTCGACATCCTCGGTGCCGAAGGCGATGTGATGCACGCCCTCACCGTTCTTGGCCAGCCACTTTCCCACTGCCGAGTCGTCCCGGACGGATTCGAGCAGCTGAAGATACGAAGCGCCGCCGTCCGACGTCTCGTTGATCTTGAGCATGGCTTCCCGCACGCCCTGTTCCTCGTTGACCTCGGTGTGGAACACCTCGAAGCCGTACGTGGCACGGTAGAACTCGACGGTCGCGTCGAGGTCGAAACAAGCGATTCCGATGTGATCAATTCGCGTCAGCATGCAGACAGTGGAGCGGTACGGCGCCGATTTCGCAACGGCTGCTCACGCAACGTGCCCGCCGTCACACATACTGCCTGGTGACCGCCGCCGGTACCGGTCAGTACATTGGAGGTTAACCCTCGTTCACTTCCTGACGGCGCACGGCTCACACCGTGTGCGGCCGTACGCAAAGGGGATCGCGTCTCATGTCGGATACGAACACCACCACCTCCGTCCTCGTCGCGGGCGCCCGCACCCCCATGGGGCGGCTCCTCGGCTCCCTGAAATCGTTCTCCGGCGCCGACCTCGGCGGTTTCGCGATCAAGGCCGCGCTGGAACGGGCCGGCGTCACCGGCGACCAGGTGCAGTACGTGATCATGGGGCAGGTGCTCCAGGCCGGCGCGGGCCAGATCCCGGCGCGCCAGGCGGCGGTCAAGGCCGGCATCCCGATGAGTGTCCCCGCGCTCACGGTCAACAAGGTCTGTCTCTCCGGGCTCGACGCGATCGCCCTGGCCGACCAGCTGATCCGCGCGGGCGAGTTCGACATCGTCGTCGCGGGCGGCCAGGAATCCATGACCAACGCGCCGCATCTGCTCCCCAAGTCCCGCGAGGGATACAAGTACGGCGCGATCGAGATGCTCGACTCGATGGCGTACGACGGCCTCACCGACTCCTTCGAGGACATCGCGATGGGCGCCTCGACCGAGAAGCACAACACCCGCCTGGGCATCGAGCGCGCCCCGCAGGACGCGTTCGCGGCGCGCTCGCACCAGCTGGCCGCCGCCGCGCGGAAGAACGGTGTTTTCGACGCCGAGATCACACCGGTGGAGATCCCGCAGCGCAAGGGCGACCCGGTGGTCTTCGCGCAGGACGAGGGGATCCGGCCCGACACCACGGCCGAGTCGCTGAGCGGGCTGCGCCCGGCCTTCGCCAAGGACGGCACGATCACCGCCGGCAGCTCCTCGCAGATCTCGGACGGCGCGGCCGCCGTCGTGGTGATGAGCAAGGCGAAGGCCGAGGAACTGGGCCTGGAGTGGATCGCGGAGATCGGCGCCCACGGCAATGTGGCGGGCCCGGACAACTCCCTCCAGTCGCAGCCCTCGAACGCCATCACGCACGCCCTGGAGAAGGCGGGCCTGAGCGTCGGCGACCTCGACCTCATCGAGATCAACGAAGCCTTCGCGGCGGTCGCGGTGCAGTCGATGAAGGACCTCGGGGTGTCCCCGGAAAAGGTGAACGTGAACGGCGGGGCCATCGCCCTCGGCCACCCGATCGGCATGTCCGGCGCGCGGCTCGTCCTGCACCTGGCGCTTGAGCTGAAGCGGCGCGGCGGCGGAGTCGGCGCGGCGGCGCTGTGCGGGGGCGGCGGCCAGGGGGACGCGTTGATCCTGCGCGTGGCCAAGTAGCCGTCGCACGCGGCGATTTGCGCGCCGTACGCGGCGATGTGCACGGCGCGTCCGCGTCGTACCGGTGTCGTTCTGCGATCCGGACCGAAGAGTCGAGGAAACGGGAGCTGTGATGCAGGACGTCCCCGAGCTGGTGGCTCAGGCACGCGAGGGTAGGCCCCGGGCCGTGGCCCGGCTGATCTCACTGGTCGAGGGGGCGTCCCCGCAGCTGCGCGAGGTGATGGCGGCGATGGCGCCGCTCGCGGGACACGCGTACGTCGTGGGGCTCACGGGCTCACCCGGGGTCGGCAAGTCGACATCGACCTCGGCGCTGGTCTCCGCGTACCGGCGCGCGGGCAAGCGGGTCGCGGTGCTCGCCGTCGACCCGTCGTCGCCGTTCTCCGGAGGCGCGCTGCTCGGCGACCGCGTCCGGATGTCCGAGCACACCTCGGACCCGGGCGTCTACATCCGCTCCATGGCGACCCGCGGTCACCTCGGCGGTCTCGCCTGGGCCGCGCCGCAGGCGATCCGGGTGCTGGACGCGGCGGGGTGCGACGTGATCATCGTGGAGACCGTCGGGGTCGGCCAGTCCGAGGTCGAGATCGCCTCGCAGGCCGACACCTGCGTGGTGCTGCTCGCGCCGGGCATGGGAGACGGTATCCAGGCGGCCAAGGCCGGGATCCTGGAGATCGGCGACGTCTACGTGGTCAACAAGGCGGACCGCGACGGCGCCGACGCGACGGCCCGCGAGCTGAACCACATGCTGGGCCTCGGCGAAGCGCGCGGCCCCGGCGACTGGCGTCCGCCGATCGTGAAGACCGTCGCGGCGCGCGGCGAGGGCATGGACGAGGTCGTCGAAGCGCTGGAGAAGCACCGCGCGTGGATGAACGAACACAACATCCTCACCGAACGCCGGGCCGGGCGCGCGGCCCGCGAGGTGGAGACGATCGCGGTCACGGCGCTCCGCGAGCGCATCGGGGACCTGCACGGCGACCACCGCCTGGGCGCGCTGGCGGCACGCGTCGTCGCGGGCGAACTGGACCCGTACGCGGCGGCGGACGAACTGATCGCGGCGCTCACCGCGGCCGGATCCTCCGCCGGGCCTGCCGCCACTGGATCCTCCGGAGCAGGTGACAGCGGCGGCCCGTCCCGCCCCGGTGACAACTCCGTCGCCGTCTGTTAGCTTCCTTGGCATGTTCCTCTTCCGTGCGTAGGACCCCGGCCCCCGCGGCACACGTCGCGACCCTCCGGCGTCCCTGTACGGCCGCAGCGGCCGGATTTCGCGCTGCCCTCTCCGAGGAACCTCTCCCATGTCTTCGTACGCCGCTGTCCTGCGGACCCCGCACGCGGCGCGCACCTTCGGTGCCGCGCTGCTCGGCCGGCTCTCCTACGGAACGGTCTCGCTCTCGCTCGTACTGGCCGTGAAGGACGCCTCCGGCTCCTTCGCCGTGGCCGGAACCGACATGGCGCTGTTCGGTGCCACCAGCGTCGTTCTCTCACCCGCAAGAGCGGCCCTGGTCGACCGGCACGGACCGCGCCGCGCCCTGGTCCCGATGGCCGCGCTCTACGCGGCGCTGCTGGCGGCGCTGGCCTGGGCCACCGCACGGCCGGGAGCGCCGGGAGCGCTGCTCGGCGCGCTCGTCGTCACCGCCGGGGCCTGCACCCCGCCCCTGGGCCCGGCCATGCGCACGCTGTGGAGCCAACTCCTGCCGGACCGGCGCATGTTGCAGCGCGCCTACAGCCTCGACGGCGTCGCGGAGGAGTTGCTGTTCGTCACGGGACCGCTGCTCGTCGGCGTCCTGGTGACGTACGCCGAACCCGCGATGGGGCTCGCGATCAGCGCCGCGCTCGTCCTGGTGGGCACGCTCGGGCTGGTGGCGTCGCCGGTCCCGTTCCCGCTACGAGCGGCACGGGTCGGCCCGAAGTCATCCACGCCCCGCACCGGTCCGAGGCCGCTCGCCCGGCCGGTCCTTGCCGCCGCCTGCGTCGGGCTCTGTCTCGGCGGCCTCGAACTGCTGGTGGTCGCCTTCACGGAGGACCTGAACCGGCCGGGCGCGGTGTCCTGGGTGCTCGCCGCGCTCTCGGCCGGCAGCGCCGTCGGCGGACTGGCGAACGGAGCGGTCTCCTGGCGGAGTTCGGCCCGGACACGGCTCCCGGCGTTCTGCGGGGCGCTCGGCCTCGTACTGGCGCTGGCAGGTCTCGCGCCGAACGCGTACGTACTGGCCGGAACGGCCGCGCTGGCAGGCCTGTTCGTCGCCCCGGCGCTGACCACGGCCTACCTGATCGCCGACGAGACAGCGGCGCCGGGCGACCGTACGAAGGCGGGCGCGTGGGTCAACACAGCGGTGAACGCGGGCTCTTCGACCGGCACAGCCGCCGCCGGCCTCCTGGCGGGCAGCCTCCCCCTCGCCGCGTGCTTCGCCCTCACGGCGGCCCCGGCCCTGCTCGCGGCGGTGCCGATCCTGGGTGCGAATACCGGCCGCGCGCGGGAGGGCAGCCGACGACTCCGCCCTGAGCCAGGGCCGTAGCTCAGCGCACGCCGCGACGTCCCGTCGCCGTCACGAAGAGGTGACGGGGCGCGAAGTCTCCCGCGGTGCGGACGCGCCCGGTGCAGCCTGGCCACGGCCAGATCGCGCCCCATGGCCCAAGTCTCAGCGGAGATAGGCTTCCTGCCAGTCCACCGAGGTCATGTTCAGAGCAGCCTCGGCGAGTTCCTGGGCGGAGGCGGTCTTCAGTTTGGAGATGCTGCTGTCGATCCACCCCTGCACATTCGAGCAGCCCTGCTCGCGGTACTCGACGGCCTGAAGGAGACATTCGAGCTTGTCGGCGTCATGTGCGCAGATAACTTCGAGGGAGTCACCGTTCTCGTACTCCTCGACAATGCGCTGGGCTCCGGCCCGCACCGCTGGGTGTGCCGCCGACACCTGATCCGCTGTGACGCTCTCATTGGACGCCGCGTCCAAGTAGCGGCGGCCGATGTGCGGGATGTCGCTGACACGGGTTTCCTGCGTGTCGTGCCACAAGCCGAGGAGAGCGGTCCTCGCGGGGTCGGCTCCCTCCATCATCGCGAGTACGGAACCGATGAGACCGACACGGAACGAGTGCTCGGCGATGGTTTCCGGGTCCTTGACTCCGGCGATCCACCAACCGGACCGCTTGGCCCGCTTGAGCATGCCCATCTCCAGCAGGAACCCCGCTGTGCCCTTGGCCTGAGCGGTGTCGTCCGCCATCGTCTGCCTCCGGTTGTCACGTGCGGTTCTCGCGTAGAACGCAATGTACGGCGCTGAGTTCTCGTCTTGATCGTGAGGAAATTGCCCCGTTGCCGAGGAGTTGTACCGTCCGCCTGTCCAGTTTTTCGGTGAGATCGGGGGACGCCAGTGGGAGCCACTTGTACGCGGTCAACAACGCCCACACTGAGTGGGCGTAGAGGTCGACGTAGCCGGGGGCTTGGTGGAGACCTACGACCAGGCTGCGCAGCAGCTTGATCGGCTCCCACCCAGAAAGGTCCCCGTTGCGCATGAAGCCGTCGTCTGCCTGCGGTTCAGGGAGGGCGCCGAGCCAGTACGCCCAGTAATTCAGGTTCGCGGCCTCTGCCGCGTCGTCGTCGGCCATGGCCCGATCGATGAAGTCGAGCAGGGGTTGCGGGTCACCCAGACGTGCCAGTGCCGTAGCGGTCGAACGGGCCGCCGCCCAGTGCGGCGTCCACCCTCGGGCGGCAAGGAGGCCACGACGAGCATGGAGTGCGTAGGCGGTCCACGAAGTCGCTTCCGGCGTTCGATCGTAGGAACAGAGGTACAGCGCCTGGCGGTGCAGGAGCGTCCCGTTCTCGCCTGCTCGCGCCGCGGCCTCGGCGGAGTCCCGAACATGTTTCCTACGGGGCCTGGGTGGTCCATGCTTTGAAGGGGAAACCAGTGACCACGACCGCGACCAGGTCGAACGCGACCGGCGCCCCCGGTTACAGCGAAACCCTGCCGTGCGAGGCGGCGTCCGCGAGGCGGGCTCGGTCGCTGGTGCGCGATGCCTTGACCGCGTGGGGTCTCGGCTGCCTCGTCGATTCCGCGACGCTCACCGTGTCCGAACTCGTCGCCAATTCGACTCAGCACAGCGGGAGTCGTCTCATTCGCGTCGGCATTCACCTGCCCATGCCCGATCGCGTGCGTATCGCCGTTTCCGACAAGTCCCGCGCAGTTCCCGCCGTTCGGGAAGCACAGAACGACGAGGAAAACGGCCGAGGTCTGTGGATTGTCGAGGAGATCGCCCATCAGTGGGGCATCGACCGTCGTCGTTGGGGGAAAGTCGTCTGGGCCGTTCTGCTCGTCCCCGGGGGCGCGCGGAACGGCCCCGGCCCGGATCTCGGCTGAGTGGCGCACGGGACGGAACGCGGAGCCGTTCGGTGTGGCGGGACGGCCGGGCCGCGAGCCGGGTGACAAAAGTGAAGGCAAGGAGAGCACTCTCCTTGCCACTCTTAACTTATAGCGCAGAGGGGGGCTTGCGGCAAGGCCCCCGTGGTGGCGCAAAATCGTCCGCCGAGGCCACAACCTGCGGAAATGAGGGCACGACGTGCGTGTGTTGTCGAGGTACGAGGGGCGCGGTGACGTCGGACCAGTGGGGGCGCCGGCCGTGCTGCGGAGCACGACCGCCACGGAGGCGTCGCGATGACCGAGCGGTACGTGTGGGATCTCCGTGACGTCGACGAGACACGGGTCGCGGTCGTCGGCGGCAAGGGCGCGCAGCTGGGCGCGCTGTCGCGGATCGACGGCATCAGCGTGCCGGCCGGCTTCTGCGTCACGACGGACGCCTTCCGGCGGATGCTGGCGGAAGCGCCGTCGATCGGCGACCTGCTCGATCAGCTGTCGCGCCTGGACCCGGACGACCGGGAAGGAATCCGCACGCTCAGCGCGGAGATCCGAGAGGCCATCGAGAGCATCGCCGTCCCGGACGATCTCGCGGCGCCGATCACCCGCGCGCTCGCCCGGCTCGGCGAGCAGGCCGCGTACGCGGTCCGGTCCAGTGCGACGGCGGAGGACCTGCCGACCGCTTCCTTCGCCGGTCAGCAGGACACGTACCTGAACGTCGTGGGGCCTGCGGCGGTCCTCCGGCATGTCAGCCGGTGCTGGGCCTCGCTGTTCACCGAGCGGGCCGTGATCTACCGACGCCGGAGCGGCATCGACCACCGGGCGGTCCGCATGGCCGTGGTCGTGCAGCGGATGGTCTTCCCGGACGCGGCCGGCGTCCTGTTCACGGCCGACCCCGTCACGGGCAACCGGAAGGTCGCCACCGTCGACGCGGGCTTCGGCCTGGGCGAGGCCCTGGTCTCCGGCCTGGTGAACCCGGACGTCTTCACGGTGCGAGACGGCGCAGTCGTCGCCAGGGCGATCGCCGCCAAACAGCGTGCCGTTCAGGCCCTGCCGGCCGGCGGTACGCGGGACGTGGCGATCGATTCGGGGCGGCAGGAGCAGCCGGCGCTGACGGATGAGCAGGTCGTGCGGCTCGTGGGGCTCGGTCGGCGGATCGAAGCCCACTTCGGCCGGCCGCAGGACATCGAATGGTGCCTGGCCGACGACGGCTTCCAGATCGTTCAGAGCCGGCCGATCACCACACTGTTCCCCGTCCCCGAGACCGGCGACCAGGAGAATCACGTCTACGTCTCCGTCGGGCACGGGCAGATGATGACCGACGCCATGAAGCCCCTGGGGCTCTCCATGTGGCAGCTGACGGCCATGGTGCCGATGCACGAGGCCGGCGGGCGGCTGTTCGTCGACGTCACCCGGCGCCTGGCCTCGCTCGCGAGCCGCGCCGGTCTTCTGGACGTCATGGGCAAAGGCGATCCGCTGGTCAGGGACGCTCTGGAGACCGTCCTCGACCGCGACGACCTCGTCCCCTCGCTCCCGGACGCGGGTCCCGGCAGGCCGCCGGCCGGCGGTGCGTCCGCGCCGGTCGAGACCGATCCGGCCATCGTCGCCGCGCTGATCGAGCGCAGCCAGGAGTCCGTCGCCGCCCTGGAGCGCGACATCCGGACGAAGACCGGACCGGAGCTGTTCGACTTCCTGCTGGAGGCCTTCGAGGAGCACAAACGAGTCCTCGGTGATCCGCTGAACATCCAGGCGATCATGGCGGGGATGGAGGCCACGTGGTGGCTCAACGACAAGCTGCTGGAGTGGCTGGGCGAGAAGAGCGCGGCTGACACGCTCACGCTGTCCGCCCCCGACAACGTCACGTCGGAAATGGGCCTCGCGCTGCTCGACGTCGCCGACGTGATCCGCCCGCATCCGGAGGTCGTGGCGTTCCTGAGGGGCGTCGGGAACGGGGGCGTCGGGCGCGAGGGTGCCGGGGACGAGGGCTTCCTGGACGAGCTGGCGAAGCTCGCGGGCGGGACCGGGGCGCGCGACGCCATCGAGGGCTACCTCGACCGGTACGGCATGCGCTGCGTCGGCGAGATCGACATCACGAGGCCGCGTTGGCGCGAGCGCCCCAGCACGCTCGTGCCGGTGATCCTCGACAACGTCAGGAACTTCGAACCGGGCGCCGCCGAGCGGCGCTTCGAGGAGGGGCGGCAGAAGGCGCGGGAGAAGGAACAGGACGTGCTGTCACGCCTGCGGGCCCTGCCGGACGGGGACCGTAAGGCCGACGAGACCAAGCGGATGATCGACCGGGTCAGAACGTTCATCGGGTACCGGGAGTACCCGAAGTACGGAATCGTCAGCCGCACTTTCGTCTACAAGCAGGCCCTGCTGGCGGAGGCCGAGCGCCTGGTGCGGGCCGGCGTGCTTCCGGAGAAGGAGGACGTCTTCTACCTCACGTTCCAGGAACTCCACGACGTCGTGCGCTCGAACCGGCTCGACGAACAGCTCATCCGGCGGCGCAAGGACGCGTTCCGGTCGTACCACGCGCTCACCCCGCCCCGGGTGCTCACCTCGGACGGCGAGGCCGTCACGGGGGCGTACCGGCGCGACGACGTGCCGGCCGGCGCACTGATCGGCCTGCCGGTTTCCGCCGGGACCGTCGAGGGGCGGGCCCGCGTCGTCCTCGACATGGCGGACGCCGATCTCGAAGCGGGCGACATCCTGGTCACGGCCTTCACGGACCCGAGCTGGTCGCCGCTGTTCGTCGGAATCGCCGGCCTGGTGACGGAGGTGGGCGGCCTGATGACCCATGGCGCGGTGATCGCCCGCGAGTACGGCCTGCCGACCGTCGTGGGCGTGGACCGGGCCACCCGGCTGATCCGGGACGGGCAGCGGATCCGGGTGCACGGAACCGGCGGGTACGTCGAGATCCTGCCGTGACCGGTCACGAGTCAGCGTCGGCCGGTCACGAACCTCCGTGACCGGCCGTACCGGACCAGGGAGACCAGGACGTCACTCGTTCGAGATCACCTGGCCGTGATCACCGTCGCCCACCCCACGGGCCGGACAACCTAGGCCTTGCCCCGGCAGTCGCGCAGGTGGTCCGCGATCGGGGCCAGCGACGTGTGCAGCTCGGCCAGGGCTTCCGGGGAGAGCAGGTCGATGAAGTGCGCGCGTACGGACGCGACGTGGTGCGGGGAGACCTTCTGCATGGTCTCCATGCCCAGGTCCGTCACGACCGCGAAAAGACCCCGGCGGTCGGACTCGCAGTGTTCCCTGACCACCAGGCCCGCGTTCTCCAGGCGGGTGATCTGGTGGGAGAGGCGGCTCTTGGACTGGAGTGTGGCCGCGGCGAGGTCACTCATCCGCATCCGCCGGTCCTCCGACTCCGAGAGGTTCACCAGGATCTCGTAGTCGTTTATGGTCAGGCCGAACGGCTGAAGGTCTCTTTCCAGCTGGTGCGTGAGCAGCCTGCTGACATCCAGATGCGTGCGCCAGGCGCGCTGCTCCGCGGCGGTCAGCCAGCGGGTGGCGGTGTCGGTCTCCATGAGGGGATTCTACCTAAGAAGTTGAAAAGTGGACAATATTATCTGCGGTCGCACGGTGTTCGTCATCCACGGGAAGCGTGCGAATGTTCGACATTACACTCCGCAGACAAGCGCTCACAGGCCGAAGCGCCGCTGAAGATCTCCCAGCTGCCCCGGCATCCGCGGCACCCCGCCCATGCCACCCGTGCCACCCATGCCGCCCTGCTGTCCGGGCCCGCCACCGCCCGGCACTCCCGGCTCCTGCGGCACCGCTCCCGTCGCCTGCTCGGCCATCAGTACCTCGGTCGACTGGAGCAGCACCGTACCGGCGCCGACGAATTCGAACTGATGCTCCTCGCCGGACGCTCCGCCGATCCCCGTCATCGCACGCAGGCCGCCCAGCAGTCCGGTCATGTAGCCGTGATCGTAGTGGTGGCAAGGGGACGGGCAGTCGGACCAGCCCACCAGGGCCTGCGGGTCCACCCGGATCGGTGGTTCCATGAAGACCACTTCGCCGTTGGACGCCGCCACGAACTTCCCCGTACCGATCAGGGTCAGAAAGCCCGGCACGATCGACTGCTTGAGCGCCAGCGTCGGCTGATACGCCAGCAGATTGCCGGAGCGGATCGTCAGATTGCCGTCTTCCAGGTCGTACGAGTTGACGTCGAACGCCCGGTCGGCCAGCAGCATCTTGCCGTTGCCCTCCGCCACCACCCAGTCGCTCGCGTGCAGCGGCGAATGGAAGCTGGTGCGCACCAGGCGCTCGAACCGGCCGTGGCCGATCCCGTTGAAGTCGATCCGCCCGTAGTAGGCGATCATCTTGCCCTTCTGCAGGAACCACTGGCTTCCGCTCAGCTCCACGCAGAAGGTGTACGGATTGACGTTGTCGTCGCTCGGCAGCGTCATCGGGTCAAAGATCACGGGCGCGCTCACAGCTTCTCCTCCGACGCCTGGACGTACACCGCACCGCTGCCGCTCAGCTCCAGCTGGAACGCCTCGCCCGAGCCGCGCCCCACCATCTCGCGCCAGCCGAGCGCCGTGGAGAGCTTGTTGCGCACCTCGCCGTGGTGGGCGACGTACGCCTGTGGATCCACATGGACATCGCGGCCAGGGGTGATCGGTACCTCGATCACCCCGCCGTGCGCCATCACCGCGACCGCGCCATGGCCCTTGAGCGTCGTGGTGAACAGGCCCTGGCCCGTCACCTGCCCGCGCACCATGCCCATCACGCCGCCCTGCGAACCCATGAACATCGTGCCCTGCTGGAGGGTTCCGTCGAACGCGAGCATCCGGTCGGCCTCCACGTACAGGGTCTCGCCGGTCAGGCTGATGACCTGGATGTGGTGGCCGCCGTGACCGAACATCACCGTGCCGCTGCCCTCGACCGTCATCAGCGGCGTCGCCTCGTTGGCGACGCGCCGGCCGATCATCGACATCAGGCCGCCCTGGCCGCCCTGGATGTTCGGCGTGAAACTGACGTCACCGCGGTACGCCAGCATCGCGCCGCGCTGGCTGAACAGCTTCTGGCCCGGCGCGATCGTCGCCTCGACCATCTTCGAGCTGACCTCACGGAACGGCATCAGACGTCACCCCCGATCGTGTTCCGCTCGCTCGGCTGCACGTACACGAGCCCGTCGCCCTCGAAGCGGATCTGGAAGGACTCGCCGGAGCCCTCGCCCATCAGCGTCCGGAAGTTCACCCCGGACTGGAAGCTCTGCTGGAGCCGTCCCTGATGCGCGATGTACGCGCCGGGGTCGACGGACAGCGGGTACTGCGGCGTCACGCGCAGGATCACCGCGGGGCCGTCCGACATGATCGCCGCCTGACCGGTGCCCTCGACGGTCGTCGTGAACAGACCGTTGCCGCTCGCGCCGCCCCGCAGTCCGGTGAACGACGTGCCGGTGCGCAGCGCCGCGTCCGTGCACAGGAGGTTGCTGGCCTCGACGTACAGCTTGTCGCCGGCCAGTGAGACGAGATTGATCTCGCTCGCCCGGTCCGCGAAAAAGCAGGTGCCCTGGCCTTTCACCTCCATCACGGTCAGCTGCTCGCCGGTGATGCGGCGCGTCACCATCCCGCGCAGACCGTCACCGCCGCCGGTCATCTTCTTGAAGGCCATCTGGCCGTCGTACGCGACCATCGAGCCGTTTTTCGCTTTGACGGAGTCGCCTGTCATGTCGACGGCGAGCACCTTGCTGCCTTGCAGTCGGAACTGAGCCACGCCATGACGGTAACCGGCGCCACGCCGCGCGAACAGAGCCATCCGTATCGATCCGGCCCTGACTCCACCCCGGGAAGGACCCCGACCCGACCCTGAGAACCGCCCGCCGGACCGGGCTGCCACAATGAAACAGCCGCTTGTGCGCGTATTCACAAGATCGCGCCGCTCCTCCCGATGACGAAGGTGCCTGCCTCGTGGACATCAAGACCGCATCCGCCCTCCACCGACTCCGCCTGGTCTCCGGCCCCGAGGCGGTGTCCTTCCTGCTGCTGCTCGTCTGCTCGGTGCTCAAGCGCACGACGGACTTCAACGCGGTCCCGGTGATGGGCATGGTCCACGGCCTGCTCTTCGTGCTGTACGTGATCTTCTGGGCGGACGCCTGGCGCCGCGCCCGCTGGGGACTCGGTATCGCCGCCCTCTATTTCGTCCTCTCGGTGCTGCCGACCGGCGGATTCTTCGCCGAGCGCAAGCTGCGGCGCGCCTCGCAGGACGCGGTCATCGCCTCCCGCGCCCGGCGTGAAGGTACGGTCAACGCATGATCATCGCCTTCTCCGTGTCCCCGGTGGGTGTGGGTGAGGACGTCGGTGAGTACGTCGCCGACGCCGTCCGCATCGTCCGCGAGTCCGGCCTGCCGAACCGCACCGACGCCATGTTCACCTCTATCGAGGGCGAGTGGGACGAGGTGATGGACGTCGTGAAACGCGCCGTCGCCGCTGTCGAGGCCCGCTCCTCGCGCGTGTCCCTCGTCCTCAAGGCCGACATCAGGGCCGGCGTCACGGACGGCCTCACCTCCAAGGTCGAGACGGTCGAGCGCCACCTCTCCGGCGGCCCCGCGCGGTAGTCCGCCGCCCGGCCGCCGTCCGCCCGGTTACTCCCCCGTACGCGTTAACCGGCGAGCTTGATGACGCTCAGTCGGACGACTCCAGTCGACACGCAGGTCCATGTCCCCTTCTGTGGGGATATCGACCGAGTGCAACAGCTGGAGGAATCGTGCGGCAGCCGGAAGGCTACGACTACGACACCCACAGCTGCCTGGCCGGTCCGCTCATGGAGCCGGACCAGGCGGCGACCTACCGGGTGCGTTACCGGAGTCTGCTCTCGCAGGAGCCCCACCGAATAAGAGCGGTCCTCCTGATGGGCCTGGCGCCGCTGCTGTCCGGCGTCCTGATGGTCTATCTGATCTGGCCGTCGCACAGGACCGTGCGCGAGGGCGGCGACCGCTGGCTGATCGCTTTCGACCACGTGATGCTCGTGTCGATCGGCCTGATCGCCTTCTTCATGCTCGTGAACGTGACCTCGGTCGCCCACGCCACCCTCGTCGCCAGGGACCCGATCCCCGTCCCCGCCGAGACCGGCACCCGCGTCGCCTTCCTCACCACGTACGTCCCCGGCAAGGAACCGCTCGCGATGGTGCGCGCCACCCTGGAGGGCGCGGTCCGGCTGCGGCACAGCGGTCCGCTCGACGTCTGGCTCCTCGACGAGGGGAACGACGCGGGAGCCCGGGCGCTCTGCGAGGAGCTGGGGGTACGTCACTTCACCCGCAAGGGCGTGCCCGAGTGGAACCGCGAGAAGGGCGTGCACAAGGCCAGGACCAAGCACGGCAACTACAACGCCTGGCTCGCCATGCACGGCGACGAGTACGACTTCTTCGCCTCCGTCGACACGGACCACGTACCGCTGCCCAACTTCCTCGAACGGATGATGGGTTACTTCCGTGACTCGGACGTCGCCTTCGTCGTGGGACCACAGGTGTACGGCAACTACACCTCGCCCGTGACCAAGGCGGCCGAATCGCAGCAGTTCCTCTTCCACGCGCTGATCCAGCGGGCCGGGAACCGCTACCACGCCCCGATGTTCGTCGGCACCAACAACGTCGTGCGCATCAGGGCGGTCAAGCAGATCGGCGGCCTGTACGACTCGATCACCGAGGACATGGCCACCGGCTTCGAACTCCACCGCAGGAAGAACCCGCTCACCGGCCGCTTCTGGCGCTCCGTCTACACCCCGGACGTGCTCGCGGTCGGCGAGGGACCGGCCTCCTGGACCGACTTCTTCACCCAGCAGCTGCGCTGGTCACGCGGCACGTACGAGACGCTCATCAAGCAGTTCTGGAAGGCGCCCTTCCGGGTGCCGCCCGGCCGGCTGCTCAGCTACACGCTGATGCTCGTCTACTACCCCATGACGGCCGTCAACTGGTTCCTCGGCATTCTCAGTTGTGTCCTGTTCCTGTGGCTCGGCGCCTCCGGGACGCAGGTCTCCTCGCAGGTCCTGCTGATGCTCTACAGCGACGCCGCCGCGTTCCAGATCGGGCTGTACCTCTGGAACCGCAGGCACAACGTCTCGCCGCACGAACCCGACGGCTCGGGCGGTCTCGCCGGCATGGCGATGTCCGCGCTCTCCGCGCCCATCTACCTCAAGTCGCTGGGCTCCGCGCTCATGCGCACCAACGGCAGCTTCGTCGTCACGCCCAAGGGCGGCGAGGCCAGCCCCGACCGGGCCGCCACCTTCCGCATCCATCTGTTCTGGGCCGCCGTCCTGGTCGTCTCGCTGCTCGCGTCGGTGTGCCTCGGCCACACGCACGCGGCGATGCGTATCTGGGCCCTGCTGGCCCTGGTCATCGCCCTGTCCCCGGTGGCGGTCTGGCGCTGGACCGCATGGCGCGGGCGCGGGGAGCGGCACACGGCGATCAGCATTCCGGCGGCGGGCGAGGAACCCGAGCCGGCCCTGGCCACGACGACGACAGGAGGGCACTGAGCCATGGCACACCTCTCGTACCGTTACCGTCCCACCGGAAAACTCAAGAAGACCGTGCTCGGTGGCGGAGCGCTGGTGGTGCTCGTGGGCCTCAACGCCCCGGCCGCGGCGTCCTTCGCGAGCGAGAAGTACCACGCGTACAAGATCGCCCAGCCGGACTACCAGCAGAAGTACGGCTCCTGGTCGGTCCTCGACGTCCCGAAGCAGTACCGCACCAACGCGATCCACGCGGCCCTGCTGCACACCGGCAAGGTCCTGCTCATCGCCGGCTCCGGCAACAACCAGAAGAAGTTCGACAAGGGGACGTTCGAGACCATCCTCTGGAACCCGGCCGACAACACCTTCAAGAAGATAACGACCCCTGAGGACTTCTTCTGCTCCGGCCACTCCCAACTGCCCGACGGGCGGATGCTGGTGGCGGGCGGCACGGCGCGCTACGAGGTCCTCGACGGCAAGGTCACCAAGGCCGGCGGCGGGATGCGGGTCAAGAACGAGGACCCGGACAAGGCCGTCACGTTCAAGAAGGGCACCCTCTTCCGCTCGCCCTCCGGCATCGAGTACGTCAGCAAGTTCGACGTCAAGGTCCCCAGGGCGAAGAAGAAGTTCAAGGTCGACTACGCCAGCAGCGGCCGGATGCTGCCCTGGAAGACGAAGGTGACGGCGGGCGAGGCCCGGGTCTTCGTGGAGGCCGTCGAGAAGGGCCCGCAGGCGCTGACGACGGAGGCCGCGCAGTACGAGATCGTCGGACTCAAGGGCAAGGACGCGGACAACCAGTACGGCCTCGCGGAGAAGATCACCACGGAGAAGCAGGACTTCCAGGGCATCAAGGCGGCGTACGAATTCGACCCGAAGGCCGAGAAGTACGTGCGGGTGGACCCGATGAAGGAGGCCCGCTGGTACCCGACGCTGGTCGGCCTGGACGACGGCAGGGTGCTCGCGGTCTCCGGCCTCGACGACGTCGGCGCCGTACTCACCGGCGACAACGAGATCTACGACCCGGTCACCAAGAAGTGGTCGAAGGGGCCCACCCGTTACTTCCCGACGTACCCCGCGCTCTTCCTCACCAAGGGCGGGAAGCTGTTCTACTCCGGCTCCAACGCCGGGTACGGGCCCAAGGACAAGGGCCGCCAGCCCGGTCTGTGGGACGTCAGGAACAACACGTTCACCAAGGTCGGCGGACTCACCGACGCGGACGCGACCGAGACCTCGTCCTCGCTGATGCTGCCTCCCGTACAGGACCAGAAGGTGATGATCCTGGGCGGCGGCGGTGTCGGTGAGTCGTCCAGGTCCACACCGCGCACCGGGATCGTCGACCTGAAGAAGGACAGCCCGTCCTTCCGGAAGGGGCCCGATCTGCCGCAGGGCACGCGGTATCTGAGCAGTGTGCTGATGCCGGACGACTCCGTGTTCACCACCGGCGGGTCCTCGGACTACCGGGGGCGCAACGCCAGCGACGTCCTCAAGGCGCAGTTCTACGACGCGAAGAAGAACACCTTCCGCGCGGCGGCCGATCCCACCGTCGGGCGCAACTACCATTCGGAGGCGCTGCTGCTGCCGGACGGCCGCGTGGCGAGCTTCGGTTCGGACCCGCTCTACTCCGACGCGGACAACACCAAGCTCGGGACGTTCGAGCAGCGCGTGGAGATCTTCACCCCGCCGTACCTGCACGGCGACAAGGGCAAGAAGGCGAACCGCCCCGCGCTGGGGGAGGGCCCGGACGAGCTGGACCAGAACGGCCGGGCGACCTTCAAGGCATCGAACCCCGACAAGATCGTCAAGGCACGGCTGATGCGGCCGAGCGCCGTCACGCACTCCACGGATGTCGAGCAGCGCTCGATCGAGCTGACGCTCTCCACCGACAAGGACTCGGTGACCGTGGACGTCCCGACGGACCGGACGCTGGTGCCGCCGGGCTGGTACATGCTGTTCGTGACGAACGTGGCGGGTGTTCCGTCAGAGGCGAAGTGGATCCACGTGGAGTAACGGGCGCGGGGAATCCACGGGGAGCGGCGGGCCGGGGCCCGCCGCTCCTCAGCCCTTCGCCCTGCGGGCCAGTCCCAGGGCGTAGGACGGCCACCACGTGCCGGCCGCCGGGCCGCCCCGGCAGGTGCCGTCGGACTGGCCGGGGCGCTTGATCCACAGGTAGGCGTCCAGCAGCTCGTTGCCGGTGGTGGTGGTCGGCGGCGTACCCAGCGCGCGGCCGGGCGGGTTGCACCACGCCTGCGCACGGCCGCCGGGCAGCGGGCCCGCGCCGTTGCGGCTCGTGTCCACGACGAAGTGCACGTTGTCGCCGAGCAGGCCGGAGAGCCGGGTGCCGAACGCCTCGACCGCCGGGTTCTTCTGGAAGTTGGAGACGTTGAGCGAGAAGCCGTCCGCCGCGTTGATCCCGGCCCGCCGCAGCGGCTCCGCCACCTTGGCCGGGTCGGAGATCCAGGCCGGGTTGCCCGCGTCCAGATAGACCTTCGTGTGCGGCTGCCGCTTCAGCCTGCCGATCGCCTCCGACAGCAGCTGGATCCGCTCGTCCTGGTGCTGGGCGGGCGTACAGCCGTCGGCGATGTGCGGCACCGCGTCCGGTTCGAGGACCACCACGGCCCGGGTGTCACCGATCGCGCCCGCGAAGCGGTCGATCCAGTCACGGTACGACTGCGCGTCGGGGGCGCCGCCCGCCGAGTAGAGCCCGCAGTCGCGGTGCGGGATGTTGTACGCGACCAGCACCACCGTGCGTTTGGCGGCCGCCGCGCCCCGGGCGGCCCGCTGGATCACCGGTACGGGGTTGTCGGCGGGCGGCCAGTCGGCCACCGGCCGCTCGGAGATCCGCCGGAGGGCCTTGGCATCGGCGTCGCGGCCCTGCGACTCCCACGCCTTGACCTGCCGCGCCGCGTCGCTGTCCGGATCGGTCCAGAACGGCGAGGCGGCGGTGGGGGCGGCCTCGCCCCGGATCGCGGACGCCGCGGGGTCGGACGCGCGGGGCCCGGAGGGGGACGGGGGAGAGGCGCAGCCGGCCAGGGCCACTGCGCACACGGCGGCGACGCACGGACGGAACGCTCTGCGGCCGGACATCCAGCCCCCTTGCCCTTGAAGGGTCCCCCTGGAAGCGTCCTGAACGACGACGGAGACGTCCGAACGACGACCGGGTGACGGCGGGATCATGACTGACGGAATCGGCTTATCGTTACATAACAGGCATTCAGGACCGGGGTGCGACACCGGGAGTGACGGAGATGTGACGCCGTCGCCGCTCGCCCCTCCGCAGGGCTCGCGGCCGTCCTGTCCTGCACGTCGGACCGATCGGACCGAAGTCCGAGACGGGGCTGACCAACATATGACCGGTCGGTAGGCTCGGTGTTGTGTCAAAGCCGCTCAGCCTTCCCTTCGACCCGATCGCACGCGCCGACGAACTGTGGCAGCAGCGCTGGGGACCCGTCCCTTCCATGGGCGCGATCACCTCGATCATGCGCGCGCAGCAGATCCTGCTCGGCGAGGTCGACGCCGTGGTCAAACCGTACGGACTGACCTTCGCCAGATATGAGGCGCTGGTGCTGCTCACCTTCTCCAAGGCCGGTGAGCTGCCGATGTCCAAGATCGGTGAGCGGCTGATGGTCCATCCGACCTCGGTCACCAACACCGTGGACCGGCTGGTGCGCTCCGGCCTGGTCGGCAAGCGGCCCAACCCCAACGACGGCCGCGGCACGCTCGCCGCCATCACGGAGAAGGGCCGCGAGGTGGTCGAGGCGGCCACCCGTGATCTGATGAAGATGGACTTCGGGCTCGGGGTGTACGACGCGGAGGAGTGCGACGAGATCGTCGCGATGCTGCGGCCGCTGCGCGTCGCGGCCCAGGACTTCGAGGAGAAGTAGCCGGCCGGGGCCGGAGAAGGGGCGGCCCCGGCGAAGATCGTCCACAACGGGCCGTTACGCTCATCGCTATGAAACGAAGCGTACTGACCCGCTACCGGGTCATGGCGTACGTCACGGGCGTGCTGCTTGTCCTGCTGACCCTGGGCGTCATCGCCAAGTACCTGCTGGACATGGACGGAGCCGCGAGCTTCGTGCAGATCGTCGGCATCGCGCACGGCTGGCTCTACATCGTCTACCTGGCTTTCGCCTTCGATCTCGGCTCCAAGGCGAAGTGGCCGGTCGGCAAGCAGCTCTGGGTCCTGCTGGCCGGGACCATCCCGACCGCTGCCTTCTTCGTCGAGCGCAAGGTCTCCAGTGAGCTGGAAGCCCGGATCGCCGACCGGGACCCGGTGCCCGTCAAGGCGTGACAGCCGCTCCACCGCTCCACCGACACCCACTGTCGATATCACCGCTGATACCGCCGCGTATATGACTCGCGGCGGTCAGCCATCGACATTTACTTGGACGTCCTAGTAAATTCGACTGTATGGACGGTTCAGGCAAGGACGGCAGAAACGTGGACGGCAGCGGCCCGGAGGCCATCGAGGCGGGCCGCGCCCGCTGGCAGACCCGTTACGACAAGGCCCGCAAGCGTGACGCGGACTTCAGCACGCTCTCCGGCGACCCCGTGGAGCCCGTCTACGGGCCGCGGCCCGGTGACACGTACGAGGGTTTCGAGCGGATCGGCTGGCCCGGCGAATACCCGTACACCCGCGGACTCCACCCCACCGGCTACCGCGGCAGGACCTGGACCATCCGGCAGTTCGCCGGGTTCGGCAACGCCCGGCAGACCAATGAGCGCTACAAGACCATCCTGGCCAACGGCGGCGGCGGGCTCTCCGTCGCCTTCGACATGCCGACGCTCATGGGCCGCGACTCCGACGACCCGCGCGCGCTCGGCGAGGTCGGCCACTGCGGTGTCGCCATCGACTCGGCCGCCGACATGGAGATCCTGTTCGGCGACATCCCGCTCGGTGACGTCACCACGTCCATGACCATCAGCGGTCCCGCGGTCCCGGTCTTCTGCATGTACCTGGTCGCGGCCGAACGGCAGGGCGTGGACCCCGCCGTACTGAACGGCACGCTCCAGACCGACATCTTCAAGGAGTACATCGCGCAGAAGGAGTGGCTTTTCCAGCCCGAGCCGCACCTGCGCCTGATCGGCGACCTGATGGAGCACTGCGCGCGCTCCATCCCCGCCTACAAGCCGCTCTCCGTCTCCGGGTACCACATCCGCGAAGCCGGTTCCACGGCCGCGCAGGAGCTGGCGTACACCCTCGCCGACGGCTTCGGCTACGTCGAACTCGGCCTCAGCCGCGGTATGGACGTGGACGTCTTCGCCCCCGGCCTCTCCTTCTTCTTCGACGCGCACCTCGACTTCTTCGAGGAGATCGCCAAGTTCCGCGCGGCCCGCCGGATCTGGGCGCGCTGGATGAAGGAGGTGTACGGCGCCACCACGGACAAGGCGCAGTGGCTGCGCTTCCACACCCAGACGGCGGGGGTCTCCCTGACCGCGCAGCAGCCGTACAACAACGTCGTACGGACCGCGGTGGAGGCCCTGGCGGCCGTCCTCGGCGGTACGAACTCGCTGCACACCAACGCGCTCGACGAGACCCTCGCCCTGCCCAGCGAGCAGGCCGCGGAGATCGCGCTGCGCACGCAGCAGGTGCTGATGGAGGAGACCGGCGTCGCCAATGTGGCGGACCCGCTCGGCGGATCGTGGTTCGTGGAGCAGCTGACCGACCGGATCGAGGCGGACGCCGAGAAGATCTTCGAGCAGATCAAGGAGCGCGGGCTGCGGGCCCACCCGGACGGGCGGCACCCCATCGGCCCGATGACGTCGGGCATCCTGCGCGGGATCGAGGACGGCTGGTTCACCGGCGAGATCGCCGAGTCCGCCTTCCAGTACCAGCGCTCCCTGGAGAAGGGCGACAAGCGGGTCGTCGGCGTCAACGTCCACCACGGCTCGGTCACCGGCGACCTGGAGATCCTGCGCGTGAGCCACGAGGTCGAGCGCGACCAGGTCCGCACGCTCGCGGAGCGCAGGGGCGTACGCGACGACGCCGAGGTCCGCACGGCGCTGGACGCGATGCTGGCGGCGGCCAGGGACGGCTCGAACATGATCGCCCCGATGCTGGACGCGGTACGCGCGGAGGCGACGCTCGGCGAGATCTGCGGGGTGCTGCGGGACGAGTGGGGCACGTACACGGAGCCGCCGGGCTTCTGAGCGCGGCGGGCTGAGGCTCCGGGCCGGATGTGCGGGGTTGGGCCCGTGCCGGGCTGGACGTGCCGGGCGCTCGTGGCCGGGCCCGGCGGGCTTCCGGGCCCGCCGGGTTTCGCGTCCGTACCGATGGCCGTCCGTGAGGGCGGGGTGGGGCTCAGTTCCCCACGCCGAGGCCCGACATGAACGCGGACGGGTACCGGTCGCCGCGTGCCGCGCCCGGCGGCACCGCCTTGTCGATCTCGGCGAGGTCGTCCGCCGAGAGGTCCAGCTCGGTCGCGGGCAGCGCCTCCGCCAGCCGCTCGCGCGTACGAGCACCGACCAGCGGCACGATGTCGTCCCCCTGCGCGGCCACCCAGGCGATGGCCAGCTGGGCGACGGTGCACCCCTTGGCCTCCGCGACCCTGCGCAGCGCCTCCACCAGGGTGAGGTTGTGCTCCACGTTCCCGCCGGAGAACCGCGGACTGACACCGCGGAGGTCACCGGGGCCCGTGACGCGGCCGGCGGACCAGTGCCCGGAGATCAGGCCGCGGCTGAGGACGCCGTAAGCGGTCAGGCCGATGCCGAGTTCCCGCAGCGCGGGCAGCACCTCCGTCTCCACCGCACGCGAGATCAGCGAGTACTCGATCTGCAGGTCGGCGACCGGGTGCACGGCATGCGCCCGGCGGATCGTCGCCGCGTCGACCTCCGAGAGGCCGAGGTGGCGCACGTACCCGGCGTCGATCATCTCCTTGATCGCGCCCACCGTCTCCTCGATCGGCACCGCGGGGTCCCGCCGGGCGGGACGGTAGATGTCGATGTGGTCGGTGCCCAGCCGGGTCAGCGAATAGGCCAGGAAGTTCTTCACCGCCTCGGGCCGGCCGTCACTCCCGCCGAACGCCGGGCCCGGTCCCCGCAGCATGCCGAACTTGACGCTCAGCTGGTAACTGTCCCGGTCCCGGCCACGCAGGGCCTCGGCGAGCAGCAGTTCGTTGTGGCCCATGGCGTAGAAGTCGCCCGTGTCGATCAGGGTGACGCCGGCGTCCAGCGCGGCGTGCACGGTGGCGATACTCTCCGCGCGGTCGGCCTCGCCGTAGGCGCCCGACATGCCCATCGCGCCCAGTCCCAGCGCGGAAACGGCAGGGCCGGTACTTCCCAGGGTGCGTTTGCGCATCGCGTTCTCCTTCGTGGTCGGTCTGTCACCTGCGGTCGGTCTGTCACCCACCTTGAGGCCGCGCGGACCCGCGCGAAAGCGGAGCGTTCATCATGGGAGAGCCGCTCCCTGGATGGGCCCGTCCACGGCGAGAGAGCATGGAGTCATGCAACGCGACCAGCTCGCCGACTTTCTGCGCCGCCGCCGCGAGGCGATCCGCCCGGCCGAGGTCGGAGTCCCCGACGGTCCCCGGCGCCGCACCGCCGGCCTGCGCAGGGAGGAGGTGGCCATGCTCGCCGGGATGTCGGTGGACTACGTCGTACGCCTTGAGCAGGGCCGCAGCAGTCAGCCCTCGTCCCAGCTGCTCGGTGCGCTGGCGCGGGCGCTGCGTCTCTCTGACGACGAGCGCGACCACCTGTTCCACCTGGCAGGCCACCGGCCTCCGCCCTCCGACGGGCCGGCCCGCCTGGCTCGTGCCGGCCTGACGCGCATGCTCGATCTGCTCGGGGACACGGCGGCCATGGTGCTGTCCGACCTCGGCGAAGTCCTCGCCCAGAACCGGGCAGCCATCCTGCTCACGGGCGATGCCACCGGCTTCTCCGGAGACCGGCGCTACGCCGTGTACCGCTGGTTCACCGACCCCGCCACCCGTGCCGCCGCTGTCCCCGAGGAGAGGGAGCACCTCGCCCGCGCGGCCGTGGCCGACCTGCGCGCGGCCGCCGGCCGCCGGTCCGGCGACCCCGTGGTCGCCGGACTCGTCGACCGTCTGCGGGCCGAGAGCGACGACTTCCGCCGGCTCTGGGCCGAGCACGAGGTGGCGATCCGGCGCGCCGACCGCAAGACCCTGACGCACCCGCGCGTGGGCCGTCTGCTGATGGATTGCGAAACCCTGGTCACGCCCGACCAGCGCCAGCAGCTGCTGGTACTCACCCCGGCGGACGCCGAGACCCGCGAGCGGCTGGAACTGCTGCGAGTCCTCGGCAGCCAGGAATTTCCCACCGGGGCGGCGACCGGCCGCCCCGGAGAATCGGCCGGTCAATAGCTCTGATTGAGAGCTAAAATCGGCAGCGTGGCCACAGAGGAGTTTCACGACTCGCTCGCCGGGGTGCTCGCGGGTGTCCAGCGGCTGATCAGACGGCGGCTGCGGGAAGGGCTGAGCACCCCGCCGCTGCGTGGCGCGCAGGTCTCGCTGCTGCGGCTGGTCACGGCGCGTCCCGGGATCCGCGTGTCGGACGCGGCCAGGGAGCTGTATCTCGCGGGCAACTCGGTCTCCACACTGGTCAAGCAGCTGACGAAGGCCGGTTACCTGCTGCGCGAGACCGACCCGGACGACCGGCGCTCCGCGCTGCTGATGCCCACCCCGGCGGCCGGGGCGCGGCTGCGTGACTGGGAGGCGCGCCGCAGCGCGCTGATGCGCGCGCAGCTGGCACGGCTGTCCGAGGATGACCGGGCAGCACTGGCCGCGGCGCTTCCCGCGCTGCGCAGACTGGCCCAGAACCTGCACGAAGAAGTGGAGGGACCATGACCGACGATCCGCACAGCACCGGCGACAGCGGAGCGGACAGCACAGGACCGGACGGCCACGAAGCCGCGGGCACCGGCACGGAGGCAGCCGGCACCGGGCAGGACGCCGTCACCTGCACCGGACTTGACTACTCGTTCGGGGAGACGAAAGCCGTCGACCACCTCGACCTCTCCGTCGGCTCCGGTGAGGTCTTCGGCCTGCTCGGCCCGAACGGCGCGGGCAAGACGACCGCGATCCGCTGCATCACGACCCTGCTTCCGGTGCCGGCGAACATGGTGCGGGTCTTCGGGTACGACGCGGCCAAGGACAAGATGGCCGTACGGCGCCTGCTCGGATACGTACCGCAGCAGCTGTCCGCCGACGCGGCGCTGACCGGCCGGGAGAACGTCACGCTGTTCGCCCGCGTCTTCGACGTCTCACGCCGCGAACGCGCGGAACGGGTCGCGCAGGCGCTCGCCGCGGTCGACCTGACCTCGGCGGCCGACCGGATGGCCAAGACGTACTCCGGCGGCATGATCCGCCGTCTCGAACTGGCGCAGGCCCTGGTCAGCGCGCCCCGGCTGCTGATGCTCGACGAACCGACGATCGGCCTCGACCCGATCGCCCGTACCAGCGTCTGGGAACACATCAACGCCGTACGGAAGGCCACGGGCATGACGGTCCTGGTCACCACGCACTACATGGACGAGGCGGACCAGTACTGCGACCGGGTCGCGCTCATGCACCAAGGCAAGATCCACGCGCTCGGCACTCCGGACGACCTGCGGGCCGAACTGCGCGAGACCAGGCGGGCGGCGGGCGCCAAGGGCGCCGACGATGTCATGCCGTCGCTGGAGGACGTCTTCCGCGACGTGGCGGGCAGCGGCCTCGACGAGGAAGGAGGCGATTACAGCGATGTCCGGAGCACCCGGCGAACAGCGTCCCGCGTCGGCTGAGGTCACGCACCCGCAGGGACTCGACCTGCTCCTCGTTCCGCCGCGCGCCCGTACCGGCTGGCGGGTCCTGCTCGCCAGGGTCCTCGCGATGTGCGTGGTCGAGCTGCAGAAGCTGCGGCACGACAGGACCGAGCTGTACACCAGGGCTGTTCAGCCGGCTCTGTGGCTGCTGATCTTCGGTGAGACGTTCACCCGGATCAAGGCCATCCCTACGCAGGGCGTCCCGTACATCGACTTTCTCGCGCCGGGCATCATCGCCCAGTCCGCGATGTTCATCGCGATCTTCTACGGCATCATGATCATCTGGGAGCGCGATGCCGGCATTCTGACCAAGCTGCTCGTCACCCCGACTCCGAGATCGGCCCTGATCAGCGGCAAGGCGTTCGCGTCCGGGGTGAAGGCGCTGATCCAGGCGGTGGTGGTGATCGTCATCGCGGCGGCCCTCGGAGTGGCACTGACGTGGAACCCGCTGCGGCTGCTCGGTGTGGCCGTCGCGGTGATCCTCGGTTCGGCCTTCTTCTCCTGCCTCTCGATGACGATCGCGGGGATCGTGCTGACCCGCGACCGGCTGATGGGCATCGGGCAGGCCATCACCATGCCGCTCTTCTTCGCCTCCAACGCCCTTTATCCGGTGGCGATCATGCCCGGCTGGCTGCAAGTGGTCAGCAAGGCGAACCCGTTGAGCTATCAGGTCGATGCGCTGAGAGGATTGCTGCTCGGCACCCCGTCCCATCTGCTGCTGGACTACGGGGTGTTGGTGGTGGCCGCTGCGGCGGGCATCGCGGCCGCCTCGTCGCTGCTGGGACGTCTGGCCAGATGACCGAGGACGCGGTGGCCCGGGGTGTCTCAGCTGGACGGCGTCCCGGCGCCGAGTCCGGACAGCAGGAGCCGGGTGAAGCGTCTGGCCCACTCCTCGTCCACCGGCTCCGCGCTCACCAGCGTCCGGTGGACGACCGCGCCCGCGACCGTGTCGAAGATCAGGTCGGCGTCGCGGGCGGCGGTCACCGGGTCGCCGGGGCAGGGGAGTTCACCGCGCAGCTGGGCGCGCTCTCGGCCCTTGAGGACCAGGCGTTTCTGCGGCTCCACGATGGCGGAGCGGATCCGCTCGCGCAGCGCCGGATCGCGCGTCGACTCGGCGACGACCGCCATCAGCGCGGTCTTCGTCTCGGGGCGCTCCAGCAGCGCGGCGAACTGGCGCACCACGCTCTCCACATCGGCCACCAGGCTTCCCAGGTCCGGGAGTTCGAGTTCGTCGAAGAGGACCGCGACCGCGTCCACCACCAGCTCGCTCTTGCATCCCCACCGCCGGTACAGCGTGGTCTTGGCGACCCCGGCGCGCGCCGCCACGTCTCCCATCGTCAGCCCGGACCAGCCGAGTTCCACCAGAGCGGCCCTGGCGGCCTCCAGGATCGCCGTGTCTGCGTCGGCGCTGCGCGGGCGTCCGCCGCCGCTGCCCGTACGGGCTGCGCGGGCCGTACGGCCCGTCTCGCCCGGACCTTCCGCGGGCGCGCCGGGGGAGTTGGTGCGGCTACACATGACCGCGACCATACCGGCCGGTATCCGGTTCGCCGCCGCTCGGTTCGGCGGGCACACCCCGGTCGGCGGGCACACTCCGGTGCTTCCGGACGGGTGGCTCGCGGGCGGGTTCACGCGCCGGTCCACGCCCGGTCCGGCTGTCCGGTCCGGCGGGCCGGTTCTGTGAGCCAGTTCACCGGAAGGATCTTCCCGCCCACCCACTGCGGAAGTTACGCTACGGGTCGTAGCGAAAGCCCCTGACAGACCGCTCGCGACGACCACGAGCGCCGGGTGGGGACCCGGCGCGGAGCTTCTTCACGGGTTGCTTTTCTGAAGTGTGCGCGAAAGGGGGAGGATGTACCTATGCAGCCTAGGAACATGTCCATGAGCGGCGTGGTCGATCTCGCCGCGGTGAAAGCGGCCGGAGAGGCCAAGGTCAAGGCCGAGCAGGCCCGTGCCGAGGCCGCCCGCCAGGGTGGCGCCGTCGCCGTACCCCCTTCCAGCCTCGTGTTCGACGTCGACGAGGCGGGCTTCGAGCGTGATGTCCTCCAGCGTTCCGCCGAGGTCCCCGTCGTCATCGACTTCTGGGCCGAGTGGTGCGAGCCGTGCAAGCAGCTGAGCCCCGTGCTCGAACGGCTGGCGCACGAGTACAGCGGCCGCTTCGTCCTCGCCAAGATCGATGTCGACGCCAACCAGATGCTGATGCAGCAGTTCGGTATCCAGGGCATCCCCGCGGTCTTCGCGGTGGTGGCCGGCCAGGCGCTGCCGCTGTTCCAGGGCGCGGCGCCCGAAGCGCAGATCCGGGGGACCCTGGATCAGCTGGTGCAGGTCGCCGAGGAGCGTTTCGGGCTGACCGGCATCGCCGTGGACACCGACGCCGAGCCGGGTGAGGAGGCCGAAGAGGCCGCCGTTCCGGAAGGGCCGTACGACGCCCTGCTGGAGGCTGCCGTACAGGCGCTGGACGCCAATGACTTCGCCGGCGCCTCCGAGGCGTACCGGAGCGTGCTCGCCGACGACCCCGGAAACACGGAGGCCAAGCTCGGCCTCGCCCAGGCGGAACTGCTCGCGCGCGTTCAGGGGATGGACCCGCAGCAGGTCCGCAAGGACGCGGCCGAGGGGCCGGACGACGTCCGGGCGCAGATCGCCGCGGCCGATCTCGATCTGGTCGGCGGCCATGTGGAGGACGCCTTCGGCCGGCTGGTCGAGGCGGTGCGCCGTACGGCGGGTGACGACAGGAACGCCGCGCGGGTGCGGCTGCTCGAACTGTTCGAGGTCATCGGCGGGGACGACCCCCGGGTGACGGCCGCGCGTTCGGCGCTGGCGAGGGTTCTCTTCTGATACGTGGGCTGACGCCCGGTCATGCGGCGGCGTACGTACCGTACGCGCGCACTCGCCGTGCACGCGCGCGCACAATTCCCGTGCGTGCGCTGCCGTATGGGCCGGACACTCCCTGATCCATTGCTGAACCAGGTGTCCTGCCGCAGATTTGGCGACAATACGCCATCGGCGATCGCGCTTTACCAAAACTTGGTAAACCGATCCGCTGTTACTCGCAGTAAATCGGCTCGGTTCGCGTGTCCGTGCATGCGCCGAAATCCCACTCTTTGTCATGTCGGGCGGAAGTACCCTGTGTCGCCGCGCGATGGCATGCGGTTGCCGCTCGGTGATCTCTGCGTTACTCACTAGTAACGAAGCCCCTTGTGTGACAGGCGCGAATGGACCACGATCGTCGACGCTCGGTCCAATTGCGCGCCCAGCTCGGCAGCCGGCCGCGCCGACGCTCTTGGGTCCCCACCGAGTGGACCGGCGGCAGCGCCGCCGGCCCGGACAGGGGGGTTCCTGCCCACCCGGCAGGGCCTGTCCAAGTGAGGTTGCGCGAACGCGTGGCCAGTGGTTGTCGCTCGGGGGTGATCGCCGGTGATTCGGACGAGGCTCGCGCCCTCCGACGCGGGCGCTCTCCTTCCCGAGGACGTAGCACTTCTCCCATCCCAGGACGGGCTCAGGCCCGATCCGGAGATGTACGTCCGAGAAGGAGGAAATTGATGGAGTCCCTAGTTCGCGGTGGGACCAGATGGAAGCGGTTCGCCGTCGTCATGGTGCCGAGCGTGGCCGCTACGGCCGCGATCGGTGTCGCCCTGGCACAAGGGGCGCTGGCGGCCTCGTTCAGCGTGTCCGGCCAGAGCTTCAAGGTGAGCGCCGCCAAGCTGGACGGAACAGGCTTCGCCCAGTACGGCACGATCGCCCAGGGGAAGGATCTCAAGGGCAACCCGACGGCGAACCCGGTCGCGGTCTCGGCGTTCAAGTCCGCCGAGATCACGAAGATGTGTCAGTCCGTCGTCACGCCGGACGTGCCGATCTTCGGCAGCGTCAGCCTTGTCCTCAACGCGGGCGGCGGCGGCAAGCCGGTACACGCCGACAATCTGTACATCGATGTCGCGGACCTCAGCGCCGACGCCGAGTTCTCGAACATCGACATCGGCGTGGCGGCGGGCTCGACCGACAAGGGTCCCGCCGTCCAGTCGCCCGGCAAGGGCGGCCCGGGTATCAACCCGAACGGCTTCGCGCAGCAGGCCGACAGGGCCGTGCTGACCGACGTGAAGCAGACGGCGTGGGCGACCACGGCCGGCACCTTCAAGCTCAGCGGTCTGAGCATGAAGCTGCACAAGGGCGTGAAGGAGTGCTACTAGTACCGCGGCCGGTGACGTTCGCCCGACCGGGCACACGTCGCCGCGAGGGGTACTAGGCACACGCCTGGCGGACGGGGGAGTGCGGAGTCCGCGAACCCCCGTCCGCCGCCCTCACTTTCTCTTTTTCATAGCAATGCCGGTTCCAGGGAGCTGTTTTCCATGAGCGCCGAGTCTTCGGTTCGCCAAGGCCGATTCACGTACTGGCGGCTGCGCTTCCGCGCCTGGCGAGGTGCCCGGCCCTTCTGGGCGGGCCTGTTCACCGTGATCGGCGGAGTGCCGATCGCGTACCTCCCGTACGCGAATCTGCAACTGGGCAACCTCACGCTGGCGATGGCCACGACGGCGGGCGCGGGCTCGCTGATCATCGGCGTACTGCTCGTCACGCTGGGTCTGACGATGTGGTACCACAGCATCGTCCGGGTGTTCGCGGGCGTCGCCACGATCCTGCTCGCGCTGGTCTCGATCCCGGTCTCCAACTTCGGCGGTCTCGTCATCGGCTTTCTGCTGGCTCTTGTCGGCGGATCCCTGTCCATCGCCTGGGCGCCGGGCAAACCGGCCGAGCCGGCCGGGCGGGCCACCGAGAACGACGGCCGCCACCGGGCAACGGAGCCCGACGGCGCCGATGACCCATACCTTCCCGCCGCGTACGGCTCAGACTCGTACGGCTCCGATCCGTACGGCACCGGCGGCTCCCGCACCGACTCCTTCGGCACCGAGGGCCACGGCCCGGGTGGCGGCGGCTCGGGCGGACGCCACGGGAAGAGTCCGAACGTGACGGACACGACTGCCCACGCCAACGGCGGGAGGAACAGTGCGGGGTGACGAGACGCGGCCGGTCACGGCCGGATCCGAGGAGGTCCGAGAGCGAAGAGGGGGACGTCACGCGGCCCCCAGAAAGTCCCTCCTGACGAAGCTGCAGATACCGGCGGGCAAGGCGATGGCGCTGGCCGCGATGCCCACGGCGGTCTTCGTGGGCATGGGGCTCAGCCCCCGGCTCGCGCTGGCGGACGACAACGGGGACATCCCCTACGCGCCGGGCCCCTGCGTGACGCGTTCCGACGAGCCGTCGACGGAGGCCTCGGAATCGGAACCGCCGAAGCCGGACACTTCGCCCTCGGGTTCACCGTCGGGTGCGGTGTCCGAGCCGTCGGCGGACCCGGCCTCGCCGTCACCGTCGGCGAGCGCCTCGACCGGGGACAGGGGCAGCACGGAGCCCAAGCCGTCGGCTTCCGCTTCCGCTTCCGCCTCCGCTTCCCCGACGCCGAGCGGGAGTCCGGGCGCGGCGAAGGACCACAAGCCCGCGGACCCGCTGGGTCTGGGAGGCCTGCTGGGCGGTCTGCTGGGCGGCGGCTCCGCCAAGGAGACGCCGGCGGCGGACGAACCGTCCTCGGAGCCTCCGTCCAAGCCCGCGTCGGAGCCCTCCTCGAAGCCGGAGAAGGACGACCCGATCGGCAAGGCCGGTGACGCCGTGGGCGAAACCGTCGGCGAGACCGTGGACGACACGGTCGGCAAGACGGCCGACGCGACCAAGCAGGCCATCAAGGACGCGGCGGACCGTGCGGGCGCCACGGTCGAGGAACTGGGCGACGAAGCCAAGGGACTTGAGGCCCACGCGGACGACGACATCCCGGAAGGCGCGGACGGCAAGGAACCCTTCCCCTGCCCGACCGCCGACCCCGAGGCCCTGGCCAACGCGAAGGAAGAGCAGGGCATTCCGCTGCTGCCGGACGACCCCTGGACGCTGCACAGCTCGATGCTCACGCTGAAGGGGCTCGACTACGAGGGCATTGTCGAGGTGCGGACGGCCAACGGCTCGACGAAGAAGGCGCTGAAGTTCACCTCGTCGTCGCTGGACATCAAGGACCTCCACCAGACCACGGTCTACCCCGGAGGCAAGACCGCCCACGTCAAGGCCCGCGCGGGTTCCAACTCCACGATCCGCGACGGGGAGGTGACGCTGTACACGGAGGAGCTGAAGGGCAACCTCTTCGGCCTCGTCCCGATCACCTTCAGCCCGGAGACCCCGCCGCCGGTGAACATCCCGTTCGCCTTCTTCACCGACGTCACGGTCATCCAGGCAGGTCAGTTCGGCGGCACGCTGTCGATCCCGGGTCTGCACAACTACATCACGGACTGACCCAAGTCCCCACCGCACGAACGACTGTGGCCCGCCCGGCCTTCCGGCGCGGGCCACAGCCGCGCTCAGCCGTACCTGTCCGGGCCGAGCCGCGCTCAGCCGCACCCGCCCCGGCTGATCCGTGCCCATACGGTCTTGCCGCCGTCCGGCAGGGGCCGGTGCCCGAAGCCGTCGGCCAGCGCGACCACGAGCAGAAGCCCGCGGCCGCGTTCCCCGTCCTGGGCCGGGACGGTGACCCTGGGAGGCGCGGGGAGAGGGTCGGACACCTCGATCAGGCAGTCCGATCCGGTCACCGTCAGCTGGACGCGGAGGAGTTGGCCGGGCACGAACCCGTGCCGGACGGCGTTCGTGGCGAGTTCACCGGCGACCAGAACGACGGTGGCGGTGTCGTCCTCGGCGCATCCCCACGTACGTGGTCATCGTCCGAGCGGTCTGCCCGCGGACGAGTCCCACGGACTTCTCGTACAGGGCGAATTCCCCGAGCCAGATCGGTGGGCGCGGACCCGGGTGCGGACGGTGTGTCGGGTGTCTCTGCGGCTGGCTCCACCAGGACGCGGGTGACCACCGGGCCGCGCGGTACTGGACGGACCGCGCGCTCGACTGGTCCCACGCGACCGGAGGTCAGGACCTGATCACATATGTCATGGACCGCAAGGCGCAGTTGGCGGGGGATGTCGGCGACAGCGTGGAGGCAGTCGATCTGGCTGAGGCGGCGCGGAGCATGGCGCCGCCGGGCGGCCGGCTCCAGGCCATGGCCACGCTGTACGGAGCGCACGGCCATCCTCGCCAAGCTGCCGGCGGACGATCCGCGGCTGCAGGGCGCCACTCTCTACAGCTCGCTGGAGCCCTGCTCCGAGCGCCGTTCGCGGCCCCGTACCTGCACCCGGCTCGTGCTCGACGCCGGGATCCCGCGTGTGGTCATCGCGTGGCGGGAGCCCGACCTGTTCGTGGTCGGCTGCGAAGGCGTCGAACTGCTGGCGGCGGCCGGCGTCGAGGTGGTGGAGATCACCCGGTCTCGCGGACGCGGCCCGCGCCGCCAACGCGCATCTGCCGCTCTCCGGCTGATCCGGGCGCGGCACCGGGCCGCTGTACGACGGTGGGCCGCACCCCCGTTGTCCGGGGTGCGGCCCACCGTCATACAGGTGCCTCAGGCGCGTCAGTCGCGGCCGGTGCCGCCCAGGTGGTGCACCCGGACCATGTTCGTCGTGCCGGGGACGCCCGGAGGGGAGCCGGCCGTCATGATCATGGCGTCGCCCTCGTTGTAGCGCTGGAGCTTCAGCAGCTCCGAGTCCACCAGCTCGACCATCTCGTCCGTGCTGCTCACCCACGGCACGATGAACGACTCCACGCCCCAGCTCAGCGCGAGCTGGTTGCGGGTCGACTCGTCCGTCGTGAACGCCAGGATGGGCTGGCTCGCGCGGTAGCGGGAGAGGCGGCGCGCCGTGTCGCCGGACTGGGTGAAGGCGACCAGCGCCTTGCCGCCCAGGAAGTCCGCGATCTCGGTCGCCGCGCGGGCGACGGAACCGCCCTGCGTACGGGGCTTCTTGCCCGCGACCAGCGGCTGGAGGCCCTTGGAAAGCAGCTCCTCCTCGGCCGCGACCACGATCTTCGACATCGTCTTGACGGTCTCGATCGGGTACGCGCCCACCGACGACTCGGCGGAGAGCATGACCGCGTCCGCACCGTCCAGGATCGCGTTGGCGACGTCGGACGCCTCGGCGCGCGTGGGGCGCGAGTTGGTGATCATCGACTCCATCATCTGGGTCGCCACGATCACCGGCTTGGCGTTGCGGCGGCTCATCTCGATGAGGCGCTTCTGCACCATCGGGACCTTTTCGAGCGGGTACTCGACGGCCAGGTCACCACGGGCCACCATGATGCCGTCGAACGCCGCGACCACGTTCTCCATGTTCTCGACGGCCTGCGGCTTCTCGACCTTGGCGATGACGGGGACCCGGCGGCCCTCCTCGTCCATGATCTTGTGCACGTCGAGGACATCGGCGCCGTCGCGGACGAAGGAGAGCGCGACCAGGTCGCAGCCCATCCGCAGACCGAAGCGCAGGTCGTCGATGTCCTTCTCGGACAGCGCGGGCACGTTCACGGCCGCGCCGGGCAGGTTGATGCCCTTGTGGTCCGAGATCACACCGCCCTCGATGACGATGGACTTGACCTGCGGCCCCTCGACGGCGACCACCCGCAGCTCGACGTTGCCGTCGTTGATCAGGATCTGGTCGCCCTTGGTGACATCGCCGGGCAGGCCCTTGTAGGTCGTGCCGCAGATGGACTTGTCACCCGGTACGTCCTCGGTCGTGATGACGAACTCGTCACCGCGCACCAGCTCGACAGGACCCTCGGCGAAGGTCTCAAGACGGATCTTGGGGCCCTGGAGGTCGATCATCACGGCCACGGCGCGGCCGGTGTCGGCCGCGGCCTGGCGGACGCGGTTGTACCGGTCCTCGTGCTCCGGGTGGCTTCCGTGGCTCATATTCAGGCGGGCCACATTCATTCCGGCCTCGATGAGCGACTTCAGTTGCTCGTACGAGTCGACGGCTGGGCCCAGGGTGCAAACGATTTTGGAACGGCGCATACTGCGGATCCTATCGGTTTGTTTCAACGCGGAATATTCCGTCTGGCGGAAAATACAAATGGGCGGGCACCCGCTCAGGCGTTAAACAGTTCTGGCGTCGCCGACGAGTGCGAAGGTCTGCTGCGCGATCTCCAGCTCCTCATCGGTCGGCACCACGGCCACGGCCACTCGCGCGTCGTCCGGCGAGATGATCCGAGGCACGTCGGAACGTACGGCATTGCGCTCGGCATCCACCGCGAAGCCTATGGTTTCCAGGCCCGCCACGGCCGCCTCCCTTACGGGGGCCGCGTTTTCGCCCACACCCGCCGTGAAAACCAAGGCGTCCACCCGGCCGAGTACCGCGGTGTAAGCGCCGATGTACTTCTTCAGCCGGTGGATGTAGACGTCGAAGGCGAGCTGTGCCCGTTCGTCGCCCTCGCCGATCCGGCGGCCGATCTCCCGCATGTCGTTGTCTCCGCAGAGGCCGATCAGACCGCTTTTCTTGTTGAGAAGTTCATCGGTCTCGTCCAGGGACATTCCGGCTACACGGCCCAAATGGAATACGACCGCCGGATCGATGTCACCGGAACGCGTTCCCATCACCAATCCCTCCAGCGGTGTCATCCCCATGGAGGTGTCCACGCACCGGCCGCCCGCGACGGCCGACGCCGAGGCGCCGTTGCCGAGATGCAGCACGATCACGTTCACCTCGGACGGGTCCCTGCCCAGCAGCGCGGCGGTTTTACGGGACACGTACGCGTGCGACGTCCCGTGGAAGCCGTAGCGCCGGATGCGGTGCTCGTCGGCCGTCGCGATGTCGATGGCGTACCGGGAGGCGTACTCCGGCATCGTCGTGTGGAACGCGGTGTCGAAGACCGCGACCTGTGGCAGGTCGGGGCGCAGCGCCTGCGCCGTACGGATCCCCGTCAGGTTCGCCGGATTGTGCAGCGGCGCCACCGGCACCAGCCGCTCGATCTCCGCGAGCACCTCGTCATCGATCAGGGACGGCTCGCTGAACTTCAGTCCGCCGTGCACCACGCGGTGCCCGATCGCCGCCAACTCGGGTGAATCGAGGCCGAGTCCGTCCCGTTCGAGCTCCTGCGACACGGCCTTCAGCGCCGCCGCATGATCCTCGATCCGCTCCGTACGCTCACGCTTCGTGCCGGCGCCCTCGCCGGTCAGCGGAGTGTGGACCAGCCGGGCGGAGTCCTCGCCGATGCGCTCGACCAGACCGATGGCGAGCCGGGAGGCGTCCCGCATGTCGAGCAGCTGGTACTTCACCGAGGAGGAACCGGAGTTGAGCACAAGGACGCGGGTGGGATCTGCGGTCACGGGCTGAGCACTTTCTCTTGGCCGGGCAGCGTCTTCTCGTGCGCCGGAACGGTGATGGTCTGCCGGCACGCCGGAACGGTGACGGTCTGCTGCCGCGCCGGAACGGTGACGCTTTCTGGTGTGCCGGAGCGGTGCGAGGTCATACGGCGGGCTCGCCCTGCGCCTGGATCGCCGTGATGGCGACCGTGTTGACGATGTCCTGGACGAGCGCACCGCGCGAGAGGTCGTTGACCGGCTTGCGCAGCCCCTGGAGCACGGGCCCGACGGCCACGGCTCCGGCCGAACGCTGCACGGCCTTGTAGGTGTTGTTGCCGGTGTTCAGGTCCGGGAAGATCAGCACCGTCGCCTGCCCCGCGACCTCCGAATCCGGCAGCTTGGTCGCGGCGACGGTCGGCTCGACGGCCGCGTCGTACTGGATCGGCCCCTCGATGCGCAGATCCGAACGCGAGCCGCGCACCAGCTTGGTGGCCTCACGAACCTTGTCGACGTCCGCCCCCGATCCCGACGTGCCGGTGGAGTACGAGAGCATCGCGATCCGCGGGTCGACGCCGAACTTGGCTGCGGTGGCGGCCGATTGAATCGCGATGTCCGCCAACTGCTCGGCGTTCGGGTCCGGGTTGACCGCGCAGTCGCCGTACACCAGCACCTTGTCGGCCAGGCACATGAAGAAGACCGAGGAGACGATCGACGCCTCCGGCTTCGTCTTGATGATCTCGAAGGCGGGCCGGATCGTCGCGGCCGTCGAGTGCACGGCCCCCGACACCATGCCGTCCGCGAGCCCCTCCTCGACCATCAGCGTCGCGAAGTAGTTCACGTCCGCCACCACGTCGTACGCCAGCTCCACCGTCACGCCCTTGTGGGCGCGCAGCTGCGCGTACCGCTCGGCGAAGCCCTGCCGCAGGTCGGAATCGACCGGATCGATCAGCTGCGTGTCCGTACCGCCCAGATCGATGCCGAGATCGGCGGCCTTCTTCCGGATCACATCGACGTCCCCGAGCAGGGTCAGATCACACACGTCGCGGCGCAGCAGCACATCCGCGGCCCGCAGCACCCGCTCCTCCGCGCCCTCCGGCATCACCACACGGCGGCGGTGCGCGCGGGCCTGCTCCAGCAGCTCGTGCTCGAACATCATCGGTGTGACCCGGCCGCTGCGCGCGACGGACATCCGGTTCAGCAGATCGACGGTGTCCACATGACGCTCGAAGAGCCCGAGCGCGGTCTCCGCCTTGCGCGGGGTGGCGGCGCTCAACTTTCCTTCCAGGCCGAAGAGTTCAGCCGCCGTCGGGAAGGACCCACCGGCCACGGAGACGACGGGCGTGCCGGGCGCGAGCCTGGCGGCCAGGGTCAGGATGGACGTGGCGGGCCGCTCGTCCAGTGTGAGCAGCACACCGGCTATGGGCGGGGTTCCCGCGGAGTGCGCGGCGAGCGCGCCCACCACGATGTCGGCGCGGTCGCCGGGAGTCACCACCATGCAGCCCGGGGTCAGCGCGCCCAGGAAGTTCGGCAGCAGCGCACCGCCGAAGACGAAGTCCAGCGCGTCACGCGCGAGCCCGGAGTCGTCCCCGAGCAGCACCGTGCCGTCCAGCGCCTGGACGATCTGCGCGACGGTGGGGGCGGCGAGCGCGGGCTCGTCGGGCAGCACGTAGCAGGGCACGGGCAGCTGCTCCCGCAGCGCCGCGGTTATCTCCTCGCGGTCCTCGGCGGCCACGCGGTTGACGACCGTGCTCAGCACGTCGCAGCCCAGCACCTCGTACGCGCGGTGTGCGTTGCGCGCCTCGGCCCGTACGGATTCGACGCTCTGGCCCTTGCCGCCCACCACGGTGATCACGGAGGCGCCGAACTCGTTGGCGAGCCGTGCGTTGAGCGCCAGCTCGTCGGGGAGCTGCGTCGCCGCGTAGTCGCTGCCGAGCACCAGCATGACCTCGTAGTCACGCGCCACCCGCAGGAAGCGCTCGACCAGCCGGGACACCAGCTCGTCGGTCCCCTGCTCGGCCTGGAGCGCGGACGCCTCGTGGTAGTCGAGGCCGTACACCGTGGCCGGGTCCTGCGACAGCCGGTAACGGGTCCGCAGCAGATCGAAAAGCCGGTCGGGACCGTCATGGACGAGCGGCCGGAAGACGCCCACGCGGTCCACCTGGCGGGTGAGGAGTTCCATGACCCCCAGCTCGACCACCTGCCGGCCGTCTCCGCGGTCGATCCCGGTCACGTACACGCTGCGTGTCACGCATGCTCTCCTGTCTGGGTGGCCTGAACAGAATCTCCGCCGAGGCGGGTGTGTCCTCTTGACAATACCGGGGGAGGCGGATAAGACGCGTGCGGGCTCGGTCCGAGCCAGGTGGGTGCATGGGCGGCCGATGGCCCGTGGGAGGATCGAACCCGGCTCATGCCTGGGGAGGGAGGGTCCGCTCCCCAGAAAAGCACAGCACTAGCGAGCAGGAGACACGGGACGATGCGTATCGGAATTCTCACCGCGGGTGGCGACTGTCCCGGCCTGAACGCAGTGATCCGCTCGGTAGTGCACCGAGCCGTCGCCGAGCACGGCGACGAGGTCATCGGCTTCGAGGACGGCTTCAAGGGCCTTCTCGACGGCCACTACCGATCCCTTGGCCTCAACGAGGTCAGCGGCATCCTCGCCCGGGGCGGCACGATCCTCGGCTCGGCCCGTCTGGAGCGCGGACGGCTGCGCGAAGCGGCCGAGAACTGCGAGGAACTGGCCCGCAGGTACGGGATCGACGCGCTCATCCCGATCGGCGGCGAGGGCACGCTCACCGCGGCGCGGCTGCTCTCCGACGCCGGGATGCCCGTGGTGGGCGTACCGAAGACCATCGACAACGACATCTACTCCACCGACCGCACGTTCGGTTTTGACACCGCGGTCATGGTCGCCACGGAGGCGATCGACCGCCTCAAGACCACGGCCGAGTCGCACCAGCGCGTGATGGTCGTCGAGGTCATGGGCCGGCACGCGGGCTGGATCGCCCTGGAGTCCGGCATGGCCGGCGGCGCACACGGAATCTGCCTCCCGGAACGGCCCTTCGAGGTCGACCGGCTGGTCAAGATGGTCGAGGAGCGCTTCGACCGCGGCAAGAAGTTCGCGGTCATCTGCGTGGCCGAAGGAGCGCACCCGGCCGAGGGCTCGATGGCGTACGCCAAGGGCGAGATCGACCAGTTCGGCCACGAACGCTTCCAGGGCATCGGCAACCGCCTGGCGGCGGAGCTGGAACGCCGCATGGGCAAGGAAGCGCGCCCGGTGATCCTGGGCCACGTCCAGCGCGGCGGCACGCCGACGGCGTACGACAGGGTCCTGGCGACACGGTTCGGCTGGCACGCGGTCGAGGCGGTGCACCGCGGCGAGTTCGGCCGTATGACGGCGCTGCGGGGCACGGCGATCGAGATGGTCCCGCTGGCCGAGGCGGTCACGCAGCTGAAGCGGGTCCCGGAGGAGCGCATGTTCGAGGCGGAGTCGGTCTTCTAGAGACCTTGGGGCCGGAATCCCGGCCCCAGCGCATCCCTTGCCCACTAAAGACGGTCCGCGGATACCCGCTCGGGGCTGCTACCGCGGACGGACCGACGGGGAGCACCGGCGGGAGGGGCGCGGGGCGCAGGAGGCATGTGTCCGGACGGCGAGCGTGATGTGCGGCCTGCGACCGCCGGTCAACTGCTCGCTGCGCTTGAGCGCGCCGTGAATCTCGCAGTCCGGACACGCGCCTCCGGAGCCCACGGGCCCCGGCACTACGGCCCCGCACGCGCACGGCCCCGCACCACGGCCCCGCACCACGGCCCCGGACCCGGGCCCGCACGGTAGCCGCGCACCGGAACGCCGAACCGGCACGCGCACGGCGCCCGCGCCCCGGAACGCCGGATCACGCCACGCGCCGCGCACACCACACCGCGCGACCACACCACGCGCCGCGCACACCGCACCGCGCACACCGCACCGCGCACACCGCGCCGCGCACACCGCGCCGCGCACACCGCACCGCGCACACCGCACCGCGCACACCGCGCCGCGCCAAGCCGGCCGCTACCCCCGCACCAGCTCCCAGAAGCGCTCGGTGACCCCCGCCAGAACGTCCGCCGCGTCAGCCGGCCCCGCGCCCATCCCCGAACCCGCCCGGTAATCCGCGTTCAACTGCTCGAGCACGTCCTCCAGATGGTGCCGGGGCAACGGCAGCATCTTCGCGACGGCCCGCACATGCGGCTGCCACCGACCGGTCGCGGCCTCCCGCAGCACCCCCGCCAGTTCCTCGTTCCGGCCGGTCGCCGTCAGCAGTTCGCGCGGTGTCAGCACCAGCGCCGTCGCCAGCGCCTCGGTCTGCCGTTCGCTGCCCCGCCACTGCCCCGACTCCTCCATGCGGACGTACGAGGCCGGGTCCATGCCCAGGCGCCGCGCCAGTTCGTCCGGCGCCATCCCGCGCGCCAGGCGGTGTTCGCGCAGGGTGCTGGCCTGGGCCAGCAGTTCGCCCACCGAGCACCACAGCACGCCGGCGAGCGCGTTCACCTCGCGGGCGCTGGGGGCGCTCAGCCCGTGTTCCCAGGACGCCACCGTGTCCACGGTGACGGCGAGGCCGTACTGCGCTTGGAGGCCGTAGGCGACATGGCCGGGGGCCATTCCCAGGGCCTCGCGCAGCCGGCGCGCGGCGGGGGCGTCGAAAAGTGGCGTGGGGGAGGACGTGCTGGGCTGCGGGGACACGCGGCCACGGTAGAACCCGGCGGGCCGCCGTGCCTATGGTGCGTTCGGTCGCACGAACGTCAAGAAAGGCCGGATTACCCCTTGACGCCGCCGCTCAGTGCGAATCCGCCGCCGAGACGCCGTGAGATCAGGAGGTAGAGGACCAGTACCGGCGCCGAGTAGAGGATCGAGAACGCCGCGAGCTGCCCGTAGATCACCGAGCCGTAGTTGCCGAAGAAGGTGAAGATCGATACGGAGGCGGGCAGTTGCTCCGGCGTCAGGAGCAGCATGAAGGGGACGAAGAAGTTCCCCCAGAGCATGATGAAGGTGTAGATCGTCACCACGGTCATGCCGGGCCCCATCAGCGGCAGCACCACGCGCGTCAGCGTCTGGAAGCCGGAGGCGCCGTCCGTCCGGGCCGCCTCTTCCAGGACGGTGGGCACGCTGTCCATGAAGTTCTTCATCAGCCAGATGGAGAACGGAAGTTGGGACGTGGCGAGAAACAGGGACGTGCCGTACACCGTGTTGATCAGGTTGACCTGGACGAACAGCCCGTACACCGGGACCATGATCGCGGTGATCGGCAGACAGGTGGTGAAGAGGATCGTCAGCAGGTACGGGCGGTTGAAGCGCGACTTGTAGCGGGAGAGCGGATACGCGGCCAGCGCCGCGCACACCACCGTCAGGATCGTCGCACTGCCGCACAGCAGAAGGCTGTTGAGCATCGGTGTGAAGGTGATCTCGTCGGTGAGAACAGCGCTGAAGTTGTCCGTCGTGAGGGACGAGGGCACGCGTACGCGGAGGTCGGCGTCGGAATCCACGGACGCCAGCACCAGCCAGAGGAGCGGGAGCGCGAACGCGGCGGCGGTCACCAACAGGGCCACGTCCGAGGCGAGTCGGGCGCGGGTGCGGCGCCTCATCAGACGTCCACCTTCATCAGCCGCAGGTAGAGGACCGAGAAGAGCGCGCCGACGACCAGCAGCAGCAGGGCGACCGCGGTGCCGTAGCCCATCAGGCTCTTCAGGAACGCCTGGTCGTACATGAACACCGGCAGGGTCTCGCTGCGGTTGCCGGGCCCGCCGCGCGTCATCGCCCAGATCAGCCCGAAGACGGAGAGCGTCGAGAGGGTGTTCAGCATCAGGTTGGTGCCGATGGAACGGCGGATCATCGGCAGCGTGACGTACCAGAGCCTGCGCACCCCGTTGGCCCCGTCGACCTCGGCCGCCTCGATGATCTCCAAGGGGATCTCGGAGAGCGCGGCCGAGTAGATCAGCATGGAGAAGGCGGTCCCGCGCCAGACGTTGGCGAACGAGACCGCGAGGATCGGCAGCGTGAACAGCCAGTTCTGGGACGGCAGATGCAGCCAGTCGAGCACCGCGTTCAGCGTTCCCTCGCGGCGGAAGAAGGCGTACAGCAGGAAGGCCGCGACGATCTCGGGAAGCACCCAGGCGGCGATCACCAACGCGCCGGTGAGGCTGCGGACCGGCCGGGACGCCGTCCGCATCAGCCCGGCCAGCGCGAGCCCGAGCGTGTTCTGCCCGAGGACCGACGAGATGAACGTGAAGACGAGCGTCAGCCACACGGCGTTGCGGAAGTTCTTGTCGGAGAAGGCCCGCCGGAAGTTGTCCAGCCCGACGAATTCCGACGAAGAGGAGCCGGTCAGCTGCGTGTTGGTGAAGGCGATCCAGACGCAGTACAGGATGGGCCCCGCCAGGAAGAGCAGCAGGAGGAGGGTGGCGGGGGCGAGCGGCATCCAGCGCCAGAGCCGCCCCGTCCGCCGGGACGCGGGACCGGCGGCCGGGGCGGGCCGGGCGCCCGCCCCACCCGCCGCGCTCACGGCGCTCATTCGCCGGCGGCGGCGCCGTCGACGATGGACTTCAGCCCGTCGTTGTAGTCCTTGGCCGCCTCCGCCGGTGAACCGTCACCCGTGGTGACCGTCTCCAGCGCCTCGCCGATCGCCGACGAGACCTGCGGATAGACGGGCAGCGCGGGGCGGTAGTGGCTGAACTCGACGAGGCCGGTGAAGAATTTGATGCCCGGCATGGAGTTCAGGTACTTGGGGTCGGCTGCCACGTCCTTGCGTACGGCGATCTGCGCGTCCACGACGTCCCACTTGACGGCGTTCTCCTTCGACTGCGCCGTCTTGAGGAACTCCCAGGCCAGATCGGCCTTGGGGGACTTCTCAGGGATAGCCCACGTCCAGCCGCCGGACATCGACACCTTGCCGGGCGCCTGCCCGTTCTGCGTCGGCATGGCTGTCTGCGCCAAGTCCGTTGACCACTCGGGCCATTCGCTGCCCCCGCCGGTGAGCCAGTGCTGTCCCAGCCACGATCCGTCGAGCGAGATCGCCAGCTTCCCTTCGGGGAACCACTCTCCGGCCACCGTCGTGCCGACGTTGGGATCGAGCGCGTCCGAGACATCGGGCCCGAGCTTCTCCCCGTACACCGTCTGTACGAAGCGCAGCGCGTCCTGGAAACCCTTGCCCGCCGGGACCCACTTCTTCGTCGCGGGGTCGTAGAGCGGGTCGGCGCCGGTGCCGTAGAGCAGCATCTCGAAGCCCTGCATCACCGCGGCCTCGCCCGGCCCCTTGCCGGTGTAGACATTCAGCGGAATGACGCCCGGCACCTTCTCCTTGACGGTGCGTGCCGCGTCCAGGACCTCGGCCCAGTTCTTGGGCTGCCAGTCGGCGGGCAGGCCTGCCTTGGCGAAGATCTTCTTGTTGAACCAGAGGCCGCGCGTATCGGTCCCGTCGGGGATGCCGTACGTCTTGCCGTCTTCCGCTTTGGCCGCGTCCTTCGCCGTGTCGACGAACTGGTCCCAGTCGGACCACTTCGCCAAGTAACCGTCCAGCGGCCGCAGATACCCGGCCTTGATGTCGGAGCTGATCCGGAAGGTGTCCTCGTAGACCAGATCGGGCGCGGTCTTGGGGGAGCGCATCATCTGCTGCGCCTTGGTGGCGTAGTCGTTGTCGGGCGCCTGGATCGGGATGAGCTGGACCTTCTTGCCCGGGTGGCTCTTCTCGAACTGCTTCTTCACGGACTCCAGATAGGTGTCCTTGAAACGGTTCTTGTTGTCGGTCGAGCGGTTGTACGCGATCTTGACGGTGTCCGGATCGTTTCCGGAACCACTGCCGCAGGCGCTGAGCGACGCGGCGGCAAGGGCGGCGACGAGAATCAGTGGAACGGTGGGGCGCACGGGCTCGACCTCCTGCGATCCGCAGCGGTGGCTGCCCGGTGACCGTAGGACTGCCCCGATACCAAGGTCAATCCCCTTGCAGGGGGCGCGCGTTGGTCACCACTGCGGACAACGCTCCGCTCAGTGCGGTGCGCTGACCCAGCGGTACTGCAACTCCGGCCGTCCGATCTGGCCGTACTGCGGGCTGCGGTCGGCCCAGCCGTGCGTCACCAGATGTTCCAGATAGCGGCGCGCCGTGATCCGCGAGATCCCGACCCGCACGCCTGTCTCCGCCGCCGTGAGGCCGGTGGCGGCGTCCCGCAGCGCACGGGTCACCGTCTCCAGCGTCGGAGCACTCAACCCCTTAGGCAGGGAGGCGGGTTGGGGGGTACGGAGCGCCCCGAGCGCGCGGTCGACCTCGTCCTGGCCGCTCGCCTCGCCCGCCGCCGCACGGAACTCCGCGTACCGTACGAGCCGGTCGCGGAGCGTGGCGAAGGTGAAGGGCTTCAGGACGTACTGGACGACGCCGAGGGACACGCCTTCCCGCACCAGCGCGAGATCGCGCGCCGAGGTGACCGCGATGACGTCCGCCTGGTGCCCGGCGGCGCGCAGGCCGCGCAGGAGCTGGAGTCCGTGCCCGTCGGGGAGGTAGAGGTCGAGCAGGATGAGGTCTATGGCGGTGCGTTCGAGCAGCCGGCCCGCCTCGGCGCGGGAGTGGGCGACGCCCGCGACGGTGAAGCCGGGTACCCGGCCCACGTACAGCTGGTGCGCGTCGGCCGCGACCGGATCGTCCTCCACGACGAGGACACGGATGGCCCGGCCTCTCGGGGTGTCCCCGCCGTCGGCGCCGGTCCGGAAGTCCCCGCCGTTCGCTCCGCTCATGAGGACGCCCCCGTACGTGAAGTCGCCTTCGTACGCGGCTCCGTGCCCGGCGTCGCGACGGCCACCTCGCGCGCTCCGAGCGGCAGCCGTACGGTGAACTCCGCACCTCCCTCGGGGCCTTGGCTGAGGTCCACGGTCCCGCGCGCCCGGTGCACGGCCTGCTGTACGAGCGCGAGGCCGAGCCCGCGTCCCGGCCCCCGCGTCGACCAGCCGCGCCGGAACACCGAGTCCATGTCCCCGGGGTCCACCCCGTCGCCGGTATCCCTGACGCCCAGCAGCAGTTGACCGCCCTCCACCAGCGCGGTCACGGTCACGCGCGGGCTGTCGCACATCTCGCCCCGAGCGTCGTCACCGCTCTGCGCCGCGTCCATGGCGTTGTCGATCAGGTTGCCCAGGATGGTCACCAGATCGCGCGACGGAAGGGTCGCCGGAAGGACGCCGTCGTCGATCCGGCTGTCCTCGGCGAGCACCAACTCCACACCCCGCTCATTGGCCTGGGCCGCCTTGCCCAGCAGCAGCGCGGCGAGCACGGGCTCTCCGACGGCGCCGACCACCTGGTCCGTGAGCGCCTGGGACAGCTCCAGTTCGGCCGTCGCGAAATCCACGGCCTGCTCCACCCGGCCCAGTTCGATCAGCGAGACCACCGTGTGCAGCCGGTTGGCCGCCTCGTGCGCCTGGGAGCGCAGCGCCTGCGTGAAGCCGCGCTCGGAATCCAACTCGCCCGACAGCGCCTGAAGTTCGGTGTGATCGCGCAGGGTGATGACCGTGCCGCGCTGTTCGCCGCCCACCACGGGCCGGGTGTTGACGACCACGATCCGGTCGGCCGTCATATGGACCTCGTCCACCCGTGGCTCCGAGGCGAGCAGTGTGCCCGTGAGCGGCGCCGGCAGGCCGAGGCCGGCGACGGACCGGCCCACCGCGGTGTCGTCGAGCCCCAGCAACTCCCGCCCGCCGTCGTTGATCAGCGCGATCCTGCGGGCGCCGTCGAGCATCAGCAGCCCTTCGCTCACGGCATGCAGCGCGGCCTGGTGATAGTCGTGCATCCGGCTCAGCTCGTCGGCGTTCATCCCGTGCGTGTGCCGGCGCAGCCGCGCGTTGATCACGTACGTACCGAGCCCGCCGAGCAACAGCGCGGCTCCTGCCGCGAGGAGCAACAGCTTCACCTGGTGGCTCAGTTGGGTGGAGACCCGGTCCACGGTGATGCCGACGCTCACCAGACCGGTGATGCGCTCGCCGTCCCTGACCGGGGTGACCACCCGGATGGACGGGCCGAGCGTGCCGGTGTACGTCTCGGTGAACGTCCGCCCGCGCAGCGCGGGCGCCGTACGGCCGAGGAACGGCATCCCGATCTGCCGGGGGTCCGGATGAGTCCAGCGGATCGCGCCCGTGCTCATGATCGTGACGAAGTCGACGCCGGTGTCCGCGCGTACACGCTCCGCGTACGGCTGGAGTAGCGCGCTCGGATCAGGGGTACGGATCGCCTCCCGCACCGAAGGCGCGTCGGCCACGGCGCGGCCCGCGGCCTGAACCTGCCTGGCCGCGGTCTCGTCCGCCTGACCGCGGTCACTGAGATAGGCGAAGACCGCGCACCCCGCCACCACGACCGCGACCAGCACGGCCTGCATCGCGAAGAGCTGGCCGGCGAGGCTGCGGGGGCGGCGGGGCAGGTACATGGGCCCAGTCTGCCTGGCCGGATTCGTATGAACGAAATGCACGTAAGGGTGACCGGCGTCACACGGTGGTGGATAGTCGCCGGGACCCCCCGGGACAGGGACGGGGGCACATGCAGTGACGAGTCAAGGAGGACCCGTGGCCGCAGCAAGGCGGGACCGTACCCACTTTCTGTACATAGCGGTGGTCATAGCCGTCGCGCTCGGCATCCTGGTGGGCTTCGCCGCCCCGGGTGTGGCCGTCGAGCTGAAGCCGATCGGGACCGGCTTCGTCAGTCTGATCACGATGATGATCTCCCCGATCATCTTCTGCACGATCGTGCTGGGCGTGGGCTCTGTCCGAAAAGCGGCGAAGGTCGGCGCGGTCGGCGGGCTCGCCCTCGGCTACTTCCTCGTGATGTCGACGGTGGCGCTCGCGATCGGTCTGGTCGTCGGCAACATCCTGCACCCCGGCGACGGGCTTCACCTGACCGAGTCCACGAAGGGCGTGGGAGCGGCCCAGGCGGAGGGCGCCTCCTCCTCCACGACGGACTTCCTGCTCGGCATCATCCCGAAGACGATGGTCTCCGCCTTCACCGAGGGCTCGGTGCTCCAGACCCTGCTGATCGCGCTCCTCGCGGGCTTCGCGCTCCAGGCGATGGGCAAAGCGGGTGAGCCGGTGCTGCGGGGCATCGGACACATCCAGCGGCTGGTCTTCCGTATTCTCGCCATGATCATGTGGGCCGCGCCGATCGGCGCGTTCGGCGCGATGGCGGCGGTCGTCGGCGAGACGGGCCTCGACGCCCTGAAGTCGCTCGCGGTCATCATGATCGGCTTCTATGTCACGTGTGCGCTCTTCGTCTTCATCGTCCTCGGCACGCTGCTGCGGCTGTTCACCGGTGTGAATCTCTTCCTGCTGCTGAAGTACCTGGCGCGGGAGTTCCTGCTGATCCTCTCGACATCGTCGTCGGAGTCGGCGCTGCCGCGCCTGATCGCGAAGATGGAACACCTCGGCGTGAGCAGGCCGGTTGTCGGCATCGTCGTACCGACCGGCTACTCCTTCAACCTCGACGGCACCGCCATCTACCTGACAATGGCGTCGCTGTTCATCGCCGACGGCATGGACCAGCCGCTCGCGCTGGGCGAGCAGATCTCCCTGCTCGTCTTCATGATCATCGCCTCGAAGGGCGCGGCGGGCGTCACCGGAGCGGGACTCGCGACCCTGGCCGGCGGCCTCCAGTCGCACCGCCCCGAACTGGTCGACGGCGTGGGCCTCATCGTCGGCATCGACCGCTTCATGAGCGAGGCGCGCGCCCTGACGAACTTCGCGGGCAACGCGGTGGCGACGATGCTGGTCGGCACCTGGACGAAGGAGATCGACAAAGAGCGCGTGAACCAAGTGCTCGCCGGTCAACTCCCCTTCGACGAGAAGACCTTGCTGGACGACGGCCACGGCGGCTCCCCGGAGGACGCCGAAGCCGACGCGGACCGGTCGCGGGAGCAGGACGCCCCGGGCGCGCAAGCAGGCGAAAAGACCCAGGCCGGGGTCTGACCTCCCTCCCCGAACCCCGGCCTTGAGGAAGACCGGCCCGTACGGTGACCACACCCGTACGGGCCGGTCTTTGTTGCCGCGGCGGGGCTGTGCGGTGGCTGTGCGACGACGCGCGTCCACTGCGCGGCGGCCACGCGGTAGCTGCGTGACGCTTGCGTGGCCCGGGAGTTCGTTCCCGCGGTTATGTGGCCGGGAGTACGTTCTCCTTGAACGCCCCCGTCATGTTTCCCGGTGGGCTGAAGTTCACGACGATGTAGCTCTCGTGCATCTCGTCATCGCCTTTGCCGTCAGCACGAGCGGCGCCGATTCTCTTCGTGCCCTTCCATACGAGCTGCGTGAAGTGGCCTGTTTCCTCGCTGAATTGACCTGAGTCGAAGTCGTACTTCGAAGATTCCTCGTACCACGCCCTGACGGCAGCGGACGCGGCGACCTTGTTCGGTTCGGTCGAACCGTGCCAGAACAGATTCTCGCCGTATTTATGATCCAGCCCCCTGTGCGCCTCCCGCAGCTGCTCCCGCGAGGAGACCGTTGCCGCCCGGGACTTGGCATACCGGGTGACCTTCGTGTCCAGCTTCACGGGCGGCACACCATGTCTGGCCCGGTAGCTGTTGACCGACCGCAGAATCTCCCGCAGGAACGCCCGGTCGGTCGAATCCCGTAAGGGCTCACGGGCCTGCGCGGGAACACCCGTCACCCCGACCAACGTTGCCACAGCCAGCAGGACACCGATCTTCTTCAGCTTCAACACCATCGCACCTTCGGCTCGGTTACGCATGGCGAGCTACCCGGGTTGCCCCGGAAATACCCCAGCTTCATTCAATGTCCCATAATCCACTGACCAATTGTGCGAACCTCGAATACCACGACCGTTTCCAACGGCACTGCTCAGCCGGCCGCAGCGAGTCGTTGTTCGATGAGACGGCGTGTCGAGGCCGCCCGGGGATCGTCGAAGTGGGCGATGAGGTCCCGGGCTTCGGTCCAGTGGCGTGTGGCTGTTTCCGGGGCGTCGGTGGCCAGCGCGGCGGCCAGTGCGCTGAGGGACAGGGCTTCGTTCCAGGCATCGCCGAGCTCGTGGTGTGTCGCGGCGGCTCGCCAGTGGAAATGAGCCGCTTCCACGTGGCGGTCGAGGCGGCGGTAGGCCTTACCTGTGCCGTTCCAGGCCAGCGCTTCGCGGCTGCGGTTACGGAGGCGCCGGTGGAGAGTGGCGGAGCGGTGGTAGGAGGCCAGCGCCTCGTCCAGTTCGCCGTTCGCCTGTTGGGCGTCTCCCAGAGCGAGGAGCCAGTAGCCCTCCAGTGCGTGGTTGCGCAGTGTGAGGGCGATGTCCACGGCGTGGCGGGCCGATCGCAGCGCCCTCCTGGGCTCTCCGCGCTCCCGTTCGATGCCGCTGAGCACTCGCAGCAGGTTTCCCTCTCCCCGCTGGTTGTCGAGGGCTCGGTGGGCTGCCAGCGCCTCATGTGCGACGGCTGACGCCTCAGCCAAACGCCCGGCGTTGTAGTGAGTGGTCGCAAGGTTGGACAGTGCGGTCGCCGCCCAGTGGGCGGAGCCCAGCTCTTGGAAGCCGGCGATGGCTTGTTCGAAGTGGTCTGCGGCTGGCCCAAGTTGCCTTCGGCTGAGGTGGGCGAGTCCGATCAGATTGAGCGAGTCAGCCTCACCGAATCGGTCACCCGCGTCCCGCCGGATCGTCAGCGCGCGCTGGTGATAATCCAGGCTGTCGGCGTGCTGGTTGATCCGGGAGTGATCCATGCCGAGTTCCGTGAGCAACAGCCCCTGCGCCACGAGATCGCCCTGTCGCCGGGCTGCCGCGAGAGCGACCTCACCCGCCGTCAGGCAGTCCGTGACGGGGACTGAGGAGGAGCGCGCACCGAAGAAAATGGCGGCCAGCTGCCAGGCAGCTTGATCCTGTTCCGCGGTCGCGGCGACGCGAATCGACTGGAGGAGGTTGGTGTGTTCGCGCTCCGACCAGTCCAGGGCGGCGTCGTAGTCGGGCAGAACAAGCGGTCGCACGCCCTCGTACGGCCGAGGGAGGGCTATGCGGGGGAGGGCGGGGCTGAGCCGGGTCCGGGCCTCGTCCGCGGTGTGCAGGTACCAGTCGAGGACGCGGCGCAGCGCGGCGGCACGCTGATCGGGCGGTTCCTCCTGCCGTGCTTGAGAGGTGGCGTAGGCGCGCAGGAGATCATGGAACTGGTAGCGGTCGGGGGCGGTCTGTTCCAACAGGTGGGCGCCGACGAGGCTGTCCAGGAGCTGCCGGGTTCTGTTGGAAGGGAGCCCGGCCAGGGCCTCGGCGGCGTGGAGACTGAACTCCGGGCCCGGATGCAGACCGAGGAGACGGAAGAGCCGGGCGGCATCCTCAGGCAGAGCACGGTAGGACCAGGCGAACACAGTGCGGACGGCTTCGGCCTCGTCGTCGTCTCCCGTACTCAAGGCGTCCCAGAGCGCTGATTCGTCGCGGAGATCGGCGATGAGGTCGGCCAACCGCATATAGGGGTGGCTGGCGGCGCGTTCAGCGGCGATGCGCAGGGCCAGCGGGAGCCGGGCGCACAACTCGGCGAGTTCGGTGAGCTTGTCCAGGTCGTCCTCCGGACGGTACCCGGCGGTGACTGCGCGCAGCAGGGCCACGGCCTCGGGCCGGGGCAGAGTGCCCAGGGTCAGCCGTCGCGCTCCGTCGCGCACAGCGAGGCCGGACAGCCGGCTGCGGCTGGTGACGATGGCCAGGCAGTCCGAACTGCCGGGCAGGAGCGGCCGGACCTGACTCACTGCGGCCGCGTTGTCCAACACGATCAGGACGCGACGGTCCGCCAACAGCGAGCGGTACAGCGCGGCAGCCGAGTCGAGGTCCTGGGGTACGGAATCGGTCCGTACACCGAGAGCGAGAAGGAAACGGCGCAGGGCCTCCTGTGCGCTGACCGGTTCTCCTGGGTCGTAGCCCCGCAGATTCACGTACAACTGCCCGCCGGGGAACAGGTCGCGGACCTGATGCGCCCACCGCAGGGCCAGCGACGTCTTGCCCGCGCCGGCAGTGCCCGCGATGACACACACGGATATGACGAGAGGAGCGCCGTCCTCACCGGCCACGACCGCGTTCAGCTGGTCGAGTTCGTGGCTGCGATTGACGAATCCGTGTACGTCCGAAGGTAACTGCCTCGGGGTCGGCCCTGGAAGCTCGCCCGGGTCCTTCACGGGCTGCTCGTGGAAGTGGATTCCGCCATGGACCTGGCCGGCTTGCACGATGTCCCGTGACGAGGCCGTCCCCGACAGCTCGTTGTGTGTCGTACCGCCATCGTTTTCGCTGGTTTCCCGCATGTGCCTACTCTCGCGGTGTTTTGGGCGCGGGCAGGTGCGATACCTCGCGGTCGAAATAGGTGTGCATTTCTTCACCGGCCCGGTAGAGCGCTTTGATGTAGCGTTCCCAGCGCCCGACGAGGTCGGGATCGGTGTAGCGAATCGCCCCTTCAGAAGCTCCTGCTTCGGTATAGAGGACGTGATAAAGAGTCTGTCCGCCGACTACCACCAACTCCGGCAGCAGGCCGGCTCTCTCCGTCCTCGCCAATGTGTTCGCGCTGACGACGCGGATGCGCTGCCCGTACTGCGCCTGCTGACGCAGTGAGTGCAGCTCCCATTGCAGATACGGCGTCAGCGGTTGCTCGACCACCCGCACACGATGAAAGACATGGCCGTGACGCCGATCTTCCTCAGCCTCCGCGAGCAGGGCGCCGTGCCTCTCTTCCATCAGACGCAGTGCTTCCTCCCATTCGCCTCGGCGGAGCGCGTCCCGGCTGGCGCTCCCGTGCTCCTCGAAGTGCTGCAGCCGCTCCAGCTTCCAGGAGTCGCCATTACGCACCGCCGCTTCGCGCCGGCGGAAATCGCGCTTGTAGTCCGCCCGGACAAGTCGCTCGCCCTGTTCGGGTACGAGGGCCGGGGGGCAGTGGTCAGGCATCCGCGATGTCCGCTTTGGCGGCGCTGAGCATGTTCCCCGGGATGACGACGAGCCGTTCGTCCGGCGCGAGCGATACTCCCTCGGGCAGGTGGGCTTCGTATGCGGCCGTAAGGTCCTGGCCGATGACCGCGATGTCGCCGTTGTCGAGTTGCCATATGTCCGGGCAGTCGTCGCGACCGTCGGAATTGCCCAGTTGTTCCGCCGGCTTTCCGAGCCGTCGCTCGAATAACGCGGACGGATCTGCTTCCCAGGCGCGCGCCATGGCTGTCTCCACTCGACGTGGTTGAAGTGCGCAACTGGCACGGATTGTAGGCGCGTTGGTTACTCTGCGCAACGCGCTGTGGATGGCCGGTACGGCTTCGAGATGGCATTCATGGTTGAGGGAAGGGTTGGTACCTCAATGTGGTGAATGTGCGGATGATTCCGGTTGGAGAGTGAGCCGGTGGCGCAGGTTCTCTGCGACCGGGCGGGTGTCGCGCCCTGACGGAAGGACCCATCGCCATGCGGCTGCCGCGTAACGTCGTCGACGCGCTCCCCACCGGCCGGGCTCGTCGCTGTGTCGGCGCCGGCCTCGCCGTCGCTGTTGTCGCGGCTCCCGTGCCGTGGCGGGACCGACGTGTGGCGGGGACGGTACGCGGTGTGTCGCCGGTTTGCGGTTCGGTGGTGGCAACTGGAAAGCGGGGCGCGACGATTTACCACCCGGAGGCGAGGGCGACGAGCCGGATCGTGTCGGGCGTGAGCCGGTGGCGGGGCCCGTACCGGTCAACAGCCTTGCGAGCGAAGGGAACACCGACAGGCGCTCCGTCGATCTGCGGTTCGATGACGGCAGGTGGAAGGTGGCGTGGAACGTGACGAGCGCCCCATTAGTAAGTGGCAGGTGCAAAGTGCCCGGGACGGGGCATCCGAATCCCTGACCGGTCTGAAGGCCGCTCCACTCGAACAACGGGAGAACCCCATGCTGTTCCATGGCGCATCCACTCTGGACTATCTGGATCTTGAGGACGAACCGCAGACCGCGGTCGCGTCCACATCTCAGGAGAGCCAGTCGACGGGCCGCGTTCCGGCGCCGGCTTCCGCACCCGAGCCCGCGGACGGCACGCGGCGCGCGTAGTGCGTGGCGGGGTCTTGGTCCGGGGCGTGGCCCGGGCTTGGCGCGGTCGAACAAAGCGGGCGAGTGAGTGAGGGAGCGGCCGTATCATCGGCCGAATGAGGGTGAACTCGCTGGGATTTCGCACCGATTTGATGTTACGGAAGATGGCCGGGGCCGTCCTTGACGACCGTGCCTCACATCTGGTGGTCCGGACTCCGGCCAATCCCGGTTATCACTGGGGTAATTTCGCGCTGTTCGGCGCACCACCCGCACCCGGTGACGCGGAGCGTTGGGCTGCCGTATTCGCCCGGGAGTTTCCCGGTGCGGAGTATCTGGCGCTGGGTGTGGACGGCACCGACGGTGCCCCGGGCGACAGTTCCGCCCGCGCGCGGCTCGGCGTTGCGGCGGAGGTGTACGCGGTCCTCACGGCGACGCGGCTGAATCCCCCCGCCAGGCCGAATCCCGCCGCCGACATCCGCCCGCTGGCCACGGACAACGACTGGGCGCAGGCCCTCGCGCTGCGTATCGCCTGCGAGGACTCCGCGCCCTCGGACGGGTACATGGCGTTCATGGAGAAGAAGACCGCCGAGTACCGCATGCTCACGGAAGCGGGCCACGGCGCGTGGTTCGGGGCGTTCCTCGGGGGCCGGATGCGCGCGGGAGCGGGACTGTTCGGCCACGCCGGGGGACCGGTGCGTTTCCAGAACGTCGAGACCCATCCCGGCTTCCGCAGGCGTGGCCTCGCCGCGTCGGTCGTGCACCGCGCCGGCCAGTGGGGGCTGCGCGAACGCCGCGCCCGGCCGCTCGTCATCGTCGCCGACCCCGAATACCACGCGATCCGCGTCTATCGCGGCCTCGGATTCACCGAAATCGAGCGGCAGGTCATGCTCTACCGTGCCGACGGAGCCGGCCCCGGCGATTAGCGATCAAGAGCGCGCACAAAAATACCCCGAACCGAATTGACGGTCGGGGTGTTTCTCTGCGTATATTGGTTGTTTCCGCGCCTTGATGAAAATCAAGATTCAGGGTGCGCCACTCCAAACAGCGTATCGGACAGGGGTAGAATTGTCAAGCGAGGAATTGCAGAACGAACAGCAATTCATCTCCCACCTCTATGAGCGTCTGGATACCCTCAGGGAGCAGGCCGAGGCTGCCATGACGCAGTCGATCGGCCAGGTCAACACCGGTCGCCAGGCCCGGGTTGAGCGGGACATCAGCGTCGCGGAGCAGTCCGGGCGCATGTCCGCGCTGAATGCCGTGGAGTCCGGGCTGTGTTTCGGGCGAATCGACCTTTCCGATGGTGCGACGCATCACATCGGCCGTATTGGAATGCGGCGTGACGATCAAGAACGCACCCCGCTGTTGATCGACTGGCGGGCGCCCGTAGCCCGTCCCTTTTATCTCGCCACGGGCTTTTCGACCATGGGACTGCGCCGGCGCCGGCACATCACCACGCAGCAGCGCCACGTCACCGCGCTGCACGACGAGATCATGGACATCAGCGACACCACCCGCACCGGGTACGAGGACCCGGACGGCGACGCCGTGCTGCTCTCCGCGCTGAATTCCGTCCGTACCGGGCGCATGAGCGACATCGTGCAGACCATCCAGGCCGAGCAGGACCGCATCATCCGCGCCCCGCACCGCGGTGTGCTCGTCGTGGAGGGCGGTCCCGGCACCGGGAAGACCGCTGTCGCGCTGCACCGGGCCGCGTACCTGCTCTACGCCTACCGCGAGCAGCTGGCCCGCCGTGCCGTGCTGATCGTCGGTCCCAACCCCGCCTTCCTCGGCTACATCGGCGAGGTGCTGCCCTCGCTCGGCGAGACCGGCGTGCTGCTCGCGACCACGGGGGAGCTGTTCCCCGGTGTGGTGGCCACGGGTACGGACACCCCGGAGGCGGCCGCGGTCAAGGGCCGGCTCGACATGGCGCGGGTGCTCGCGGACGAGCTGCGCGACCGGCAGGTCGTGCCCGAGACCGCCGTCGAGATCCCGACCGAGGACCATGGCACGCTGCTGCTGGAACCGGCCGCGGTCCGCGAGGCCAGGCAGCGCGCCCGCGACACCGGGCTGCCGCACAACCTCGCCCGTCCCGATTTCGCCTTCCGCGTCATCGATGTCCTGACCGGGCAGCTCACCGAGCGCCTGGGCGCCGACCCGCTCGGCGGTCCGAACCTCCTCGACCCGGCCGACATCGCCCAGCTCGGCAAGGAGATCGCCACCAGCCCCGAGGTGCAGACGGCGATCGACGCGCTGTGGCCGACGCTCACCCCGCAGCAGTTCGTGGCCGACTTCCTGGAGGATCCCCGGCGGCTCGACGCGCGCGACGCGGTGGCCGTACGCCGTCCCGGCGCGCGGACCGGAGCGGACGCGCCGGTCGAGTGGACCCCGGCCGACGTGCCGCTGCTCGACGAGGCCGCCGAACTGCTCGGCGAGGACGACAGCGCGGCCCGCGTCGCGGCCGCCCGCGAGAAGCAGGAACGGATCGCCTACGCGCAGGGCGTGCTGGAGCTGTCGTACGGATCCCGTACCCAGGAGTTCGAGGACAAGGACGAGGAGGACTCCGAGGTGCTCGCCGCGCACGACATCATCGATGCCGAGCGGTTCGCGGAACGCCACGAGGAGACCGACAGCCGGAGCGCGGCCGAGCGTGCCGCGGCCGACCGTACCTGGGCGTTCGGGCACATCGTCGTCGACGAGGCGCAGGAGCTGTCCGCCATGGCCTGGCGGCTGCTGATGCGCCGCTGCCCGAGCCGTTCCATGACACTGGTCGGCGACCCGGCCCAGACCGGGGACGCGGCCGGCTGCGACTCCTGGCAGCAGATCCTCGACCCGTACGTGGGCAAGCGCTGGGAGCTGGCGAGACTCGGCGTCAACTACCGCACGCCCGCCGAGATCATGGAGGTCGCGGCCGACGTGCGCCGGATGGCGGACCCCCTCTTCGAGCCGCCGCGTTCCGTACGCTCGACCGGTGTGGGGCCCGAGGTGCGGACTGTGAAGGCCGGCGAACTCGCCCTCACGGCAGCCGAGTTGGCCGGGAAGTACGCAGGCGACGGTCGGCTCGCGGTCATCGCGCCGCCTGCGCTGTTGCCGGGCCTCGCGGCCGAACTGCCCGACGCCTCCTGGGCCGTGACGCCCGACCTGACCCGCTCGGTGGTCCTGATCACGGCCCGGCAGGCGAAGGGGCTGGAGTTCGACACCGTGATCGTGGTGGACCCGGAGGCCATCATGGACGGCTCGCCCCGCGGCGCCAACGATCTGTATGTGGCGCTGACCCGCTCCACCCAGCGGCTCGGGATCGTCCGCGACGCCGGGGTTCCGTCGCGGATCGCGTCGGCGGCGCTGTAGGGCGCCCAGGTCCGGGCCCGGTCCCGGGGCTCCGGACGGGGCTGCCCGGCCCGCGCCGGACCGGGTGGCAGGAGAAGCCGGAGTGGCGCCCGCGGAGTACGTACGTATCCGCAGGCGCCACCCTCCCCGCACGATCCGACCCCGCACGGCGCAGACCAGTGCGGTCCGACCCCGCACGGCCGTACCAGCGGGGTCCGACCCCGCACGGCACGAATCAGCGCGGTCCGGCCCCGCAGCGGCTCGGCCCCGCAGCTCTCAGGCCGGGCGCAGCCAGATCGTCGCCAGTGGCGGCAACGTCAGCTGGATGCTCGCCGGACGGCCGTGCGAGCCCACCGGCTCGGGCTTCACCGGATCGGTGTTGAGTACGTCGCTCCCGCCGTACCGGAGCGCGTCCGTGTTCAGGACCTCGGTCCACGCCGAGTACTGGTCAGGGACGCCGAGGCGGAACTCCCGGCGCACAACCGGTGAGAAGTGCGAGACGGCGAGCAGGGGCGAGCCCGACGCGTCGTAACGCAGGAACGCGAAGACGTTGTCCTCGCCCGCGTCCCCCTCGACCCACGAGAACCCCTCGGACACCGTGTCGCGCTCCCACAGCGCGGGCGTGGACCCGTACACCGTATTGAGATCGCGGACCAGATCGCGCACACCCCGGTGGTCGACCGCCGCCTCGTACGACGGGTCGAGCAGCCACCAGTCCGGGCCGTGAGCCTCCGACCATTCGGCGCCCTGCGCGAACTCCTGTCCCATGAAGAGCAGTTGTTTGCCGGGGTGCGCCCACATGAAACCGAGATAGGCGCGGTCGTTGGCCCGCTGCTGCCACCAGTCGCCGGGCATCTTGGACACCAAGGCGCCCTTGCCGTGCACGACTTCGTCGTGCGAGATGGGCAACACGTAGTTCTCGCTGTACGCGTACACCATGGAGAACGTCATCTCGCCGTGGTGGTACTTGCGGTGGACGGGCTCCTTCGACACGTAGTCCAGCGAGTCGTGCATCCAGCCCATGTTCCACTTCAGGCCGAAGCCGAGACCGCCGAAGCCGTCGGGGCCGACGATGTGAGTGGCGCGGGTGACGCCGTTCCACGCCGTGGACTCCTCCGCGATGGTCACCACACCGGGACAGCGGCGGTAGACGGTCGCGTTCATCTCCTGGAGGAACGCGACGGCATCCAGATTCTCCCGGCCGCCGCGCTCGTTCGGCGACCACTGGCCGTGCTCGCGCGAGTAGTCGAGGTAGAGCATCGAGGCGACCGCGTCGACGCGCAGCCCGTCGATGTGGAATTCCTCGCACCAGTAAACGGCGTTGGCGACCAGGAAGTTGCGGACCTCCGTGCGGCCGTAGTCGAACTCCAGCGTGCCCCAGTCGGGGTGCTCGGCGCGCTGCGGATCGCTCGGCTCGTACAGCGGCTGTCCGTCGAAGCGGGCGAGCGCCCACTCGTCCTTCGGGAAGTGCGCGGGCACCCAGTCGACGATGACCCCGATGCCCGCGCGGTGCAGGGCGTCCACCAGATGACGGAAGTCGTCAGGGGTGCCCATCCGGGACGTCGGCGCGTAGAAGCCGGTGACCTGGTACCCCCACGAACCGCCGAAGGGGTGCTCGGCGATCGGCATCAACTCCACGTGTGTGAAGCCCAGATCCCTGACATAGGCAGGCAGCTGATCGGCGAGCTGGCGGTATGTCAATCCCGGCCGCCAGGAAGCCAGATGGATCTCGTAAACGGAGAACGGCGCTTCGTGGACGGGACGGTCCGCGCGGTGCGCGAGCCATTCCTCGTCCTGCCACTCGTAGTGTGTCTCCGTGACGATGGAGGCGGTGGCGGGCGGCACTTCGGTACGCCGTGCCATCGGGTCGGCGCGTACGGTGTGCGAGCCGTCCGCCAGGCAGATGTCGAACTTGTACAGCGCGCCCTCGCCGATACCCGGCGCGAACAGCTCCCACACACCCGTGGCACCGAGTGAACGCATCGGAAAGGCCGTGCCGTCCCAGTAGTTGAAGTCCCCGGTGATCCGCACGCCCCGCGCGTTGGGCGCCCAGACGGTGAAGCGGGTACCGGTCACACCCTGGTGCGTCATGGGCCGGGCGCCGAGCGCCTTCCACAACTCCTCGTGCCTGCCCTCACCGATCAGATGCAGATCGAGTTCACCGAGGGCCGGCAGGAAGCGGTACGGGTCCGACACCTCGGCCTCGTCGGCGCCCGCCGTGTCGCCGTACCGGACGAGCAGTGTGTACGCCGGTACCGCGCGCAGCGGCAGCACACCGGAGAAGAAACCGTCGCCGTCGTCGTTCAGCTCGGCCCGCAGGCTGTCCGCCACGACCGTCACGGCACGCGCGAACGGGCGCAGCGTACGGAAAAGCACACCGTCCGGGACGGGATGCGCCCCCAGCAGCCCGTGCGGATCGTGATGCGCCCCGGAGAGCAGCCGCTCCCGGTCGCCGTCGTCCAGCGAATGAGCGGCGCGCGCACGAGATGCGTCGGAGGCGGGCGCGGAGGAAGCCCCGGAGCCGGCGGAGTTCCCCGATCCGGCAGGGGCCCCGGAGCGGGCGGAGTTCCCCGATCCGGCAGGGGCCCCGGAGCGGGCGGAGTTCCCCGATCCGGCAGGGGCCCCGGAACCGCCAGAGGCCCCGGAACCGGCAGCGGATCCAGCGGCAGCCGACGGGGCGCCGGCACCGGGGCCCGGCGCGTGCGTGCGGCGGGCGCGAGCGGGAGGCACCGGTTTCCCGGCCGGTACGGACCCCGAGGCACGCGCCGGGCGGAACGTGGCGGGAAGATCGGGATCGGACGGGAAGTCGGACGGCGGACGGGCGGTCACGGGGGCTGCCTCCTCGGCGTGTTACGCGGATGGGATACAGGTGTGCGGTGACATCAGCCGTCGCCGGCCAGCCGCTCGATCGCCGCCATGGGGACGGGCAGCCAGTCCGGGCGGTGCCTCGCCTCGTACAGCACCTCGTAGACCGCCTTGTCCGTCTCGTACGCGCGCAGCAGCTCGGGCTCCGCGCGCGGGTCGGTGCCCGCCGCGCTCGCGTACCCCTCGCAGAACGCCGACCGGCAGCGCGCCGCCCAGTCGGCCCGCCACGGCTCGTGGGACCGGGCCGCGTAGTCGAAGGAACGGAGCATCCCCGCGACATCGCGGACCGGCGGCTGCGGGCGGCGGCGTTCGGCCAGGGGCCGGGCGGGCTCGCCCTCGAAATCGATGATCGACCACCTGCCGTCCGGCGTACGCAGCGCCTGGCCCAGGTGCAGATCGCCGTGGACGCGCTGCGCGGGCCGCCCGCGCGCCGCCTCACCCAGCTCCGCGAGTGCGTCGAAGGCGTTGCGCAGCCCCGTGACGTACGGCAGCAGCGCGGGCACCGCCTGCGCCGCCGCGTCCAGCCGCTCGGTCATCGCCCCTGCCAGCAGGTGCTGCTGGCTGCGGCCCAGCGTGACCGTCGGCAGGGCGGTCGCGAGAGCGAGGTGCACCTCTGCCGTCGCCCGGCCGAGCGCATGCGCCTCGGAAGTGAACTCACGCCCCTCGGCCAGCGCCGCCAGCGCGAGCTGCCAGCCGTCCTGCGAGCCACGGAGATAGGGCTGGAGGACGCCGAGGGTCAGTGGTTCACCGCTGCCGGAGGGGTCGGACGCCTCGAACCAGGCGACCGGCGCGGGCACCCGGTCGCAGCCCTCGGTGGCCAGCGCGAGCGGCAGTTCCAGATCCGGATGGGGGCCGGGGAACACCCGGCGGAGGATCTTGAGGATGTAGGCGTCGCCGTACACCAGCGACGAATTCGACTGTTCGACGCCGAGCAGACGCGACGGCAGCCCGGCGGGTACGGCGCCCGCGCGGTCGAAGCGGAGCGGCCCCCGCGCGCCGGGGGTACGCAGCCGTTCCAGCAGCAGGTCGGCGAGGCGCGGATCGTGCAGACCCTCGTAGACGGTACGGCCGGCCAGCGGCCCGTGCGCCGCGTGGCCGATCAGCGCGGGCGCGAGCCGGGGCGGCAGGGAATCCCGCACCCCGAGCAGCAACTGGTAGCAGTCACCGGCCAGGGGCGAAGCGGACGCGGGTGAGGAAGCGGCAGGGGCGGGTGAGGGGGCCGGGGGTCTTGTCGTGCCCTGTTGCTCCACCCGTACGAGCAGGTGCAGCAGCCCGGGAACATCGGAATCGGCCTGCTCGGCCCGCTCGTACGGCTGCAGCTCTGTCACCGTCACCGGCACGAAACCGGTGATCCTGCGGCCCTTGCCCGCGAACCATCGCTGCCTGGGCAGCCAGTCGTGGAGCAGGGGAGCGAGCGAGCGGATCAGTTCCGCCGCGTCGGCGGCCGGTACGGCCGCAGGCGCCGTGGGCCTGCGAGTACTCCGGGTGGATGCAGCCTTCGACATGGCATCGCGTCCTTTCCCCGGGCACACCACAGGATCCGCTGAGTGTCCCGGATAGCGGCAATGGCTGTCCGGCTGTGCGGGACGTGTCGGGTGAGGATGGTCCGTACGGGCTCGAATCCGATGGGACCCCAAACGTGTTCGGTGTGCTCGATGTGGGACAGAGTGCCCCGTGCGAGGCGGCGGAAACCGCCTCGCACGCGCTGCATCGGTCAAGATCGGACAACATCGCTCAGCGCTACCGGCGAGAGCGCTTCGGTGGCACGTCGGTGACGCGCCGGTAGCCATGACGCCGGCCGTACGCGTCGCCTCGGCGCGATGCCCCGGAGCCGGAAAGCCCCGGAGACGCGATGCCCCGGAGAAGCCCCGGAGACCGGACACGCCCCGAAGGCGGAGCGCCCCGGAGAAACGTTGCCCCTCGGGAAACATTGCCCCGGAGACGCGATGCCCTAGGAACCCGTGCCCGGGGAAGCCGTGCCGTCGGGAGCGATGCCCTGTGCGGGGGTGATGCCGTGAGCAGGAGCGATGCCTTCAGCAGCACCGACGGCCTCAGGACCCGGCCCCTCCGGCGCCACACCCTCCGGCACCACACCCTCCGGCGCGACGACCTCCTGCGGCGCCACGTCCGTCGGCGTGATGTCCTTCCTCAGCCGGAACCAGTAGAAGCCGTGTCCCGCCAGCGTGAGCAGATACGGCCACTCCCCGATCGCCGGGAACCGCACCCCGCCGATCAGCTCCACCGGATGCCGCCCGTTGAACTCCTTCAGATCCAGCTCCGTGGGCTGCGCGAACCGCGAGAAGTTGTGCACGCACAGCACCAGATCGTCGCCGTTGCCGTCCGCGGACGGCGCCTCGCGCAGGAACGCCAGCACCGCCGGGTTAGAGGACGGCAGCTCGGTGTACGAGCCGAGTCCGAAGGCGGGATTCTGCTTGCGGATCTCGATCATCCGGCGGGTCCAGTGCAGCAGCGAGGACGGCGACGCCATCGCCGCCTCCACGTTGGTGACCTGGTAGCCGTAGACCGGATCCATGATCGTCGGCAGATAGAGCCGCCCCGGGTCGCTGGACGAGAAACCCGCGTTCCGGTCGGGGGTCCACTGCATCGGCGTCCGTACGGCGTCCCGGTCTCCGAGCCAGATGTTGTCGCCCATCCCGATCTCGTCCCCGTAGTAGAGGATCGGGGAGCCGGGCAGCGACAGCAGCAGAGCGGTGAACAGCTCGATCTGGTTGCGGTCGTTGTCCAGCAGCGGGGCGAGACGGCGGCGGATGCCGATGTTGGCGCGCATCCGCGGATCCTTGGCGTACTCCGCGTACATGTAGTCGCGTTCTTCGTCCGTCACCATTTCGAGGGTCAGCTCGTCGTGGTTGCGCAGGAAGATGCCCCACTGGCAGCTCGTCGGGATCGCCGGGGTCTTCGCCAGGATCTCGGAGACCGGGTAGCGGGACTCGCGCCGTACCGCCATGAAGATGCGCGGCATCACCGGGAAGTGGAACGCCATGTGGCATTCGTCGCCGCCCGACTGGTAGTCGCCGAAGTAGTCGACGACGTCCTCGGGCCACTGGTTCGCCTCGGCGAGGATCACCGTGTCGGGGTAGGCGGCGTCGATCTCCTTGCGGACCCGTTTGAGGAATTCGTGGGTCGCAGGAAGGTTTTCGCAGTTGGTTCCTTCCTGCTGGTACAGGTACGGGACGGCGTCCAGCCGGAAGCCGTCGATGCCCAGGTCGAGCCAGAACCGCAGCGCGGAGATGATCTCCTCCTGCACCTTCGGGTTCTCGTAGTTGAGGTCCGGCTGGTGCGAGAAGAAGCGGTGCCAGTAGTACTGCTTGCGCACCGGATCGAAGGTCCAGTTGGACGTCTCCGTGTCGACGAAGATGATCCGGGCGTCCTGGTACTGCTTGTCGTCGTCGGCCCAGACGTAGTAGTCGCCGTAGGGGCCGTCGGGGTCCTTGCGGGACTCCTGGAACCAGTCGTGCTGGTCGCTCGTGTGGTTCATGACGAAGTCGATGATCACGCGCATGCCGCGCTGGTGTGCGGCGTCGACGAATTCCACGAAGTCGGCGAGGTCACCGAACTCGGGGAGCACCGCCGTGTAGTCGGAGACGTCGTAGCCGCCGTCACGCAGCGGCGACTTGAAGAACGGCGGCAGCCAGAGGCAGTCGACGCCCAGCCACTGCAGATAGTCCAGCTTGGCGGTGATGCCCTTGAGGTCACCGATGCCGTCGCCGTTGCTGTCCTGGAACGAACGCACCAGGACCTCGTAGAAGACGGCACGTTTGAACCAGTCGGGATCCCGGTACTTGACCGGGGTGTCCTCGAATGTGTCCGGGACGGGCTCGTTGACGATCATGATGTGGGTGACCCTCCGATCGGCGGGGACGGTCGCAGAACCACGATGTGCGCGGGCGTGACGCCCGGCTCTAGGCGCACATAGTTGGCGCTGCCCCAGTGATAGGTCTCTCCGGTGAGCTCATCACGCACCGGGACGGTCTCGTGCCGGTCGAGGCCGAGCCGCTGCATGTCCAACGAGACCGTCGCCTCCTGGGTGTGGTGCGGGTCGAGGTTGACGACCACGAGAACGATGTTCGAGCCCGAACGCTTGCTGTAGACGATCACCGCGTCGTTGTCGGCGTGGTGGAAGTGGATGTCACGCAGTTGCTGGAGCGCGGGGTTCCGGCGTCTGATCCGGTTGAGGGTCGTGATCAGCGGGGCGATCGTGCGGCCCTCGCGCTCGGCGGCTTCCCAGTCGCGCGGACGCAGCTGGTATTTCTCGGAGTCGAGGTATTCCTCGCTGCCCGGCTTCGCCGGCACGTTCTCGTACAGCTCGTACCCGGCATAGACCCCCCAGGTGGGCACCATCGTGGCAGCCAGGACCGCCCGCGCCTCAAAGGCGGGACGTCCACCGTCCTGAAGATACGCGTGCAAGATGTCAGGCGTGTTGACGAAAAAGTTCGGCCGCATGTACGCGGCGGACTCGCCGGAGAGGTCCGTCAGATAGTCGGTCAGTTCCTGCTTGGTGGTGCGCCACGTGAAGTACGTGTACGACTGCTGGAACCCGACTTTGCCGAGGGTGTGCATCATCGCGGGCCGGGTGAACGCCTCGGCGAGGAAGATGACATCAGGGTCGGTCTTGTTGATATTTCCGATCACTTTCTGCCAAAAGATGACCGGCTTCGTGTGGGGATTGTCGACGCGGAAGATGCGTACGCCGTGGGACATCCAGTAGCGCAGGATCCGGACGGTTTCCCGTACGAGACCGCGCATGTCGCGGTCGAAATCGATCGGGTAGATGTCCTGATACTTCTTCGGCGGGTTCTCGGCATAGGCGATCGAGCCGTCCGCGCGGTGGTGGAACCACTCGGGCCGCTTCGCGACCCACGGATGGTCGGGCGAACACTGGAGGGCGAAGTCGAGCGCGACCTCCATCCGCAGGGTGCGGGCCTTCTCCACGAAGTGGGCGAAGTCCTCGATCGTGCCGAGGTCGGGGTGGATCGCGTCGTGACCGCCCTCCGCCGAGCCGATCGCCCAGGGCACGCCGACATCGTCGGGTCCGGGAGAGAGGCTGTTGTTGGGACCCTTGCGATACGTGGTGCCGATGGGGTGGATCGGTGGCAGATAGACCACGTCGAAACCCATCGCGGCAACGGCGGGCAGTCGCTCGGCGGCCGTTCTGAACGTGCCGCTGACGGGTGGTTCGCCCTTCTTCACCACGGCGCCCTCCGACCGCGGGAACAGCTCGTACCACGAGCCGTACAGCGCGCGCACGCGCTCCACCAGCAGCGGAGCCGGGCGCGAGGCGGTCACCAGCTCGCGCAGCGGGTGCCGGGCGAGAGCGGCGCCGGCCTCCGGGGCCAGCGCGGCGGCCAGCCTGGCGGAGGGCGGCAGCGACTCGTCGCGCAGCGCGTCCACGGCGGCGAGCACCGCCTCACGACCGTCCTTCTTCGGTACGCCCGCGGCGGCGCGCTCCAGCAGTTCGGCGCCCTCCGCCAGCACCAGCGCGGTGTCGATACCGGCCGGAATCTTGATCTGGGCATGATGGCGCCAGGTGGCGACGGGATCGCTCCACGCCTCCACGGTGAAGCTCCAGCGGCCCTCCTCGGTCGGCGTGACCTCGGCGCCCCAGCGGTCGGTGCCTGGCGCGAGTTCACGCATCGGGGTCCAGGGGCCGGGCCGGCCACTGGGATCCATGAGGACGACATTCGCCGCGACCGCGTCATGACCCTCGCGGAAGACGGTCGCGGTGACCTGGAAGGTCTCACCGCTCACCGCTTTCGCGGGGCGTCTGCCGCAGTCGACGAGCGGGCGTACGTCCAGGACGGGAATGCGACCAATCAGCGGTTTCAACGGATCACCTGAGGGCTGTGCGGGCGTGACAGGCAGGGCAGGTCCAGCGGGTTGGCTACTCTGACGGCTACTTTGACGAGGCTTTGCAGTTCTTTGTAGCTGCTTGGTCGACGACTGACGGGCTGCGGGCATGGCCGCTCCTGTCCGCGTTCACTCGAATAGCGCTTGGACGGCGCGTGAATCGGGTGAGGGCGCGCTCGTGTGCCGTGCGTACCGGAGAAGCCTTCCCATCATTTTCGGGTCAGCAATCCGGCGCTCTGTTAACTACTGGGGCGTAGGAAACGAACATGACCCAGTTCCGCGGAGCCGGCCGTAAGGACCGGCCTGCCACGGCCGCGCGATGCCCCAATCCTGTACCGGACAGAGGTTCTGCGCGAGCGTGTTCGACGAACCGCCCACATATCCCGCTTATCCGCGTACGGCGCAGAAACACATGCGGGCGGACGCATGAATTGGCCGTGTTCTGGAGAGAGTGGGGCGACTACCGTCGGAGCCATGGTGCGGCGCACGGCGTGGTGCGTCCCTCCAGGTTCGTCTGTCCCCTGCGAAGGTGGAACACGTGAAGGCAATCCGTCGGTTCACCGTCCGCCCTGTCCTCCCCGAACCTCTACGACCGCTCAGCGATCTGGCGCGTAACCTGCGCTGGTCCTGGCACACCGAGACCCGTGAGCTGTTCCGGGCCGTCGATCCGGACGGCTGGCAGGAGTCGGGCGGCGACCCCGTACGGCTCCTCGGGTCCGTCTCCGCCGCACGTCTCGCCGAGCTGGCCGCCGACCGCCCCTTCCTGGACCGGCTGACGGCGGCCCACGACGACCTGGACACCTACCTGCACGGCGCCCGCTGGTACCAGGAGCGGGACGGCGGGGGCGCGGGCGGCGCCGGACGTGACGGCGGCCTGCCCGCCGCCGTCGGTTACTTCTCGCCGGAGTTCGGCGTCACGGCGGCCCTGCCGCAGTACTCCGGCGGCCTCGGCATCCTTGCCGGCGACCATCTCAAGGCCGCCAGCGACCTCGGCGTCCCCCTCATCGGCGTCGGACTCCTCTACCGGCACGGCTACTTCCGCCAGTCCCTGTCGCGGGACGGCTGGCAGCAGGAGCAGTATCCGGTCCTCGACCCGCACGAACTCCCGCTCACGCTGCTGCGCGAGGTCGACGGCACACCCGCGCAGGTGGCCCTCACCCTGCCGGGCCGGCGGACGCTGCGCGCGTGCGTCTGGCAGGCGCACGTCGGACGGGTCCCGCTGCTGATGCTGGACTCCGACGTCGAGGAGAACGCTCCCGCCGAGCGCGAGGTGACCGACCGGCTCTACGGCGGCGGCAGCGAGCACCGGCTGCTCCAGGAGATGCTGCTCGGCATCGGCGGTGTGCGCGCGGTGCGAACGTTCTGCCGGCTCACCGGACACCCGGCGCCCGAGGTCTTCCACACCAACGAGGGGCACGCCGGCTTCCTCGGCCTGGAGCGCATCCGTGAACTCGCCGACACCGGGCTGGGGTTCGAGGCCGCACTGGAAGCGGTCAGGGCCGGCACCGTCTTCACCACCCATACCCCGGTGCCCGCGGGCATCGACCGTTTCGACCGCTCCCTGGTCGCCCGCCACTTCGGTGACGAGGGTGAACTGCCCGGTGTGGACGTCGAACGCGTCCTCGGGCTCGGACTCGAGACGTATCCCGGCGGGCAGCCCGACCTCTTCAACATGGCCGTGATGGGCCTGCGGCTCGCCCAGCGCGCCAACGGCGTCTCCACCCTGCACGGCGCCGTCAGCCGGGAGATGTTCGCCGGACTCTGGCCGGGATTCGACCCCGAGGAAGTGCCGATCACGTCCGTCACCAACGGCGTGCACGCACCGACCTGGGTCGCCCCCGAGGTCATCGGGCTCGGGGCGCGCCGGATCGGGGTCTCCCGTACGGAGGACGCCCTGTCCGTGGGCGGATCGCCGCGCTGGGACGCCGTCGCCGACATCCCCGGCACCGACATCTGGGACGTACGCCGGTCCCTGCGCGCGCAGTTGGTGACGGAGGTGCGTACACGACTGCGCGCGTCCTGGCGCCTGCGCGGCGCCGCGGAGGCCGAACTGGGCTGGATCGACGGCGTACTCGACCCCGATGTCCTGACGATCGGCTTCGCCAGGCGAGTCCCCTCGTACAAGCGCCTCACGCTGATGCTGCGCGACCGCGAACGGCTGACCCGCCTGCTGCTCGACCCGGAGCGGCCCATCCAGATCGTCGTCGCGGGCAAGGCGCACCCGGCGGACGACGGCGGCAAGCGGCTGGTGCAGGAGCTGGTGAAGTTCGCCGACGACCCGCGAGTGCGCCACCGCATCGTCTTCCTGCCCGACTACGGCATGGGGATGGCGCAGAAGCTCTACCCGGGCTGCGACGTCTGGCTCAACAACCCGCTGCGCCCGCTGGAGGCGTGCGGCACCAGCGGGATGAAGGCGGCGCTCAACGGCTGCCTCAACCTGTCGGTCCTGGACGGCTGGTGGGACGAGTGGTTCGAGCCGGACTTCGGCTGGGCCATCCCCACCGCCGACGGCGCGGCGGCCGACGACGAGAACCGCAGGGACGAGCTGGAGGCCAACGCGCTCTACGAGCTGATCGAGGAGCGCGTCGCACCGCGCTTCTACGACCGGGGTGGCGAGAGCGGGCTGCCCGACCGGTGGATCGAGATGGTCAGGCGCACCCTGGTCAACCTCGGCCCCAAGGTGCTCGCGGGACGGATGGTGCGGGAGTACGTGGAGCGGCTCTACGCCCCGGCCGCGCGCGCCCACCGCGCGCTGGACGCCGGCAGCGCGGCCGATCTCGCGGCCTGGAAGTACCGCACGCGCACCCTGTGGCCGAATGTGTCGGTCGACCACGTCGAGGCCCTGTCCGTCGCTGCCTCCGGCGGCTCGGCGGAACTCGGCTCGACGCTGAGCCTGCGGGTCACCGTCGGCCTCGGCGAACTGCGCCCGGACGACGTCGAAGTGCAGGCGGTCGCGGGCCGGGTCGGCTCCGACGACGCGATCGCGGACGCGCACACCTTCCCGCTCAAGCCGGTCGGCGGGCCCGAGGAGGGCCGCTGGGTGTACGAGGGGCCGCTCGCCCTGGACCGTACGGGGCCCTTCGGTTACACGGTCCGGGTGCTGCCCGCGCATCCGCTGCTCGCGTCGAGCGCGGACCTCGGCCTCGTCACCCTGCCGACGGAGGTGCCGGGGGACGGCGCCGGGGTGCTGATGCGCTGAGCGGTCACCGTTTTCAGGGCCGGGTCCCCGCGGGGACCCGGCCCTTCGCGTACAGCCGGGTCTCCCACGGGGCACGGCCTTTCCTGCGCGCCTCTGTTCGTATTGGTCCAGACCTTGACGCCGTGGGGGGATGGCTTTAGGTTCCTCATCCCAACAGGGTTCACAACTCCATTCAACGTTCATGTCCATGAATGAAGTTGAGGAACATCCATGGAATCCATTGACCGGAAGGCACCCCCCAGATGCTCCCCGGAATGATCCCCAGAGTCCTCGGTCTCGCCGCCGCCCTGGCGGGGGTGACCGCCGCTTTGGCGGCGCCCGCCTCGGCCGCGAAGGCGGCCCCGCAGCCGGCGGCCGTGCGGGCCCAGCAGGCGGCCGTCGCACCCGCCCCCGCGAACTTCACCCACCCCGGCGTGAACCTCAACACCGCGCAGCTCGACTTCGTACGCTCCAAGGTGCAGGCGGGCGCGCAGCCGTGGAAGGCCGCGTACGACCAGATGATGGGGAGTTCCTATGCCTCCCTGTCGCGAACGGCCAAGCCTCGCGCGAACGTCGAGTGCGGCTCGTACTCCAACCCCAACAACGGCTGCACGGACGAACGCGAGGACGCGATCGCCGCGTACACGGACGCGCTCGCCTGGTACATCACACGCGACGACCGGTACGCGCAGAAGTCCATCGAGCTGATGGACGCGTGGTCCAATTCCATCAAGCAGCACACCAACAGCAACGCGCCGCTCCAGACCGGCTGGGCCGGCTCGTCGTGGCCGAAGGCCGCCGAGATCATCAAGCGCGTCCACGGCGGCTGGTCCAACTCGGGCCGCTTCGACACGATGTTGCGTGACGTCTACCTGCCCACGCTCATCAAGGGCTCCAATTCCAACGGGAACTGGGAGCTGACGATGGTGGAGGCGGCCACCAGCATCGCCGTCTACCTCGACGACAAGACCAGCTACGACAAGGCGATCAGCCTCTACCTGGCGCGTGTTCCGGCCTATGTCTACCTGGCCTCGGACGGCGACCTGCCCAAGACCGTACCGAGCCAGAACCTCGACACCCGCGCCAAGATCGTCAGCTACTGGCAGGGGCAGGGCACGTTCGGCGCCTCGATGACCGGTCTCACGCAGGAGACCTGCCGCGACTTCGTCCACACGGGCTACGGCATCTCGTCCATCTCCCATGTCCTGGAGACGTCCAGGATTCAGGGCCAGGACCTCTTCCCGCAGGTCGGTGAGCGGCTGCGGCAGGCGCTCGGCTTCCAGTCGAGGTACGAGATCCAGGCCGAGCCCGTGCCGTCGAACCTGTGCGGGGGCGGTGTGACCCGCGGTCTGGGACCGATCACCGAGGTCGGCTTCAACAACCTCAACACCCTGCACGGCACGGCGATGACCAACACCCAGAAGCTCACCGAGCAGCAGCGGCCCGCCGGGACCAACAACCTGTTCGTGGCCTGGGAGACCCTGACCAACGCGCAGAACCCCAACTGACCTCACGGCGCACGCGCGATGCGGCCGCCCGGGGTGCGTGGACCCCGGGCGGCCGCGGCCTGCTTCGCTCAGAAGGTGAGCTTGAAGCTGTTGATACGGCCGGTGTCGCCCGAGGCGACGTCCTGGACCTTCAGCTTCCACGTGCCGTTCGCCGTCACCGAGGACGCGTTGACCGTGTACGTCGCGATGACGTTGTCCGCAGAGTCCGACGCGCTGGAGTTCTTCAGCCGGTACGTCGTCCCGTCCGGCGCCACCAGGTCGATGACCAGGTCGCCGCGCCAGGTGTGCGTGATGTTCACGTCCACCTTGAGGGCCGCGGGGGCCTTGCCCGAGATGCCGGTGACGTCGACCGACGACGTGACGGCCGCGCCATTGTCCGGGATGGAGACCGCGGTGGTGTTCTGGAAGACGGTGCCGTCGCCCGGGGCCGGATCACCGCCGCCACCGGGGCGGGTGCCGACGTTGACCCCGGCCCACGCGTTCGCGACGGCCGTGTACTCGGCGCTCGTCGTGCCGTACAGCTCACCGGCGGCCGCCAGGGTGCCGGTGCGGGCCGCCGCGTAGTTCGTGGTGCTGGTGAACTTCGTGGAGAGTGCCTTGAACCAGATCTGCTCCGCCTTCGCCCGGCCGATGCCGGTCACCGGCAGGCCGTCGGAGGTCGGCGAGTTGTAGCTGACACCGCCGATGACCTTGGCGCCGCTGCCCTCGGAGAGCAGGTAGAAGAAGTGGTTCGCGATGCCCGAGGAGTAGTGGACATCGAGGTTGCCGACACCGGAGTACCAGGAGTCCGCGGAGCCGCCGTCCTTGCTCGGCTTGTCCATGTAACGCAGCGGCGAGCCGTCGCCGTTGATGTCGATCTTCTCGCCGATGAGGTAGTCGCCGGGGTCGTTCGCGTTGTTGGCGTACCACTCGACGGCGGTCCCGAAGATGTCCGAGGTGCCCTCGTTGAGGCCGCCGGACTCACCGCTGTAGACGAGGCCGGCCGTGGCGGCGGTGACGCCGTGGGACATCTCGTGTCCCGCCACGTCGACGGCGGTCAGCGGGGCCTTGTTCTGTGCGCCGTCGCCATACGTCATGCAGAAGCAGGAGTCGTCCCAGAAGGCGTTGACGTAGCTGTTGCCGTAGTGCACCCGGGAGTACGCGGCGACGCCGTTGCCCTTGATGCCGGTGCGGCCGTGCACGTTCTTGTAGTAGTCCCAGGTGAGACCCGCGCCGTAGGCGGCGTCGGCGGCGGGCGTCTCCTGGTTGGTCGGAGTGCCGTCGCCCCAGACGTCGTCGGGGCCCGAGAGCAGCGTGCCCTTCCCGCTCGACGTGGTGTTCTTCAGCGTGAACGTCTGGTGCCCGCCGCGTCCCGCGTCGGTGAGGTTGTACGTCGAACCCGACTGCGTGGACCCGAGCGTGACCTGACCGCTGAACTCGGTGTTGCCGATGCCCGTCTCGATGCCCTGGTACTGGAAGAGCTTCTTGCCGGTGGTGGCGTCGGTGATGACGTGCAGCTGATTGGGGGTGCCGTCCTCCTGGAGCCCGCCGACGACGGTCTCGTACGCGAGGACGGGGGAGCCCTGCGCCAGCCAGACGACCTTGCGCGGTGCGCTGTCGGGGCTGGTGCTCTTCGACCCCTCCGCGGCGGCGGCGCCGAGCGCCTGCTTCTGCGCGGTGGCCGGGGTGACGCCTGCGGTGGTGTCGACGTTCTTCAGGGCGGCGTCGGAAGCCTTGGTGACGGACTCGGTCGTGCCCGCCTTCGACTCGACGACGAGGTCGCCGCCGAGGACCGGAAGGCCGTCATAGGTACGTTCGTACCGGGTGTGGGTGGTGCCGTCGATGTCCTGGACGACATCGCGGACGGCAAGTTTCTCCAGGGACCCGAGGCCGAGTTCCCTGGCCTTGGCGGTGGTGCCGGCTTCGGCCTGGGATATCAGCGCGGCCCGCTGGGCGGGGGAGAGCGCGCGCGGCAGGGCGCCGGGGTGGGCGGTCCGGGCGGCCTGCGAGGCCAGTGCGGCCGGCAGAGCGGGTGCGGCGGCGTCGGTCTGCGCGGCCGAGGCCGGGACAGCGACGGAGAGAAGGGCTGCTGCTGCGATCAGAGCGCCGGTCGCTGTGGCGCGACGGCTGGGCGTGGGTCTCACGCGAACTCCTTCTGCGAGGGGGGTACCGGGCCGCCTGGTGGGTGGCCCGGACGTAGCAAGCGGAGCGAGTTGGTGCGAGGAACGGGGGAAGCGTCGCAGGGCGGCGCTTTACTGTCAGGAGCGCGTCAATAACTTGGCCGGAACTCGGCCTCGGCCCGGATGTTGTCGCTCATTAAGCGGACGTTTCATGGAGCAACATGGCCGCGTCGACGGGGGTTTGCCGCAACGGCGGCGGGCGTGCCTTGTGTGAACGGAGTGTGTGGCGGAGGCTGCGTCCGGGCCGGGCCGCGCATGTCGACTCGTGGCTTGTTGTGGACCCTCGCGAACCCTGATATACGGCAGTCCGTACTGATCAGATGACACTGGACAGTTTGGACTGAAGGTTTTACCGTGCGACGTATGGAAGAGAGCAGGGGAGAGACCCCCGGGGGAATTTCCGAGTCGGCCGCACGCGCCGCGCGCGATCTGCGAGTGGTGGTCGGCAGGGTGCGCCGCCGGGCCAAAGAGGTGTCGGGCAACGACGAGCTCACGCCCTCACAGACCTCCGTGGTCAGCCGGCTGGCCAGAGCGGGGGCCGCGTCGGCCAGTGGTCTGGCGGCTGCCGAGGGGGTCCGCCCGCAGTCGATGGCGGCCATCCTCGCGGCGCTCGACGAGCGGGGGCTGATCCGGCGCAGGCCGGACCCCGACGACGGCCGGCGGCAGCTGGTCTCGCTGAGCGAGGCGGGGCGCGAGCTGCACCAGGGCGGCCGGCAGGCACGCGAGGAATGGCTGACGCGCTCGCTCCAGGATCTCTACACCGAGTCCGAGCGGCGCACCATCAACGAGGCGCTGGCCCTGCTGGAACGGCTGACGAACCCGTGACCGGGGTTTGCGGGGGCCGGGCGTGTCCGCTCACGCGACGGCCGGGCGTGACGGCGCTCTCGTACGCCCCACGCACCCGGCACACTCCACGCACGCGGAACGAGAGAGGCTCCACATGGCCGGCGGGCTGATAGCGAGGACACTGGGTCACGCCAGGAACGGCCGCCCCCGGCACGGCCGTTCCGCCGACGACCGCTACAAATGGATGGCCCTGTCGAACACGACCGCCGCCGTGTTCATGTCGCAACTCGACGGCTCCATCGTCATCATCGCGCTGCCGGCGATCTTCCGCGGCATCCACCTGGACCCGCTGGCGCCCGGCAACGTCGTCTACCTGCTGTGGATGATCATGGGGTACCGGCTGGTCCAGGCCGTGCTCGTGGTCGCCGTCGGCCGCCTCGGTGACATGTTCGGCCGGGTCAGGATCTACAACTCCGGTTTCGCCGTGTTCACCGTGGCCTCCGTCCTGTTGTCCTTCGACCCGTTCACCGGCGGCCACGGAGCGATGTGGCTGATCGGCTGGCGGATGCTCCAGGCGGTCGGCGGGTCCATGCTCCAGGCCAACTCGGCGGCCATCCTGACCGACGCGTTCCCGCGCGAGCAGCGCGGATTCGCGCTGGGCATCAACCAAGTCGCCGGGATGGCGGGCATGTTCATCGGGCTGGTCGCGGGAGGAGTGCTGGCCGCCCTGGACTGGCGGGCGGTCTTCTGGGTCAACGTGCCCGTCGGTGTCTTCGGCACCCTGTGGGCCTACCGCAAACTCCGCGACACCGGCGACCGCAGGCCCGGCCGGATCGACTGGTGGGGCAACATCACGTTCGCCGTCGGACTGGCCGCCGTCCTGATCGGCATCACCAACGGCATCCAGCCGTACGGCGATCACTCCATGGCCTGGACGAACCCGTCGGTCTACGGCCTGCTCGCCGTGGGCGCGGCCCTGCTCGTGGCGTTCGCGGTGATCGAGACCAGGGTCGCCGAGCCGATGTTCCAGCTCACCCTGTTCCGGATCCGGGCCTTCACCGTCGGCAATGCCACGGGATTCGTCGTGGCCGTCGCACGCGGCGGGCTCCAGTTCGTGCTGATCATCTGGCTCCAGGGGATCTGGCTGCCGCTGCACGGCTACGACTACGCCGACACGCCTTTGTGGGCCGGTATCTTCCTGCTGCCCATGACCGTCGGCTTCCTCGTCTCGGGCCCCGTCTCCGGATTCCTCTCCGACCGGTTCGGCGCCCGGCGGTTCGCCACCGCGGGCCTGCTCGTCTTCGCCGGCAGTTTGATCGGCCTGATGCTGCTGCCCGTCGACTTCCCCTACTGGGCCTTCGCGACGCTGATCACGGCGAACGGGATCGGCGTCGGCATGTTCAGCTCGCCCAACTCCTCGTCGATCATGGGCAGTGTGCCCGCACAGCAGCGCGGCGCGGCGTCCGGCATGCGCGCGACGTTCCAGAACTCCGGTACGTCGCTGTCGATCGGGGCGTTCTTCTCGCTCATGATCGCGGGACTGGCGAGCACGCTTCCGCACACACTGACGAGCGGCCTGCAACAGCAGGGCGTACCGCACGGCATCGCCGAACAGGCCGGCTCCCTCCCACCGGTCTCCTCGCTGTTCGCAGCGATGCTCGGCGTCAACCCGATCGAACACCTGCTGGCCCCCAGCGGGATCCTCTCCACGCTCACGCACGCGCACCAACAGACCCTGACCGGAAGGGAGTTCTTCCCGCACCTGGTGGCGGGTCCGTTCCACCACGGCCTGGTGGTGGTATTCGCCGCGGCCGCAGGACTCTCCCTGCTGGCGGCCTTCGCCTCAACACTGCGCGAAGCCCGCGCCAAGCCGCACGCGGAACACGCCGCCGACGCGGCGCCGGAGGAGGCTGCCACGTCGGCGCCGCCGGACGCGGCGGGGTGAGAGTGGGAGGGGCGGCCCGCAGTGAGGGCCCGGGCACGTCAGCTCGGACGGGCCGGCGGCAGCGCTTCCAGCATCCTGGTGGCCGCGGCGACGCGGAAGGCACCCATGTGTGAGATCACCGAGTCGTCGCGGGCGATGGCCTCGGCGAGGATGTGAACACCGGATCCGGCCTCATGACGGGTCCCGGCGGCTACGGCCGACCGGTGACTATGCGGTCTTGGCGGCCTCCGCGGCGCGTGCTGAGACGGCGTCGGCCGCGCGTCGGCTGTGGCCGGCGAGCTTCCAGCCGGCGAGCCGTGCGGCCGGGGCGGGGGTCGGCGGGAAGACACCGAGTTGGCCGAGCATGGTCATGTCGTCGCGGACGGCCTCGTGCCCGACCACCTTCCCGTCGCGCACGGTCGGCACGCCCGCGGAATCGTGCGATGGTCCGTCCGTTGTCCGTCTCGCAGGGGCGCTGCCCATCGAAACGCGGAACCTGCAGGTCCGGCCGTTACGACCGAGCCTGCAGGTCCGGCCGTTACGACAGGCTGTCGCGCCAGGCTCGGTGGAGGCCGGCGAAGCGGCCTTCGCCGGCGATCAGGTCGGCCGGGGTGCCGTCCTCGACCACGCGGCCCGACTCCATCACCAGGACCCGGTCCGCGATCTCCACCGTGGAGAGCCGGTGGGCGATCACCACCGCCGTGCGGCCGTGCAGCACCGTGTCCATCGCGCGCTGTACGGCCCGTTCGCCCGGGATGTCCAGCGAGCTGGTCGCCTCGTCGAGGATCAGTACCGCCGGGTCCGCGAGCAACGCGCGGGCGAACGCGACCAGTTGGCGCTGACCCGCCGAGATGCGGCCGCCTCTCTTGCGTACGTCCGTGTCGTAGCCGTCCGGCAGGCCCGTGATGAAGTCGTGGGCGCCGATGGCCTTCGCGGCGTGCTCGATGTCCTCGCGGGTGGCCTCGGGGCGGCCGATGGCGATGTTCTCCGCGACCGTTCCCGAGAAGAGGAACGCCTCCTGCGTCACCATCACGACACCGCGCCGCAGTTCGGGAGTGTCGAGATCGCGCAGGTCGACCCCGTCGAGCAGAACGCGGCCCCGCGTGGGGTCGTAGAAGCGGGCCAGCAGCTTGGCCAGGGTGGACTTGCCCGCGCCCGTCGAGCCCACGACCGCCACCGTCTGGCCCGCCGGGATCGTCAGGTCGAAGCGCGGCAGGATCTCGCCGCCCGTGCGGTAGCCGAATCCGACGCCGTCGAAGACGACCTCGCGGCCCGGGAACTCGCCCGTGAGCACCGGAAGCGGTCGAGGGTCCGCGGTTTCCGGCACCGTCGGGGTCTGGGCCAGCAGGCCGGCGATCTTCTCCAGGGAAGCGGAGGCCGACTGGTAGGAGTTGAGGAACATCCCCAGCCGGTCGATCGGGTCGTACAGCCGCCGCAGGTACAGCACCGCCGCCGCCAGCACACCGAGCGCGAGCGTGCCGTCCGCCACCCGGTAGGCGCCCCACAGCACGATCCCCGCGACCGCGGTGTTGGCGACGAGCCGGGAGCCCGACACGTAACGGGCCATCTCCAGGAGCGCGTCACCATTGGTGCGTTCCGCCCTGCGGTTGAGCGTGTGGAACTGCGCGTCGTTGGCGCGCTCGCGGCGGAACGCCTGCACCGGCCTGATGCCGTTCATCGTCTCCGTGAACTTCACGATGACGTCGGCCGTCGCGGTGGAGCGGCCGCTGAAGATCCGCGCGGCCCGGCGCTGGTAGAGCCGTACCAGCAGATACAGCGGAACGAACGAGAGCACGGCCAGCGCGCCGATGCCGAGGTCCAGATAGAGCAGCATGCCGGAGATGTAGACGAACGCCAGCACCACGCCGATGAGTTCTTGGAGTCCTTCGCTCAACAGCTCGCGCAGCGACTCCACATCGGTGGTCGACCGGGAGATCAGCCGTCCCGAGGTGTACCGCTCGTGGAAGTCCACACTCAGCGCCTGGGCGTGCCGGAAGATCCGCTCGCGCAGTTCGAGCAGCACATCCTGGTTGACCCGCGCCGATGTGTTGATGAACGCGTACTGGAACGCGCCGGAGGCCACCGCGCAGAGCAGATACCCCAGGCCGACAGCGAGCAACGGCCCGTGATCGCCGTCGCGGATGGCGGGGACACCGCTGTCGATGGCGTACGCGACGATCAGCGGGCCCGCCTGGGCCGCGGCCTGCTGGAGCAGCAGGAACACCACGGCGGTCGTGACCCGCGCGCGCCGGGCGCTCAGCAGTGATCGCAGCAGCGCGCCGGTGGCACCCGGAGGCGCGGGCAGTTCGTCGCGGTCGAACGGGTCGTCGGACGGGGCCGGCGCCTTTACGGCGTCCGCAGCCGCGTCGGTGTCCGCGTCGGCATCAGCAGCCGTATCCGTATCCGCCGCCACAACAGCGGCCGACCCCGCGTCGGCCGGTCCGCGCTCGCCGCCCGGTTCCTCGTCCTCGGGCTCCCGGGTGTCCGTGCTGGTCGACGTCGTCATCGGGCGCTCTCCTCAACAGCACCGGCCATCAGCCAGGCGTACTCCTCGCTGCTCCGCAGCAGTTCCTGATGGGTCCCCACGGCCACGATCCGGCCCGCGGAGACCAGCGCCACCCGGTCGGCGAGCATCACCGTCGAAGGACGGTGCGCCACGACGAGCGCGGTCGTCTCTTCGAGCACCCGCCGCAGCGCCGCCTCGACCAGGGCTTCCGTGTGCACGTCCAGCGCGGAGAGCGGATCGTCGAGCACCAGGAAGCGCGGCCTGCCGACCACCGCCCTGGCCAGCGCGAGCCGCTGGCGCTGGCCGCCGGAGAGGCTGAGGCCCTGCTCGCCGACCTCCGTCGCCACCCCCGCGGGCAGCTGGTGCACGAAGTCGGCCTGGGCGGTGTCCAGCGCCCGCAGCAACGCGTCCTCGCCGGCGTCCGCCGCGCCCATCAGGACGTTCTCCCCGACGGTGGCCGAGAACAGCGTCGGCTCCTCGAACGCCACCGACACCAGCTCGCGCAGCCGTTCGCGCGGCATCAGCGAGATGTCCTCGCCGTCGAGCGTGATCCGCCCGGTGGTCGCGTCATGCAGGCGCGGCACGAGCGCCGTCAGCGTCGTCTTGCCCGAACCGGTGGCCCCGACGAGGGCCATCGTCTCACCGGACCTGATGTGCAGATCGATCTCCGCCAGCACCGGTACGGAGCCGTCCTCCGCGTCCGGATAACGGAACGACACGCCTTCGAAGCGCAGCCCGTCCGCCTCGCGCGCCGCCTTCTCCGGCGCCGCCGAGGGCTCGGGCCCGGCCTCCTCCGGCTCGTCCATCACCTCGAAGAACCGCGTGGTCGCCGTCGCCGAATCCTGGGTCATCGCCAGCAGGAACCCGATCGACTCCACCGGCCAGCGCAGCGCCAGCGCCGTCGACAGGAACGCGACCAGCGTGCCCGCCGAGAGGTCGCCGTCCGCGACCTGAACCGTGCCGAGCACCAGCGCGGCGCCGATGGCCAGTTCGGGCAGGGTCGTGATCAGCGCCCAGATGCCCGCGAGCAGCCGCGCCTTGCCCAGCTCCGTGGCGCGCAGCTTCGTCGTCAGTTCACGGAAGGCGAGCGCCTGGCTGCGATGGCGTCCGAAGCCCTTGACGATCCGGATGCCGAGCACGCCCTCCTCGACCACCGTCGTGAGATCGCCGACCTGGTCCTGCGCCTTCCGTGCGACCAGGGAGTACCGGGACTCGAAGAGCGAGCAGAGGATGACCAGCGGCACCACGGGAGCCAGCAGGACAAGACCGAGCGTCCACTGCTGCGCCAGCAGGATGACGAAACCGACCAGGATCGTCACGCCGTTGACCAGCAGGAAGGTCAGGGGGAAGGCCAGGAACATCCGCAGCAGCATGAGGTCGGTCGTCCCGCGCGACAGCAGCTGGCCGGACGGCCAGCGGTCGTGGAACGACACCGGGAGCCGTTGCAGATGCCGGTAGAGGTCGGCGCGCATGCCCGCCTCGACCCCGGCCAGCGGCCTCGCCACCAGCCAGCGCCGCAGCCCGAACAGGCCCGCCTCCGCGATACCGAGCAGCAGCAGATACAGCGCGCCGCGCCATATGCCCGACGTGTCCCGGTGGGTGACCGGACCGTCCACCATCCACTTCAGGACGAGCGGTATCACCAGGCTGAGGCAGGACGCGACAATCGCTATGAAAGCCGCGCTCGACAGGCGGACGCGCACCGGGCGCACGTACGGCCAGAGCCGCAGCAGGGTGCGCACGGTGGACGGGGATTCGGCGGGAGCGGGAGTCTCGGACATCAGGGGCGAGCCTACGGTTCACCACTGACATCGCTCACGTGGTTTTCCCGACATCCTGGGCGCTTGACGGGAAGCCTCCCAGGTCGTAGGCGCGTCCGGACCATCTCGGACGATCGGCCGACCGAGTGTGGACGCGAGGGGGTATGGCCCCGTCCCGCCGAGGACGGGACCCTCGGTACATGGCGATTATCGAAGTGAAAGGCCTGCACAAGGCCTACCGCGGCCGACCAGCCGTGGACGGGGTGTCCTTCGCCGTCGAACAGGGGGAGATCTTCGGGATTCTGGGTCCCAATGGCGCGGGGAAGACGACCACGGTCGAATGCGTCGAAGGACTGAGGGTTCCCGACGCCGGAACGGTCCTGGTGGCAGGGCTCGATCCGGTCACGGACCATGAACAGGTGACGCGGCTCCTCGGAGTGCAGCTCCAGGAGAGCGAGCTGCAGCCGAAACTGACCGTACGGGAGGCGCTCGAGCTGTACTCCGCCTTCTATCCGAGCCCGGCCGACTGGCGTCCGCTCGCCGAACGTCTCGGGCTCACCAGCAAACTGACCGCCCGCTTCGGGAAGCTGTCCGGCGGTCAGAAACAGCGGCTGTTCATCGCGCTCGCGCTGATCGGCGACCCGCGCGTGGTCGTCCTGGACGAACTCACCACCGGCCTCGACCCGCGCGCCCGCCGCGACACCTGGTCCCTGATCGAGGAGATCAGGGACTCCGGGGTGACCGTGCTGCTGGTCACGCACTTCATGGAGGAGGCACAGCGCCTGTGCGACCGGATCGCGGTGATCGACAAGGGCCGGGTCGCCGCGCTGGACACGCCGTCCGGGCTGATCGCGAGGTCGACCGCGTCCACCGTCATCACCTTCACGCCCTCGCGTCCGCTGGACGACGCTGAGATCGGCGGGCTGCCGCAGGCCACGTCCGTCGAGACCAGGGACGGCCGCGTGGTGATCAACGGTACGGACGAGACCGTCAACGCCGTGATCGCCCTCCTCGCGCGCCGGGACATCGCCGTCAGCGGGCTCCGGGTCACCGACGCGACGCTGGACGACGCGTTCCTCGACCTCACCGAGTCCGCGTCCCGCAGCGGACGGACCGGGCAGGCAACGCCGGCCGACCAGCCGGAAGAGAGGGTCTGACATGGCTTCCGCGTCCCTCGCCGTCCTCAGGACCGAGGCACGGCTCTTCACCCGCGAGCCCGGCATCCTCTTCTGGATCGTCGTCTTCCCGACCGCTCTGACGGTGATCCTCGGGTCGATCCCGTCGTTCCGTGAGGTCGACGACTCCCTCGGCGGCAGACGGGTCATCGACCTCTACGTCGCCGTGGCCGTCCTGCTCGCGCTGATCGTGGCCGGCCTCCAGGCCATGCCGCCGATCCTCACCGGCTACCGCGAGCGGGGAATCCTGCGCCGGATGTCGACCACGCCGGTACGGCCGTCCGCCCTGCTCACCGCGCAGCTCTTCGTGCTGGGCGCGAGCGCCTTCTGTTCGGCCGTGCTCGTGATCGCCGTCGGCCGGATCTTCTTCGAGGTGGAGCTGCCGCGACAGCTCGGCGGCTACCTGCTGGCCCTGATCCTCGCGACGGCGAGCGCTCTGGCGTTCGGCGCGGTGGTCTGCGCGGTCGCCCCCACCCTGAAGGCGGCTCAGGCGATCGGCTCGGTCGTCTTCTTCCCCGCGATGTTCACGGCCGGCGTCTGGACGCCGGTTCAGGTGATGCCGCACCTGCTTCGCGAGATCGTCGAGTGCACCCCCTTCGGCGCCGCGTCGGACGCGCTCGACCAGGCGATGCGCGGCGTCTGGCCCGGCTGGTCGCACCTGGGCGTCATGGCGCTGTGGACGGTCCTGCTGACGGCCGGCGCGGCGCGCTGGTTCCGGTGGGAGTGAGCGGCGGACGGCAGCGCTGAGGGTCGCGGTGGCGTTTACGGCCGCCGCGACCCGGCGCGAGCGCGTATGCGCGGGCGCGCGTAAACGCCACCGCGAGCCGGCGCACGCGGGCGAGCGCCACCGCACGTGAGCGCCACCGCACGTGAGCGCCACCGCCCGTGAGCGCCACCGCACGTGAGCGCCACCGCCCGTCACGGGCCTCGCCTCAGCTCCGCACCCGGAACAGCAGCACCGTACGCTCCGGCACCGTCACCGCCGTGCCTCCCTCGTACACCGTTCCCGGCGCCGCGTCCTGGTCCTCCAGCGACGTGTCGATCATCAGCTCGTACGCCTCCGCCCACGGTGGCCCCGGCAGCTCGAACTCGATCGGGTGCGCCGCCGCGTGGAAGACCGTCAGGAAGCTGTCGTCCGTGATCCTGCGGCCCTGTTCGTCGCGCCCGGGGATGTCACGGCCGGACAGGAAGAGCCCGAGCGTCGACGCGGGCGCGTACCAGTCCCGCTCCGTCATCTCCGCGCCGAACGCGGTGAACCAGGCCAGGTCCCGCAGCCCGTCCGCCGTCTGCGGACGGCCGGAGAAGAACGCGCGGCGGCGCAGTACGGGGTGGGCCCGGCGCAGCGCGAGCAGCCGGCGTGTCAGCTGATGGAGAGCGTACGGGCCGGGCTGCTCCAGCAGCGACCAGTCGAGCCAGCTGACCTCGCTGTCCTGGCAGTACGCGTTGTTGCTGCCGCCCTGCGTACGGCCCATCTCGTCGCCCGCGACCAGCATCGGCACCCCCGTCGACACCAGCAGGGTGGTGAGCAGATTGCGCAGCTGTCGCCGCCGTACCGCGTTGATCCCGGCGTCGTCCGTCTCGCCCTCCGCACCGCAGTTCCAGGAGCGGTTGTCGTTCGTCCCGTCCTGGTTGCCCTCGCCGTTGTCCTCGTTGTGCTTTTCCTCGTACGTCACCAGGTCGCGCAGGGTGAAGCCGTCGTGCGCGGTGACGAAGTTGACGGAGGCGTACGGCCTGCGGCCGCCCCACGCGTACAGGTCGCTCGACCCGGACAGCCGGTAGCCGAGATCCCGTACGTCGGGGGTGGCGCCGCGCCAGAAATCCCGTACGGCGTCCCGGTAACGGTCGTTCCACTCCGTCCACAGCGGCGGGAACGCGCCCACCTGATAGCCGCCGCTGCCCACGTCCCACGGTTCCGCGATCAGCTTCACGCGGCGCAGCACCGGGTCCTGGGCGATCACGGCGAGGAACGGCGAGAGCATGTCGACGTCGTGCATGGAGCGCGCGAGGGCCGCCGCCAGGTCGAAGCGGAAACCGTCGACGCCCATCTCGGTGACCCAGTAGCGCAGCGAGTCGGTGATCAGCCGCAGCACCTGCGGCTGGACCACGTGCAGGGTGTTCCCGCAGCCGGTGTAGTCGGTGTACCGCCGGGCGTCCGGCTGGAGGCGGTAGTAACCGCGGTTGTCGATCCCGCGCAGCGACAGCGTCGGCCCGCGCTCCCCTGCCTCGGCGGTGTGGTTGTAGACGACGTCGAGGATGACCTCGATCCCCGCCGCGTGCAGCGCCCGCACCATCTCCTTGAACTCCTCGACCTGCTGACCGCGGGTGCCGCCGGCCGCGTAACCGGCGTGCGGGGCGAAGTAGCCGATCGAGTTGTAGCCCCAGTAATTGCGCAGGCCGCGTTGGAGCAGATGCTCCTCGTGGGCGAACTGGTGTACGGGCAGCAGCTCGACCGCCGTCACCCCGAGCCGGCGCAGATGGCCGATCGCGGCCGGGTGCGCGAGGCCCGCGTACGTACCGCGCAGCTCCTCCGGGATGCCGGGATGCCGCTTGGTGAAGCCGCGTACGTGCAGCTCGTAGATGACCGAGTCGGCCCAGGGCGTCCCCGGGCGCCGGTCGTCGGCCCATTCGCCGTCGGGGGCGTCGTCGTGGACTACCACGCCCTTGGGGACGTACGGGGCCGAGTCGCGGTCGTCGCGCACGGTGTCGGCCACCTGCGGCTGCGGCCAGTCGCGCACATGGCCGTAGACCTCGGGAGGCAGCGTGAAGTCACCGTCGACCGCGCGGGCGTACGGGTCGAGGAGCAGCTTCGCCGGATTCCAGCGGGCGCCGGTCCAGGGGTCCCAGCGGCCGTGGACCCGGAAGCCGTAGCGCTGGCCCGGGCGGATCCCCGGCACGAAGCCGTGCCAGATCTCATGCGTCAGCTCGGTCAGCGGCAGCCGGGTCTCGACGAGCGGGGCGTCCTCGCCGGCCTCCTCACGTACACCGGTCCCGCCGGTCTGGCCGGGCCCGTCGGTCCCGTCGTCGAAGAGGCAGACCTCCACCGCCTCGGCCCCGCCCGCCCACAGTGCGAAATTGGTGCCCTCGACGCCCTCGGGTCCCGCCGGCCGGTACCGGGCGCCCAGCGGATTCGGCACACCGGGCCACACCGGGCGGCGCGCGGTGCCCGTCCCGCCGTGCGGTCCGGGCAGCGGGGAGCCGGACAGCCCGTGGCCGTTCGCGCCGCCGGTCCCGTTGCCGTCGTACCCGTACGCGCCCCCGTTCCCGTTCGGGTTCCCGTTCCGTGACGTCTCTTCCGCCCTTCCCGATGCCTTCTCCGGCGCCCCCTGCGCTGCCTCCTGCTCGGCTGCGTTCGCCACCTGACCGGCCTCCCGCGCTCGTCGGCCCCGCGAAGCCGGCCGCGCACGGCGTCCCGGCCGTGGCACCCTCGCGTGGTCCTTCTCCCTGTTCTTCCCGCAAGAAGGCCCGCGCTCACGTTTCCCCGCGAGGGGGGTGGTCGTTGGGGGGTCGTGAGACACGTACTGAAGCGCGCGGGAACCGGCACGGCCGCGGTTCTGACATGGGCAGGACTGACGGCAGTACTCATGGCGGGACTGATGGCGGGGCTCGCCGGATGCGCCGAGGTGGCTTCCTTCACCGAGGGCAAGTCGCGGGCGCCCGGCGACACGATCCGGATCACCCCCGAGGACGGGGCCAAGGGGGTCGGCCGATCCGACCGGATCGAGGTGACGGTGCCCGACGGCCACCTCGAACGGGTCACGCTGGAACGGATCGAGAACGCGCAGCCGGCCGAGCTGCCGGGCCGGATCTCCGCCGACGGCCGCAGCTGGCGGCCCGCGAGCGGCTCCGAGATCTCGCTCGCCGCGAAGTACGGCGTCGACGCGGTCGCCGTGGACGGCCAGGGCCGCCGCTCCGCGCGGCACACCACCTTCACGACGTTCGTCCCCACCCGCCGGTTCATCGGTTACTTCGCGCCGGAGAACCGCTCCACGGTCGGCACGGGCATGATCGTCTCCTTCGACTTCAACCGGCGGATCGTGGACCGCGCCGCCGTCGAACGCGCGATCAGGATCACCTCGAACCCGCCGGTGGAGGTCGTCGGCCACTGGTTCGGCGACCGGCGCCTCGATTTCCGGCCGCGCGAGTACTGGAAGCCGGGCACCGCGGTCACACTCGACCTGGGGCTGCGTGACGTCCAGGGCGCGCCGGGGGTGTACGGCATCCAGCGCAAGACGGTCGGCTTCACCGTCGGCCGCTCCCGCGTCTCGCGGGTCGACGCGGCCCGGCACACCATGGAGGTGCGGCGCAACGGCGAGCTGGTCAGGACCGTGCCGATCACCGCCGGCGCGCCCAGGACCACCACGTACAACGGGAAGATGGTGGTCACCGAGCTGTACGACATCACCCGCATGGACGGCAGGACGGTCGGGTTCGGCGGCGAGTACGACATCAAGGACGTGCCGCACGCGCTGCGGCTGACCACTTCGGGGACGTTCCTGCACGGCAACTACTGGGCGCCCAAAGGCACGTTCGGCTCCGAGAACACCAGCCACGGCTGTATCGGCCTGCGCGATGTGAAGGGCGGGGGAGCGGACACCCCGGCGGGCTGGTTCTTCGACGGGACGCTCATCGGGGATGTCGTGGAGGTGGTCAACTCGAACGACCGGACGGTCTCGCCCGACAACGGCCTCGGCGGCTGGAACATGGACTGGCAGAAGTGGAGGGCGGGTTCGGCCGTCCACGGATCCGACTGATCCCGCCGGAGCGCTCCGTCGATCTCCAGGGGAGTCCACGGACATCTCCACGTGGCGTACAAGCCCCGGCGCGCCCCGCTCACCCCGTTCCTTGATCGGTTGGGACGGAACGGTGACCTGAGCGGGGGCTTCCGCACGTCCTCTGTGTGGTTCTCTGGTGTGGAGCGCGCACTCGACGCGCCGGGAGTACGGGCCGTGGCGGGGCCAGGCCGTGCGAGGGGAGACAGCCATAGTGAACGGGCAGCCGATATCGGGTGCGTCGGCCGGGGCGGGCCGCGGATCGACGCGCCGGAGCGGCGGATACGGACGAACGGGGCTGCCGGCCCTGGTACTTGGCGCGTTGCTGCTGATGGTCACCGCGTGCGGTGGCGGTGGCACGGGCGGGGACGACGCCAAGGGCGGCGGGAGGGGCGGCGTGGCCAAGGGCGCGTCGCAGATAGAGGACACCGCCTCCCGGGCGGTCCTGACGGTCGCGCCCAAGGACGGCGCGAAGTCCGTCGCCACCACCGGCGTGCTCAAGGTCGCCGTACACGAGGGCACGTTGACCGCGGTCACCGTCAAGGACGACAAGGGCAACCCCGTCGAGGGCAAGCTCGCTGCCGACGGCGGCAGTTGGGAGCCCTCGCGGCATCTGGCGGGCGCGACGAAGTACACGGTGCACGCGAGCGCCAAGGACCCGAAGGGCCGGGAGTCCGCCAAGGACACCACCTTCACCACGCTCGTTCCGAAGAAGACCTTCATCGGCTACTACACCCCCGAGGACCGCTCGACGGTCGGTGTGGGCATGCCGGTGTCGCTCAGCTTCAACCGGGGCATCACGCGGCCGGAGGACGTGGAGAAGGCCGTCGAGGTCACGGCGGAGCCCGCCGTGCCGATCGAGAGCCACTGGTTCGGCAACGACCGCCTCGACTTCCGTCCCGAGAAGTACTGGGTGCCGGGCACGAAGGTGACGGTGCGGATCGACTTCGACGGTGTCGAGGGGCGTTCCGGTGTGTACGGCACGCAGGCCAGGACGGTGACGTTCACGATCGGCCGCAGGCAGGTCTCCACGGTCGACGCCGCCGCGCACACGATGAAGGTCGAACGGGACGGCAAGCAGCTCAGGAAGATCCCGGTCAGCGCGGGTTCGCCGTCGACCACCACGTACAACGGACAGATGGTCATCAGCGAGAAGTACAAGGTGACCCGGATGAACGGGGACACCGTCGGGTTCGGCGGTGAGTACGACATCGAGGACGTGCCGCACGCCATGCGCCTCTCCACCTCGGGGACGTTCATCCACGGCAACTACTGGGCTTCCTCGGGCACGTTCGGCTCGACCAACACCAGCCACGGCTGTGTGGGCCTGCGGGACGCGCGCGGCGCCGGGGACAAGAGCACACCGGCCGCGTGGTTCTACGACCATTCGATTCTCGGCGACGTCGTGATCGTGAAGAACTCCAAGGACAAGACGATCGCTCCGGACAACGGCCTGAACGGCTGGAACATGTCCTGGGCCGACTGGAAGAAGTAGCGCGAGGGCAGCACGAGGCGGGCGGGCCCGGCACACGGCGGAAGCGGTGTGCCGGGCCCGTCGTCGTTAGTCCCCGTTAACCTGGCGCGTATGGCAACCGTGAATCTCGAAGTCTCCGGCGGCGTCGGTACGATCCGGCTCGACCGCCCTCCGATGAACGCCCTGGACACCGCGATCCAGGACCGGCTGCGTGAGCTGGCCGAAGAAGCCGGACGGCGCGACGACGTCCGCGCGGTGATCCTGTACGGCGGTGAGAAGGTCTTCGCGGCCGGCGCGGACATCAAGGAGATGCGGGAGATGGACCACGCGGCGATGGTCGTACGGTCCCGTGGGCTCCAGGAGGCGTTCACCGCCGTGGCCCGCATCCCCAAGCCAGTCGTCGCGGCCATCACCGGCTACGCGCTCGGCGGCGGCTGTGAGCTGACGCTGTGCGCCGACTACCGCATCGCGGCCGACAACGCGAAGCTCGGCCAGCCCGAGATCCTGCTCGGCCTGATCCCCGGCGCCGGAGGCACCCAGCGCCTGGCCCGGCTGATCGGCCCCTCGCGCGCGAAGGACCTCATCTTCACCGGCCGTCAGGTCGCGGCCGAAGAGGCGCTGTCGCTCGGCCTGGTCGACCGGGTCGTCCCCGCCGCCGAGGTGTACGAACAGGCCCACGCCTGGGCCGCGAAGCTCGCCAAGGGGCCCGCGCTCGCGCTGCGGGCCGCCAAGGAATCGGTCGACACCGGCCTGGAGACAGACATCGAAACCGGCCTTGCCGTCGAACGCACTTGGTTCGCAGGCCTGTTCGCCACCGAGGACCGTGAGCGTGGCATGAGCTCCTTCGTCGAGGACGGTCCGGGGAAGGCCAAATTCACCTGAACATAAGTCAGTTGGACTGCCTGCCGGGCGGCGCTCGCGGCACAGCCCGGCTGTGGTGAGGCTTAGCCCAGCCTTAAGGGAGCCTTAAGCAATTCGGTCGCTGGAGAGGGGACCAGGAGCGGGCGCCCGGGTGTCACCGCAGGTCAGCCGAGACGGGTGGGAATGGGTAGTGTCGTTGGCATATGCCGCTCGCGCCCCCTGGAATGACTCGTTCCGACAGGTGGATTCCCCGGGAACCGCCCCCGGGACAGGCCCCGGCGGCCATGATGGGGGCATGGCGGGCCTGGAGGGTGTGGAGCAACCGCGGCGGCGCGGTCACGCGGCCGCGGAGCGTTGGACGCCGGCCGTCGAGGACGAGCAGGCGCTCGAAGCGCTGGAGTTGTACGGCAATCCGACCGAGGCGGAAGTGCGGCTGCCCTCCCGCCCGGAGTCGGCGTACGCCGCGCGCCGGATCACCCATGGCGTGGTGCTCCGGCAGTGGGCGCTCTCGCCGCAGACCGCGGAATACGCGGTCCTGCTCGTCTCGGAGCTGGTCGGCAACGCGGTACGGCACACCGGAGCGCGCGTCTTCGGGCTGCGCATGCTGCGCAGGCGCGGCTGGATCAGGATCGAGGTACGGGACCCCTCGCGCGGCCTGCCGTGCCTCATGCCGGTCCAGGCCATGGACACCAGCGGCCGCGGCCTGTTCCTGGTGAACAGGCTGTCCGACCGGTGGGGCGTGGATCTGCTGCCGCGCGGCAAGACGACGTGGTTCGAGATGCGGGTCGCGGACCGCCAGGCCACCTGACGCGCCCACCGCCGGTGATCGTTGCCGGGAAGATCCGGCTGACGAGATCCGGCCGGGTCAATCAGGGCGTTTTCTTCCCTTCACCCCTTAAATGGGTGCGTGACCCCCGACCGTCGCAGTGCGCTGCGCGCCGCAGCCGGCGTGGCCGTCTCGGGCGCCCTCGCCACCGGCTGTACGGACAGCGGCTCCGCCGCGCCCGTACAGCCGGCGTCCACGTCACCGCAGGGCCCCGCCACCCCGCGTCCGGCCTCCGCGAAGGCGCGGCCCGACACCCCTGCCGCCCCCGCGCCCCGGCGCTTTCCCCGCCAGCCGGCCGAGATCGCGCACGGCCCCCGTGACCACGGCCGCGTCGCCCTCACCTTCCACGGCCAGGGCGACCCCGCCACTGCCAGGGCCCTGCTCGCCGAGGCGGAACGGGCCGGCGCCCGGGTCACCGTGCTCGCCGTGGGCAGCTGGCTCGACGCGCACCCGTCGATGGCCCGCCGGATCCTCGACGGCGGCCACGACCTCGGCAACCACACCCAGCGCCACGCCGACATCTCCGCCATGGACGAGGCGCGGGCGTACGCGGAGATCATCGGCTGCGCCCGGCGACTGCGCCGTCTCACCGGCTCCATCGGTCTGTGGTTCCGGCCGTCCCGCGCCCAGCACGCCACCCCGCTCGTACAGCGGCTGGCCCTGCGCGCGGGTTATCCCCACGTCCTCTCGTACGACGTCGACTCGCTCGACTTCACCTCGCCCGGCGCACCGGCCGTCCTGAGCAACATCACCGGACAGATCCGTAACGGCTCCGTGGTGAGCCTGCACTTCGGCTACGCGGACACGGTCGCCGCACTGCCCGCCCTCCTCGACGAACTCGACGACCGCGGCCTGCGCGCGGTGACGACCACGGAGTTGCTGACCTGATGATGTCTTTCACCACCCGGTCCGCGGTGCTCGCCGCCTGTGCCGCGCTCGCCCTGCTCGGCGGCTGCGCGGGATCCGATGGCGCGGCGCACGACGCGCACGCGTCCCGCGGCGCCGCCTCGCCGGCCGCCCGCCCCGAGGGCGACCAGTCCCGGGCCGTATCCGGCGGGCTTCCGGGAATGCCTCCCGTACTCGACCCGGACGATCTCTACTCCGCCGACCGCCCGGGCAAGCTCTCACCGGTAGTGCGGCACTTCCCCTCCCGCGTCTACGTGCCGAACAGCAACTCCGACACGGTCTCGGTCATCGACCCCGCCACGTACAAGGTGATCAAGACGATCCCGGTGGGCAGACAGCCGCAGCACGTCGTGCCGTCCTGGGACCTGAAGACCCTGTGGGTCAACAATGACCGGGGCAACACCCTCACCCCGATCAACCCCGCGACCGGAGCCGTGGGCAAGCCCGTTGACGTGCACGACCCGTACAACCTCTACTTCACGCCCAACGGCAGGTACGCGATCGTCATGGCCTCGCTCGACCGCGAGCTGGTCTTCCGCGATCCGCACACCATGAAGGTGCTCAAGACGGTGCCGGTCACCTGTTACGGCGTCAACCACACCGATTTCTCCGCCGACGGCCGGTACTTCATCGTGTCCTGCGAGTTCTCCGGCGAACTGCTCAAGGTCGACACCGAGAAGATGAAGGTCGTCGGACAGCAGCGGCTTCCGTTCAAGGGCGCCATGCCGCAGGACGTGAAGATCTCGCCCGACGGCAGGACGTTCTACATCGCCGACATGATGGCGCACGGCGTGTGGGTGCTCGACGGCAAGAAGTTCGGCACGCCCGAGCTGCTGCCCACAGGCAAGGGCGCGCACGGGCTCTACATCAGCCGCGACTCGAAGGAGATGTACATCTCCAACCGGGGCGAGGGCACGATCTCCGTCTTCGACTTCCCGAAGAACAAGCTGACGAAGAAGTGGCGGCTGCCCGGCGGCGGAAGCCCCGACATGGGCGGGGTCTCGGTGGACGGCAAAGTCCTCTGGCTCGCGGGGCGTTACAACTCCGAGGTGTACGCGATCGACACGGCGAGCGGCAAGCAGCTCGCCCGGATCCCGGTCGGCGGCGGACCGCACGGCCTTGCGGTGTACCCGCAGCCGGGCCGCTACTCGCTGGGCCACACGGGCGTCTTCCGCTGAGGCAGCCCCCGGCACAGCCGGGAGCGCTGCCCGCACGGGGGACGGGACGCCGTACCGCCGCCGTACGGCCGAGGGCGTACGGATAATCTGGCCCCGTCAGCGAGGCACCAAGAAGGGGCGGCAACAGTGGCGGACAACGACGACGTGCGCAAGGCGTTCGACCGGTTCGACGCGAACGGCGACGGGCTCATCACGGCGACGGAGTACAAGAGCGCGATGGCGCAGCTCGGCGACCACTACGTGACGGAGACCGTGGCCCAGGCCGTGATCAACGCCCACGACGCGAACGGCGACGGCCTGCTCAACTTCGACGAGTTCCTGGCCTCCCGCAGCAAGGGCTGACCCGCCCCGGACGTGGGGCGACCGCCGGGCGGTGTTCCGGCGGTCGCCCTGGTCTTCCGTGATGAGATTCCCGCGATGGGTCCCGGCACGAGTTTCCCGGCATGGGTTTCCGCCATGAATTTTTGTCATGGACGCGACTTCATTGGTCTGAGCGGTCCGGCACGGGGCACACGGAGCCCATAGCCGCCCTTTCGCAGTTGCCGTCCGAGACCGTGCGCCGCCGGCGCTGAGCGCGCAGCTCTGAGCAAGGGCCGGGAAGGGTGTGCCCGATGTTGGTGGCGGGCCGGTACCGGACAGCTGACAGGCTCGGCCGCGGTGGGATGGGCGAGGTCTGGCGGGCCGTGGACGAAGTACTCGGCCGGCCCGTGGCGGTCAAGCTGCTCCTCGGCCGGGGAAACGACGCCGCCACGCTCGACCGCTTCCAGCTGGAGGCCAGAACTGCGGCCCGGCTCAGCGACCCGCACGTCGTCTCCGTGTACGACGTCGGTTCCTGTGAGGACCGGCTCTACCTGGTCATGGAGTTGCTCGAAGGACGCAGCCTGGCCGAGGAGTTGTCGGCACACGGCCCGTTCTCACCCGGACGCGCCGCCAGGATCGGCGGCCAGACGGCGGCGGGACTCGCCGCCGCGCACCGGCAGGGCGTCGTACACCGGGACGTGAAACCGGCGAATCTGCTGCTGGACTCCGAAGGCGACGTCAAAATAGGTGACTTCGGGATCGCCCGCTTCGCCGACGAGTCGGCGGCCGTACCGGCCACGCCCGGACAGATCATCGGCACCACCCCCTATCTGGCGCCGGAGCGTGCCCTCGGGCAGCCGGCCGGCGGGCCCGCGGACATGTACGGCCTCGGCTGTGTGCTGTACGAACTCCTCGTCGGGCGGCCGCCGTTCCTGGCGGAATCCCCGGCCGGTGTGGCGTACCAGCACGTCGACGCCGTACCCGACCCGCCGAGCCTGCACCGTTCGGATGTGCCTGAGCCCTTCGACGCGCTGGTGCTCGGCCTGCTGGCGAAGGACCCGCTGGAGCGTCCCACCGCCGAGCAGGCCGCCCAACTCCTCGACAACCCGGATCTGTTCGCGCCGCCCGAACCGCCTGCGCACTACCTGCCCGGCCTGGCCGCGCGGTCCGTACGGCGGCGGGGCCTCGGCATGGCGGCGCTGACGGGCCCCGGCACGGCGGCTCCTGCCGTCCGACCGCGTTCGCGCAAGCTGCGCGTGCTCGCGGGAACCTTCGTCGCGACGGTCGCGGCCGCCACGTTCGTCACGCTGTCCGCGAACTCCCCCGGCGCGGGGGACGAGCGCCCGCCCGTCACGACGCAGACGCGGCTGCCCTCCGTGCAGAACGTGGACCGGCCCGGACACCTCCCTGAGCAACTGCGCAACCCATAAGGGACCGGATCGCCGGGGACGTGGCGGCCGGATCCAACTCCCGGACCGGGTGCTGTGATTGCTACCGTTCCCTGATGTCCTCCTCTTCGCGCGACTCAGCGTCCGGCGCCGGCTGGCGTGATCAACAGCCCGGCGAGTACAGCACGTTGATGCCCACGCGGGTCGAGAAGCTGTCCTGGCTGAACCCGGTCACGCTCTGGCGCGCCCGCAACGGAGTCGTCGCCTCGCTGTTCGGCGACCCGACCGGCACCGAACGCGACCGCTGGGTCGGCGCGCAGGTGGCCCGCGGGGTCTCTCCGGACCTCGTGATCGAGCGTGACGACCCGGCCGCCTACTCCTTCATGCTCATCGCGGACACCGGTGAGGGCGACGCCCCGCAGTACGCCGTGGTGCCGGGGTTCCTGAAAGAGAGCCGGGAAAGCCGGTTCGCCGTGCTCGCCAGCGATGTCATCTATCCGGTCGGCAGCGCCAACGAGTACGACACCAAGTTCTTCCGGCCGTACAAGGATTACGACGCGCCCATCTACGCCGTCCCCGGCAATCACGACTGGTACGACGGCATCACCGGCTTCATGCGGGTCTTCTGCGACGCTCCCGCTCTGCCGCCCACTGCCAGGCCGACGCCGCTGTCGGCCGCCTGGTGGCGGACGCTGCTCTGGAAGAAGCCGGAAGTCCCGGACGAGCAACGGCTGGCCGCGGCCCGGAAGATGCGCTCCGCACCGGCGCAGCAGGCCACGCAGCCGGCCCCCTACTGGGCCATCGACTCGGGACCGCTGCGGATCATCGGCATAGACACCGGACTGCTCGGCACCATCGACAAGGCGCAGGGAGAGTGGCTGCGGCGCGTCTCCCGGGGCCCCAGACCCAAGATCCTGGTGACCGGTTCACCGCTGTACGTGGACGGAGAACACCACCCGTGCGCGATAGAGGGCGGCGGCACCGTCGACGAGATCGTCCGTGATCCCGAGTGCCACTACGTGGCCGCGATCGGCGGGGACATCCACAATTACCAGCACTATCCGGTGGATGTCGAAGGACGCCGTATCGAGTACGTCGTGGCCGGCGGCGGTGGCGCGTTCATGCACGCCACCCACACCATCCCGCGCATCGCCACGGCCGGGGTCACCGAGGAGACCTTCCGCTGCTACCCGCTGCGCAGCGACTCGCTGGCGTTCTACAGCAGGCTCTACGGCCGGCGGCTGCGGATGCGGCGGTTCTTCGAACTCACCGACGAGCAGGCGGCGGCGGTCATCGCCCGGCGCCTCGGCATCCCGCCCACCCGGGGGACGAGCGCGCCGGTCACCGCGCGCACGAGGATGGTGGCCTCCCTGCTCGGAGTCGCCGCGCGGCCCGGCCGCCTGTGGTGGCTGCGTCTGCCGGTCCGCAAGGCGTACACCCAGCTCTTCTCGCCCGGCTCGGCGACCTACAGCCCGCCGTTCTTCAAGTGCTTCCTGCGGCTGGACGTCACTCCGGACAGCCTGCGCATCCGGTGCTTCGCCGCGACCGGCAACCGGGAACAGGAACTCGCCCCGCCGGTCGAGGACGAGATCACCATTCCGCTGGGCTGAGAGCGCCGGTGCGCGGGGCAGCCGTACGCGGGGCACCCGGCGCACCCGTACGCGTTCATCCGTACGACAGGCCTGAGCACAGCGTGCCGTCCGCCGAGCGCGCGTGGTCGGTGACGCCGGCCGGCAGGGGCGCGGGAGCGGCCGGAGCGGCGGGAGCGGCGGGGAGGCCGGCGTAGTCCTGGCCGGCCACCAGGTTGAGATGCGTTCCGGTGGTGGACCGCAGCTCCGCGCCCGGGAACAGCCGGGCGAGGGTCCGCGCCTGCGCCAAGAGCCCGGTGCCGTACTCGATGATGGTGGTCGCGTGGTCCTGCGAGTGCGCCGTCGCGGTTCCGGTGACGGTGAACTGATGGTCGCGCAGCATGCGGGCGGCCCGCGCGGCGAGCCCGTTGGTGGTGGTGCCGTTGTAGACGGCGACCGTGATGCCGCCCCCGTCGACGGACGCGGCGCCGGAGGCGGGGGAGGGGACGGCCGGCTTCTCCTGCCCGGCTCTCTGTCCGGTGCTGTGACCGTCGAGCGTACGGTCGGCCTTGAGGGTGGCCCAGAGGCTGTCGACGTCCGGATGGACGAGATCGATGCGTGAACCGTCGTAACGCCAGGGCGCGGTGAGGAAGGTGATGTCCGCGAGGTCGATGTTCTTCAGCGACATGGCGAACGACAGCAGCTTGTCCGCCGAGCCGAGCCCCGGGTCGACGGTGAGGGACTTCGTCGCCGCGTTGGCCAGCGGAAGCAGCGTCGTGGGGCTGAACCCCTGCTCCTTGACCTGCTTGATGAGGCTGGACACGAAGGCCTGCTGACGCATGGTGCGGCCGATGTCAGACCCGTCGCCGATGCCGTGGCGCAGCCGTACGTAGTCCAGCGCGGCCTTGCCGGAGACCGTCTGCTCGCCCTGGTGGTAGACGAGTTCACCCCGCGTGGCGCGGTTCGGGTTGAGGTCCTTCTGGTAGATGTCCTGGGGCAGGCATACCGGTACGCCGCCGACGGCCTCGGTCATGGTGGCGAAGCCCTGGAAGCTCACCACGACGGTGTGGTCGATACGCAGCCCGGTCAGCGCCTCCACGGTGTTCTGCGTGCAGGCGGGGTTGCCGGCCTCGGTGCCGCCGAGGGAGAACGCCGTGTTGAACATGGCGCGTTGGCGCGGGGCCGTCCAGCTTCCGTCCGGCAGCAGACAGGGCGGGATGTCGACGAGCGAGTCGCGCGGGACGGACACGCCGACCGCGTGCCGGTGGTCGGCGTAGACGTGCAGCAGGATCGTGGTGTCGGAGCGGCCCACGGCGTCCTTGCCGCCGCCCAGGGCGGCGTTGGTACCCGCCCTGCTGTCCGAGCCGATGAGCAGTATGTTCTGCGCGTCCCCGGCGGAGCCCTCGGGCCGCTGGTGGCTCAGGCCCTTGCCGTCGAAGGTGTCGATGTTGCCGCTGAGCCGCAGGTATAAGGCGCCCACGGCGGCCACGGCGAGTACGGTCACCGAGGTCGTGACGCCCAGGAAGAGCTTCTTGCGTCGTGTCGCTGGCTGTTGCTGACCGGTCATGGGGTACGCAATCGTCCGGGCGCCCATCTCGTGGACGCGAGTGAGGACCGCAGGGTCCTTGGGGTCCGGCCGGCGGCCGGAAGCGGGGTCGGGTGGCGGATGGGGCCAGGAGGAAGATCAGGCCAGGATCGGGACGAGGCCGGCGGCGAAGATCAGGTAGAAGCCGGCCGAGACGGCCAGCCGGCCCGGGGTGAGCCGGTGGGCGCGCATGGTCAGCAGGAGGTAGATGATCGCGGCCATGGTGACGGCCCCGGACCAGATCAGCGCCCCGTCGAACTTCCAGGTGGTGAACAGCAGTCCCAGCCCGCTGGGGACGGTGGCCTGGATCATCATCGAGCCGGAGATGTTGGCGAGCGCGAGCTGCGTCTTGCCCTGGCGTACCCAGATGATCGCGTTCATGACCTCCGGCAGCTCGGTGGCGATCGGGGAGAGCAGCAGCGCCGTCACGGTGGTCGAAAGGCCGATCACCGGACCGATCGCGTCCAGCTGCTTCACGAACAGCTGCGAGGCCAGGAAGATCACCACCAGCGTGACCAGCGTCTGGGCTGCCACTGCCCAGGTGGCCGGGGACGCCTTTCTGGGCTGGAACTTCAGCGGTTCCAGCTCCTCGTCGTCCTCCTCTGCCCCGCCCGCCCCGCCGCCGCGGATCTCGCGCCAGAAGTACACGGCGTACGTGGCGAAGAACAGCACACCGAGGACGGGCTTGAACGCGAAGGCGACCAGTCCGAGGACGACTTTGACGAAGAAGATCGGCAGGAACCACTTCTGGTCCTTCGACAGCCGCCGCATGTCCTTCTCGTCACCCAGCGGATGGTCGTACGGGCCGCTGGGCGGCATCCCCGTCTCGGCCAGCGCGGCCAGCCGCTGCCTGCGGCGCTTGAGCAGCAGTGCGAGGCCCGTGATGCCGTACGCCACGGTGGACAGGGCCAGCGGCCCGCCCATCGCCGCGCCGACACCGATGTCCTTGGCCTTCTCGGTGGCTCCGGTGGTGACGGCGACCAGGGTCACCACGGACTCCGGCAGGGCGGTGCCGAAGGCGGCCAGGATCGTACCGACCGCCATCTTTCCCACGTTGAGCCGGCGGCCGAGCCATTCCACCGCGTTGACGAACCACTCACACGACAGATAGATCGCTGCCGCACATACGACGAGCAGTAAAAAATGGATCACGGCACCCATCCAGCTTTCCCGTGCCGCGGGACACCGGGGAAGACGCGCCGGGAGTTCGCGGCGTACGACCTCGGCCCCGCGACGCGTACAGGTCGTCGACAAAGGGCCGAAGGTCTCGCCCACCCGCAGATCGAACCACGGGCCCGGTAACCGGGAGCCGCAAGGGCTCCAGCATGTCGACGACCGGTATCGCGGGGCTACTCCCCTTCGCAGCGGCCCACTATAGCCAGTCCACTGACAGGTCCCCCGACGCACGGCCGGACGCGGGGCTCAGGACGTGGTCCCCGCCGTGCTCGGTCCCGGGGAACGCCTGCGCAGCTCTTCGTTGATGCGCTGGGCCTCTTCGAGCTGGTCTTCGAGGATGACGATGCGGCAGGCGGCCTCGATCGCGGTGCCCCCGTCGACCAGCTCGCGGACGCGCGAGGCGAGCCGCAGCTGGTAGCGCGAGTAACGGCGGTGGCCGCCCTCCGAGCGCAGCGGGGTGATGAGCCGCGCCTCGCCGAGTGCCCGGAGGAAGGCGGGCGAGGTGCCGAGCATCTCGGCTGCCCGGCCCATGGTGTAGGCGGGGTAGTCGTCATCGTCGAGGCTGTCTGCGAGCTGTGGGCCTTGAGGAGGCATCGCACCTATTCCTGGAACGCGCCGAAAGGCTCCGGTACCGTGCGGCACCGGAGCCCCGAGCGTGTGCTGCTGACTTCGTCTTGTCCTGCGAAGCCTAATCAGATAAGGGCCGTATGTCTACCGCAGTCGTGATAGATTTTCCCTCGCGGGAGGGTTAGTTTCGGGCGGTTGGTTCCGGTGGTTTGTTCCCGTGGCCGGTTTCCTTCGGTCGTTTCCGCGCCGTTGCTTTCCAGTGCCGCGACGGGGCTTCCTGAACGTGTGTCCCCGGGGCGTGTTGCGAAAGAAGCGCCGTCCGCCCGGAGGGCGGGGCTTGCGGCGTCCGGTGCGTGCAATCGCAAGGCGGAGGATCATCGTCGCCGATGGCCCGGACGTACGTGGATGATTCCGGCAGCGCGGCGAGGTGCCGTGCCAGGCATTCCGGGCCCGCGAAGATCCGCCGGACAGGGCCTAGGAACGCGGCTGATCCGCCGAGGCTTCCTGCTCGCGCTCCGCCTGCCGCGGCCCGGCCTGCTGCGGTACGGCGGCCGGTCCCGCGCCGGGCAGCGAGGCCTCCGGCACGTCTGCCCGGCCCGTCGCACGGCGGCACAGCCGGCGCAGCGACTCGTAGAAGCGGTCGGGCAGGAACACGGAGTCCGCGATGATCATCGCGCCGGAGAAGAGCGGCAGCCCCATGAGTACGGCGATGCCGAGGTGCATGCCGAACAGCATCGTCAGAACGGGGTACTTGAGCCGGCCGAACAGGACGAACGGGAAGGCGACCTGCGGCAGCACCGTCAGGTAGCAGGCGGCGCCGAGGAGCGCGGGGTGGCTGTCCGCCAGGTGGGACAGGGCCGGCCAGGGCTGGAACAGGTTCAGGTTCAGCACGTAGTGGAGAGCCGTGCCGTTGCCCCAGGAGCCGCCCTGGACCTTGTACAGACCGGCGGATCCGTAGAGGAAGCAGACCTGAGCCGCGATGACGAACAGAGCGCAATTGTGCGCCACCGTGACCAGCGTCCGCCGGGCGAAGAGCAGGTTCGGCCGGAGACCGTCCCCTTCCTCGTCCTCGTCTCCGGGTCGTACGGGCCCGTTCTGACGCGCGGCGCGGAGCCGCGCTCTGCGCGCGTCGAGGGACCAGCGCCTGCCGCATCCGGTGAAGACGAGATACATGGCCATGAGAAGGATCAGGTTGTCGCCGCCGTCCGTCATGAAGATCGACCGGGCGTGGAACGACGCCACCACGACGGCGAACAGGACGGACACCGCACGGGTCCGCCAGCCCAGCATGAACAGTGCCGCGGTGATCACCGCCAGCGCGTAGCAGCACTCGAAGTACGGCCGGCTGTCGGAGAGCGTGAGGATGCTGGCCCAGCCCGTGTCGTAGAAAAGCTCCCTGGCAAGCGCTGGGGTCCACGGCGAACCGGGGCCCCAGATCTCGTCGCGGTGCGGGAACTCCCGCAGCAGGAAGGCGAGGTAGAGCAACCCGTAGCCGATGCGCAGGACGGCGGTCCCGTACAGGGACACCGGGCGCCGGGTGAGAAGGGCGAAGAACCCGTCGAGCCGGTTACGGACTCGCCGCGCGAGAGACCGGGCGGGAGAAGGAGACGGGGGCGGTGTCGGCACCGGCACCGGTCCGGGGGACGATACGGCCTGCTCAGTTGCCATCGGAGATCACCTTCCACCAGGGGAGAGTGCGGGTGTCCGTGGGTGCGGACGTGGCCGGTCGGGCGCCGGGCGCGGCGATGCGGCGGGTGACCACCCGGAGCTGGATGGACTCGAAGGAGCCGTGTTCGAGGGTGGCGACCCGGTCGGCGGCGATGTTGCGCAGATACTTCTGCACCATCTCGGCGCGCTCCGAGCGCGCCCGGTCGTCCCCGCCGAGGGTTTCAAGGTAGGAGGTCCAGGCCCGGCGCAGCATGTTCTGCGTCGTGTGACTGGGGAAAACGTTGTGATCGACCGCGGAGTCGTCCACGGCCGACAGATCGGACCACGCGCTCACGCGCACGGTGCCGTCCGCCGCGGTGTGCGCGGTCCTCGCGGAAATCTGCTGGTTCACCGATTCGGGATCAGGCGCGAAAAGCCGCCAGTTCTGCTCGAACAGCGGGAAGACCCAGGCGTCGACCAGCTTGCTGTACCGCTGGGACACCGCGTTCGGGGGAGCCACGTGCAGGAATACCAGAAATACGTGCATGAAGGCGGTGGTCAGACATAGGGCCACCGCTGCCAACACCCCGGCTTTCAGCGGTCCGGGAAGCCGGGAAATCCGCTGGGCCGCCCCGGACCCGCCGGTCTTTTCCCGCGTGGGATCTTCCTCATCGGTCCGCTCTCGTTCCAGCACATCCGCTGCGTCAATGCCGCCCGTCACCAGCCTCACCCGACCTTTCCGTTTCAGTTGCTCGCATTGTCTTGTTCCGAGGCTTTCATCACAGCGGCGGCGCGCGGCGGAATTGTGCTTTCATTCCGCCGCGCGCCGCCGTCCAGGGGGATTACTCAGCTTTCGTAGCTTTCCTGGTCCTCGCTGTCTTCGTGGTTGTCGTAGTTGTCGTGGTTCTCGTTGTCGTCGGGCTGCTGCCCATAACCGCCGGAGTGCTGGGGCTGGTCTCCGTACCCCTCGTCCTCGATGGGCCGGTCGCCGGGCTTGTCTCCGTAACCGCCCTGGTGTTCGTCATGGCCGGACGGCTTGTCGCCGTAGCCGCCGGGCTTTTCGCCGTGGCCCTGCCCGGGCTTCTCGCCGTAACCGCCGGGCTTCTCCCCGTAGCCGCCGCCCGGCTTCTGGCCGTGACCGCCGGGCTTTTCCCCGTAGCCGCCGCCCGGCTTCTGGCCGTGACCGTGACCATGACCGGGCTTCTGGCCGTGGCCCGGCTTGTGCCCGTGACCGGGCTTGTGGCCGTGGCCATGCCCGTGACCGTGTCCGCCGGTGCCGCCCGTGGTGGTGACGCCGCCCGTGGTGACCGTGTTGCCGGTGGTTCCGGCGACGAGGCCGCCCGAGACGCCGCCGGTGGTACCGCCGGTCAGAACGCCGCCGAGCACACCGCCCAGGAGACCGCCGTTGGTGCCGCCGGTCGCGCCGCCGAGCACTCCGCCGAGGACGCCGCCGAGGACGCCGGTGGTGGTGCCGCCCGTGGTTCCGGTGGTGGTACCCGTGGTGGTGGCGCCGGTGGTGGTACCTGTCGTCGTGGCGCCGGTGGTGCCTGTCGTCGTGGCGCCGGTTGTGCCGCCGGTGGTCGCCGAGGCACACGTCGCGATGGTGATCGTGTTGGTGTCCAGAGTGACCGAGCCGTTACGGGCCAGCGCCCGGCCGTCGATGTCCGCTCCCGTGGTCACGGTGATCGAGGTGAGCGCGAGGATGTTGCCGACGAACGTGGAATCCGTACCGAGGGTGGCGGAACTGCCGATCTGCCAGAACACATTGCACGCCTGGGCGCCGTTGATGAGCGCGACCTGACTGGCCGACGCCGTCGTCAGACCCGATCCGACCTGGAAGACCCACACGGAGTTCGGGTCACCCTGGGCGTCCAGGGTGAGCGTGCCGGTGAGGCCCAGGGTGGACGACGCGGTGTAGACGCCGGGAACCAGCGTCAGGCCGCCGGCGTCCGGGGGCAGCGCCTCGTCGGTGGCCTCTCCCGCCGCGACGTTGTACGCCGTGACCAGATCGGACTGGGCCTGCAGGGCCACCGCGTCGGCGGAGTGCTGAGCGCCGTTCACCGTGCCCGGAGGAAATCCGGTGATGGCCGTTCCCGGACTTACCCCGAGGTCTCCGGTAATCACCGAAGGGCCGGTATTGCTGACCGACTGCCCGGCCAGAACAGCGAAACTCGACGCGGTGCCCAGTGGAACGGGCGTCGCGATGGCAGCCGCCTGTGAAGACGTCATCGCCACCAGTGCGATGGCCAGAACCGGGGCGAGCACCCCACTGATCCAGGTCGGCATGGTGCGCCGTCCTGGCGCATTCCGAATACTCAGCTTCATTGAGCGGCCAACTCCTGTAAGAGAAGGTTGAAGGTGGGCGGACCGGTCCGGGTCTGGGAACCGGTCACTTCTGTCGTGTTCATAACTCCGGTATGAAGTTCTGGTTATGCGTCATACGGGTGATTCGTTTTTGTTTTCATGGTGGTGCGGAGATCGAATAAGGCTATTAATGCGCCATGTGAGTTTGCGGAATGAGGAGAACCGGCCGCTTTTCGCCCGCCCGGCGGGTTTGGGCGTATCCGGCCGTGTGGTCCGTCGTTGTCCCGCGTGTGCGGCCCGTATCCGTCTCCGGGCCCGATCCGCGAAGGAGCGCTGTGAGCGTGGGAATGAACGAGGGCCTTCTGACCGTCGAGGACACGCGGCAGGACATGGATCGCGGAGGCCGGGGCATGGGCAAGCGCGCGGCGGCCGTCGGAGCTGTGCTGGGCGTCGCGCTGGCCCCCGCCGGGGCCGCGCACGCGAGCGTCGTCGGCATCGGGAACGCGACATTCGGAAACACCTGCGCCACCGAGGGCGGTGCCCTGGCGGCGGGCGGCACCGCCGCCGGCAGCGGCACGGCGAGCGGCAATCAGATCGGCCTGCCGTTGGACCTGCCCCGCAACCACTGCGGCAGCAGCGGCATCGTCTGCACCGCGGTGTTCGGCTCCAGCGTCTGAACCGGAGAGGGATCCCGAGGTGACGGGTGTGCCGGTGGCGGACGCCGCCGTACGGGAGCTGGCCGCCCTGAGCGGGCGCGGCCTGTCCCTGCTGCGGCAGTGGGTGGCCGAACACCCGCGGCTCGGTGTGGCGCGGGCGCTGCTCGTGCTGGCGACCAGCGGCGGGCTGAGTGACCTCGAGCTGCGCGAGGAACTGGTGATCGCGCACCGGGACGCGCTGTCCGCCGGTGCCAGGTCCGTGAGCCTGGTCCATGGCGTGTTCCTCTACGCCCACCGGCAGTACCGCATGACGGCCGATCACCTGGTGACGCACTTCGCGCGATGGCCGGCGGACGAGGTGGCCGCGCTGATACTGGACGCCTTCCACGCGTGCGGGGACACCGGCTACCGCGCGCACGGCGACGCTCTGGCTGAGCGGCAGTACGCCCTGGCCGGCCCGGACAGCTGGGTGTGGGCGAGCAGAATGGCCTGGACGCGCGTGGAACAGGGACGCGTCGAGGAGGCGTACGAGCTGGCCGAGCACGCCCTGGCCCGGTACCCGCGCTCGGGGCTCGCCGCCCACGCCCGAGCGCACGCCGAGCAGGAGTACGGAGCGGGCCCCGCCTCCACCGCCTTCCTCGACGGATGGCTGGCGGCCGATCCGCAGGCGATGCAGTTCAAGCACCTCAACTGGCACGCCGCCCTCCAGTCGCTGGCCTGCGGGGACTTCGCCGACGCGCGCCGCCGGGCGGACGAGGTCCTGGACCACGCGGACGTGGGCATGCGGTCGGCGACGAACTGGCGCCTGCTGCTCGCCGGCCAGACCCCGGCCCGCCGCTGCGACCTGGACCACGTCCGTACGCTGCTGACGGCTCCCGGCGGGATGGCCGAGGTCTTCCACACCTTCAATCTCGCGCTCGCCCTGGCCGTCGAGGCGGCCACCGACGACCTGTACGCGCTGGCCGGGCGGGCGGCCGGCGACGACAGGGCCGACTACCGCGAAGTACTCGCCCCTGTGGTCCGGGCGCTCGCCGACGTCACCGCGGGCCGCCCGCGGTCCGCGGTGGACCTGTTGACCGGCCTGGGCAAGCGGACGGAGCGCGTCGGCGGAGTGCGGGTGGAGCGCGAGATCATCCAGGACACGCTCGCCCGCGCGCTCATCGACACCGGCCAACACGCCGACGCGGCCGCCCTGTTGCACCACCGCACCACCACCCGCCGCCACCACACGTACGAGGACCTTCTCCTCATCCCCCGGCCGGCGCTCACCACCGCATGTGACGCCGTCCCCGCCCGCTGATCCCCGGCCCTCCGTCCCGTACGGGGCTCCCGCCCCTCTCTCCTGGAGAAACCCGCATGGCCGCGCCGCAGCTGATCGTCGTCTCGCCGCACGGCAGCGGGACACCGCTGCTGACCGAAGCCACCACCGCGCTCGGGTACACACCGTGCGGCACGATGAGCGGGGCCAAGGGCCCCAGCGGCGCATGGCGTCCGGGTCCCGGGGAGGTGCATCCGCTCCTGACGGCCGCCTACGGACCCGACCGGGCCGCACTCCTGCTCCGCCGTCAGGGAGGAGAAGGAGACAACCTCGAAACGGCCTTTCAGGAAGCGGTCAGCGCACTGTGGCGCGTGTGGTGGATGCGCCTGGGCCAGCCGGTCACTCTGGCCTCGCCGGTCGACCCCGGGCTGGAAGGACGCCTGGCCCGCGTGCCGGACAGTGAACTGCCGGGACTGCTGCCCGGCAGGGGCTGCTGGTACGTCACGAGCCTCGAACTCCGGCGGGCCGACGGCGGTTTCCTGCGCGCGTGGCAGGCCACCGGCAATCCGCCGGTCATCTTCCACCACCGCGATCCGCGGGACCGGATCATCAGCCAGATCCGGCTGCTCTCCCAGCCCGCGGGCCAGGTCGGTTCCCTGCCCGAACACCTCGTGTACCGCGACATCATCAGCGCGCTGCCCACCATGGACGCCAGGATCACCTTCGCCCTCACCGACCCCGGCTTCCCCGGCACGGCAGAGGCCCGCCACTGCCAGTGGCTGGCGCACCACCCGGCGGTCACCGTGATCACCCACGAAGACCTGGCGGGTCCGGCCCACGGAGGGAGCGCCGAGGCCCGGCAGCGGGCCCTGGCCCGGCTGCGGGAGACCACGGGGCACGCGGCCCCGGCCGTGGAACTGCCCGCGCCGTCCGCCGCCGCGAGTGAGGGTGACGATCTGACGGTGGGCGCCTGGCGCGCACACTTCACCCCCGCTCACGAACGTCTCCTCAGCCGGTATCACGGCGACCTGCTCGCCGTCTGACCGGCGGACGGCGAGAGATTCGTAATCCACGCGGGTGACGGCGCGGCGACCGTGCGTGTCCACCGTGCCGGGCTCTCGTTGGCCGTGTATGACCACACTCCGCAGTTTCCGGCGCACGGCTGCCGCTGCTCTGTTCCTCGCGGCTGTCGTTGTCCCCGCCGTCCCGTCGGCCACGGCCGTGACGGCCCCGCACACAACCGCCCCGAGCGCGACGGCGCCCCAGACGATTCTGCCCGGCGATGTCCTCGAACCTCCGGTCTCCGTCGACGCGTTGCCCGCGCAGGTCAAGAAGGCGTGTGCCATCTGGAAGAAGCTGGCCTGGCCCGAGGCCGACCGGCCCACGGACTACAAGGTGGCCGGGACCTCGTACGTCATCCGGGGCAGCAACCGCTACGGCAACCGCAGCGGTGACCTCCCGCTGGACGGCAAGTACCGCGAGTACGACGTCAATCCGCGCCCGGCAGGTCAGCACCGCGACGCCGAACGCGTGGTCCGCAACCCCGCGACCCACGCGGTCTGGTACACCGGCGACCACTACGACAACTTCCGCCGCATCTCGTCGGGTTGTTCCTGAGGAGTACCGACCCGGCCGGGCGAGAGCACGGCCGTCGCCGGCCGGCGGCTGAGCGAACAGGCGTCCTGGCCCTCACGGACCGTGGCGAACGGCGGATGGTGAACACGGCTGATCATCCACCGCCAGGGGCCTCGGCGGAGTGCAAGGCGGGGGAGGCCCCGCCTTGCACTCCGCGCACGGTCGGACGACCCTGGATGGGGTGATGTGCCGGTCAGGATCGTACGGTCTCGAACGGCGCGCCGGACTGTGACACCCGCGCAGGGCCCCGGGGCCCACGCACGCGAGGTGCCGCCGCGCACGCCCGCGACACCCACCGCACGGGCACCGCCGGAAACTCGGACACCGCCTGAAGCTGGAGTGACAGAGATGAGCGATCCCCGAGAAACCTGGACCTCCCGCCTGCGGGATCTCTCCGACGAAGTACCGCCGGAGAACGCGGAGCGCTTCGTGAACGACCTGTACGCGGCGGCGCAGGCCGATCTGGACGAGCAGCGGGCGCAAGCCGACTTCGAACGGGAGGAATAGCGCGCCGGACGCTCCCGTGCCGAGACCTGGCCGGACGCTCCTGTGCCGAGACCTGGCCGGACGTTCCTGTGCCGAGACCTGGGGGCGAGAGCGCGAGACCCGGGAGGCGAGAGCCGTGGCCGCCAGGCTGATCTCCTTGAACGTGGGCCTGCCGCAGGATGTCCCCTGGCGCGGCCGCACCGTGCACACCGGGGTGTGGAAGAGCCCGGTCTCAGGACCTCGGATGGTACGGCGGCTCAATATCGACGGAGACGGCCAGGGCGACCTGGCGGGCCACGGCGGTGAGGCGCGCGCGGTGCTGGTGTACCAGTGGGCGTCGTACGGCTACTGGCAGAAGGAGCTGCGCCGCGACGACTTCAAGCTCGGGCAGTTCGGGGAGAACTTCACGGTGGACGGTCTGCCCGACGACGAGGTGTGCGTGGGCGACCGCTACCGGATCGGCGACGCCGTCTTCGAGGTCACCCAGCCCCGGGTGACGTGCTACCGGGTGGGTCTGCGGATGAACGAGCCGCAGCTGCCGGCCCTGCTCGTCTCCCATCGGCGCCCCGGCTTCTACCTGCGGGTGGTGACCGAAGGCGAGGTCGAAGCCGGGCAGGAGATCGTCAAGATCTCCTCGGGCCCGGAGCGGATGACGGTCGCGGAGGTCGACGCGCTGCTCTACCTCCCCGGCCACTCCCCGGAGGGGATCCGGCGCGCCCTGCGCATCCCGGCGCTGAGCCCCGGCTGGCAGAGTTCGCTGCGGACGATCGCCGACCAGGCCGACCGTTCGGAGCAGGAACCGGGAACCGCCGTCGGCAACACCGGACTGACCCCGGCCGCGAGCAGTCCGCCGCCCGCCTGGAAGGGATTCAGGCCCCTGACCGTCACCGGTATCCACCACGAGAGCCGGAGCGTCGTCTCCCTGTCGCTGGCCGACCCGGACGGGTCCCCGCTGCCGGCCTCGCTGCCGGGACAGGCCGTCGCGCTGAAGGTACGGCCGCCGGGTGGTGGCTCTCCGCTGATCCGCGACTACTCGCTGTCCGGTGCGCCGGACGCCGACGAGTACCGGATCAGCGTGAAGAAAGAGGTGCACGGTGAGGTCAGCGGCCGGCTCCACACGGCTGTGCGCACCGGAGACACCCTCGACGTGGCAGCGCCGCGCGGCACGTTCTGCCTGAAGGACAGCGAGCGTGCCGTGGTGCTGGTGTCCGCCGGTGTCGGTGCCACGCCCGTGCTCGCGATGCTGCACGCACTGGCCGGTGCGCACTCCGAGCGGCCGGTCTGGTGGCTGCACGGAGCGCACGACGGAGCCGAGCACCCGTTCGCCGACGAGAGCCGCGCTCTGATGCGGGACCTGCCGCACTCCCGAAGGCTGATCGCCTACAGCAGCCCCGATGAGGACGACCGCGCGGGCGTCGACTACACGAAACGCGGCCGGTTGTCCCCGGACATGCTGTCGGGGCTCGACCTGCCGAAGGACGCCGACGCGTATGTGTGCGGCCCGGTGGATTTCATGTCCGACCTGGCGTCCGCGCTGTCCTCGGAAGGTCTGGATCCGGCCCGTATCCACACCGAGGCGTTCGGCGCCGAGGCCGCCCTGACACCCGGCGTGGTGGGAGGCCAGGCCAGGGCGCCGCACCCGCCGGAGGGCTCCCGGGGCGAAGGCCCCGCCGTCTCCTTCGCCCGCAGCGGCCTCACGGTCGACTGGGACCCCGCACGCGCGAGCCTGCTCGAACTCGCCGAGGCCTGCGACGTACCGACGCGCTGGGCCTGCCGCACCGGCATCTGCCACACCTGCGAGACCGCGCTCATGTCGGGCCGGGTCGACTACGCCCCCGACCCCATCGACCAGCCGGCTGAGGGCAACGCGCTGATCTGCTGCTCCTCGCCCGCGGAGAGCGTCGTACTCGACCTGTGAAGGGGGTACTCAGCGCAGGGCCGACCGGCCCGCGCGCCAGGCATCCAGCACGTGGACGGCGAGACGGTCGTCGAGAAACGCGGTGGCGTCCGCGCCGAAGGACACATCGGCTTCCAGGTGCGGTTCGTCGGCGAGCAGGCCACCGATCACCTCGCGGCGTACGACCTGCTCGTGGACGGCGTCCGCCTCGACGTGCTCGGTGTAGAAGCGTTCCGCCGCAGGGCCGGCCCCGGTCCGCCGCATGGCGGCGGCGAGGCGGCGCGAGCCCGGTGACGACGTGACCTCGACGCTCGCGAAGTGGCCGACCAGCGCGCCGCGCAACGCCCGGTGCAACCCGAACAGCGTCATCACGTTGACGGTGGCGAGCGCGACGGCCGGCGCGGCGTCGAGGCAGTGCCCGTACTCGGTCTCCAGCCCCAGGTCCGCCATCAGATCGGCGAAGAGCCGCGCGTGGATGTTCTCGGCCCGGCCGGCACCGAACTCGTCGTACTCGATCGCCACCATGCCTGCCTTCGCCCGGCCGCGCAGCCGCGGTATCACCCAGGCGTGCGGGTCCGCCTCCTTGAGGTGGTACAGCGAGCGGAGGGCGGCGTACTCCCGCAGCTGCCAGAGTTCCCCGTCGTGTTCCAGGTGGTACGCGATGTCGGCACTGTGATCGGTGGGCTCCATCAGCAGCTCGCCGAATACGTCCTCGACGCCGCGGCCCGAGGGAACGTCGGCGCGCAGCGCGCCGAGGAAGCGCTCTTCGAGCGCCCTGCGCAGCGGCATCAGCCCGGGGTCCCACTCGCGGTCGTCGGCCACCTCCGCGAAGCCGCGGTAGTGCAGTTCGTAGAAGAGGTAGAGAGCCAGCTGCAGGTCTTCGCCGTACGGATCCGCCGCCGCTGCCTCGCCCGCGTCCGGCGCGGCACGGCGCCGCGCGGTGAGCGCGGTGAGAAGGCCGGCCGACAGCGGGCCCCTGGGTGTGGGCAGAGCCGGCCCGGCGCGGCGCCGGTCAGTGCTGGTCGCCGTCATCGGATTCCTCCGCATCGGGGGCGGGACGCTCGTCATGACCGCGCCTCTTGCCGGTGCCCGGCCGCCGGTGACCGCGATGGCTGGTGTCGCACCACGGGTAGGCGCGGCTGCGGCGGCAGGCGCACAGGGCCACCACGAACCGGTCGGAGGTGACGACGCTGCCGTCCTCCGCGACCACCTCCACCGGTCCCTCGATCAGTACAGGGCCGTCGCGGTCGACGGTGACCCGCCTGAAGCGGTCATCTTCGTTCGGCACGGATCACCACCAGTTCTTCCCTGTCCTCGTGCGCGCCGATCAGGCCACGGGCGCGCAGCCACGGCAGCCGCTGGCTGAGAACCGGGCCGAACGGCACGTAGGCCCGCTCGGTGACCGCGCACATCAGCCCGGCTTCGGCCAGTTGCCGCAGGGTCGAGTCGACGCCGCACAGGCCGGAGTGCACCAGCAGCAGCACGCCGTGCGGACGGAGCAGCGACGGGGCACGCGAGCAGATCCGGTCCACCACGTGCCGGCCGTCCCGGCCCGCGTCCCACGCGCGGGTCCTGCCCCACAGCGGAGGCCGGGCGCGCCGGGCGGGAACGTAGGGCGGGTTGCTCACCACCAGGTCGAAGGTGCGTCCGTGCCACGGCATCGACAGGTCGCCGTGGCGGACCCGTACCCGCTGTCCGGCCCGTGCGGCGTTGACCCGGGTGGTGAGCACCGCGCGCCAGGAGATGTCGGTGGCCGAGACCCGCGCCCCTGTCCGCGCGGTCAGCACCGCGAGCGCGCCGCTGCCCGTGCCGACGTCGAGGACGTCCGACCCCGCCGCGATCCTTTCGGCCCGCAGCGCCCGGGCGAGCAGACGGGTGTCCGCCTGCGGGGCGTACACCCCGGGCAGCGTCCACAGGTTCCCGAGATCAGCGTGCCGTGGGGCAGCGGTCGTCATCAGGTACCTCCGTGGGGCCGGTGCGGCCGGGCGGCGCGATGTCCCCGCCTGGCGCCGTTCCCGTTCCCTCCAGGTTCGGCGCACGAGTGGCCCGCCGCCACTGGGGCCCACGGCAGCGATCACCGGACCGCCTGCCCGCCGCCCTCGCACCCGGTGCGCGGCCCGCGACTACGGCACCGCGAACCGGCCCGCGTCACCGGTGGAGCCGCGCGTCAGCACTCGATGATGTTCACCGCGAGCCCGCCGCGCGCCGTCTCCTTGTACTTCACGTATATGTAGACGACTGTTGATCATGGGGATGACCTGCAGTTTTGGCGTGCCCAGGCCTGTCTTGAATCACGTCAGGGACTTTGTGGGGACTTTTCGTCGAGAGCTGATTAGCAACGTATCGCATGTTGCGTGAAAAGCTTGCGGGATTGGGCAGTCGACGATCGGGCGCCACGCGATGGCTTCGGTGAGCCCGCTCTCGTTATGCGGTGCTGATGCACGAGCGCCCTCCCGGGTAGTGGAAGGGCGCTCACTGACGTCGGTCGGTTCAGCGACCGACATTTCCTGGTGTGCGGGGTGGATCAGACCAGGGTCGACGGCATCGCGCACAGTTCGAAGACTGGTGGCAAGAACTTTATGGCCGAGGCGGGGTCACGGACGGATCGTGGTGTTGTCTCCGGTGACGGCCGTGCCGATCGTCTGTGCGGCGATAGACCTTTCACCGGACGCGGTGATCGTAACTGCGCCGGCCGCGGGAAGTTGGGCGGCCAGTTCGGCAAGCAATTGTGGGTTCTCTCTTAGAGTCCGCTTGATCTGCTGACGCAGCGCGGCTGCAGTATCGGTGTCCTCCGGCTCCTCGGCCGCCTCACGCACCGCCGCCTCCAGCTCCTGGCGTCCGGCTGGGCTCCGGCGCCGCCAGACCGCGTGCAAAATACTGCGCCCCGCGTTCGCCGTGGCTCCCACCGCAGCGTCCTCAGCCCGGGCCAGTACCCCCGCACCATAGGCACCCAGGGCTGCGCTTAGATACGGCCCTGCCTGCTCCAAAAACTGCACGATCTCCGCTCCCACAACCCATCCCTGAATTACTGTCATTGGCTGAGGCCAGAGCATCAGACTAAGCCGCCCAGCCAGCGCGCACACGGCAATTCTGCATTCACAGATCGTCGACCGGCCTCACTCCACACGAGCTTGGGAAGCGGAGAACTCCAATGGAGTACTAACGGTCAGACCGCGAAGCGGCGTGCTCGGCTGCGTCGATCCTTGCGCGAATCTGAGTGACGAGCGGGTTTTCCGGGCCCAGGGTGGGCTCGATCCGGTCGAGGGCAACGCGATAGACCGCGAGCGCTTTTTGGTGTGCCCCGGCTTCCTGGTGGGTGTCCGCCAGGGTGAGTTGGGTGCTCAGGACATTCGGGTGGTCGCCGAGGGTCTGCTGCCAATGTGTGAACCGTTCCGGGTTCGGTAGGGACTCGATCATTTGAGAGGATCGAGTCATGGCACGTCCTTCCCAGTACCCGCTTGAGCTGCGCCGTCGTGCG